>NZ_JBSFGE010000001.1:632890-734164 GCF_053596435.1 Streptomyces sp. NPDC001700
GGTCCGGGGTGTGCCTGCCTGCCGCCTCGCATCCGGCGGTGGGGTCTGGGGTGTGCCTGCCTGCCGCCTCGCATCCCGCAGCGGGGCCCGGGGTGTGCCTGCCCGCCGTTCCTGTGCTCGGCAGCGGGCTCCGGGATGTGCGCCCGCTGCACCCGCGCCCGGCAGCGGGGCCCGGGGTGTCTCCAGCCGCCGTCGCTGCGTCCGCAGTGGGGTCCGGGGTGTCCCCGGTTCGGGAAGGGGCGGGGTGGGGGAGAGGAACCCCGCCCAGGGGACCGGTGTCGGTGGGGCCCGTGATGATGGGCCGTATGACGAACGACGCGCTGCACGACCTCGCCCGCGCCCACCTCCCCGCCGACGCGGCCCGCCGCTGGACCGCCCTGCTGCGGCCCGCCGCCCACCTGCGGGCGGCGGAGGCGGGCGAGCCGGTGGTCGGGCAGCTCGGCGGTCTGCCCCGGCTGCCCGACGACGTGGCGTGGCCGGTGTGGGAGGGCAAGGGCCCGCTGCGGTTCGTGGCGGCGGTCGACTGCGCCGCGCTCGCCGCCCTCGCCACGCTGCCCACGGGCGAGTTGGACGTACCGCTGCCCACGGAAGGGCGGCTGGCCTTCTTCTACTACGGCGACGAGGACGACGACGC
Organism: Streptomyces sp. NPDC001700; assembly: GCF_053596435.1. Lineage (NCBI taxonomy): Bacteria > Bacillati > Actinomycetota > Actinomycetes > Kitasatosporales > Streptomycetaceae > Streptomyces > Streptomyces sp. NPDC001700. Next base: position 633,525 of record NZ_JBSFGE010000001.1, read on the forward strand.
CCTGGTCGACACCGCCGACCCCACCACCTGGCCCGGAGCCCGCGTGCTTCATCTGCCGCCCGACTCGCACAAGGACGGGGACGGGGACGGGGACGGGCTCACCCCGTACCCGGCGGTGCCGTTGACCGCGCGCATAGGGCCGAGCGCCCCCGACACCGAATCGCCCGTCCTCGACGGCATGGAGCTTCCGGACGCGTTCGAGAGGGCGCTGTGGGAGTACGAGAGCGGCACCGCGCATCAGATCGGCGGCCATCCGCAGTCGATCCAGGGCGCCGTGGAGAGCGTAGTGGCGCACGGTGCGCTGGGCGGGGGCGTCGCGTGGGAGGACCCCCGGATCGAGGAGGAGGCGCGGCGCTGGGTGCTGCTGGCCCAGTTCGACTCCGACGAGGACGCGGACCTGATGTGGGGCGACGGCGGCGCCCTGTACTGGCTGATCCGCCCGGACGACCTCGCCGCGGGCCGTTTCGACCAGGCCATGTTCACGTGGCAATGCTGCTGACGTCACGGCGGACGTACCGGGCCGCAGCCACCCGGGGGCGGCTGCGGCCGGGGTGTGGGACCGGTTACGCGGGACCGGCCGTCACCGGGTTGAGGTAGAAGTAGTAGGTGCGGGCGTCCTTCGGCTGCCTATCTCCAAGGCCGATCCAGTGCCCGAGGCCCGGCGCCCGGTCCAGGACGGACGCGTCGAAACCGGTGGCCTCGTTGGTGAGCACGTGCATGTTGGGGAGGCGCGGGTCAGGGGAGATCAGGCTGAAGTTCTGGCTGGCGCCGAGGTCCGGGAGGCCCGGAGGGTGCTGGAGGGGGCGGCAGTCCTGGAGGACGTAGCGATCGCCGGGCCGTCCCGACGGGCCGTTTTCGACGTCGAGGCACTTGGGCTTGTCGGGCGGTGACGTCAAGCTGACGATGCGGTACGTCTTCTTCTTGCCGTCCTGGGAGACACCGGACGGCTGGAACACCCAGTCCTCGTCCCGGTTCGGGGACACCGGTTCGGTGCTCGCGGGGGTGCCGTCGCGCGCCCCGGGGCCCCAGATGCCCAGATCCTCGCCGTTGCCGACGTTGTGGACCGCTACCCCGCGCTCCCCGGCGGCCCGCAGCGTGCCGAACTCGACGGGCCAGTGGTCGCTGGCCGAGTTCGGCCCGACGCCCGCCTCCCACCGGTCGGTGTCCACGTTGGACACGCCGTAGTCCAGCTCGCGGCCGTTTCGATGGGTCGGCCGACCGCTGTTGTAGAGGCGGCTGCCGTTCGGTATGTCCGGCAACAGCTGCCGGGGCTCACGGTTGAAGTCGCCCAGCACCATCCAGTCGATTCCGGCGATCTGTGCGGTGGTCTCGGCTCGGCGAAGGAGCTCGGGCGCGTCCGCACCGGCGGGGGCGCGGCCCCCGGCGGACGCGTGAGCCGAGGCGAACATCATGCGACGGTCCATGTCGACCACCGCCAGCATCGACCGGTAGGGGGCGGTGATCTCGAAGTACACGTCCGACTGAAAGGACGTGACCATACCGAGGGTCCGTGACGCCTGCCGAAGTACGTAGAGGTAGCGCACCTCCTGGCGGCCTGACGTCCGCCAGGTGTAACGCTCCACGTTCCCCTGGACCCGTGGTTGCTGTCCCTGCACCTGCGCGGGCAGACCCTGTGGGAGTTCCTGAAGCGCGACTACCTGGTGCGTCGCGGACAGCTCCCACGCCCTTCTCCAGTTGTCCGGGCTGTATTGCATGTTCCACGTGGCGGGCGACAGCTCGTCGGGCGGCGATGCCGCGTGAGCCTTTTCGGGCCAGGCGAGAAGAGTCCCGCAGAGCGACATCACTAACGCGGCCAGGATGGTCGCGATGCGCGCGACGGGCTGTTTCCTTCCAATAATTGCGTGCATCTGTCAACGGTCTCAAACGGCCCGCGACGGAGAGTACGGGGGGTGCGACCTCTCCGTGAATGCGGGTGTCGTCGCGGACCCCTGGCAGGATCGGGGCATGGATGAACAGATCATCGCCGCGTGTGACGGCGCGTCCAAAGGGAATCCCGGGCCCGCGGCCTGGGCGTGGGCAATGGCGGACGCGAGTGGCGAGGTGGGGCGCTGGGAGGCCGGGCCGCTCGGCTCCGCGACGAACAACGTGGCGGAACTGACCGCGCTGCAGAAGCTGTTGGAGGCCACCGATCCGGCCGTGCCGCTGCAGGTGCGGATGGACTCGCAGTACGCCATGAAGGCGGTCACCACCTGGCTGCCGGGGTGGCGGCGGAAGGGATGGAAGACGGCCTCGGGCTCACCGGTGGCCAACCAGGGGCTGGTGATGCGTATCGACGAGCTGCTGACGGGCCGCACCGTCGATTTCGTCTACGTACCCGCCCACCAGGTCGACGGCGACCCGTACAACGACGCCGCGGACCGGGCCGCCAGCCATACGGCCCGTACGCAGCAGGCCGCCGGGACCTCGCTCGGCTCCGCCCTGCCGCCGCCGGAGCCCCAGTCGGCTTCGCGCCCGGCCGGGGGCGGCCGCCCGGCTCGAAAGAAGACCGCCCGCCCGGGCGGCGGTGGCGGTGGCGGGTCGATCAAGGCGAAGTTCCCCGGGCGCTGCCGCTGCGGTCAGCCGTACGCGAAGGGCGAGTCCATCACGAAAAACCCCGACGGGTGGGGGCACCCCGCCTGCAAGACCGCCGGTTAACGACCCGGCCCGTACGGCCCGCCGCTCACCACCTCACGCCGGGGTCTCCCGCGTACGCGCCTGGTGACGGCGGGCTTTGAGCCGGTTCCCGCAGGTCTTCATCGAGCACCACCGTGCGGTGTTGGCACGGCTGCGGTCCAATAGGAACAGGCGGCACTCGGGGTTCCCGCACGGCCGCAGACGGCCGGGCAGTCGCTCCTTGACGTCCGCCCACGCGAGGACGAGTTCCACAGCGAGCCTGCGCTCCGGCGGGGCCTCCACCTGCCACTCGATGCCCGACGCGCTGGCCTGCGGGACCTTACGTACGCCCGCGAGCACCCGGCGCAGCTCCGGCGAAGCGGCCGCCGCCGGGTCCGACTCCACCGCCTGGAGCGCGTCCCGCGCGGCGAGCAACCACCGCGACTCCTCCGCGCCGCCCACGCCCCCGTGGCCCCGCGCCCACCGCTCCACCTCATCGTCGTCACGCCACAGATCCCGGCGTCGGCCCTCCACGACAGGGGTGCTGTTCAGCGCCTCCATGAGCGCCTGGTCGTCCAGCACGGCACGGATCCCACCTTCCCCGCTAACTGCATCAAGTGGTTTGACAGGTTACTCCAGCGGCGGTCTACTGGACGCGAGGGATAACCACCACAAAGCCTCGAAGGGGTTAGTCATGATTGAGATCCGCCACCAGTACGCGACCGTACGGGGACACCGCGTCTTCTACCGCGAGGCAGGCCCCCGCGAGGCGCCCACGCTCGTCCTCCTGCATGGATTCCCGACCAGCTCCCGCATGTTCCGCCACCTCATCCCGGCGCTGGCCGACCGCTTCCACGTCATCGCCCCCGACCACCTCGGCTTCGGCAACTCCGACACCCCGCCCGCCGACGCGTTCACCTACACCTTCGACGCCCTGACCGACGTCACCGAAGCCCTGCTCGCCCAGCTCGGCGTCACCCGCTACGCCATCTACGTCCAGGACTACGGCGCCCCCATCGGCTGGCGGCTGGCCCTCCGTACCCCGGACGCGATCACCGCCGTGATCACGCAGAACGGCAACGCCTACGAGGACGGCTTCGTACCGGAGTTCTGGAAGCCCGTATGGGAGTACGCCGAGAACCCGGGCCCCGAGACCGAGCCCCCCGTCCGGGCCGCCCTCTCGCTCGACGCCATCCGCTGGCAGTACACGCATGGGGTGGCCCGGCCCGAGCTGGTCGACCCCGACGCCTGGGCCGCCGACCACCGCGAGGTCAACCGCCCGGGCAACGACCTCGCCCAGCTGGCCCTGTTCCGCGACTACGCCACCAACCGGCCCCTCTACCCCCAGGTCCACACCTACTTCCGGGAACACCGGGTCCCGCTCCTCGCGGTCTGGGGCGCGGGCGACGAGATCTTCGGCCCGGACGGAGCGCGCGCCTTCGCCCGTGACCTCCCGGACGCGGAGATCCACCTCGTGCGCGGAGGCGGCCACTTCCTCCTCGAAAGCCACCTGGACACCGTGGCCGGTTACATACGCGGCTTCCTGACCACCGCCGTCACAGCAGCGGTCTGACAACCGCCCGGGCGAGGGCCTCGGCGTGGGCGCGGGGGGCGGCCTCGGCGTCCGTGCCCTGGGCGTAGTAGCGCAGGAACGCCTCCTGGAAGCACGCGCCGACCAGCAGCGCCGCGGCCGCGTCAGGGTCCGCGTCCGTGGCGATGCGCCCGAGGCCTTGCTCGGCCCGCAGGTAGGCGGCGAAGCCGGAGACCGCCTTCTCGGGGCCACCGCCGTGCCGACTCATCGCCACCCGGTGTGCCGCCATGCGCTCCGGATCCGCCAGGCAGCTGGGACGAGGTCGCCCGCGACAACGGCCTCGAACTGTTCGTGGACCACATCCACCTGAGCGACCGCGGCGGCGCGATGATCACCGACCTCGCCGCGCGGTGGCTCAGGCCACCGCCCTGAGCGGTCGGCGAGGCCCGGCCGTCACAGGTACTGACAGAACCTCCCTCGTCCGGACCGTCCGACCTAGCCTGGAACGCGTGAGTACCGAGAGCGACATCCGCGCGTTCCTCGCTTCCCGGCGCGCGAAGATCACCCCGCAGCAGGCCGGTCTGCCCGCGTACGGCGGCAACCGGCGCGTGCCAGGGCTGCGGCGCGAGGAGGTCGCGATGCTCGCCGGGGTCAGCGTCGACTACTACGTACGACTGGAGCGCGGTCACCTCGCCGGGGCCTCCGAGGAGGTCCTGGACTCCGTCGCGAACGCCCTCCGGCTGGACGACGCCGAGCGCGCCCACCTGTACGACCTCGCCCGCGCCGTCGCCCGGCGCCCCGCCCGCCGCCGTACGAAACGCGCCCCCGGCCCACTGCCGGACAGTGTGCTGCGCGTCCTTCACTCCATGACGGACTCCCCGGCCTTCATCCGCAACGGCCGCCTCGACATCCTCGCCGCCAATCGCCTGGGGCGCGCGCTGTACGCCCCCCTGTTCCCCGATCGCGGCGTTCAGGATCACAGGGTTCAGACGGTCAACATCGCCCGCTTCCAGTTCCTGAACCCCGCAGGCCGGGACTTCTTCCCCGACTGGGAGGAGTCCCTGAACACCACGGTGTCCCTGCTGCGCACGGAGGCCGGACGGGCTCCCGGCGACAGTGACCTGACCGGCCTGATCGGTGAACTCGTCACCCGCAGCGAGGAGTTCCGCACCGCCTGGGCCAAGCACAACGTGCGCCTGCACCACACCGGCCGCAAAGCCGTCCGCCACCCGGCCATTGGGGACATCACTCTTGAGTTCGACGCGATGGAACTGCCCTCGCAGCCGGGCCTGACCCTGACCGCCTTCTCCGCAGAGCCCAACACACCGGCCCACGACGCGCTGCGCCTGCTGGCCGCGTGGGCGGCCACCGAGGACGCGTCCGCGCCCGCCGACCACGGCTGAACGGCGTCTCCCTCTTCAGACGTTCACCCCCACCGCGCAAGGAGCATCACGATGCACACCCGCACACTCGGCCAGGGCCTTGAGGTCTCGGCCATCGGTCTGGGCTGCATGGGTATGTCCCAGAGCTACGGCCCCAACCCCGGAGACCGGCAGGACATGATCGGCGTGCTCCGCGCCGCCGTCGACCGGGGCACCACCTTCTTCGACACGGCCGAGGTCTACGGTCCGTACGTCAACGAGGAACTCGTGGGCGAGGCGCTCGCCCCGGTGCGCGACCAGGTCGTCCTCGCCACCAAGTTCGGCTGGCGCATCGAGGGCGGCACGTCGGTCGGGCTCGACAGCCGTCCCGAACAGATCAAGAAGGTCGCCGACGCCTCGCTGCGCCGACTGCGCACGGACACCCTCGACCTCTTCTACCAGCACCGGGTCGACCCCGACGTCCCCATCGAGGACGTCGCGGGCGCGGTCGCGGAGCTGGTACAGGCAGGAAAGGTACGCCACTTCGGGCTGTCCGAAGCCTCCGCGACGACGATCCGCAAGGCCCACGCCGTTCACCCCGTGACCGCCGTGCAGAGCGAGTACTCCCTGTGGACGCGCGACCCCGAATCCGAGGTCCTGCCCACGCTCGCCGAACTCGGCATCGGATTCGTGCCGTTCAGCCCGCTCGGCAAGGGCTTCCTCACCGGCACCGTCGACACCACGACCGCGTTCACCGAAGGCGACATCCGCACCACCATCCCGCGCTTCGACCAGGACAACCTCGCCGCCAACCAGGCCCTGGTCGACCACGTCGCCACCCTCGCCCGCGCCAAGAACGCCACCCCAGGCCAGGTCGCCCTGGCCTGGCTCCTCGCCCAGCACCCCTGGATCGCCCCGATCCCCGGCACCCGCCGCGTCGAACGCCTGGAGGAGAACGCCGCCGCGACACGGCTCGCCCTGTCCGCCGACGACGTGGCCGATCTCGACGCCACGGCAGCCCGCATCGGCGTACACGGCGACCGCTACAACCCCCAGCACATGCGGCTCGTCGGCAAGTAGGACGCCCCGGCCCCGGCCGTCTCAGGTGTGCAGCGGCGGGTGGGGGTGGCTCCAGCGGAGGGCCGGGTGATCGCCGATCCGGTAGGTGTGCGTCTGGGGAGTGACCTCCAGGCGGACGGAGGTGATGTCGGGTTCGCCCGCGTCCCGCCATGCGGTGAGGGCGGCGAACGCCTCGCGGCTGGGGTCGAACAGGTAGACCGTCTCCTGGCTGTCGCTGACGGCTCGTACGAGCTGGGCGCCGGGCGCGGCGAGGTCTCCGGAGAGGGGGACGGCTGCCTCCGCCCGGGCGGGCATGAACGAGGTCCGACCGATGATCCGGCCCTCGGCGGTGCCGTCGTCCTTGACGGTGAGCTTCGCCAGGCCGGTGCCGTATGACCAGGCGCTGGGCCCCACCGTCGCGAGCACGACCCCGCCGGGCCTGGTCTGCCGGACCCACGCGTAGGGGATGCGGCGGAGGGCGCAGGTGGCGATGGTTCGGTCATACGGTGCGCGGCGCGGGTGGCCGAGGAGTCCGTCCCCGGTGACGGTCCACGTCGAGTACCCGGCCGCCTCCAGGGCCGCGTCAGCCCGCTGCGAGACGGCGGCGTCCACTTCCACGCTGGTGACGTTGTCCTCTCCCAGGCGGTGGCACAGCAGGCCCGTGGAGTAGCCGGTGCCGGTCTCCGGTGTCGGCGGTGAGGTGGCCGTCGAGCTGGGTCACCCAGGTTTCGTTCCGGTAGACGAGCGCCAGCCGCTCGTCCGCGTCGGCGGCCCGGGTGACGGGGGTGTACTGGGTGATGCCGTCCGGGCCGAGCGCGTCGTTGAAGAACGACGGGAGGAACAGCTCCCGGGGTACGGATTCGATGGCCTTCCGCCAGGCGGGGGTCTTGAGGACGCCCTCCTCCTCCAGGCGATCAGCCAGAGCGCGGCGGAGGGTCGCGGGGTCGGCGTGGGTCACGTTGCTGCTCCTTGTACGAGTAGATCGGCGAAAGCGGCGGCGATCGGCAGCCCGGTCTCCTCTTCGAGCCAACCCCATTGGCCGTTGGGGTTCAGCTCCAGCCACTGGAGGTCACCGTCACGGGTGACGCACAGCGCCCCTGCCTCGTTCGTCCCCGTAAGGGCCGCCATCCGGCGCGGCGACACGGAAGGAGATCCGTACATGGAGCAGGCGCTTGCTCCGCCCAGCGAAGCCGTCGCCCGGCTCGCCGGGCAGGTCGGTGAGGCCGCCTCGGTGCGGCTTCTGAGTGATCGGCGTGGCTCGCGGGTCTGGAAGGTCCAAGGTGCCCTGGGCGCGGTGGCGTTGAAGGCCAACAGTCCCGACGGGGACAAGGCCGCCGAGATGGGGCAGGAGGACGGCCACCTTCTCCGCCTCGCCGATGCGGGCGCCATCGACCCCGGCTATCGGGTTGGTGCCGGGGCGTGGGAGGGCGGGCGGTGGCTGGCTGTGCGGTGGGTTGACGGGGCGCCGTTGTGGCGGGCGTTGGCGCTGGCCCGGGGGCCTGAAGGGGACCGCGCTTCGGTACGGCCCTGGCTGCTGGGGATCGCCCGCAGCTGGACGGAGCACCTTGCCCGGATGCACGCGGTCGGCTGGGCCCACGCCGATGTGCAGCCCACCAACACCCTCGTGACGCGCGACGGCCGCGCGGCCGTCATCGACTACGCCCTCGCGTGCGGCCCGCACAACGGCTCGCGCATCCCGTACCGGGGCGCCCTCACCCACACCACCGCCCCCGAGGTCGCCGCCGCCATCCTCGCCACCCCCACGGACACCCACGTCCAGGTGCGACCGGCCGCCGACATCTGGAGCCTGGGGGCCTCCCTGTTCTGGTGCTGGACCGGCCACCGTCCTGTCGAGTACGACGATGGCGTCGACCGGGTGGAGAAGCTGCGGGCCATCGCCAAGGGCGGCACCACGGCGGTCGGCGAGGTCCGGCCGTGGCCGTTCCCCGCCTTCGAGGAAGCCATCACCGCCTGCCTGGCAGCGGACCCCGCCGACCGCCCCACCGCACAGGAGCTGGCCACGTCGTGGTGACCCTGTGAGCGCTGGCCCTCGACGACGCCCGCACGGCCTTCGCCAGGGCCGCCCAGGCCCCGCGAGCGCAGTGGAGCTGGGGCATCCGCGCCGAGGACGAGCTGGTTGGTCTGATCGCTCTGCGGCGATGGTCCGCGTCCATGGGCACCATCAGCTACATCCTCCGCGAGGACACCTGGGGCAACGGCTACGCCACCGAAGCCGCCCAGCACGTGGTCGACTTCGCCTTTGGTACCGCCGGGCGAAGAGGGAACCGTCGTGCCGTACCAGGTGTACTCATTGCACAAGCGGTGACGGGGCAGTTGGGCCATCTGCTGCGTCGGTGCCCCTGGCTCTGACGGTGATCCGCGCGTAGTCGTACCCGCCAGGTTCGGGCGTCGGGTTGTAGGTGATCGTGAATGTTCGCCGTACGTCGCCGAAGCGGTCGGAGTACGTCACGTGGGACGGGCTGGTGCGCTTCGGCTCGGCGGTGATGTCGTACGTGCGGAGGAAGTCCTCGACGCTGGAGTCCGGGCCGCTGCCCACCTTGTATCGGAGCACGGCGGTGCCGTCGTGTTCCACCTTGGCGTGCGTCGGTATGTAGTAGCGCCCCGCGTCTTGGTGCTGCTCGTGGTGCCACACCGGCCACCCGCGTCGCGTACTCACCCGCTACGGCCGCGGCGCAGGGCAAGGGCGCACCAGATGAGTGCTGCCATCAGTGCGGTTGCGGCCGAGGCGGCCAGCAGCGGGGGGTCCGGGCGGAAGCCCAGTGAGAGCCGGGTGCCCATGAAGGTGAGGATGAGGACGAGCACATCCGGCCCGATGAGCGGAACCCTGGCGGCGACAGCCCGCAGCGCGGCTGCCGCCGTCAGGCCGGTCACGGTCCAGGCCACCAGGTACGGTCGCACCTGCCCCGGAACGGCGAGTGGCATCCCGTACTCATCGGGGCCGAAACGGTACGACGCGTCGGCCCAGCCCAGGCCGACGCCGAGGAGGGTGAGGCCCGCAACCCACACGGCATGGCGCCAGAGCGGACCAGGCCGCAGGGACTCTTCGTCGCTGTCAGCGCTCGCGCAGTTGTCAGGGCTGGGGAGGCCGGGCGTTTCCGTCACGCCCAGGAGGACGCGGCCCGGAGGCCGCAGGTTCCCACCCGCCGACTGTCCTGATCATCACCGTCTACGTCCTCGCCGTCGTGATCGGCGCTGACGGGGGCGCGGGGTGAGGCGCTTGCGCGGCGGATCGTCGGGTAGGCGCGAAACACGTCGTCGATGCGCGCACGCGCCGAAGGAGAAATTGTCTATGCCACAAGTCGAACCGACGACCAGGAACCCGGACAAAGGCTATGTAGCGCTTCTCGGCTGGAGTCTCAACGCCGTGGAAGCCCTCGATCGGTTCGACCGGCGGTACATCGTCGTGGCGCCGGAGTGGGCCGAGGAGTACTGCGTCGAGCACGGCATCCCCTACATGCTGTGGAATTTCGAACGGCTCAATGACCGCTCCCTGGAGATCGCCGAGACTCTTCAGAACGAGGGGGTCGACGTCGCGATCCCGCTGTTCGAGGAAACGGTGGAATGGGCGGGGGCCATCAATTCCGTTCTGCTGGACAACCCGCGTCTGTACGGTCAGGCCATGCTGCTGCGGGACAAGGCGCTGATGAAGCGCCGCGCGCAGCTCGGCGGCATCCGGGTCGGGATATTCGAGGAAGCCCACGACCGGGACGACGTGATCCGCTTCCTCAAGCGCGTCAATCAGACCCTGCTCAAGCTGGACGGGGACCCGAACGACCCGATCCATCTCAAGGCGTTCGACAAGGCGGGATGCCTCGGGCACCGCGTCATCCGCACCCCGGACGAGGCCGACTCGATTCCGGATGAGGAGTTCCCGGTCCTCATGGAATCCCACCTCGATGGCTGGGAATTCGCGGTCGAGGCATGGGTGCACAACGGGAAGATCAAGTTCCTCAACATCTCCGAATACGTCACGCTGGGATATTCGGTGTTCGTTCCCGCGACCCCGGAGCTGGAGCAGTACCGCCCGCAGATCACGGCGCAGATCGAGAAGCTCATCAAGACGTTCGACATCGAGTTCGGCTTCGTGCACCCGGAGTATTTCGTCACCAGTGACGGCGAGATGTATTTCGGCGAGGTAGCCTACCGGCCGCCAGGCTTCAAGGTGTTCGAGCTGCTGGAACGGGCATACGGGTTCAACGCCTACCATGCACTGGTGCTGGCCTTCGACCCGAAGACGACCGAGGAGGAGATCGACGCCTTTTTCCCGCGCGAGGTGGTCGACGCGTCCGGGGTCGCGGGCTGCTTCGGTGTCTACCCGCGCCGCCGCGTCGTCAGCGCCCTGGAGATCCCGGAGGAGACCGAGGACGACGACTACTACGAGTCGCACGACCTCTCGACGCCGCTTGAGGAGACTGTCACCAAGAGGACCGCGTTCGGCACCCACTGGGGCCTGCTGTACTTCTTCGGTGATGACCCCTACCGGATGCGCGACCTGTTGAAGAAGCAGGAAGAGCTCGACTTCTACGTCTGACGACTCCGTGGGCGCAGGAGACCTACCCGAGGAAACCCTTTGAAACCGACCGTCGACGTCAGGGGTGAGGTCACGACGCTGGACAAGCGCGTGACCTCACTCGACGACGCCATCCAGGCCATGGCCGAAACCCGCGACTTCGGCAAGCACACGAAGCTTCGGCGGGTTCTGGAAGCATTGCGGCGGGTGCTCATGCAGCCGGGCGGCGCCGCGGCGGTCCAGGCCAGGGCGCAGGCCCTTGAGGACGCCGGGCTCTTCCAGGGGACGGACTGGGCGACACCGGAGATCCTCATCCCGTCGCTGGTCAGGCCGGGCCTGCACAGCGGAGACGCGGACACCGTGGTCATGGAGGCGACCAGCGAGCTGCGGATGCTCGCCGTGGCCCGCGGCGACTTCACGCACCCGACGTTGCCCACCGAGGACGCCCGCCAGTTCCTGTCCCAGGTGCTGGCGATGAACCTGGAGCTGCTGTTCACCCCGCCCAGCGAGGCGGAGCGGGCCCAGCAGGGCCGGACCGCGCAGCTCATCCGGCACCTGTTCCGCCACCTCGCCGACGGGATCGGTTACGACAGCGTCCTGGACAATCTGGTCGACGAGATCTGGCGGATCCTGCGCCAGCGTCCGATCCAGGTCGAGGCGGTGCAGTCCCTGATCACCCGGGTGGCGGCCTACCGCGACGATCCGGACGTCGCTCTCGGCGTGTCGTCGGGGCTGGGCATCGACCGGCTCATCACGAGCCTGTACGGGACCACCGAGGCGTGCCGCGAGGACCCGGGCATCGAGGTCTTCCGCTCCCGCCTTGAGGCGATGGACACCGGCGGCCTCCAGTACGAGGCGGCGGGGTTCGCGCGGGCGATGCACGACACCGGCCTGGTGTCGCCGTACCACGCGGAACTGCTCCGGTTCCTGCTGAACGAGAGCGACTACCTCGTCGGTGAGGCGCTCGGCCTGTCCGACACCGGCCGGAACTGCCTGCTGCGCTTCAGTGAACTGGTGCACCGGCTGATCGAGGTGGCCGTGCACCCGCAGACCGCGCAGAGCGTCTACGGGCTGGCGCTGCTGCTCGACCGAGGCATCCTCTACCAACCGCCGATCGTGCCCGCGCTGTGGCGCCAGCTGGCGCTCGACCTGTCCCCGGTCGCGCGGGAGCGGCTGACGACGGTCTTCGGCGAGGTGCCGGGGCCGAGGGCGCGGCTGGTCGCGGGGGTGCTCTCGATGCTGGGCCAGCCGCTCGGCGTCGGTCAGGGCGACAACCCCACCTGCCAGTCGGCCCGCGCGCTGTCGATGTGGTCCTACAACGACCCGGACTACCTCCTGCAAATGGTGGTCTGGGCGGCCCGCGACGACGAGGTCATCATGCACTTCGAGGGCCAGCCGATCTCGTCCAAGGACAGCGCGACCGGAGTCGCCACCACGCTGCCGATGGACCTGGACCCCGTGTCGCTGATCGTGGTGCCCCACCTGGACCGGATCTACGCCGAGATGGGGCGGCGCTGCGCCGAGCGGCCGGGGGACCCGCACCGATGGGTCAACCCCGAGTTCCACGGCTGGTGGTCGGGGCGTGGGTTCCACATCAACGTCGACGTCGCGACCGGAAACCTGGTCGACCTCGACGCGTTCCTGCGGCAGTTCCACGCCACCTACCACCCGTCCTACAACGGCGAGCAGCCGCTGATCCACCCGCAGCCCGCCGGTGTCGCCGTCACCGACAGCGCGGCCCGCTACGTCGGCTGGCACGCGATCACGATCCTGCGGGCCGCGCCGGACCCACAGGACGTCATGCGGGTGTATTTCTACAACCCGAACAACGACAGCGGCCAGGACTGGGGCGACGGCGTCGTCGTCTCCACCGCGGGCAATGGCGAGCGGTTCGGCGAGGCCTCACTGCCGTTCGACCAGTTCGCCTCGCGGCTCTACATCTTCCACGCCGACCCGCTGGAGCGCGGCGAACCGGAACGGGTGCCCGCCGAAGACGTCACGCGGATCATCGGCTACATCGAGCGCAGCTGGGGCAACGACCGGCTCCCCGCGGGGACGCTGCAGGCCCTCGAAGGGCCCATCAGCCTGACCTGAGCCCGTCCGCGTCCGCGTCCGCGTCCGCCGCCGGGGCCGGGGCCGGGGTCGGGCTCGGGGCGGACGCGGTCTCCATCGCCTCCAGGAAGGTACGTACCGTCCCGGCGTCGCACTCGCCCCGCACCGCTATCGACCGCCCGTTGGCGGCGATCAGGACGGCGGGCGCGGTCGGCCGCGCCGCGCGCCACGCCGCGTAGGAGAGGGCCAGGTTCAGCGCGCCCAGCCCCTGACTGACCACCAGATCGATGACGGCCAACGGCCCGCCGTTACGGGACGGGAGCAGATTCAGCTCGGCGTGCGCCCGGACGTCCGGGTCCCGCCGCAGCCACCGGTACAGGTCGTGGATCGCGAGATCCCCATCATCCGCCTCCGCGCTGATCTCCACGCGCAGAGCGGCTTGCATCCGCTGTTCCATGGTTGCTCACCATAGGGCTGGGCGCGCTGTATTTCGTCGCGATCTCCGCCCAAACGGTCTTCCCGGGCCCACCGTTGGGCCGTGGCCCAACCGCCCACCGCTCCGCGAACTGCGATACGAGGAACAGTCCGCGCCCCCGCTCCGCCTCCGGCGTCGCCGTCGTCAGCGTGGGCTGCCGCTCGCCCCGGGTGTCCGACACCTCGATACGGATCGGGCCGGAGTCGTCCAGCGGCGCGGTCAGGCGTACGTGGAAGTCCCGCCCGGGGACGCGTCCGTGACGCACCGCATTGGCGCACAGTTCGCTGGCGATGAGCGTGGTGATCTCGTTGGGGCTGGAATCGTACGGATAGCCCCAGGCTGCCAGCCGGTGCGATACGAGCCGCCGCGCGAGCCGCGCACCGCGCGGTGTCGAGGTGAAGCGCATGGCGAACTCTCCGGGTACGGCGGGGAGCTGACCCTCGGACGTACCCCGTGAGGGGGGATTTTCGGTCGTCATGGCAACGAGGGTGGGGGTCGTGTGCCTAGCCTGACCAGTAAGCGCGCCTGTACGGACAGTGTCTGTCGGACACGCGGGCGCGGTGGGCAGGGGTGGTGACATGGCAGGTAGGGACGAGTCGTCTCCGTTCACGAGGGGGTTCGGCAGGCAGCTGAAGCTGCTGCGGGAGAAGGCCGGGCTCACGCAGACGGAACTGGGGCAACGGATCGGGTACAGCGCGGATCAGATCGCGTCGGTGGAATGCGGGCGCCGCATCCCCAAGCCGGATCTGATTGACAAGGCGGATGAGGTGCTGGCCGCCGGGGGCATCCTCAAGTCGCAGAAGGAACAGGCCGCGCTGGCCCGGTACCCGGCGTTCTTCCAGGATGCGGCGGAGATCGAAAAGGAAGCGGCAGAGCTGTATTCGTACGAGAACCAGGTGTTCATGGGGCCCCTGCAGACGAAGGACTACGCGCGCGCCGTCCTGGGCATGCGTCGTCCGCCGCTGGATGAGGAGCTGATCGAACAGCGGGTCACCGCACGGCTGGAGCGCCAGGCCATCTTCACGGTCAAGCCCGCACCGATCATGGGTTTCGTCATGGAGGAGGCCATCCTGCACCGGCCGTATGGCGGGAAGCAGGTTCTGCGCGGGCAGTTGGAACATCTGCTCCTCCTCGGGGAGAAGCGCAACGTGGAGATCCAGATCATGCCGACGGACCGGGAGGACCATGCCGGAGCCGATGGGCCCTTCATCCTGATGATCCCGAAGGGAGGCACGCAGATCGCGTACATCGAAGGTCAGGGACACAGCATCCTGCTCACCGACCGGGAAGATGTCCGCGTCATCGCAGCTCGGTATGGGATTATCCGGGCCCAGGCTCTCAACCCACGGGAGTCGCTGGGGCTTATTGAGAAGGTGCTGGGAGAGCTATGAACAGGGGCATAAGCGAGTTGAACTGGTTCAAGAGCAGCTACAGCGGCAGTGAGGGCGGCAACTGCGTCGAGGTCGCCATGGAGTGGCGTAAGAGTACTTACAGCGGGGGCGAAGGCGGCGAGTGCGTCGAGGTCGCCGCGTGCCCGAGCGCCATCCACGTCCGTGACAGCAAGGTCACCGAGGGGCCGATGCTGACGTTCCCGGCCGCCGCGTGGGACACGTTCGTCGGGTTCGCCACGCACGCCTGATTACGCAGTCCAGCCTGTTCAGTCCACACTGGACAGGCTGGACTGACGAAATTACGGTGGGGGTATGGCTGAGACCCCCCAATCCGGCATGTCCGCGTCCTCCGTGCGCGCGGCGCACGAGATCCGCGTCGTGGTGGGCCGCCTGCGGCGGCGGTTCCGGGAGTCGTACGACACGGAAGGGCTCACGCCGACCCAGACGTCCGTACTCAGCAGGCTCAGGCGGGACGGGCCCTCCTCGGCCAGTGCCCTCGCGACCGCCGAGCGCGTACGGCCGCAGTCCATGGCCATGACGCTCGGCGCGCTCGATGAGCGGGGTTTCATCCAGCGACGGCCCGATCCGGATGACCGGCGGCGGCAGTTGATCTCGGTGAGCGAGGCGGGCCAGGCGTTCCTGGAGGACAAGCAGCGCGCGGGCGAGGAGTGGCTGTCCCAGGCCCTGGAATCCGGCTTCACCGAGGACGAACGGCAGGCCATTCTCGGTTCGCTGGCCCTGCTCGACCGGCTCAGCGACGCATGATCACACGGCTCATACGACGTACCACCAAGCCCCAGGCGGGCGGCGGGTTCGACCGCAGGCTGCTCGCGCCGATGATGCTGGGGTCGATCCTCAACCCGGTCAACTCGTCCATAGTCTCCGTGTCGTTGGTGCCGATCGGGGCGGCGTTCGGGGCTCCGCCGTCGCAGACGGCCTGGCTGGTGTCGGCGCTGTATCTGGCGACGGCGATAGGGCAGCCGGTGGTGGGGCGACTGATCGATCTGTACGGGCCGCGCCGCCTGTTCCTGCTGGGGTCCGCGCTGACGGGGCTGTCGGGGCTCATCGGCGTACTGGCGCCGAACCTGGCGACGCTGATCGTCGCGCGGGTGGTGCTCGGGTTCGGGACCTGCGCGGGGTATCCGGCGTCGATGTACCTGATCCGGAGCGAGGCGCGGCGTACGGGCCACGAGAGCCCGGCCGGGGTGCTGACCGCCCTTGCTGTTGCCAACCAGACCGTGGCGGTCGTCGGCCCGTCCCTGGGTGGGCTGCTGATCGGGCTGGGTGGCTGGCGTGCGACGTTCGCCGTCAACCTGCCGCTGGCCGCCGCCGGTCTGCTGCTTGGTTTTCTGCGGCTGCCGAAGACCCGGCCGCCGCGCCGGGAGGGGCCTGCCGGGCTGGACCTGCCGGGGATGGCGCTGTTCGCCGCGATGCTCGTATCGCTGCTGCTGTTCCTGATGGAGCCGGGGGCCTCGCGGTGGTACTTGCCGGTGCTGATGGTGGTGGCGGCGGCCGGGTTCGCGGTGCGGGAGCTGCGGGTGGCGGAGCCGTTCATTGACTTGCGGGTGCTGGGCGGGAACGTACCGCTTCTGCTCACGTATGCGCGGATGCTTCTGGTCGCGATCGTGTCGTATGTGCTGTTGTACGGGTACACCCAGTGGCTCCAGGAGGGGCGCGGGCTGTCCGCGACGCAGGCGGGGCTGGCGCAACTGCCGCTGTTCCTGGCGGGGATCGCGGTGTCCACGGCGACGGGGCGGCGGGCTGCGGTGCGGGGGAAGCTGCTGGTGGGGGCGGTGGGGCAGATCGCTGTGGCTTTGCTGGTGCTGCTGCTTCGGGGGGACAGCCCGGTGTGGCTGCTGGTCGCTGTGGCGGTGGTCGCGGGCGTACCGCAGGGGCTGAACAACCTGGCGCTGCAGAACGCGGTGTACCACCAGGCGGACGCGGAGCGGATGGGGTCTTCGGCGGGGCTGCTGCGTACGTTCCTCTATCTCGGTGCGATGGTTGCCTCGGGCGCCAATGGCGTCTTCTTCGGCGCGCGGGCGGATACCGGGGGGTTGCACGGGCTGGCGTGGTTCATGCTCGCGGTCGCCGGTCTGTTTCTGGCGATCACGGTCGCGGATCGCTCGCTGAGCCGTATCGGCTCGTCCACTACCTCCTGATGAAAGACGCAACTGTCATGTCGAACACCGCACTGCTCGTGATGGACATCCAGAAGAGCATCGTGGACCGCATCGCCACCCCCGATTACCTGCCGCGATTGGCTCAGGCCGTCGAGGCGGCTCGTCACGCCGGAATCCCCGTTCTGCACGTCGTGGTCGGCTTCCGGTCGGGCCACCCGGAGGTGGCGGGGCGGAACAAGACGTTCGGCGCGCTGCCGGAGGGCGCCTTCACACTCGGGGATCCGGGAGCGGCCATCCACCCGGATGTCGAGCCCCGGACCGATGAGGTCGTGATCACGAAGCGGCGGGTCAGCGCGTTTGCCGGGAGCGACCTGGAGATGGTGCTGCGGGCGGGCGGGCACACCCACCTCGTCTTGGCGGGCGTCGCGACCAGCGGAGTCGTCCTGTCCACCCTCCGCCAGGCGGCCGACCTCGACTACCAGCTGACCGTGCTGGCCGACGGCTGCGCGGACACGGACGAGGAGGTGCACCGGGTGCTGACGGAGAAGGTCTTTCCGCGCCAGGCGGAGGTGACGACGGTGGGGGAGTGGGCGGCGACGCTGGGCTGACCGCTCGGGGGGTTGTTTCCCCCACCCCGCCCCTTCCCGAATCTGGGGACAAGCCCCCAGCCCCCCGGCGGCCCCGGATGGTTGGGCCGGTAGTCGTGAGCGGCGAGCGGATCGGAACTGGGGGCAGCCCCCCCGGCGGGCCCGGGCGCGGGCCGAGGCTGTGACGGTCTCATGTGCCGATGTGCAGCGCCTCTTTGAGGAACACGCGGGCGTAGCTCGGGGTGCCCTGAGTGGTGATCACCTCGATGCAGGCGCGAACGTGCTGATCGCCGGTGGCTTCGCGCAGGAGCACGTCGGCGAGGTCGGCGCGGGAGGTGAACATGCCGGGCAGCCGCTCGGGCGCGACGGCGATGCGGTAGTCGGTGACCGTCGTGGCGTCGAACAGTCCTGAGGGGCGGACGATCGTCCAGTCGAGATCGGTGGCGCGCACGATCCCTTCCATGCGGCGCGCGTCCTCGTACAGCGGGCGTCCCATCGACAGCAGGAGCGGCCCGACCACTTTGCGGAAGAAGAACTTCTCGTCGGGCGCGAGTTGGGGGTGCACGCCTATCGAGGTCACGCAGACCAGCCGCCGCAGGCCGTGCCGGTTCATCGCCGCCAGGATGTTCCGCGCGCCCTGCGAGTAGATGGTGACCGGCTCCTTGGTGTACGGGACGCCGAGGGTCGACACCACGCGGTCATGGCCCGCCACCACCTCATCCACCGCCGCCGCGTTCAGCGCGTCGGCGCCCGCCACCCGCAGGCGCGGATCCTCGATCGGGAAGGCTTCGGGCCGCCGGGTCACGGCCGTCACGGTATGGCCCTCCGCCAGCGCCCGCTGGGTGACAAGCCGTCCTGTGGGGCCGTACGCCCCGAAAACCACGAGCTTCATGCGGTTCTCCCGCCTCCTGTGGCAGCTTGATAGTCTGCAGAACATCATTCCAATGTCTGGAACGATGTTCTAGTTGGGAGCATACACATGGCGGATCTGCCGGGAGTCGTCCGGCTGCGTGACCGGCGCGAGGCGCTCACGCTGCGCACGATCCTCACCACCGCGCGCGGGCTGTTCGCCGAACATGGCTATGCCCGCACGCCGATCCGTTCCATCGCCAAAGAAGCCGGTGTCGCGCCGCAGACCATCTACACGCATTTCGGTTCCAAGGCCGGGGTGCTCAACGGGCTGGTCGACCTGATGGACGAGGAAGCCGGTCTGCCGGAGCTGATGGCCGAGGCGGGGGAGCTGACCGATCCCGACGCCCTGCTGGGACTGCTGGCGAGGGCCAGCCGCCAGGTGCGGGAGCGCTGTGGCGATATCGTCACCATGCTGAACACCGGCGCCGTGGTCTCCCCGGACATCGCGACCACCCAGGCGGAGGGAGCGCGACGGAACAGGCTCGGGGTCGAGACGGTCATCGAGCGCGTCCGCGCCACCGGCTGCGGCGTCCACCCCAAAGCCGTGGACATCGCCGTCGCTTTGATGAGCGCCGACGTCCACGACAGCCTCGTCATCGACGCCGACTGGGCCCCTGAAGACTACGAAGCATGGCTCAAGGACATCCTCATCACCGCGGTACGTCTGGATCGAGGAGATCTATGCCGTTAGGGGACGGATTCGCATTGCGGTGGCCCGACCTGCCTTATGTGCCCCCGATCCACATGGCAGCGGCGTGTCTGGGTGCGCCGACCGCCAACCCGCAGCATCGCCTGGACGCATCCGGTGCCCCGCCGATCCTGGTGTCCAACGCGCTGCACGACCCCGCCACCGGCCACCCGTGGGCGGTCTCGGTGGCCCGGCAGCCCGGCCGTGGCGGCGTGCTCCTCACCTGCGAGGGGCACGGCCACGGCAGCGTCACCAGCGGCCCCCCAACCCCGCCCCTTCCCGAAACTGGGGGCAAGCCCCCAGCCCCCCGGCGGCCCAGGGGTGGCTGGCGCTGCTGGTCGTGCGCGGCGAGTGGGGCGAAACGGGGGCGGGCCCCCAGGGCCCCGGTGGGCCGGGTGTTGGGCCGGTGGTGCGGGCCGGGGTGGCTGGTGCCGTCGGGGCCTGTCCTACGCGCCGGAGGTCGCGTTCGCCCACGCGCGGGCGGCCGCGAGGTTGTCGGCGGTCCCGGCGGGGACGTAGGCGAAGCCGTCCCACTCCTCCAGGGCGCGCGGCTCGTCGGGCCGGACATGACCGCCGCCTCCGTGCAGCGGCCGGTGTCGCCGCCAGACGTCCAGCGGCGGCTGCCGCCGCCGGTCGTACGCGGCGAGCGGATCGCTCGCGTCGACGCGCGGGACCGGGCGGGACGGCTGGTTCGGTGGTCCTGGCCGGGAATGTCTGCCCATGGTGCCCGATGCTCTCAGGCCGAGACCCCGGTCGCCCGTACGGCGGCGAGACCCGCCGCACGGGCCCGCCGAGCCGGAGGCCGAGTTCACTTGGCCTGCGGCCGACCGTCCCGTATCCACGTGACCATGACCAGCGCCGCAGTGACGTACATCAGGATGCTGAAGGTGGCCACAGACTCGACGTACTGCTCGTAGCCCGAGTCGCGCAGCTGGAGCGCGAGGGCACCAAGCGCGGTGCCCAGCACGGTGGTTGCGGCGGACATGGCGACAAAGGGTGTCTTCTTCATGCGGGCTTCCTCCAAGCCATAAGGCGATAGATCAAGCCGAGGCTACATGCACGATGAATCACTCCCCGCTGCCTCATAACCGCGGGGTCAGGCGAGGGCCGTGGCCAGGAGGGTGAAGGCGGCGACGATGACGGCTACGCGGACGTAGTGGAAGCGGTCCCAGCGGTTCGACTGCTGCTCCCAGTCGGCGGGCCGATTCTCGGGGGTCCACGTCTTGCTCCGGTTGTTGATCGGGACGAGCAGCAGGAGCGACATGATCACGCTGAGGATCAGCAGCGCGCCTGCGGTGACGACGAGGCCGACGCCGTCGTGGTGCCATCCGGCGATGGCCCAGGCCGCGACGAGGGCGAGCGAGCCGATGTACCAGACCGGCATCACGGCGCCGAGCATCCGGGCCCCGTGGGCGCGGCCGAGTTGGCTGCTGTCCTCGGGGAGGGCGTTGAGGATCGGGTTGATGACGAAGGCGACGGCGAACTCCACCCCCACCATCACCCCGACGACCACGATGGTGACGACCTCAAGTGCGGTGAGCATGATGACCCTCCCGGGGTCTAGCGATGCTAGGCAGTGAGGCAACACTAGAACTGCTGCCGCTCGCCTGTCTAGCGGTGATAGAGTCGGATCATGTCGGTACAGGAACGCAAGGAGCGCGAACGGGCGGACCGTGAGCGCCTCATCGTGACGACGGCCCGCGAACTCGCCGAGCAGCAGGGCTGGGAGGCGGTCACCACCCGTCGGCTCGCCGAGCGCATCGAATACAGCCAGCCCGTCCTCTACAGCCACTTCCGTGGCAAGCGCGAGATCATCGGCGCCGTCGCCCTCGAAGGTGCCGCCGAACTGGCGGCGGTCGTGCGGGCCTCGGCCTCCGCCGCGGACGGGCCGCGCGCCCGGGTCGCCGCCCTCGCCCGCGCCTACCTCGGCTTCGCCGAGTCCCACCCGGCGGTCTACGACGCCATGTTCCTGCTCGACGGCGGTCTGGTGTTCGCGCAGGAGGACACCCCGGAGCCGCTGAAGGACGCGTTCGCCGCGCTGCTGGAGAGTCTGGGTGAGGTGGCCGGGGAGGGCGTCCACCCGGGGCTGTTCACCGAGCTGTTCTGGGCGGCCCTGCACGGCCTCGCGACCCTGGCCCGGTCGGGGCGGCAGCCACGGGAGGACACCGAGCGGAGGGTGGAGCTGCTGGTGGACCGGCTCGCCGTGGTCTGACGTACCGTCCCCGGCGGATCCGGGCTAGTCCTCGGTCTGGAGGGCTGTGGTGATGCGTTCCAGGGAGGCGGCGAGGCGGGTGCGGTCGTCGGCGGTCACGGGGGCTACGTAGTAGCGCTCCACGATGCGGGCGTGGACGTCCACCGCGTGCACGAACGTCTTCTCGCCCTCCGGGGTCGCCTCGACCAGCGTCACCCGGCGGTCGTCGGGGGAGGGGGCGCGGCGGACGAGGCCCGCTTCCTCCATGCGGTCGATCAGGCGGGTGACGCCGCCGCTGGTCAGGACGAGGTCTTCGGACAGGGTGCGCTGGGAGACCTGTTCGCCGGGGTTCTTGCACAGCCGGATCAGCACCTCGAACATCACGTGGCTGATGCCGGACTCCGCGCGCATCGCGGCGTTGATGCGCTGCTCCAGGTGGGTCGCCGCCCTCAGCAGCAGGCCGAACTCGTGGACGAGGGGCCCGCGGGCCGCGTCCGCGGCGGTGCGCTTCCGTGCCCCCATGGCGTGCCTGCCTTCCCGTATGGATCTCGCCCGTGATCTCGGCGGGCAGTCTAGTGCCGCGTAAATCACTGACTCGTCAATTGCTGAGCAGTCAGTGATTTCGTTACGCTGCCGCATATGGACACCGCCGCTACGTCGCCCATCGTCTCGACCCCATCCGCGCCGACGCCCCCGCCCCGCGCGCTGCGGCTGCTCATCGTGCTGGGGGCGCTGTCGGCGTTCGGTCCGCTGTCGCTGGACATGTACCTGCCCGCGCTGCCCGCCCTCGCGCGGGACTTCGCCGTACCGGACGCGGCCGTACAGCTGACCCTGACCAGCTGCCTCATCGGCCTCGCCGTCGGGCAGCTGATCGCCGGACCGCTCAGCGACCGGTGGGGGCGGCGGGTGCCGCTCCTCATCGGGCTCGCCGGGTATCTGGTGGCGTCCGTGCTGTGCGCCTTCGCGCCGAACGTCACGGCCCTGACCGGGCTGCGGGCCGTCCAGGGGATCGCGGGCGCGGCCGGGATCGTGATCAGCCGGGCCATCGTGCGCGACCTCTACGAGGGCACCGCCGCCGCCCGCTTCTTCTCCCTCCTCATGCTGGTCAACGGGCTGGCGCCGATCCTCGCGCCGGTCCTCGGCGGGCAGCTGCTGCGCTTCACGTCCTGGCGCGGGGTCTTCGTCGTCCTCGCGGTCATCGGCGTGGTGCTGCTCGCGGCCACCCTGGCCGTCGTGGGGGAGACCCTGCCGCCCGCGCGGCGGCGCCGGGGCGGGCTCGGGCAGACGGTCGGCAGCTTCGGCGCGCTGCTGCGCGACCCGGGGTTCGTACGGCCCGCGCTGGCGGGCGGGTTCGCGTTCGCCGCGATGTTCGCGTACATCTCGGCGTCCTCCTTCGTACTGCAGAAGACGTACGGCCTGGACCCGCAGCAGTTCAGCATCGTCTTCGCGGTCAACGCGCTCGGCATCGCGGTGCTCGGGCAGGGCAACGCCCGACTGCTGCGCCGCCGTTCGCCGTCCGCACTGCTCCGGGCCGGGCTCGCGCTGTGCGCGGCGGGCGGCGGCGCGCTGCTGCTGTCCGTACTCGCCGACCTGGGCGTGGCCGCCGTGCTCGTCTCGCTCTTCGCGCTGGTCGCCAGCATCGGCCTGATCATGCCGAACTCCACGGCCCTGTCGATGTCCGGCCACCCCGAGATGGCCGGTACGGCGTCCGCGCTGCTGGGCCTGCTCCAGTACGCGCTGGGCGGCATCGCCGGACCGCTGGCGGGGCTCGGCGGCAACGGCGCGGCCCTGCCGATGGCCCTGGCCATCGCGGCGTCGGCGGGGGCGGCGGTCGCGGTGCACCTGTGGCCCGTACGGGGTGAGGCCGCCAAGAACCGCATGCCGTAACCGCGCCCCCTGCGGAGGAGTCAGCGGTAGTCGATGAGGAAGTCGCGGGCGCGTTCGTCGAGTTCGGCGGCGCATCGCAGTCCGCGGGTACGGAAGCGGGAGAGGTCGCGGCGCAGGTTGTTCACTGATGTGCGGGTGCGTCTCGACCGCACACCGTGCATGTGGTCGAGCGCCCGGCCCCAAGTGGCGCACGCCTGCTCGATGCTGCCCTGGGCGGCCTGCATCTCGGCCTGCGCGACGAGGTCGAGGGCGACGATTCGCGCGTAGGTGCCCGGTGGTCGGCTCGCCGCCGCCGTCCCGTACATGGCTGCGGCCCGGCGCTGGTCGCCGAGCGTCTCGAAGACCTTCGCCGTTCGGGAGTGGACGGTGGCCGCCGGTGGCCCCCACGACAGCGCCCAGGACGGTACGTCGTCGCCTTTGGCCGAGTCCAGGGCGGTCCGCGCGCGCTTGAGTTCCCGTACGGCCTCCTGGCCCTGGCCCGCCCCGGCGAGTGCGTGCGCGTGGGTGACGGCGAACAGCGCCTCGGTCTGGGTGTCGACTCGCCCGCGGGTCTTGTCGACCGCGCTGGCGGCCAGGGCCAGGCAATGTTCGGGCCGGTGGAGTTTCATGCCTTGTTGGGACATCGTCCGCATGACGAACGCGTCGTGTCCGGTGATCTGGGACTCGTGGGCCAGGGCGTACGCCTGGAGGTAGTACCTCTGTGCGAGTCCTTGTTCTCCGGCGTCGTAGGCCCGCCAACCAGCCTGGTGTACGCCCACGGCGGCGGCGGACAGCATGTGACGGTGGTCGTCCTCGGAGCTGAACCGGCCCCGGCACAGGGCGGCGACGTCCGACATCAGGTATTGCACCAGGGCGGACCGGCCGTGCTGGCCGCCGTGGCGCTCGTCCATCACCGCGAACATCGCCACCATGTCGCGCACCGCGCGGACGTCCGCGTGCCCGACGACGGCGCCGGTGCGGGCCTTGGCCGCGCGGGAGGCGATATCGGTGACGTGCTCCAGCGGCAGGACGGCGGCGGCCACCGAGTACGCGGCGCCGGACAGGAGACTCCGGCGGCCCAGGTCGCCCCTCCAGATCGGCATCAAGGCCTCCAGCGGGTCGTCTGCGATGGACAGTCCGATGCTGTCATTCTCCCAGCCGGCCGGAAGCGGCAGGCCCAGATCCTCCGGGGTCAAGGTCTGTCCCAGGCGACGGGAGAGCGCGATCGTCAGGTAGCGGCCGGTCTGTCCTGAGGGCGTGGCCCCGGCGATCCAGTGGTCCACAGTCGACTTGTTCGTCCGCAGGGCTTCGCCCATCTCGGCTGCGACGTGGCGGACCGCGTGGGCGAGCGCCGCGTATGTCCACCCCGATTCCGCGACCGCATCCCGGAGCCTGACGTTCGGCAAGCGCTGGACCATGACCGCTCCCGTATACCTCGTATACCCATCTATCCGGCCCAACCGTACCGACGGAGGGTTACCGGCGGTTGACTATTCGTCATGCCCGGTGCGCGGCGGACCAGCTCCGCGATCCGCCGAACTGCCGGTGCGGTCAACGCCGTTCGCCGCGCGTCCATCCCGGGCGCCAGGGACGGTTCACGAAGGAGGTTCCGATATGGAGCACACCGCGCAGACCCCGGCCTACCAGCCGCCGGTCGTGCTGGACGCCGGGAACGTCGTCGAGGTGACGCTGGGCACGGCGAACTTCGACACGGCCGACGAGAGCGAGTACAAGGTCTCCACCTGATCGACGGGTGCCTGGGGCCGGGGTGCGGCATGTGCCGTACCCCGGCACCGGTGCTTTCCGCAACAGCGGCCATACGGACAGTCGGGAGGGTGCGATGCGATGGTGTACGGGGTGGGAAGGCGGTCCGGCGGCGGATCGGCGGCCGGTGAAGGGGACGGCGGTACCGGGGCTGGGGTCGGTGTGGTCGGTGGGCTGGCCCGCTGGCCGCGTCCTCACGGCCGCCGCGGCGGGGGCGGCGCTGGCCGTGGTCGGACACTGCGGGGCGAGCGCGCGGCAGGTGCGGGAGGCGCTTCCGGTGGTCAGGGCCCGGGGCTGGCGGGCGCTGACGCGCTGGCCCGGCTCGTACCTCACGCTGGCCCGCAGCGACGACACCGTCGCGGTCATCGGGGACTTGGCCGGGCAGCACTCGGTCTACTTCCGCCAGCACGCGGGCGGGACCTGGTGGGCGACCGCCGCCCAGCCCCTTGCCGCGTTCGACGCCGCACCGGTCGATCCGACGGCCCTTGCAGCCCACCTGGCGTTCGGCCAGCCCGATGTTCTCGCCGACCGCAGCCTGTTCCGGGCCGTGACGCGGGTGCCGACCGGTCATCTGCTGCTGATCACCCCCGAGGGGGCGCGCGTCGAGCCGTACGAACCCACCACGTATGCGCCGGTGGACCTGGAGCAGGCGGCCCCCCTGGTGCGGGCCGCGCTCACCGAGGCGGTCGCCTCCCGCATTGAGGGCGGGCCCGTGAGCGCGGACCTGGCGGGGCTGGACTCCACCACGCTGGCGTGCCTCGCCGCGCGGCAGCACGGGCTGGTGACGGCCGTGACGTTCGCCGACGAGCGGCTGCGCGACGATGACCTCGCCTACGCGCGCCGCACAGCGGCCGCGACGCCTGGGCTGCGGCACCAGGTGGTGCTAGGGGGTGCGGACATCGTGTACTACGCCGGGCTGGAAGACCTCGCCCGCCTGCCGTTCACCGATGCGCCGAACGCGTACGTGGTTACCGCCTCCATCAAGCGCGCGGTGCTGGACACCGTCGTCGCCCAGGGGCCAGGGGTGCACCTGAGCGGGGCAGCCGGGGACGCGGTGCTGTCCGCGCCATCGGCGTACCTGGCCGACCTGCTGCGCGAGCGGCAGCGACGCCGGGCAATGCGGCACGCGCTCGGCCACGCGCGGCTGCGGCACACCTCCCCGCGCGCCGTGTGGGGCCGCGCGCGCCCGGCGGCCCGGACGGACCTGGCGGGCACCTGGCGTGAGCTGGGCGCCGAACTCCGCGGCCCGGCGAGGGAATGGGCGCCGCAGGCGCAGCGGCCGCTCGCGTGGACGCCGCTGCTGGCAACGGCCGACTGGATGAGCCGCGATGTGCGGCAGCTCCTGGCCGACGCCCTCGACCGCGCCGCCGAGGAACTGACCCATGCGCCGGTGCGCCTGGCTGAATGGTCGGACCGCCAGGACCTGGCCCGGGTCGGGGCGAACACCAGTGGATTGCGCCAGATCGCGCTCGCCGAGTACGGCATCGAGCTGTCCGCGCCGTATCTGGACAACGAGGTCATCCGGGCCTGCCTCGCCGTCCCGGCCGACCAACGCGGCGCGCCCGGGCGGTATAAACCGCTGCTCGCCGCCGCGTTCACCGGCACCGGCGTACTGCCGGACTTCGTCCTCACCCGGATCACGAAGGGAGGGTTCAACGCGCTGGCGTACGCGGGTCTGACCCGGCACACGTCTGTGCTCTTGGACCTGCTGGGCCCCAACTCCCGCTTGGCGGCGCTCGGTCTGGTCAGCCAAGCCCCCGTCGCGGCGATGCTCGCGAGGGCCGCCGCCGGGCAGCCGACCGCCCAGGCCGCCGTGCACCTGGTGGTCGCCGCCGAGATCTGGCTCCGGCACCTGGACAGCGCCCCGTCATGGTGGGAGGTGGCCGACCATGTGGCGGCTGCGTGAGGGCGCTCATCCGGCGCTCACCGACGCCGGAGGCGCCATCCTGGACGAGCGCACCGGACGCTGGACGCACCTGACGCCCACGGCGACCGCCGCGGTGCTGCTCCTGCTCTCCTGCGACACCCAGCAGCAAGCCGCTCAGCGGTACGCCGACCGCTATGGCCTGACCACAGAACACGCGGCCGCCGACGTCCGCACCGTCGCCGACGCGCTCACCGCCCAGGGACTGACCGTCGCCCGCCCTGCGCCGCAGCGTCGTTGGTGGAGGTGGTGGCGGTGACGAGCATCGAGGCGTACGCCACCGTCCGCACCGGCACGCCCGCCGAGCGGTGCGCCGCCGCCCTCGGTCTTGTGCTGGCCCTGGTGCTGCTGCGGCTGCCGTTCCGGCACACGGTCCGCTCCGTACGGTGGGCCCGGCGCGTCGGTCGGCGCCCTCTGGCACCCGCCCGGGCCGAAGCCGTGGTCGCGGCTGTGCGGCACACCGGGCACCTGTGGCCGGGGCGTATGGCGTGTGCCGAGACCTCGCTCGGCGCGGTCCTGGCGGCCGCGCTGCTCGGGCGCCGCTTGGACTGGTGCCTGGGGGCGCGCTTCGCGCCGCCGCCGACCGAGTACCACGCCTGGGCCGAACTGCCCGGCCACGGCCCCGTCGGCGAGTACACCACCGGCGGGTGGCACCACCACACCGTGCTGACGCTCTGACCCGTCGATTCCGGGCGGAAGTTCCGGCGTGTCCTTCACCCGCCCGGAGGAGTTGAAGGACACGAGTTCGTCCATCCACTCGAAGGAGGGGCCCTGTGGTTCCCGTCGCTGACGTCGCCGCGAGCGTGCCCGAGCGCCACTACACCCACCATGACGGCCGCGGCCACACCGTGCACCGGTCCAACCCGGCCGTCATCCACCGCGATCTGACCACCCTTGACGTCGCCGAGGGCATGAACGTGCTGGAGGTCGGCACCGGCTCGGGCTACTCCGGCGCCCTGCTCACCCAGCTCGTCGGCACCAGGGGGCAGGTCACCAGCCTGGACATCGACCCCTATCTGACCCGCTGGGCCAACCTCATTCACCACGACCGTGGCCTGACGAACATCCGCTGCTACAACACCGACGGAACCGCTGCCTCCACCGGACGCGGCCCGTTCGACCGGATCGTGGCCTGGTGCACCCCGCCGCTGCTTCCCCGGTTGTGGGTGGACCAGCTCGTCGACGGCGGGGTCATCGTCGTCCCGCTGCCGGTCGCATCCCTTCCGTATCTGACGGTTGTCGCGCGCATCCGCGTCACCGGTGGTGAGCCGACCGTGGAGTCGATCGCCACCGGCGGCTACATCGAGGCCACCGCCTCCCCCAAGGCCGACCTCGACCTGCCCGGCCGCTGGGTCGACTGGGAACACCGCCACCCCGCGCTTTCCTGGATCTCCGTCACCTGGCGGGACCAGGACGACTGGCGGCACACCGGGGCCCGCGCCATCCTCGACCGCCTTCTCACGCCCGCGCACAGCGAGCCGGTCGGCACTGTGGTGGATGACTGGGCCCTGTGGAAGTACTGGGCGGCCGCCACCGACGCCCCGGGGATGACCATGGTCGGCCTCGCCCCGGAGCTGCTGGCCTTCGGCCACAGCAACCCGGACTCGGCGGCCGTCCTGACCCAGGACGGCCGCATCCTCGCCGACGCTCCCAGCTCCCCCTCCCTGGCCATCCTGCGCGGCTGGATCACCGACTGGACCGCTGCCGGACGCCCCGCCCGCGAGTCCTACACCCCGCTCCTGACCCCCGCCACCGGCGAAGCGCCGGGCTGGGACCTGCGCCTGACCCGGTAAGCAGGCTCATGAGGTGCGTCAGGTGGCCGAACGCGCCCCTCACGCGCTGGAAGCGCTGGCACTCCGGCAGGCCCTGGCCATCGCGGCGTCGGCGGGGGCGGCGGTCGCGGTGCACCTGTGGCCCGTACGGGGTGAGGGCCGGTCCTAGCGGTCCCCGATAGAGGGCAAGCTTAGGTGTATGACTCAACGGCCTAAGGAATCCGTCATAGGGGCGCCCGGCATCCCGCAGCTGCTGATGGTGGTCCTCTGCTGCTTCTCGGGGTTCGCGCTCCTGCTGCCCGTCTCCCCGGCGTGGGCCGTCAGCGGTGGTGCCGACGAGTTCGGGGCCGGGCTCGTCACCGCCGTCCTGATGGCCACGACCGTGCTCGCGCAACTCTGCGTCAACGCCACCCTGCGCACGCTCGGCTGGACCCGCACGCTCGCCCTCGGCGCCCTGCTGCTCGGCCTGCCCGCGCCGCTGCAGGCGCTCAGCGACCAGTTGCCGCCGATCCTGCTCACCACGGCGCTGCGCGGGGCGGGCTTCGGGATCATCACCGTCTGCGGATCCATCGCGGCGGCCGCACTGGCCCCGCGCGGACGGCAGGGAGCGGCGATCGGCCTGTACGGCTTCGCCGTCGCGCTTCCCCAGGTCGTCCTCACCCCGGCGGCGCCCTGGCTGGTCGGCGCGTTCGCCCTCTCGGCCATCGTCGCCTGCGGGGTGCTCCCCGTACTCGCCCTCCCCTGGACGCCCGCGCTCGGCCGCGCGGTCGCGGCCCGTGTCGACGGCCCCGCCGCCCCGGCCGATGAGCGTCCCCGGTCCGCCGCTCCCACGTCTGCGGTGCTCCGGCGCATCGCGCTGCCGCTGGCCGTCCTGCTGCTGGTCACCTCGGGAGGCGGCGCCGTCCTCACCTTCGCGCCCCAGTTCACCGCGACCCCCGCGCTGGCCGCCGCGTGCCTGCTCACCCTCACCGCCACGGCCGCGGCGGCCCGCTGGGGCTGCGGATCCCTGGCGGACCGGATCGCCCCGCGCCCGATCACCTGCGTCCTCACCCTGGCCGCGAGCGCGGGCCTGCTGCTGATCGCCCTGGCCGTCGGCCCGGAGCCCGTCACCACCCCGCTGCTCCTGACCGGGCTGTTCCTGCTGGGCGTGGCGTACGGAGGGCTGCAAAGCGTCACCCTGGTCCAGGCGTTCGACCACGCGGGCCCGGAGAACCGCCACCTCACATCCGTCGCCTGGAACATCGGCTACGACGCGGGCACCGGCCTCGGATCCCTCCTGCTCGGCCTGGCGGCCCAAGTGGCCACCTTCTCGGCGGGCTTCACCATGATGTCCGCCGCGATGGCGGCAGCGACCCTCGCGGCCCTCCTCACCGGAAGGCGGCCGCCGAAGACCTCGGCGGTCAGCCCGTCCGCCGCTCCTCGGTCGCCCGACCGCCGGGGCGCTCGCGGCTGAGGGCGTCGGTCAGGCGGTGGAGGGCGGGGTTGGGGCTGTCCGGGCTCCAGCAGGCGTGGAGGGTGACGGAGTGGGCGTCGGCGGCGGCCAGTTCGCGGTAGCGGACGCCGTGCACGCCCATCGTCATGATCGAGCGCGGCACCAGCGCGCACCCCAGGCCTGCCCGGACGAGGGCGAGCATCGTCGGCACCTGCGAGGTCAGCTGGCTGACGGCGTAGCGGTCGACGCCGATCATGGCGGCGCAGATGTCGTGGAGATAGCGCGAGCCCTCGGGACTGTAGCCGATGTAGTTGTTGGTCACCTCGGAGAGGAGGACGGGCGCGGTGCCCTCGGCCAGCGCGTGGGCGGCGGGGACCGCGAGGACCAGGTCCTCCGAGTGGATCAGGACGGACGCGTAGCCCTCGGGGATCGGTGGCCGGACGAGGCCCAGGTCGATCCGTAGATCGCCGAGCGCGGTGAACTGCTCCGGGCTGACCAGCTCGGACAGCTCGACCGCGACATTGGGTATGCGGCGCTTCACCAGGTCGAGGACATCGGCGAGGATCGCGTACGCGCCGATCGCGGTGAAGCCGAGGCGCAGGGTGCCGGTGCGGCCCTCGGCGGCGTGGCGGGTGGCGACGGGGGCGGCGTCGAGCAGGGCGAGGACCCGGCGGCAGTGTTCGAGGAGGACCGTGCCCGCCGCGGTGATGCGGGCGCCTCGGCCGGTGCGCTCGAAGAGGACGACGTCCAGGGACCGTTCGAGGGCCTGGATCTGCCGGGTCAGCGGGGGCTGGGTCATATTGAGCCGCTCGGCGGCCCGACCGAAGTGCTGTTCCTCCGCTACGGCGACGAAGCCGCGCAGCTGTTGCAGCGAAAGGTCCATGCCGTCAAGGTATCGCGCCATGCGAAATCGGGCTTGGACGCGCATAACGCCACGTCCTACCGTCAGGACCACCAGCGCACAGCCGTCCGCCTCCGAGGAGCCAGGTTGTCCAGAATCGCTGTCGCCATGACCCCTGAGCGCGCCGCCGACGTCTGCGGTCCCGACGCCGCCCGCCTGATCGAGACCCGTTACGAGAGGGCGGTGTGGGCCGGGGACCGGCTCACCGCCGATGACGTGGCGGCGCTGGCCGCCGACTGCGACGTCCTGCTGACCAGCTGGGGCACCCCGCACCTGGACGCCTCGCTCTGGGCGGACGGGCGCGGGCCCAAGGTCGTCGCGCACGCGGCCGGGTCGGTGAAGAAGCTCATCGAACGGGAGGTGCTGGACCGGGGCGTCGCGGTCTTCTCCGCCGGGGGCCGTATCGCCTGGTCGGTCGGCGAGTACTGCCTCGCCGCGATGCTCACCCTGGCCCGCCGCCTGCCCCGGTTCGACGCGGCCGTGCGCGGCGGGGGCTGGAAGCAGACGGGGTTCCGGGGCGGCGAACTCGCGGGCCGCCCGGTGGGCATCCTCGGCGCCAGCTCCACCGCACGCGCCCTGATCACGCTGCTCAGGCCGTTCGGATGCGATGTGGTGGTGTACGACCCGTACCTCGGCGAGGAGCGGGCCGCCGCGCTCGGCGTGCGGACGGCCGGGCTTGAGGAGACGCTGCGCTGCCCGTTCGTCTCGCTCCACGTACCGGACCTGCCGGAGACGCGGGGGCTGGTGAGCCGGGCGCTCATCGAGGCGATGCCGGACCACACCATCGTCGTCAACTCCTCGCGCGGCCCGGCCGTCGACCAGGTCGCGCTGCTGGAACACGTTCTCGCGGGCAGGCTGCTCGCCGCGCTGGACGTCTTCGACCCCGAACCGCCCGTACTCGACGCCGCCGTGCTCGGCTGCCCGGACCTGCTGCTCTCCCCGCACATCGCGGGGGACACCGTGGACGGGCATCTGGCGCTCGCCGGATATGTGCTCGCCGATGTCGCCGACTGGCTCGACAAGGGCGTGCGCGGGCCCAGCTTCGTGGATCCCGCCGCGTGGCCGACGGCCGCCTGAGCCTCTCGCCGAAAGGACCTGCACATGTCGCGCATCACGGCGGTCGAGGTCTTCCCCGTGGCCGTACCCTTCGCCCGGCGGTTCGTGCTCGGCAGCGGAGTCGTCGGCACACCGGACCAGGCCGCTCCGGACCAGGCAGGCGCGGTGATCTTCGTACGGCTGACCACCGAGGACGGTGTCGTTGGCTGGGGCGAGCAGCGGGCGCTGCCGAGCTGGAGCTACGAGACCGCCGAGACGATGGCCGTGATCATCAAGCGGCACCTGGCCCCGATCCTGCTCGAACTCACCCCCTTCGACGTCGAGTTGTTCCACGCGAGGGCGAACCGGCGGCTCAGCCCCGCCGTCTCCAACGGCTTCCCGTTCGCCCGCGCCGCCGTCGACATCGCCCTGCACGACGCGGCGGGCAAGCTGGTCGGCCTGCCGGTCCACGCCCTGCTGGGTGGCAAGGCGCGGGACGAGATCCCGCTCTGCTCGGCCATCGGCGTGGGGTCGCCCGCCGCCGTGCGCGAGCACGCCCGTATGTCCTCGGACTACGCCGCGTACAAGGTGAAGATCGGCGGGGATCTCGCCGCCGACACCGCCGCCGTGGAGGCCGTCGCGGAGGTCGCGGCGGGCAAGCCGCTGTGGCTCGACGCCAACCAGTCGTACCGGCCCGCCGCGCTGAAGCGGCTGCTGGACGCCGTACGCGACGTACCGGGCATCGCGTGCGTCGAGCAGCCCGTACCCAGCACGGACACCCTCGCGCTGCACCGGCTGCGCGGCATGATCGACCTCCCGGTCGCCATCGACGAGGGCAGCTTCACCGCCCAGGACGTGGCGCGGGCGATGCGGCTGGACGCCGCCGATCTCGTCGTCATCAAGATCTGCAAGGCGGGCGGCATCCGCAACGCCCTCAAGAGCGCCCATGTCGCCCAGGCGGGCGGCCTGGAGGTGCTGGCCAGCGGGCTGACCGACTGCGGAATCGGCTTCGCGGCGGCCCTGCACCTCTTCAGCCAGCTGGAGCTGGCGCTGCCCGCCGAGCTGAACGGGCCCGAACTCCTGTCAGATCTCTATGTCGACAAACTGGAGATCACCTCCGCCACCGCCACCGTCCCCACCGGCCCCGGGCTCGGTGTCGAGGTGGACGAGGAGCGGATCCGCGCCGAGTCCCTGGACCTGGCCTTCGCCTAGGCCCTTCGTCTGAGCACCGTCCATCCAGCGAGGAGACGACGATGTCTTCTTCCAGCTCCAGCTGTTCCCGCCGCCGGGCACGGCGTTTGGTCCATGTGGCCGAGCATCCCCGAAGAGCTGGAGGTAAGAGCGGACGTTGTTGCTGAACACTCCATGTCGGCGTTTGGTCGCAAAGGCCAAGTGAACGTGCATCACCGAAACTATATGCCCGCCATCGTGGCATTCATCCTCATTATCCATGAGGTCGAAATATGGTGGTGTTCATGCAGCTCCGCTACAACTACCGGGTTTACCCGGACGGCCCGCAGCGCCGCGCGCTGGCGCGGGCGTTCGGGTGTGCGCGGGTGGTGTGGAACGACTGCCTGCGCGATCGGAAGGAAGCACACGCGGCCGGGCTGCCCTATGTGACATCGGCCGAACTGTCCCGGCACCGCATTACCCAGGCCAAGCGCACCACCGAGCGCGCCTGGCTGGCCGAGGTGTCGGCGGTCGTGCTCCAGCAGTCCCTGCGCGATCTGGATGCCGCCTACAAGAACTTCTTCGACTCCCTCAAGGGCACACGCAAAGGCCGCATGATCGCCCCGCCCCGCTACAAAACGAAGAAGGACACCCGGCAGTCCATCCGCCTGAACACCAATGCCTTCTCCCTCCAGGACAACGGCACGGTGTATGTGGCCAAGGTCGGCACCATCAAGGTCACCTGGTCCAGGCCCCTTCCGGCTGCACCCACCTCCCTGACCGTCACCAAAGACTGTGCGGGCCGGTACTTCATGAGCTTCGTCGTGGACACCGAACCGCACATCCTCCCCGAGCTGGGCGCCGAGGTCGGCATCGACCTGGGACTGTCCACCTTCGCCGTCCTCTCCGACGGCACCCGCATCCACTCCCCGAAGTTCCTGCGCCGCGCGGAGAAGAAGCTCAAGCGGTTACAGCGCGATCTCAGCCGGAAGGCCAGGGGGTCGAAGAACCGGGCGAAGGCCCGTATCCGGGTCGCGCGGCAGCATGCCCGGGTGGCCGACCGGCGGCGAGACTGGCACCACAAGGCTTCCACGCAGATCATCCGTGACAACCAAGCGGTGTATGTGGAAGACCTCGCGGTATCCGGTCTCGCACGGACCCGGCTGGCCAAGTCCGTGCACGACGCCGGGTGGTCGTCGTTCGTGCGCATGCTGGAGTACAAGGCGGCTCGGTGCGGCCGGTACTTCGGGAAGATCGGACGCTTCGAGCCGACCTCGCAGGTCTGCTCCGTGTGCGGCGTCAAGGGCGGTCCCAAGCCCCTCCACGTCCGCACATGGACCTGTGCCGGGTGTGGGACCGTCCACGACCGTGACCACAACGCCTCGAAGAACACCCTGGCCGCCGGACGGGCGGACAGGCTAAACGCCTCGCAGAGCGCAGGTAAGGCCAGGGCGAAAGTCCCGGCACAGCGCGTTGAAGCAGGAAGCCACCCAGACGGTCACGCGACCGTGGCAGGAATCCCCGGACTTCAGACCGGGGAGCACGTCAAAACAAGACGCTGCTGGACAAGGCCGGTATCCATCCTCCGTCCCGTACCGAACCGATGACGTGGGGTTCACTTGCGCGCCGCTGACGGACGAGTTCACCTGCGTGATCATCCCGGTGGCCGTTCCGGCGATCGCCACGCTGGCCGTGTCCAACTTCCGCACTTAGCGGTGGTTCGTGCGCGGCATCACCATGAGCGGACTGGGAGGCCGCTGACCCATGACATTCCTGTGGTCCGTCTTCACCAAGCCCTGGTCCCGGCTGCCGGGCGAGGAGCTGGGCACGCTCGTCGCGGGGCTGGGCTTCTCCGGCGCCGAGGTCCCCGTACGGGACGGCGCTCATGTCACTCCGGCCGCCGCCGAACGGCTGCTGCCTTCGTTCGCCGCGCGGTTGCGGGCCGAGGGGGTGGAGGTGATCAGCGTCGCGAGTGACCTCGGCGAGCCCGTCTTCGCGGGGTGCGCCGCTGCGGGTGTGCCGATGATCCGCGTCATGGCCGAACTCGGCCCGGATGGCTACGCCGCCTCCGTACGGCGCGTACGGCAGCGCCTGGAGGCCGCCGCGCCGCTCGCGGAGCGATACGGCGTACGGGTCGGGGTGCAGCCGCACCACGGGCGGTTCGTCTCGTCGGCGCTTGGGGTGATGGACCTGCTCGACGGGCTGCCGGTGGAGCACTTCCAGGTGGTGTGGGACGCGGCCCACGACGCGCTGGCGGGGGACGATCCGAGGGTGACGCTGCCGTTGTGCGCGGGGCGGCTGGGGATCGTCAACCTGAAGAACGCGACGTACGTTCCGGTCGATCCGCCCGGTGAGTCGGTCGGCGGCAACTGGAAGCCGTGGTTCGTACCGGGAGGGGAAGGGCTCGCCAACTGGTCGGCTGCGCTGGGCCAGTTGGCCGAGCTGGGCTACGCGGGGCCCGTCTGCCTGTCCGGGCAGTATTCGGACCCCAGCGTTCCGGTCGAGGAGCGGTTGGTCGCGGACCTCGCGGCGGCGCGCGCCGCCTGATGCGGCGTACCGTCGTTGTTCCGTGCGTCCGACGAGTGAGCAGGAGAGCGCATTGGCCACCACAGCCCCGCAGGGCGTCCCCGTTCCGTTACTCGACCCGGCCGCCGTGAAGCGGTGGAAGGCCGCCTCGGGGGCGGTGGTCGACCTGCTGGCCGAGGCGCGCGGGCTCGGCGGGGTCAGTGCCGTACCGCTCGGCCCGCGCCCCACGGTGCTGGTCACCGACCCGGACGCGGTGCGGCACGTCCTCGCCCTGCACCCCGACCGCTACGTGAAGCGTTCGCACCGGGCGCGCGTGCTGGTCGGGGACGGGGTGCTCTCGGCCTCCGGGGAGCCGTGGAAGCGTCAACGCCGTCTGCTGCAGGCGCAGTTCACCGGTGCGGGCATCCGCCGCTACGAGCAGCGCATCGACGCCGCCGCGCGGCGCGCCGCCGACCGCTGGGCCGCTGCCGCCCGTACCGGCACCCCGACCGACGTCCGCGAGGACATGCGCTTCTTCGCCCTCGACACCATCTGGCGCTCGCTCACCGGGCACCCGCTCGACGCGGAGACCAACCGTGAACTCGCGTCCGTCGAGGCGGTCGGGGCCGCCCTCCCGACGACCCCTTCCGCGTCGTCCGACCTGGCCGAGCTGCGCGCCACCGTGGCGGCGGACCTCGCGCGGATCGACGCCGTCGCCCTCGCGGCGATCGCGGCGGCCCGCCGGGGCGAGGCGGGACCGGACGGCCCCGGGCTGCTGCGCGTCCTGGTGGAGGCGGGGGAGAGCCGTCCCGAGTACACGGACCAGCTCATCCGCGACGAGCTGGTCACGCTGCTGACCGCCGGGCACGAGACCACGGCCACCACGCTGGCCTGGCTGTATCTGCTGCTCGACCGCCACCCGGAGGCCCGCCGCTGGGCCCTGGACGCGGGCCCCGAGGGCTCACCCGAGCGCGAGACCGCGCTGCGGGCCCTCGCCTCCGAGACCCTGCGGCTCTATCCGGTGGCGTGGCTGATGCCGCGCCACGCCACCGAGGACGACACCGTCGCCGGATACCGCGTCGAGGCGGGCACCGACCTCTTGGTCTGCCCGTACCTCACCCACCGCGACCCTGACCTGTGGCCGGAGCCCGAGCGGTTCGACCCCGCGCGGTTCGCGGACGACGGCCGGGGGTCCGCCCGGCATGGCGCGTACTTCCCCTTCGGGCTCGGGGCCAGGGCGTGCCTGGGGGCGCAGTTCGCGATGCGGGAGATGACGGCGCTGCTGGGGCTTCTGCTGCCCGCGTTCGTGCCGTCGTTCCACGCCACCCCGACGTCGACCGTCTTCGGGATCACGGTCCGCCCGGAGGGCCCGATGCCCGCCACGATCACGGCCGTACGGTGAGGGCGCTCAGCGCCACTGGGGCGGGATGTTCGCCAGCTGTCGCAGGACATCCCAGCCCTGTTCCATCTGCTTACGGCCCTCCAACGTGTCGTTCCACGGGGCCCCTTGCCCTACCCAGTAACCCCGGTAGTTGCGCACGGCCATGACGCTGGCGTCGCCGACGTCGGACTCATTGCCGCAGCAGGGGCAGATGACCTCGGTCGGCCAGCCGCCCTGCCAGTACACCGCGTCGTCGTAGCCGCAGACCCGGCAGATGGTCTCTTCATCGTGGTCCATGCTCGCCTTGTCCGCTCAGCGTCCGTCGAAGTCCAGCGCCGTGCCGTACAGCCGGTCCACCTTCAGCCGGATGACGACGCGGCGCTCGGCGACCGCCTGCTCCAGGAACGCGTTCTCGGCGTCCTGGTCCTGCGGCTTCGCCGTCTCCGGCAGCATCGCCAGCAGCTCCCGCCCGACCGCGTCGCCCGGGGCCGTCGTCACCTCGGAGATCTCGGCCTCGCCCTCGGCGACGGCGAACGACCACGGGTCACCGCCCTGTACGTGCACCGCCGTTCGCGGATCGCGGCGCAGATGCGTGACCTTGACGCGGTCCGCCGTGGTGGAGAACCGGACGATGCGGGCCTCGGGGTCCCAGCCGTAGACCATGGTGGTCAGGTGGGGATGACCGCTGCGCTTGACGGTGGCGAGCGTGCCGAACTGCTGGGCGGCGAGCAGCGCGGAGGCGGCTTCGTCGGTCAACGGGCGCGGGCCCGGGGTCTGTGTCATGCCGTGATCAACTGCCGCACCCCGCCCGGCATTCCGGCCCGGGGTGCTCAGTCGGGGCGCTCGGTCGGGGCGCTCGGTCGGGGCGCTCAGCCGGGCGGCAGGTGGACCGTCATGATCAGGGTGCAGATCTCGGTGCCCGCGCCGCGATACGTGTGCGGGGCGTCGCCGTCGAACGTGGCGGTCTCCCCGGCCTCGACGGGGTGCTCGGTGCCGTCCACGACCAGGGTCATCCGGCCGGAGGTGACGCTGACCGTCTCCACGACCCCGGCCTGGTGGGGATGGCTGGGGTAGTCCTCGCCCGGTGCCAGCCGCCAGCGCCAGACCTCGACGGGCGACGGGCCCGAGGTCGTCAGCATGAGCCGGGCCTCGCTGCCCTCCTCGGTGGTCCACAGCGGAGCCACCGCGTCCGCCGCCACGACGCGGACGCGGCCCTCGGGCGGCCCCTGCATCAGGTCGGACACCGAGATGCCGAGGGTGTCGGCCAGCCGGACCAGGGTGGCCAGGTTCGGGTTGCCCTGGGCCTTCTCAAGACCCACCAGGGCGCCCTTGCTGACCTGGGCGCGGCGGCTCAGCTCCTCCAGGGACAGCCCCGCGCGGGTGCGGGCCGCCCTGACGTTGTGCGCGACCGTCCGCAGGGCTGCGGCCGTCTCCACCATCTGCTCACCCATCCTCGGGCTATTTGAATGCACCGTGCGGTCGTTTTATTGACATCGACCGGTCGATCTGCTGTACGGTCTGGTCGTTCCACTGAATCGTAAGGGATGTGCTGTGTTCGCTCTGCTGCTGGCCCTGGGCAGCTCACTCGCCTACGGATGCGCCGACTTCCTCGGTGGCCTCGGCGCCCGTAAAGCCCACGTACTGCGCACCGTGATGGTCGCGGCCCCGGCGAGCCTCGCCGTCGAGCTGCTGCTGTGGCCGGTGCTCGGCGCCTCGTTCAGCACCGCCACCCTCGGCTGGGGCGCCGCGTCGGGCGTCGCCTCGGCCGCCGCGTTCGCCCTGCTCTACCGCACCCTGGCGATCGGCCCGATGAACGTACTGTCGCCCGTGACCGCGCTGGTGTCCGCCGCGCTGCCGGTCACCGTGGGCCTGCTCCAGGGCGAGCGGCTGGCCGCCGCCGGGCTGGTGGGGCTGCCGCTCGCCCTGGTGGCGGTGGTCCTGGTCAGCGCCGGACACGGCGCGGGCGCGGCGCGCCCCTCCCGTAACGCCCTGCTGCTGGCCTTCGGCGCGGGCGCCGCCATCGCGCTCCAGCTGGTCTGCCTCCACCAGGCGCCGTCCGACAGCGGCGTGGCCCCGCTGATCGTGGGCCGCGCGGTCGCCTCGACCGTCACCCTGGCCGCTGCCGGGCTGCTGCACCGCAGGCTGGGCCGCGAGCGGCCCGCGTACGGGATGTCGGCGGCGGCGGGCGTGCTCGACTCCCTCGCCAACCTCCTCTTCCTGCTCGCCGCCCGCAGCGGCGACCTCGCCGTCGTCGCCGTGATCACCGCCCTCTACCCGGCCGGTACGGTCCTGCTCGCCCGGGGCGTCCTCGCCGAACGCATCCACCGAGGCCAGCTCGTCGGCCTGGGCACCGCCGCCGTAGCCGTCAGCCTCCTCGCCCTGACCTGAGTCGCGCCACCGTAAGGATTACGCGGCCCGTCGCGCGTCAGCGCCGCCGCCGCCGGGACGGCATCGGCCCCTGACCCACCTGACCCGCCTGGCCCACCCGTCCCATCCGTCCCCCACTGGAGAACCCTCATGCCCGTCTTCCACCTCACCCCCGCCGTCGCGGACGCCTTTCCCGGCGCCCTCATCGCCCTGGTCACCGCCACCGGTACGCGCGGCCGTGAGCCGTGGCCCGGCACCGCCGCCGCGCTGGACGACCTGGAGCGGCGGCTCGCCGACGGTGCCTGGCAGCCCGCCGACGAGAGCGACCCGCGCATCGAGGCGTGGCACAGCGCCTACCGTTCCTTCGGCACCAACCCCCGCCGCATCCGCCCCAGCGTCGACGCGCTCGGCCGCCGCATGGCGAAGAAGGGGGCTCTGCCGCGTATCAACCCGGCCGTCGACTCCTACAACGCCGTCTCCGTCCGCCACGGACTGCCCGCCGGGGCCTTCGACCTGGACCAGGTCACCGGGGATGTCGACATCCGGTACGCGGACGGCGGTGAGGCCTTCACCCCGCTCGGCGAGCCCGACACCGTCGAGCACCCCAAGACCGGCGAGATCATCTACGCGGACGCCACCGGCGTCCTGACCCGCCACTGGAACCACCGCGACGCCCACCGCACCCGCGTCACCGAGGACTCCGCGCGCATCGTCTTCGCCCTCGAAACCCTCCACGCCGACCGCGACGGCCACCTGCTCAAGTCCGCCGCCGAGGAGCTGCGCGGGCTGCTCACCCCGCACACCGACGAGGTCGCCGTGCGGTACCTCAGCCCGGCGCAACCCCGGGTCACCGTCTGAGCAGGTAGGCCGCCGTCAGCGCGACGGCACGGTCCTCGTCGTGGGACAGCTCCGCGAGGGCGCGTGACGTCGTGACCCCCGGGATGTCCGCGAGCGCCTGGGTCAGCCGTCGGCGGGCGGACGAGGCGAGGGTGGCGTGGGCGAGGCGGTCGACCAGCCCGGTGGCGATCCGGTCCGCCACCACGGGGTCACTCGCCAGCGCGCCCAGCGCGTCGGCGGCGTCCACGTCGTTCGTCCCGTTGACGATCATGTCGATGAGCGTCGGGACCGCGTCGGCCGCGCCACGTGGCCCGAGTGCCAGCGCCGCGTAGCCGCGGACGACGATGTCGGGGTGCGCGAGGGCCGCTTGGAGCAGCGCCGTCGACTCGTCGTCCGGAATCTCGGCGATGGCCTGGACGGCACGCTTCCGTACCTCGGCCACGGGTGAGCCAAGGCCCTCCGCCAGCAGTGCCAGTCCGGTATCGCCCCGTTGCGCCAGGGCCCAACGAAGCGCTCCGGCGACATTCGGATTCGTCTCGCTCAGCGCCGCCTCGACCAGAGCTTCCACCGGCACCGGCACCTCTTCGACCGAGGACAGCGCCGCGCGCTGGCGCGTCCCGGGGCTCTGCGAGCGCAGGGCCTGGAGGAGTGCGACGCTCTGCAGGACGTCCTCCCAGTCGGTGGGTTCCGCGGCACCGATCCGGCGCAGGCGCGTCAGCAGCTCCGTCTCCGCCGCGATGCGCTCCCGCGTCTGGCGGATGAGGTCATCGACCAGCTCCGAGGGCGCGAAGCCCGGATCATCCAGCGCGCGGCCGACGTCACGCAGCGACAGCCCCAGGGACCGCAGGCTCTCGATGTGGAAGATCCGCCGGATGTCGGCATCGGAGTACTCGCGGTACCCGCCCTCCGTACGGCCCGTCGGCCGCACCAGGCCGAGCGCGTCGTAATGCCTGAGCATGCGGGCGCTGACCCCGGACCGCCGCGCCACCTCACCGATCAACACTGCCCCTCACCCCTCCTCGCTGCTCGTGCCCAGGGCCACGACGCGCTTCGCCTCCTCGATCGCGAAGTCGAATCCGGCATCCGGGTCGCGCGACAGCTTTTCTGTGGCGAGTGCGTGCGTACGTACGTCTAAGGAGGCGCCCGTCGTCGCGGCGCGCAGGGTCGGCATGATCGCCTCACCGAGCCCGATCAGTGCCCGGCTGAGGCTCAATTGCAGCTCCCGCTCGCCGCGCCCGAGCTGTGTCGCCAACACTCGGGCCAACGCGGTTTCCTCCCCCTCGGGTACGAGCACGACCGCCGTTCGCCAGGCGGTCCGCGCCACCTCGTCGTCGGCGTCCGTCAGCAGCGCCCGGGTGATCGACGGCCACGCCTGCCGATCCCCGATCTTGGACAGCGTGTGCAACGCCTGGCTTCGCGCCTGCGGCGCACGCTCCGGGCGAAGCTCATCGATGAGACGTGGAACCGTCATCGCGGCTGAGTGGCGGGTGAGTGCCCACGTCAGCATGTCGCGTACCAGGAACTCGGGCTCGACCGCGCAGCGTTCGATGAGCTTGTCGACCAACCTGGGGTCAGGGGACGTGCCTATCGCCAGCGCCACCCGCAGCCGGACCGACGAGTCGCTGTGCTCCAGCCCCCGGACGGCTCGCATCGTGTTCGTGTCCTCTTTCCGCATGGCCACAGTGAAGACCTTGTCACCGTGTCAAGGTCAAACGAATATGGCCGATCCGGGCCGCATATGGCCGATCCGGGCCGCCGTGCCGGGCGAGGAAAAAACTTTCGGCGGCGATGTCGAGAACCCGGAACCGGCTCCGTCCCTGCTATGAACGCGACGACAATGGGTCGCACCGGTATCCGAGGAGAACCACCATGGCGAAGTACTTGCTGCTCAAGCACTACCGAGGCGCCCCGGCCGCGGTCAACGACGTGCCCATGGGCCAGTGGAAGCCCGAAGAGATCACGGCGCACGTGGCGTACATGAACGACTTCGCGGCCCGGCTGGAGAAGACCGGCGAGTTCGTCGACGGTCAGGCGCTGGCCCCCGAGGGGACGTGGGTCCGGTACGACGGTGAGGGGCGGCCGCCGGTCACCGACGGGCCGTTCGCCGAGACCAAGGACCTCATCGCGGGGTGGATGGTGATCGACGTCGACAGCTACGAGCGCGCCGTCGAGCTGGCCGGGGAGCTGTCGGCCGCCCCCGGCAAGGACGGGAAGCCGATCCACGAGTGGCTGGAGCTGCGCCCGTTCCTGACCGCGCCGCCCACCATCACGGAGTGACCTCATCCATGAACGAGGCCCTGCTCAGGAGCCTCACCCCGAGCGTGCTCGCCATCCTCGTCCGCCGCGGAGCCGACTTCGCGGCGGCCGAGGACGCCGTGCAGGACGCGCTGGTGGAGGCGGTCCGTACGTGGCCGGGTGAGCAGCCGCGTGACCCCAAGGGGTGGCTGGTCACCGTAGCTTGGCGGCGGTTCCTCGACGCGACCCGGGCGGACGCCGCGCGGCGGCGGCGTGAGGACCGCGTCGAGGAGGAGCCGGGCCCGGGGCCCGCGCCCTCGGCGGACGACACACTCCAGCTCTACTTCCTGTGCGCCCACCCGTCGCTGACCCCGTCGTCGGCGGTCGCGCTCACCCTGCGCGCCGTGGGCGGGCTCACCACCCGGCAGATCGCCCAGGCCTACCTGGTGCCCGAGGCCACCATGGCGCAGCGCATCAGCCGGGCCAAGCGCACGGTCTCCGGGGTGCGCTTCGACCAGCCGGGCGATGTCGCGACCGTGCTGCGCGTCCTCTACCTGGTCTTCAACGAGGGCTACTCCGGCGACGTCGACCTCGCCGCCGAGGCCATCCGGCTCACCCGCCAGCTCGCGGCGGCGATCGACCACC
The DNA here is from genome assembly GCF_053596435.1 of Streptomyces sp. NPDC001700. Lineage (NCBI taxonomy): Bacteria > Bacillati > Actinomycetota > Actinomycetes > Kitasatosporales > Streptomycetaceae > Streptomyces > Streptomyces sp. NPDC001700. The sequence continues at coordinate 676,870 of NZ_JBSFGE010000001.1, forward strand.
CCGAGGTGGCGGGGCTGCTCGCCCTCATGCTGCTCCACCACGCCCGGCGCGCCGCCCGGACCGCGCCGGACGGCAGCCTGGTGCCGCTCGCCGAGCAGGACCGAGGCCGGTGGGACACCGCGTCGATCGCCGAGGGCGTCGAGATCCTGCAGACGGCCCTCGCCCGCGACCGGCTGGGCGAGTTCCAGGCCCAGGCCGCCATCGCGGCGCTCCACGCCGACGCGCCCACCGCTGAGGAGACGGACTGGGTACAGATCGTCGAGTGGTACGACGAACTCGCGGCCCTGACCGACAGCCCGGTCGTCCGGCTCAACCGCGCGGTGGCCGTGGGCGAGGCAGACGGACCGCGCGCGGGTCTGGCGGCGCTCGCGGCGCTGGACGACTCCCTGCCCCGCCACGCCGCGGTGGCGGCGTACCTCCACGAGTGCGACGGCGACCTGGCGACGGCGGCACGGCTGTACGCCGAGGCGGCCCAGAAGGCGTCCAACCTCGCCGAACGCGACCATCTGACGCGCCAGGCCGCCCGGCTCAACGCGCGCGAGTCCCGCTGACGGCCGTGCGTACGCGTACGGCGTCAGCGCGGCCAGATGGGCGGGTTGGTGCAGAACGCGCCGCCCAGGTGGGCGTGGTCGGGGTTGTCCGGGTCCAGCTCGCCCTGCGCGGCGATGAGCTTGGCGGCGTACGGCTCCGAGTCGTCCTGCGGTTCGTAGCCGAGCGCCCGGGCGGAGGACAGGTCCCACCACAGGCGGGTGTTGTCCGAGCTGCCGTACACGACGGTGTAGCCGACGTCCTCGGCGGTGAGCGCGGCGTGCAGGAGGCGGGCGCCGTCGGCCGGGCTCATCCAGATGGACAGCATCCGGACGTTCGTCGGCTCGGGGAAGCACGAGCCGATGCGGATGGCGACGGACTCGATGCCGTACTTGTCCCAGTAGTACGAGCCCAGGTCCTCGCCGAACGACTTGGAGATGCCGTAGTAGGTGTCCGGGCGGCGCGGGGTGTCGATCGGGATCAGCGGGGCGTCGTCGCCGGACGGGCGGGGCGTGAAGCCCACCGCGTGGTTGCTGGACGCGAAGACGATCCGGCGGACGCCCGCCGCGCGGGCCGCCTCGTAGAGGTTGTACGTGCCCTGGATGTTCGCGGCGAGGATCTTCTCGAACGACGCTTCCAGGGAGATGCCCGCGAGGTGGATGATCGCGTCGACGCCCTCCACGGCCCGGCGCAGCGCGTCCTCGTCGGCGAGATCGGCGATGATCGCGTCCGGGGCGTCGGGGATGGGGATGACGTCGAACAGGCGCAGCTCGTAGCCGTACGCGGGCAGCAGCTCGCGCATGAGGGTGCCCATGCCGCCTGCGGCGCCGGTGAGGAGGATGGTGCGGGGAGCGGGCGCGGACATGGGCGGATCTCCTCCGGGCGGGTGCTGGGCTGGGCGGGCTGGGCTGGACGCCGGGCGTATATGTGCACCTTGTTCAGATGCATGGACAACGTAGGGACTGAGGGGAGGGGCGTCAAGGGTGATCGATGCGCGCGCCGCCCCTTGACCCGTGCGCGAAGGCTGCCATACGGTGTCCGCGTTCATGAATATAGATGCCGATCAGAGACGTGCACGCGCGCCGTATGTGCGGGTACGCGACAGGGAGAGCCCGTGACCACAGCCCCCTCAGCCTCGGCATCGCTCGCCGAGCGTCTTGACGGACTGCTGTTCTTCCCCGTGACCGCCTTTGGGCCCGATGGCGCCCTTGATCTGGAGGTCTACCGCACCCATGTGCGCCGTGGCATCGAGGCGGGCGCCGGGGCCGTCTTCGCCTGCTGCGGTACGGGGGAGTTCCACGCGCTGACCCCCGAGGAGTTCCACGACTGCGTCACCGTGGCGGTGGAAGAGGCCGCGGCGGTCGAGGCGGCCGGTGGGGTGCGGGTGCCGGTCGTCGCGGGCGCCGGATACGGGACGGCGCTCGCCGTGCACTACGCCAAGCTCGCGGAGCGGGCGGGGGCGGACGGGCTGCTCGCCATGCCGCCGTATCTGGTCGTCGCCGATCAGGAGGGGCTGGTCCGGCACTACACCGCGCTGGCGGGGGCGACGGAGCTGGATGTTGTCGTGTACCAGCGCGACAACGCCGTTTTCGCACCGGAGACCGTGGCGCGGCTCGCGCGGGTGCCGGGGATCATCGGGCTGAAGGACGGGCTCGGCGACCTGGACCTGATGCAGCGCATCGTGAGCGCGGTGCGGGAGGCGGGGGTGGAGGGGTTCCGTTACTTCAACGGACTGCCGACCGCCGAGCTGACCGGGCTGGCGTACCGGGGGATCGGGGTCACGCTGTACTCGTCGGCCGTCTTCTGCTTCGTACCGGAGGTCGCGCTGGCGTTCCACCGGGCGTTGCTGGCGGGCGACGACGATGTCGTCAACCGGCTGCTGGACGGCTTCTACCGGCCGCTCGTCGAACTGCGCAACCAGGGGCGCGGATACGCCGTATCGCTGGTCAAGGCGGGTGTGCGGATGCGCGGGCTGGACGTGGGTGAGGTGCGGTCGCCGCTGAGTGAGCCGAGTGCGGCGCATGTGAAGGAGCTGGCGGAGCTGATCGAGCGGGGTATGGAGCTGGTGGGGGAGGGTGGCGCGCGATGAAGGCCTCCGCCTTTGTGTATCCGTGGGATGTGGTGGGGGATCCGGACGCGGCGGCGCGTATCGCCGACCTGGGCGTACGGCAGGTCACGCTGGCCTCCGCGTATCACTCGACGCGGGCTCTTACGCCGCGTCATCCGCGGCACCGGATCGTGACGGCGCGGCACGCTGCTGTGCTGTATCCGCCGGATGTGGCGGGTCGGTGGGCCGGGCGGGCGTTGCGGCCGTTCGAGCAGACGTGGGTGGCTGGTTCTGATCCCTTCGGGGAGGCGGCGGACGCTTTGGCCGGGGCTGGTCTTGAGGTGCACGCGTGGGTCGTGCTGGCCCATAACTCCCGGCTGGGGGACGAGCATCCGGGCACGTCGGTGCGGAACGTGTACGGGGACCGGTATCCGTGGGCGCCGTGCATCGGGCGGCCCGAGGTGCGCGAGTATCTGGTCGACCTGGCGGTCGAGGCGTCTGTGCGGCCGGGGGCGGCTGGGGTCGAGCTGGAGTCGTGCGGTTGGTACGGGCTCGCCCATCTGCACGCCCACGACAAGATCGGCGGGGTGGGGTTGGGGGAGGAGGCGCAGTATCTGATGTCGCTGTGCTTCTGCGAGTGCTGTTGTGCGGGGTATGAGGGGCTGGGTGCTTCTGCGGAGGAGCTGCGGGGTGCGGTGCGGGGGGCGTTGGAGCCGGTGTGGTCCTCCGGTGCGGCTCCTGGGGTGCTGGGTGCGGATGTGGCGGGGGTTTTCGCTGCGTGGCGGGATGGGGTGGCGGGTGGGTTGCAGCGGGATGTGGTGTCTGCGGTGCGGTCTGCGGCGGCCTCGGGGTCTGGTTTTCAGGTGCTGCTGCATGCGGTGCCTGATCGGAGGCGGGTGGGCGCCAATGTGGGCGTCGACCCGGCGGATGTGCTCGCGCACGCGGATGGGGTGGTGCTGCCATGCACGGGTGACGCGGCGGCCCGTGCCGCCGTTTTGCCGCCGTTCGTTCCGCACCGGCGGGAGGGGACGGTGCTTGCCGCGAACTTCACGGTGGTGGCGGGGATGGGGGGTCGGCCGTCCTTGCTGGTGGATGACGCGGTGCACGCGGCGGAGCTGGGGGCGGACGAAATCCGCCTGTACCACGCGGGGTTGGCGTCGGACCAGGACCTGGCGGAGGTCCGAAAGGCCCTGTCCCACCTGGGGTGACCTTTCCCCCACCCCGCCCCTTCCCGAAACCGGGGGCAAGCCCCCGGCCCCCCGGCGGGGCTCCGCCCCTGCACCCCGCTCCTCAAACGCCGGAGGGGCTGGGAGTGGTGCATCTCCGCCCCTGGGCCCCGCTCGTCGGGCGCCGGTGGGCTGGGGGTGCCCCGGAGGGGCTTGGGGTGCCCCGGCGGGGCTGAGGCCCTGGCGGGCTGGGAGGTGGGGCATCTCCGCCTCTGGGGCCCGTTCCTCGGGTGCCGGTGGGCTGGGGGTGTCCCGGTGGGGCTTGAGGTGTCCCGCAGGGCGGGGGCCACATCAGGGCCAGGGCGTTCATCGGCTGATTATGGCTCTCTGGTCCACTGGCGACAGGGACGGAGAGCGGAGGACGGGCGTGCATGAGACCACGTTCAGGAACGAGGACCTGGGTCCGGCGGATCGCGTCGACGGGTGGCGGCGGCACGTTTCGCAGTTGGTGCCGGTGGGCGTCACCGTCGATGACACCGCCGCGCTCCAGGTGTCCGCGCGCGCCCTCTCCCTGGGCCCGGTCCAGCTGATCAGGTTGCGCATGCCGCCGATGCGCTGGCACCGGCCGCCGAGCATGGTCCGGCAATGCGATCCGGAGCTGTACCAGGTGGTGTTTCCGCACAGCGGGAGGCTGGACGTCAGCTGGTCCGGGTCCGATCACGAGAGCAGCCACACCGCGCAGGACGTGGTCATTCAGGACACGTCGATCCCCGGGACCAATCGCATGACCGCCGAGCCCGGCCACAGCGCGTATCAGGGGACGGCGATCCTGGTGCCGAAGGCGCTGATGCCCTTCCCCGCACACCGGGTGGGCGCGTTGGCCCACCGCCGTATATCCGCCCGCGAGGGCATGGGCGCGCTGCTCGCCCAGACGGTCGGCCGCATCGCCGCAGACGCGAATACGTACCGGCAGGCTGACGGGCCCCGGATCGGGAGAGCCGTGGCCGACCTGCTGGCCGCGCTGCTCGCCCACGAACTGGACGCCGACCGCGACCTGTCGCCCGACACCCACCGACAGGCCCTGACCTCACGCATCCAGGCGTTCATCCAGCAGCATCTGAACGACCCCGACCTCACTCCCGGCACCATCGCCGCCGCCCACTCCATCTCCCGCAGCTACCTGCACCGCCTCTTCCAGGGCCAAGGCACCACCGTCACCGCGTGGATCCGTCAGCAACGCCTGGAACACGTCCGCAACAACCTCTCCGACCCCGCGCTGTGCGCCATCCCGATCCACGCCATCGCCACCCGCTGGGGCTTCAGCAGCGCCGCCAACTTCACCCGCGCCTTCCGTACGGCGTACGGCGTCCCGCCGAAGGACTACCGCGCGATGTGGATGTCCGGACTGGGCGCCAACACTTCAGTCCCGCTCAGCCGATCAGCGCCTCGGTGATCTGCCGGGTGGTCTGCGCGGCGACTCGCGGGTTGGCCGCGGCGTAGGAGGTATGGGCGTTCAGGCCGGTGGCCAAGGCCCAGCCGCGCCCCCGGGCCCAGGTGGCGTCGTCCACGCCGAGCGCGGCCCGGAAGACGGCCCGGCTCCCGGCCGACATCAGGGCCCCCAGCCCGGGGCGCTCAGCGCCGCGTCCCACACCTCCGTGATGGCGGCGGTGTCGAACGCGCCGCCGACCTCCGCGATGGCGGCCCGCGTCGCGCGGTCCCGGTCGGCCAGCGACTCGGCGGTGAGGTCCGCGACAACGGGGGCGTCGCCCGAGGTTACGGTGCCACCCGCGCGACCCCACCCACCTCAAGGGCCACCCAGAGGGCTCCGTCGGGTCCCAGGGCGATGCCATGCGGTTCGGACGACGGCGACGGCAGGTCGTACTCGGTGATCTCGGCGCTCGTGCCGGATTCGTCGCTCGCGGTGATACGGCCGACGCGGTTGCCGCCCCACTCGGTGAACCAGCAGTCCCCGGTGGCGGCCGCGACAATCGCGTGAGGCTTCGCCGCGCGGTCGGGCAGCGGGAACTCCTCGATCCCGCCGCCGTCCATCGAGATCCTGCCGATCTGGCCCGCCGCGATCTCCACGAACCACACGGCCGCGCCGTCGCTGGCGATGCCCACGGGGGCGGCGCCCGGGGTGGGGAGGGGATGAATGGCGATGTCGCCGTGCACGGTGATACGGCCGATCGCGTTCGCCTGGTTGAGGGTGAACCACAGCGCTCCATCAGGGCCTGCGGTGATCGCCGAGGGGAAGGCGCCCGATGCGACGGGGAGGACGAACTCGGTGATCTCTCCCGCAGTGGTTATGCGGCCGATACGGTCCGTGTTCATCTCCGTGAACCACAGCGCGCCATCCGGCCCGGTGGTGATCCCGAAGGGGCCGCTGTCGGGCGTCGGTACAGGAAAGGACGCCACGTCACCGTCGGTGGTGACGCGGCCGATCCGGTGATCCTGGGACCGGGTGAACCACAGCGCCCCGTCGGGCCCAGCGGTGATGACCGTGGGCTGACACGAAGGCGAGTCCAAGGGGTACTCCTTGACCTCGCCGTCGAGGGTGAGGCGCGCGATGCGACCGTTGTGCGCGAAGGTGAGCCACAGGGCGCCGTCCGGCCCGGCCGCAATGCCGTAGGGCCCGGCCCCTTTGTCCGGCACGGTGATCTCCCTGATGACCGGGGCTTCGGAAGGGTGCACGGCAACTCCTCGCAGGGATGGGGATCGACCAGCCACCTCGCCGTATGGGCCGTACGGCACCGACCGCCCGTGGCTTGGCGGCTTGGCGGGTGAGGATACTCCCCCGAAGCCCTTGCCCGGAGTGCGTGGTTGCCGTGCGGCGATCTGCCATACGGTGATGGACCAAGCCGGGTTCTTGGACAGTAGGAGGGGGACGGCATGGAGATCGAGTTGGCCGACGCGGTGGCGGCGGTGCGGGACGAGTTGCTGGAGGCCGCGCGGCGTGGGGCGGGGCCGGATCTGGCGTTCAAGGTCGGGCCGGTGGAGCTGGAGTTCGCCGTCGAGCTGCGGGCCAGCGCGAAGGTGAAGACCGGGTTCAAGGCGTGGGTGATCAGTGCGGACGCGGAGACGGGGGTGGACCGGGCCCGTACCCACCGGGTGACGGTGTCGCTGACCCCGCAGCGTCCGGACGGCGGCGATCTCCTGGTTCATGGGGACGCTACGTCCCGCCCGCAGGGGCCGGGCGACGTGAGCGGGCGTATCCAGGACTGATCGGAAGCAAGGCTGGGGGTACGGGGTGGAACGGGCGCGTGTGGTCGTCGTGGAGGATGACCAGCCGGGATCGGGATATGTGATCGCGGAACGTCTGGTGCTGACCAGCGCCCATGTGACCCCCGAACCCGGCCGTACGGTACGGCTGTTCCGGCCGGGGCAGGAGCCGACCTGGGACGGCACGGTGGTGTGGCGGGGCACGCCGGGCGGGCGGGACGACGCCGCCCTGGTCCGGGTCGACGACCCGGCCTGGGTTGGGGCTCCTCGGCAGCCGGTCAGGTGGGGGCGTACGGTGACCCACCGGCCGGGCACGCCGTGTGAGACCTGGGGTGCGGCGGAGCTGGTGCAGCGGCCGGGGCGGGCGACGGATGTCGCGCAGCCCTCCGGCACGCTGAACCCCGGCGAACGGTTCGCCGGGAACCGCTATGTGATGAGCCTGGCCCAGTATCCACCGGCCCCTTCGGGTGAGGGCGCCTCGCCGTGGGGCGGGATGTCGGGGGCGGCGCTGTTCTGCGGTGATCTGCTGGCCGGGGTCATCGCCGCCGACCCCGCCGGACGGGCTCACGCCCACCTGGAGGCGGTCCCCGCGTACGTACTGCTGCACGACCCCGGCTTCCGCGCCGCGCTGGCCGACCACGCGCCGGACGTCGGCACGGCGCTCGAACCGGTGGAGTGGCAGCACCTCATCGAACCGGCGGCGCCTGCCCGCGTGTTGAACTCTCCCGCCGCGCTGTTGCAGGCCCGCCGCCAGATCGTCCCCTTCCGTGGCCGGACCGCGCTCCTCGCGGACTTCGAGAGATGGGCGGGGGAGGAGGGCTTCGGTGCGCGGCTTCTGCATGGGCCCGGCGGCCAGGGCAAGACGCGGCTGGCGCAGCACCTTGCCGATGCGCTGACCGCGCGTGGCTGGACCACGCTGTGGCTACGCGGCGATGCCTACGCCTTGGCGGAACTGTCGGCCGCAGCCGTCCCGCTCCTGGTCATCGTCGACTACGCCGAGACCCGTACTCCGCAGCTGACGGCGCTGCTGGAAGCGGCCGTTCAGCATTCCGGCGACCGCGCGTTCAAGTTGCTGCTGCTGGCCCGTACCGATGGCGACTGGTGGAACGATCTGCACGCCGCCACCGCCGCTGCCGAAGACCTCCTCTACGGCACCGGAACCATCCTGCTTCCGGCCCTCGAACCCGAGCCCGACGACTCCCGCACCGAGGCCTACCACCAGGCCGTGCGCAGCTACGCCGCCCACCTCCCGTGCGTGCGCGGGTGGCAGCCCCACGACTGGCCTGCCCTGGCGGCCCGCCTCACCACCGGCACCCCCGAGGGTCTGGACCGGCCCGGCCTGGACAGCGCCCTGACGCTGCACATGACCGCGCTCGCGGACCTTCTCGACGCCGCGTCCAATGCTCCTGCGGTCAACTCCACCGTCGAGGACCGGTTGCTGCTCCACGAACGCCGCTACTGGAAGGCCACCGCCACGGCCCACCACCTCGACCCGGGCCTGGCGACCGCAACCCTCATGGACGCCCTCGCCGCCGCCCACCTCCTCGGAGCCGACACCCACGACGAAGCCGATACCCTTCTGCGTCACGTCCCCGCCTTGGCCGACCAGACCACTGACCGCATCCACGCGGTACGCCGCTGGATCGCCGCCCTCTACCCAGCCTCCGGCCTGCCCTGGGGAATGCTCCAACCCGACCGGCTCGCCGAGTACTTCACCGGCCGCCACCTCGTCCAGAGCCCCCAGCTGGCCCACCACCTCGCCCCCACGGCTACCGAAGCCCAGGCCACCCGCCTCCTGACCCTGTACACCCGCGCAGCCGCCCACCCCGCCCTCCGGCCCCAACTTGCTCCCTGCCTCACCACTCTCTGCGTTGACCACGCCCCCACCCTCGCCGGACCCGCCATCGACGTCGCCACCCAGACCGAACACCCCGAACCCCTCATCGACGCCCTCCACCACATCACCGACGACCCCACGACCCCGCCGACCCACCTCCAGGCCCTTGCCGACCGTCTGCCCCACAGCAGCTACAACCTCGCCCCTTACGCTGCCCACCTCACCCAACGCCTCACCGAGCACCACCGCACCTGCACCGTTCACGACCCCACCAACCTGCCCGACCTCGCCACCAACCTGAACAACCTCTCCATCCGGCTGGGCGATTTGGGGCGGTGGGAGGAGGCGCTGGAGGCGATCGTTGAGGCGGTGGAGATCCGGCGTGAGCTGGTCCGCTATCGGGCCGATGCCTTCCGGCCGGACCTCGCCAGGAGCCTGAACAACCTCTCCAACCGGCTGGGCGATTTGGGACAGTGGGAGGAGGCGCTGGAAGCGATCGTTGAGGCGGTGGAGATCCGGCGTGAGCTGGTTCGGGATCGGCCTGATGTCTTCCAGCCCAGCCTCGCCCTGAGCCTGAACAATTTCTCTAACTCTTTGGGCGCTGTGGGCCGGTGGGAGGAGGCGCTGGAGGTGATCAGTGAGGCGGTGGGGGTGTACCGCGAGCTGGCCAGGTCCCGGCCCGACGCCTTCCTACCGGACCTCGCCATGAGCCTAAATAACCTCGCCAGCCGACTGGCCGGTCTGGGACAGCGGGAGGAGGCGCTGGAGGCGATCGCTGAGGCGGCGGAGGTGTACCGCGAGCTGGCCCAGGGGCGAGCCGATGCCTTCCGGCCCGACCTTGCCATGAGCCTGCACAACCTTGCCATCGGTCTGGCCGGTCTGGGTCGGCGGGAGGAGGCGTTGGAGGCGATTGGCGAGGCGGTGAGGGTGTACCGCGAGCTGGCCCAGGATCGAGCCGATGCCTTCCGGCCGAATCTCTCGGCCAGCCTGGACAATTTCTCTGTCCGGCTGGGCGATTTGGGGCGGTGGGAGGAGGCGTTGGAGATGATTATTGAGGCGGTGGAGATCCGGCGTGAGCTGGTCCGGTATCGGGCCGATGCCTTCCGGCCGGACCTCGCCAGGAGCCTTAACAACCTCGCCAACCGGCTGAGTGCTCTGGGTCGGCGGGAGGAGGCGTTGGAGGCGATCGTTGAGGCGGTGCAGGTGTACCGCGAGCTGGTCCGGGGTCGGCCTGACGTCTTTCGGCCCAACCTCGCCACGGGGCTTAACAATCTCGCCATCAGTCTGGGTGTTCTGGGTCGGCGGGAGGAGGCGTTGGAGGCGATCGTTGAGGCGGTGGAGATCCGGCGCGAGCTGGCTCAGGCCCGGCCCGAGGTCCACCAAGCTGAACTTGAGAATTCGCTGAGAGCCTTGCGATGGTTGGAGGAATCCGCCGGTTGAGCCGGAGCGGCCAGGGCAACGGCACGCGCCTCAGGCGGCGCCCGGCGGCCTCGGGCCCCCGTCCCGGTCGGGCCAGGAGGTGCCGAGGTCCCGCCGCATCGCCGTCTGGGCGGACTCCGCCGCCGCCAGGTACGCGCGGATGTGTTCGCCGAAAGCCGGGGCCTCCGCAGTGGCACCCGTCGCCACCAAGTCGCGCAGGGCGCGGGCCTTCCAGAAGGCCTCGTTCGTCGGCTCCATCACCTCCCACGGCGCGATCAGCGCCAGCTCGTACCGCAGGGGATACACCCTGCTGGACGCGAACGCCTCGTGCGCCGCCCGCCCCGCCTCCTCCGCACCGCCTCCCTCGCGGGCGATCACGTGCAGGCGCGTGTACGCCTCCGAGAGGGCGGCCATGAACGACGCGTACGCCTGGCGGCGCGTGTCCTGGCGGAGCGCTTCGCGCTCGCGGCGCCAGCGGAGGCGGTCGGCCAGGAGCGTCGCTCCGACGCCGATGCCCGCGCCCATCAGCGTGTTCACGGGCCCCAACCAGTCCATGGGCCGACCGTACGGTGCCCCGAATCCGTCGTAAAGGTCCGCCGTCGTAGGTTCAAGTCCGAGAGTGAAGGGTGGCGTTGGATATGGACGCGCAGGACACGGCCACGCGGCTGCGGGCGATCAGCCATGAGCTGGCGGAGCGGTTCTACGAGCGGGACGACGTGGTGCGGACGCTGATCGTGACGTTGCTGGCCGGGCAGCACTCACTCGTCCTCGGGCCGCCCGGGACGGCGAAGTCCGAGATGGCGCGGGAGCTGACGGGGCGGGTCGAGGGGGCGGCGTACTGGGAGATCCTGCTGTCGAAGTTCACCGCGCCGACCAGGATGTTCGGCCCCATCGACGTGGCCGCGCTGGCCCGGGGCGAGTACCGGCAGGTGTACGACGGCCGCGCCACGACCGCGCATGTGGCCTTCATCGACGAGATCTTCAAGTGCTCCACGGCGGCGCTGAACGAGACGCTGGGCTTCCTCAACGAGCGGATCTACCACCCCGAGAGCGGCGGCGAGCCGATCCGGTGTCCGCTGATCGGGGCCATTACGGCGAGCAATGAGCTGCCCAGCGGGGAGGATACGGCCGCGATCTACGACCGGCTGCTGGTGCGGATCGAGGTCGGGTATCTGGCGGATCCGTCCAACTTCGCCGCGCTCGTGCGGTCCGCCGTCAGCCGTCCGGTGGCGCCGGAGCGGACGACGGTTGAGCTGGGGGCGTTGCAGCACGCGGTGGGCGAGGCCGTACCGGCGGTGGACGTATCCGACGGGATCGTGGACGCGGTGTGTACGTTGCGGGCCGCCCTGCGGCGCAAGGAACTCGTCGCCTCCGACCGCCGCTGGCGGCAGGCGGTGGGGCTGCTGCAGGCGTCCGCGTACCTCGACGGCCGTGCGGAGGTCGGCGAGACCGATCTGTCGGTGCTGACCCATGTGCTGTGGGACTCGCCCGCGCAGCGCCCGACCGTCGAGCGCGAGGTGCTGCAGCTGGTCAACCCGGACGCCAAGGAGGCGCTCGACCTGGCCGATGCCATCGAGGAGCTGGAGGCGCAGCTCGACGCCATGGCCGGGCGGTCGCGTGAGGCGCTGAGCGAGTGGGTCATCAAGAAGGCCCACAACCAGCTCGCCATGGCGGGCAAGCGGCTGGAGAAGCTGCGCGCGGACGCGGCGAGCGCGGGCCGTTCCACGGCCGCCATCGACCGCGTGACGGGGCGTCAGCGCGCCGTCCGCGCCCGCGTGCTCACCGAGGCGCTTGGCATGGACGCGAACATGGTGCAGGCCCAGCTGTGAGCACCCTCGACGAGCTGGCGAGCCGAGGCGGGAAGTGGCTGGCCCGGTCCGCCGCTGTGCCCCGGCGGCACACGGCGGCGGTGGTCGCGGACCGGTTCGACCGGGTGACGTGGCGCGATACGTACGAGCAGTCGGCCGGGCTGCGGGAGGTGGCGGAGGAGCTGGGCGCGGGCTACGCGTACGCCACTGACCTGTTGGTGGATGTGTTCCTCGCCGCGTACAAGGTCGGGCCTCGGGTGCGGGAGCCCGAGGAGATGGCCCCCTCGCGGCTGGTGAACCACCAGGTCATCACGGTGTTGGTGGAGTCACGGGAGTTCGCGGAGCTGCGCCGGGAGACGGCCGGTGATCCGTACGCCGCCGCCATGGCCGTACTCGCCCAGGCTGGCGCGCTGCGGGGGATGCTGGAGCGGTCGCGGGAGGCGCAGCGAGCCGGTGAGCGGGCGCAGGGGGCCCAGGGGGAGGCTGATGGAGCGGCGAGTGGGGTGGGGGAGGCGCTTCAGCGGGCTGCGGAGGGGGTTGGGGAGGACGGTGTTGTGTCGGGGGCCGCTGCGGATGCGGTGGGCCGGGCTCTTGAGGCCGCCGAGGCGGCAGAGGGCGCCGCGCGGCGGGCCGCCGACGGTGCCGCGCAGGCCCTCGCGGCGGCCGCCCCCGGCCTCCGCGCCGCCGCGCGGAACGCGGCGGCGCGGGCTGCCGAGGCTGTCCGGGAGGAGGCCGCGCTGATGCGGGCGTGGGGGGTTGGGGGCGACGAGCTGGAACGTATGCCGTTCGAGCAGCGCGCCCGGCTCGCCGAGCGGCTGCGGACCGGCCGACTCGCGCAGTGGGCCGAACTGATCGGCCGCTTCCGGCAGATGGCCGATGGCGAGCGCGCCCGCAAGGTGGAGAACGCCGCCGGGGAGCTGGTGGGCGTCACGCTCGGCGACGACCTCTCCCGCGTCATCCCCTCCGAGCTGGCCAACCTCGGCCTGCCGGAGCTGCGCGCGGTGTTCGCCGCGCGCTACGCCGCCGGGGAGTTGATGCTGTACGACAGCCAGGGCGAGCAGACCACCGGGCAGGGGGCCATCATCGCGTGCGTCGACACCTCGCACTCCATGTACGAGGCCGGGCCGGGTGGGGTTACGCGGGAGGCATGGGCCAAGGCGTGTGCCTTGGCCCTGCTGGATCAGGCCCGTGCGGCGGGGCGCGACTTCGTGGGGATCTTGTTCTCCGCCGCCGACAAGATCCAGGTCTTCCGCTTCCTGGCTGGGGAGCCTGCGGGGGTCGACCGGGTGCTCGACTTCGCCGAGACCTTTCTGGGGGGCGGTACGAGTTACGAGGCACCGCTGACGGTGGCCCGTGACCTGCTGGGGGAGGAGTTCAACGATGCCGCGCGGAGGCGGGGGGACATCGTGATGATCACCGATGACGAGTGTGGGGTCTCGGAGGAGTGGATGCGGGGGTGGAACGAGGCCAAGCGGGTGCTGGGGTTCCGGGTCTTCGGCGTGGCGGTGGGGGTGCCGGGGGTTGCGGGGGCGGGCTCGGTCTTGGAGGCGTTGTGCGACAACCTGCGCTCTGTCGAGGACCTTGGGGATGTGCGGGTGGCGGCGGAGCTGTTTCGTGTGATCTAGGTGGGGCGGGTGGTTCTTCCCCCACCCCGCCCCTTCCCGAACCCGGGGCTCCGCCCCAGGACCCCGCTCCTCAAACGCCGGAGGGGCTGGATGGTGGGGCATCTGTGCTCCCGGGCCTGGTTGTTCAGGTGCTGGAGGGGTTGGGTGGTGGGGTATCTCCGCTCCCGGGCCTGGCTGTTCAAGCGTCGGATGGGGTGAGGGCTACGCGGGGCGGGGGTGCCGGGTGTATCCGTCTCGGCCCGGCTTGTCGAGCATCGGGAGGGGGCTTCGCCCCTCGGCGGCCGGGTGGGCACAACCCGGCCACCGGCCCGCACGCGCCCGTGAAACGGTCAGGGGCACCCTGGGGCGCACCTACAACTGCCGGAGGTGGTCGCGTAGGGTTCGGGCCGTCTGGGACATCAGGGCTTCCGCTCCGGGTTGGATCGAGGCCGGGACCTCGGACTCCGTCAGGACGGCGATGGCGAAGGTCTGGCCGTCGGCGTGTTCGACCACGCCCACCTCGTGGCGGAGGTTCAGCAGGGTGCCGGTCTTCGAGGACCACTTCGTGGCGTCCGAGCTGAAGTCCGGGGTGAGGCGGTGGCGCAGGACGTTGTGGGCCATGAGCGCCCGCACCCGTTCCGCCACCTCGGGGTGGATCGTCGACGGGGTCCACAGGGCCTGGAGCAGGTCGACGTACGAGCGGGCGCTGCCCGTGTTGGCGCGGGTCGTGTCGAGCTGCGGCACCCGGTGGCCGCGGCCGCCCGTACCGGCGCCGATGGCGAGGGCGTGGGCCAGATCGACCTGGGTGGCGTCGAAGCGTTCCACCGGGGTGTCGGACAGTTCGCTCATGGTGTGGCGGATGGTGATGTCCCGTAAGCCGAACTCGTGCAACAAGTCCGCTACTTGAGTGGGTGGAGTTTGGGCGAAGAGTGCGTCTGCGGCCGTGCCATCGCTTAGGCACGTGCTCAGGTAAAGGAGGTCGTCGATCGCCACCCGCGCGGGGTGGCGGAAGCGGCTCAGGCCGGTGGGGCCGGGCGTGGTGATCCGCCCCGGTTGGACGTCGAGCAGCGTCGCCCCGTCCAGCTCGCCCCGCCGGATACGTTCCGCTGTGGCCAGAGCGAGCGGGATCTTGACCAGGGAGGCCGACGGGAGCTGGGTGTCCGGGTCGATGCCCAGCTCCTCGCCCGTGTGCAGGTCCCGTACGAGCAGGCAGCCGCGCAGGCCGCCGTCGTGCAGCTGCTGCCGCATGTCGTGGAGGAGGGCTTCGGTGTTCACCAGCCAGATTCCGTTCTAGCGCTTTTGGCGCCCAGGCAGCGGGCTATCGCCTCGCCCAGGCGCGCTTCGATGTGCTGTGGGCTGCCCTCCGCGGCGGCGAGCGCGTACCCCCGGCTGAGGGCCAGCTCGCCCACGGGCCGCCAGTGCAGGCCGAGTTCGGCGGCCTGTGCGCGGGAGCAGAGCAGTACGTCCCGGGTGTGCAGGGCCTCCGCCACGGCCGTGGTCAGGTCGGTAGCGGTGACGAGCTGGGCGGGCCGCAGGCCGACCGCGTCGCGCAGCCGGGTCAGTGGGTCGCGGATGTGCGGAACGTCGTCCTCCGGCTGGATCCAGACGCGCCGGGCCGGGCCGGAGGAGGCCCGTCCGACCCGCAGCGTCTCCAGGTAGACGCGCCGCACACCGGGATCGACGGCACCGGCGAGCCCGAGCGGTACGCGCCACGCCGCGTCGTCCGGCACCACCGCCAGCAGGGCCGCGCGCACCTGTTCGGCACGGAGGAGTTCACCGCGCCGCGCCGGTGCCGCGACCCGGAGGTCCAGGGTGACGCCGAGCCCCCGGGCCTCGGCGACGAGGCGGGCGAGACCGGCCGTGGAGCAGATGCCGGGCACCGCGAGCCGCCACGGCTTGCGCTTGACGGCCTCGGCCTCGTGCAGCAGTACGTCCGCCGCCTGCACGAGCTGCCGTGCCGTCGGCAGCATGTCCCGGCCGAACGGGGTGAGGACGGGCCGCCGCGACGTGCGCTCGAACAGCGGCTCACCGAAGCGTTCCTCCAGGGCGGCGACGCGACGGCTCGCCACCGACTGGGACATCCGGGCGGCGGACGCCCCGACCGTGAAACTCCCGTGCTCGCTCACGCTGACGAACGCACGGCATGCCCCTACAAGATCCACGCCCTGGATGTTATGCCAGATCGGCATGAAGGGGCGCTCCAGCGTATTGGACCGCATGAGCGCCCGGCGGTGAAGGTGTTCCCGCACTCACGACCCGCACGTCTTGGAGGTTGCCCATGCCCTTCAGCCCTGCCCGCCGCGCCGCGCTCGGCGCGCTCGCCGCGCTGCTTCTCGTTCCCGTCGCGGCCTGCGGCCAGAACACCCCCGCGCCCGCCGCCGCCACGACGACGCCGATCGCGCACACCACGGCGCCGTACTCCGGCGAACTCCAGGCCCTGGAGCGGAAGTTCGACGCCCGCCTCGGCCTCTACGCCGTCGACACCGGCACCGGACGCGAGGTGGCCTACCGGGACGGTGAGCGCTTCGGGTTCCACTCCACGTTCAAGGCGATCGCCGCCGCGGCCGTGCTGCGCACGCATTCGCTGAGCGGGATGAACAAGGTGATCACGTACTCCCGTGACGACCTGATCGACAACTCGCCCATCACCGAGAAGCACGTCGACACCGGCATGACCCTGCGCGAGCTGTGCGACGCCGCCGTCCGCTACAGCGACAACACCGCCGCCAACCTGATGTTCGACGCGCTCGGCGGGCCCAAGGGGCTCGAACGCGAGATCAGGAGGGTGGGTGATGACGTCACGCGGATGGAGCGCATCGAGCCCGAGCTGAGCAAGTGGGTTCCGGGCGAGACGCGGGACACGACCACGCCGCGCGCCCTGGCCAAGGATCTGCGCGCGTACGTCCTCGGCGACGTCCTCCCCAAGCCCGAACGCGCCCAGCTGACGACGTGGCTGAAGACCAACACCACCGGCGACGCCCTCATCAGGGCCGGGGTGCCGAAGGGCTGGATCGTCGGCGACAAGACCGGGAGCGGCTTCTACTACGCCGCCCGCAACGACATCGCCGTGGTGTGGCGCCCCGGCGCCGCGCCCATCGTCATGGCGGTCCTGACGAACCGCTCCGGGGAGGACGACGAGCACGACGACAAGCTGATCGCGGAGACGGCGTCGGTCGTGGCCGACACACTGTCCTAAGGCGGCGCCAGGCCCGCCTCCCGCAGTACGCGGGACGCCGTCTCCTCAAGGGCGCTCGCCGCCGGGATCACGGTTTCCATGGAGCCCGGCAGCAGGTCCAGCGGGCGGTACCAGCCGCGCAGCTCCGCCTCCCCGTACTCGGCCGCCTGCGGCTTCGTGGCGTGGCGGCGCACCGTCTCGGCGAACGGGACGTCGAGGTAGTACGCATGGGTGCGGCCCCGGTGGTCCCGGCGCAGGGCGTCGAGCATCGGGGCGTAGTGGGCCGCGTACAGGATGCCCTCGACCACCACGTGGTAGCCGTGGTCGAGGGCGTAGCGCGCGACGGTGTCGATGAGGCCGATGTTCGCCCCGCCCGCGACGTCCCGCTCGCGCAGCACGGTGCGGCGCAGCGTGTCCTGGGAGACCAGGGCGAGGCCGCGGCCATGCAGGGCGCGCAGTTCGGCGGCGACGGAGGATTTGCCGGACGCGGAGTTGCCGCGCAGCAGGATCAGCCGCGTTGCCGGAGAGCCGACCATCATGTCGGTCATCATGCCGTGCCGCGTGCCAATCGCGTTACTCGCGCGGAAAGTTGAAGTTTCGTCAGGACCGTTGACGAATCCCCGGGGCCGCCCTAACTTCATCGCGTCGTACTTCGTACGTCATATATGAGACGCGATACGTGAGATCTGAGAGCCCCCATGGACATCGCCCCCAGCCCGATTCCGTCCCGTACTCAGTACGTGCTGGAAGCGGTCAAGCACGCCATCCTGACGGGAGGGCTGCGGCCGGGGCAGCCGCTCGTGGAGACCGAGCTGGCGGCCCAGTTCGGGGTGTCGAAGACGCCGGTGCGGGAGGCGCTGAAGACCCTGGCGGGCCGGGGGCTCGTGGTGATGAGCGCGTACAAGGGCGCGACCGTACGGACCGTCGACACCGCGATGGCGCGCGCCGTATACGACGTACGGCTGCTGCTGGAGCCCGAGGCGCTGCGGCGGACCGTCACCGCGCGGGCGAGCCTGGCGGCGGCGGGGGCCGCGCTGGAGCGGTCGGACGCGGCGGCCGATCAGGCCGACCGGTCGCTGGCCAACCGGGACTTCCACCGCTCGCTCTACCTCCCCTGCGGCAACCCGCTGCTGACCCGGATGCTCGACGAACTGCGCGACCAGGCGGCGCTGGTGTCGGCCGTCGCCTGGCAGGCGGTGCCGTCCTGGGAGCGGGAGGCGCGGGAGCACCGGGAGATCCTGGCCCGCGCGCTCGACGGGGACGCCGACGGCGCCGCCCGCGCGCTGCACCACCACATCTCGTCCTTCGTCCAGCGGGCCTTCCCCGACCCGGACACGCACCCGGACACGCACCCGGACACACGACCGGACACCCGACCGGACAACACGCACCCGGACACACACTAGAGAGGGTCCGTATGGACTTCACACCGCTGAGAACCGCGCTCGCGGACGTCGTGGCGATCCCGGTGACCCCGTACGACGCCACCGGCGCCGTCGACCGGACCACCTACCGCGCCCTGCTGCGTCGGCTTCTCGACGGCGGCGTACGGGCCGTCACCCCCAACGGCAACACCGGCGAGTTCTACGCCCTCACCCTGGAGGAGCGGCGCCTGTGCACCGAGCTGAGCGTCGAGGAGGCGGGCGGCCGGGCCGCCGTGCTGGTGGGGGTCGGGCAGGACGTGGCGACGGCGGTGGACGCCGCGCGGCACGCCCGCGAGACCGGGGCGCAGATGGTGATGGTGCACCAGCCGGTGCACCCGTACGTGTCGCAGGACGGCTGGGTCGACTACCACCGCGAGATCGCCGAGTCGGTCCCTGAGCTGGGCGTGGTGCCGTATCTGCGCAACCCGCTGATCGAGGGCGAGGCGCTGGCCGGTCTCGGCGAGGCGTGCCCGAACGTGATCGGCGTGAAGTACGCGGTCCCGGACGCGGCCCGCTTCGCGGCGTTCGCGCGGGACGCGGGGCTCGACCGGTTCGTGTGGGTGGCCGGGCTCGCCGAGCTGTACGCGCCCTCGTACTGGTCCGTCGGCGCCACCGGCTTCACCTCCGGCCTGGTCAACGTCGCCCCGAAGCTGTCGCTCGACATGCTCGGCGCGCTGCGTGCCGGGGACTACGCGGCCGCGATGAAGGTGTGGGAGCAGATCCGGCCGTTCGAGGATCTGCGCGCCGCGCGGCAGTCGGCCAACAACGTGACCGTGGTGAAGGAGGCGCTGGCCGCGCTCGGCCTGTGCCGTCGCGACGTCCGTCCGCCGAGCCGCCTGCTGCCGGAGCCGCAGCGCGCCGAGGTCGCGGCCCTCATACAGGGATGGGCGCTATGACCGGCGCCACGGACCGCCCGCGCAGACGGCCCGAGGAGCTGCGCAGCCACCAGTGGTACGGCACCGAGGGGTTACGCACCTTCAGTCACCGGGCCCGCACCCGCCAGCTCGGCTACCTCCCCGAGGAACACCTCGGCAAGCCGGTCATCGCGATCCTCAACACCTGGAGCGACATCAACCCCTGCCACGTCCATCTGCGCGACCGCGCGCAGGCGGTCAAGCGCGGGGTCTGGCAGGCGGGCGGATTCCCGCTCGAATTCCCGGTCTCCACCCTCTCCGAGACGTTCCAGAAGCCGACTCCGATGCTGTACCGGAATCTGCTGTCCATGGAGACCGAGGAGCTGTTGCGCTCGTACCCGGTGGACGGCGCCGTGCTGCTCGGCGGCTGCGACAAGTCCACCCCGGCGCTGCTCATGGGCGCCGCCACCGCCGATCTGCCGACCCTCTTCGTGCCCGCCGGGCCGATGCTGCCGGGGCACTGGCGCAACGAGGTGCTGGGCTCGGGCACCGACATGTGGAAGTACTGGGACGACAAGCGGGCCGGGCTCATCGGTGACTGCGAGATCGCCGAGCTGGAGCGCGGCATCGCCCGCTCGCCCGGCCACTGCATGACCATGGGCACCGCGTCCACGCTGACGGCCGCCGCCGAGGCGCTGGGCGTGACCCTGCCGGGCGCCTCGTCCATCCCGGCCGTCGACTCCGGGCACGAGCGGATGGCCGCGGCCTCGGGGATGCGCATCGTCGAGCTGGTCTGGCAGGACCTGCGGCTCTCCGAGATCCTCACCCGGGACGCGTACGAGGACGCGGTCACCACCGTGCTCGCGCTCGGCGGCTCCACCAACGCCGTCATCCACCTGATCGCCATGGCCGGGCGCTCCGGGGTGCGGCTCACGCTGGACGACTTCGACCGGATCGCCCGTACGGTGCCCGTCCTCGCCAACCTCCGCCCCGGTGGCCGGTATCTGATGGAGGACTTCCACTTCGCCGGGGGACTGCCCGGCTTCCTCTCCCGGCTCACCGACCGGCTGCATCTGGACCGGCCCACCGCCGCCCACACCACCCTGCGCGAACAGCTCGACGGCGCCCTCGTGCACAACCCGGACGTCATCCGGCCGCGCGAGAACCCCCTCGCCGAGGAGGGCGGAGTGGCGGTGCTGCGCGGCAACCTGTGCCCGGACGGCGCGGTCATCAAGCACATCGCCGCCGATCAGCATCTCCTCAAGCACACCGGGCCCGCCGTCGTCTTCGACGACTACAAGACGATGCAGGCCACCATCAACGACCCCGCCCTCGGCATCACCGAGGACACCGTGCTGGTGCTGCGCAACGCCGGTCCGCTCGGCGGGCCCGGCATGCCCGAGTACGGCATGCTGCCGATCCCCGACCACCTGCTGAAGAAGGGGGTGCGGGACATGGTGCGGATCTCAGACGCCCGGATGAGCGGCACGAGTTACGGCGCCTGCGCGCTGCACATCGCGCCCGAGTCGTACATCGGCGGACCGCTCGCGCTCGTCCGCGACGGCGACCTGATCACGCTCGATGTCGCGGCGCGGGTGCTGCGTCTTGAGGTGGACGACGCCGAGCTGGAGCGGCGCCGGGCGGACTGGACGGCGCCGCCGCCCCGCTACGAACGCGGCTACGGGGCGCTCTACCAGGAGCAGATGACCCAGGCCGACACCGGCTGCGACTTCCGCTTCCTGGCCCGGGAGGGCGCGGTGCCGGAACCGTACGCGGGCTGAGCCCGCTAGCTGAGCGAAAAATTTTTGCACGGTATCTCGAACGTCGTACGGAAAGCGCTTCCGCGCAGGCAGATCGCCGCAGTAAGCGCTTCCCCCTGAGAACGGAGAAGCAGTCATGGCCAACGCCGTGGCGAAACGTACGGGAGCGACACCACGCCGCCTCCCGTACCTGCTGATCGCCCCCGCCGGGCTGCTGATGCTGGGCTTCATCGCCTATCCGATGCTCAGCGTCCTCTACTACAGCCTGCAGAACTACAACGTCACCAAGCCCTGGCGGAACGGCTACGCGGGCCTCGACAACTTCACCCGCATCTTCACCGACGACCCGCAGTTCTGGGAGACGCTGGCGTTCAGCGGCAAATGGGTCGTCACCGAGGTGCTGCTGCAACTCGTCCTCGGCGTCGCGCTGGCCCTGCTGGTCAACCAGACCTTCGTCGGACGCGGCATCGCCCGCGCCCTGGTCTTCTCGCCGTGGGCCGTCTCCGGGGTGCTGACCACCACCATCTGGATGCTGCTCTACAACCCGTCGACCGGCATCAGCCGCTATCTCGCGGACGCCGGGATCGGTACGTACGGCACCTCCGTGCTCTCCGACACCGGCACCGTGTTCTGGGCCGCCGTCCTCGCCGAACTCTGGCGCGGCGTCCCCTTCTTCGCCATCCTCATCCTCGCCGACCTCCAGTCCATCTCCAAGGACCTGTACGAGGCGGCCTCGGTCGACGGCGCCGGGCGGGCCCGGCAGTTCTTCCACATCACGCTGCCGCATCTGAAGGACGCCATCGTGCTGTCGACCCTGCTGCGCGGGGTGTGGGAGTTCAACAACGTCGACCTGCTCTACACCCTCACCGGCGGCGGACCGGCCGGGCAGACCACCACGCTGCCGCTGTACGTCGCCAACACCGGGATCAACGGCCACGACTTCGGCTACGCCTCCGCGCTGACCACCGTGGCCTTCGTGATCCTCCTCTTCTGCTCGATTCTCTATCTGCGCCTGAGCAAGTTCGGAGGCGACACCAAGTGAGAGCCGCACTCGCCGAAAAGGGCACCGTCCCGGCCGTAGCCGCCCCCGCCCCGCCCGCCGCCCCCGGCAAGCGGAGCCGCCGCTCGGTGGACGACGGCGTGCCGCGCTGGCAGATCTACGCGCCGCTGGGCCTGTATCTGCTGTTCACACTGGTTCCCTTCTACTGGATGCTGCTCTTCGCGGTCCGCCCGGCGGGTTCCACCTCGCTGGTGCCGTGGCCGGTCACCGGGGAGCACTTCGCGAAGGTCTGGAACGAGCGCGCCTTCGGGACGTTCTTCCAGAACAGCATGATCGTCGGCGTGGCGTCGCTGCTGATGACGACGCTGGTCGCGCTCGCGGGCGGCTACGCGCTCGCCCGCTTCGACTTCCGTATCAAGAAGGGCTTCATGCTGGCCCTGCTCGCCTCGCAGTTCATCCCGGGCGCGCTGATGCTGGTACCGCTCTTCGAGATCTTCAAGAACCTCCAGATGATCAACTCGCTGGGGAGCGTGATCATCGCGGAGACGGTCTTCCAACTGCCGCTGTCCATCATCCTGATCAGCGGCTTCATCAGGAACGTGCCGGTCTCCCTGGAGGAACAGGCCTGGGTCGACGGCTGCGGGCGGCTGCGGGCCTTCGGCGCGGTGGTGCTGCCGCTGCTGCGGCCGGGGCTGATCGCGGTCGGCTCCTTCGCCTTCGTCCACAGCTGGAACCACTTCCTGTTCGCGCTGATGTTCCTCAGCTCGCAGGACATGCAGACCATCCCGGTCGGCCTCAACACCCTCATCGGCGCCGACAGCGTCGACCTGGGGGCGCTGGCGGCGGGCGGGGTGATCGCGGCGGTGCCGGTCGTCATCGTCTTCGCCTTCATCCAGAAGTGGCTGATCACCGGTTTCAGCGCGGGCGCCGTCAAGGGCTGAGCACCCGTCAGTCAGTACGCGGACAAGGAGGTCCGACCATGGGCACGACGCAGGGAGACACGCCCGTACCCGTCGTTCTCGCGGGGGCACGGGGGCATGGCCGCTGGCACCTGGAGAACATCCGGCGGCTGGTGGGGGAAGGGCTGGTGCGGCTGGCCGGGGTGTGCGAACTCCGGCCGCTCGACGCCGAGGAGCTGGGGGAGGGGTTCGGGGAGGCCGGTGCCGGGGCCGGGCTGGAGCAGTCCGGGGACCTGGGTGCGCTGGTGGCCCGTACCGGCGCCCGGATCGCCGTCATCTGCACCCCGATCCACACCCACGCCGACCTCGCCCTCACCGCCGCCGAGCAGGGGGCGCACGTACTGCTGGAGAAGCCGCCCACGCCCTCGTACGCCGAGTTCACCCGGCTGCGCGACGGGCTCGCGGAGCGCGGCGCCGCGTGCCAGATCGGCTTCCAGTCCCTCGGCTCCCACGCCGTGCCCGCCATCCGGAAGCTGATCGCCGACGGCGCCATCGGGACCGTACGGGGCATCGGCGCCGCCGGGGCCTGGTCGCGCGACGAGACGTACTACACGCGCGCCCCCTGGGCCGGGCACCGCACCCTGGACGGGCGTGACGTCATCGACGGCGTCCTCACCAACCCCCTCGCCCACGCCGTCGCCACCGCCCTGCGCATCGACGGCGCCGACCGCGCCGAGGACATCACCGCCCTGGAACTGGAGCTGTACCGGGCCAACGACATCGAGGCCGACGACACCTCCTGCCTGCGGGTCCGGACCTGCTGGGATACGACGATCACCGCCGCCGTCACCCTGTGCGCGCGGGAGCCCGGCGAGCCGTACGTCGTGGTCCACGGCGAACAGGGCCGTATCACCTTCTGGTACAAGCAGGACCGGGTCCGGGTCGAGCGCGCGGGAGCGCCCCCCGAGACCACCCTCTACGAGCGCACCGATCTGCTGGAGAACCTGGCGGCTCATGTGCGCGACGGCACCGAACTGCTCGTCCCACCGGACCGCACCGGCGCGTTCATGCGCGTGGTCGAGGCGGTCCGTACCGCCCCCGCACCGGTCCCGCTGCCCGTGGACGCCTGGCGCACCGAACCCGGTGCGGGCGGCTCCGCGGGCGCGAAGCGGCGCGTCGTCACCGGCATCGACCAGCTGGTCACCGCCGGGGCCGAGCGCCTCGCTCTGTACTCCGAACTGCGCGCCCCCTGGGCCGCACCCCCCGCGGAGGTCCCGCACCCATGAACGCACCCTTCACCCCCAACCGTCCCCCCTGCACCGTGCTGCGCCACGAGAACCGGCCCGTCGGTACGTACATCCACCGGCCGCAGCTCGCCGGGACGCTCGCCCCGCGCCCGTATCTGCACCCGGTACGGACCCTCGGCGGCATCACCGTCACCGATCTGCGCACCGGGGGCGGGGGCCATCCCGCCGCCCAGCTGGGCGTGTCCATGGCCGTACCGGACGTCGCCGGGCGGAACTTCGGGGGCGGTCCGAGCCCCGTCACCACGTACGGCAGCCAGCGCCACCTGGGGTGGCTGCTGCGCGACCCGGACGGCTTCGTGGAGGAGCTGTCCTGGGGCGCGGGCGGACGGCAACTCCTGCTGGAGCGGCGCACGGTCGCGGTGCGGCCGCTGTCGGCGGGGTGCTGGGCGCTGGACTTCACCACGGCGCTCACCAATGTGACCGGGCAGGACGTCTCCGGGGCGGGTGGTGGCTTCTTCTGGAGCGCGCCGCGCCGCCCGCAGCCGCCGAGGGTCTTCAGCGCGGGCGGCGAGGGCGAGGCCGCCGTGCACGGGCGGGCCGCGGACTGGGTGGCGCTGGCCGCCGAGGACTGGACGCTGGTCTTCGCCGGGGCGACCGGCGAGACCCGGTCCGCGCCCTGGTACGTCCGCACCGGTGACCAGCCGGGGGTCGGCTCGGCCCTCGCCGCCTCCGACCGGCCGCTGACCATCGCCCCCGCCGACACCGTGACACGGCGCATCGTCACCGCGATCGCGGACGGCTGTCTGGCGCGGGACGAGGCGGCGCGGATCGCGGGGCAGCTGTCGGACAAGGGGGCGGCCGTATGAGCGGGCCTGTGCCGCTGTGGCGAGCTGACCTCGGGGACGGTACGTACCGCAATCCCATCCTCAACGCCGACTGGTCCGATCCGGACGTCGTCCGCGTCGGCGACGACTACTACCTCACCGCCTCCAGCTTCGGCCGCGCCCCCGGACTGCCGATCCTCCACTCCCGGGACCTCGTCAACTGGAGCATCCTGGGGCACGCCCTGGACCGGCTCGAACCCGCCGACGCCTTCGCCCTCCCGCGCCACGACTGCGGCGTCTGGGCGCCCAGCATCCGGCACCACGACGGCCGCTTCTGGATCTTCTGGGGCGACCCGGATATGGGGGTCTACCAGGTCAACGCCTCTGATCCGCGCGGTCCGTGGAGCGCGCCGCACCTGATCAAGGCGGGCAAGGGGCTGATCGACCCCTGTCCACTGTGGGACGAACACGGCAACGCCTTCCTCGTCCACGCCTGGGCCAAGTCCCGCTCCGGCGTCAACAACCGGCTCACCGGGCACCGCATGAGCCCGGACGGGACCGCTGTGCTCGACGAGGGCCGGATCGTCGTCGACGGCGACGCCATCCCGGGGTGGTTCACCCTGGAGGGCCCCAAGCTCTACCGGCGCGACGGCTGGTTCTGGATCTTCGCCCCGGCGGGTGGCGTCGAGACCGGCTGGCAGGGGGCCCTTCGTTCACGGGACTTCTTCGGCCCGTACGAGGAGCGGACGATCCTGGCCCAGGGCCGTACGGAGGTCAACGGCCCGCACCAGGGCGCCTGGGTCGACACCCCGGCGGGCGAGGACTGGTTCCTGCACTTCCAGCAGCGCGGGGCGTACGGGCGGGTGGTGCACCTTCAGCCGATGGGGTGGGACGAGGCGGGCTGGCCGGTGGTCGGCGACGAGGGCGAGCCGGTGTCCTGGTACCGCAAGCCGAAGGGTCCTACCGCTGCCGTCTGCGCCCCCGCTGTGGACGACACCTTCCCTGATGGCCAATACGGCCCCCAATGGTCCTGGACCGCTAACCCGGAGCCGGGCTGGACGATCGCCCACGACGGGCCGGGCCTCTGGCTGACCTGCCACCGCCACGAGCGGGCGGACGACTTGCGCGGGCTCCCGAACGCCCTGGTGCAACGCCTCCCCGCCGAATCCTTCACTGTGACGGTCGACCTGACCCTGCACAGTGACGCCGTCGGCGCCCGGGCCGGACTGGCAGTGCTGGGAGACGCGTTCGGCTGGATCGGCCTGGAGCGGACGGCGGACGGCGTCCACCTGGTGCACCGCTTCGCCAGCACCACCGCCGAGCGGGAACGCGACGCAGCCCACCCGCGCCCGGCTCCCGCAGGCCGGGCCCGCCTCCGCGTCGAGGTCTCCCCAGGCGCCCGCTGCCGCTTCTCCGCCGACACCGGGGACGGCTTCCGCCCGTCGGGCCCGGTCTTCGCGGCCACCCCGTGGCGCTGGGTGGCCGCCCACCTGTCCCTCTTCGCCACGGCCCCACCGGGCCAAGGCGCCCCGGGCCACGCGGCCTTCCGCACCTTCCACGCGACGCCAGTCCCGGAGTGATGCAGATGTCCCCCACCCCGCCCCTTCCCGAAACCGGGGGCTCCGCCCCCAGACCCCCACAGGCCTCCGCCCGGGCCTCGGCCCCGGACCCGCAGGGGTCTGCGCTCCTAGGCCCTGCGCCGGGGGCTGCGCCATGTTGCCCGGGTTGTGGGCAGGCGTTCCGCGGGGCGGAACGGGTGGGCACAACCCGGCCCGCACCCGGCCACGCACCCTGGCCACGGCGGCGCTCACCCCGGCGGCCACGTGCCGCTGCCGCGGCGGCGCTCACCCTGGTGGTCACCGGGCTGCTCGTGGTCCTCGGGGGCGCGCCCAGCGCAGTGGCGAGGGCGTCAGAGACACTGCGCGTCGCCGCCGACGGCACCGGCGACTTCCGTACCGTCCAGGCCGCCATCGACGCCGTACCGTCCGGCAACGACAAGCACATCACCCTCGCCATCGCCCCCGGCACCTACCGCGAACAAGTCCGCATCCCCGCCGACAAACCCCACCTCACCCTCCTCGGCACCGGCCGCCACCGCACCGACACGACCATCGTCCACGACACCCCCGCCGAGTACGGCGGATCCACCGGCAGCGCCACCGTCCTCATCGCGGCGAGCGACGTCACGGCCCGCCGTCTCACCTTCGTCAACGACTTCGACGAGGCGGCCCACGACCTCAAGGGCGAACAGGCGCTGGCCATGAAGACGACCGGCGACCGGATCGTCTTCCGGGACACGGCCTTCCTGGGCAATCAGGACACCCTCATGACGGACAGCCCGAAGCTGACGACGAACAGCCGGGTCTACATCCGCGACGCGTACATCGAGGGCGACGTCGACTTCATCTACGGCCGCGCCACCACCGTCATCGAGCGCTCCACCATCAAGGCCCTCACCCGCGGCAGCGACACCAACAACGGCTACATCACCGCCGCGAGCACCTGGAAGAACAACCCCCACGGCTTCCTGATCACCCGCAGCCGCATCGTCAGCGACGCACCAGCGCGGACCTTCCACCTCGGACGGCCCTGGCACCCCGGCGGCGAGCCGGACGCGATCGCCCAGGTGCTCATCCGCGACACGTACCTCCCCGCCGCGATCAAGTCCGCCCCCTGGACGGACATGAGCGGATTCCCGTGGCAGGAGGCCCGCTTCACCGAGTACCGCAACACCGGACCGGGCGCGGCAGGGCCGGAGGATCCCGCCGCGACACGGCCGCAGCTGGACGAGGCCGACGCCGCGGACCACGAGGTCGCCGACTACCTCGCCGGGACGGACGGCTGGGCACCCCAACACCACACCAGGAGATGCGCTTCATGAGCAGAGTAAGAAGCACCCGCAGCGCCGCGGCGGTCGCCGCCGTCCTCACCCTCGCGCTCACCGCCACCGCCTGCGGCGACGACGGATCGTCCACCGGCGAGGAGGGGTCCGGCAAGGGCACCATCACGTTCTGGGACAACAACGGCGGTCCCCGGACGAAGGTCTGGAAGAAGATCATCGCCAAGTTCGAGGACAAGAACCCGAACATCAAGGTCAAGTACGTTCCGATCCCGATCACCAACGTGCAGTCGAAGTACGACACGGCCATCCAGAGCGGCGGCGACAGCCTCCCCGACGTCGGCGGCGTCGGCACCGCGTACCTGGCGAACCTCGCCGCCCAGGGCGCCCTGGACCCGGTCACCGACCGCATCGAGGACAGCTCCCTCAAGGGCAAGCTGATCAAGAACATGGTGGACAGCGTCCGCGCGGCCGGAGGCGACGAGAAGGAGCTGTTCTCCGTCCCGACCTCCGCCAACCAGGGCACCCTCTGGTACCGCACCGACCTCTTCAAATCGGCGCAGCTGCCCGCCCCCACCACCTGGGACGCCTTCTACGAGGCCGCCGACAAGCTGACCGACAAGGGCGAGAACAAGTTCGGCTTCACCCTGCGCGGCGGCGCGGGCTCGGTCGCCCAGGCGCTGGACATGATGTACGCCCAGTCCGGCATCTCCTCGTTCTGGGACGGCGACAAGACGACCCTCAACGACCCCAAGAACGTCGCGGCGCTGGAGAAGTACATCGCCCTCTTCAAGAAGGTCACCCCCTCCGCCGACCTGAACAACGACTTCGCCAAGATGGTCGCCCAGTTCGACCAGGGCGACATCGGCATGCTGCAGCACAACCTCGGCTCCTACGTCGACCACGTGAAGCAGCTCGGCAAGGACAAGATCGCGGGCATACCGCTGCCGCCCGCCCAGGCCGGATCGGCCCGCACGATCGTCTCCAACCCGGTCGACGGCCTCGGCCTCTTCAAGGCGAGCAAGAACAAGGCGGCCGCCTGGAAGTTCATCGAGTTCGCGGCCTCCCCGGAGATGAACAGCCTCTGGAACGAGGACGTCGGCGCGATCCCCGCCAACGTCGGCGCCGCCGACGACGCCTGGATCAGCGAGGCCCCGCCGACCAAGGCCGCGCTGGAGTCGCTGAACGACCCGCAGACCAAGGTCGTCCAGCTGCCGTACTACCTCCCGGACTGGAACAACATCAGCAAGGCCGACAACGAGCCCAGCTTCCAGAAGGTGCTGCTCGGCCAGATGACCGCCAAGGCCTTCTGCGACAAGGTCGCGAAGGAGCTGAACACGGCCCAGGCCGACTGGAAGAAGCACCAGTAGCGGCGGTCCGGCCCCTGAACCGGCGTACGGGGCGGCCGCACCGCACCGGTGGCCGCCCCGTACGCCTCCCCCCCCACACACACCGTGAGAAAGGCATCCCCATGTCCGTGACCCGAAGACACGCGGCCGCCTCCCTCGCCGCGCTGCCCCTCACCCTCGCCGCCGCCACCGGCACGGCCCAGGCGCACTCCCGCCCCCGCCCGCGCCCCCGCACCACCGTCTACGTCGCGGGCGACTCCACCGCCGCGACCAAGCAGCCCACCGCCGCGCCCGAGACCGGCTGGGGCATGGCCCTGCCGTTCTTCCTGGCGGACGACCGCTTCACGGTCGCCAACCACGCCGTCAACGGCCGCAGTTCCAAGAGCTTCTACGACGAGGGACGGCTCGCCCCCATCCTGGCCGCCCTCCGCCCCGGCGACCTCCTCCTCGTCCAGTTCGGCCACAACGACGAGAAGATCGAGGACCCGGCGCGCGGCACCGATCCGCAGACCACGTATCCGCAGTATCTGCGGCGCTACCTCGACGGCGCGCGGGAGCGCGGCGCCCGCCCCGTGCTGCTGACCTCCGTGGAGCGCCGCAAGTTCGACGCGGCGGGCAACGCCCTGCCCACGCACGGCGCGTACCCCGATGCCGTACGCCGCCTCGCCCGCGTCGAGGGCGTGCCGCTGCTCGACGTCCAGGCGTCCAGCATCGCGCTGTGGCAGCGGCTCGGGCCCGAGGCCACCCAGGGCTACTTCAACTGGCTGGAGCCGGGGGAGTCGCCCAACTACCCGGCCGGGCTCCAGGACAACACCCACTTCCAGCCGCACGGCGCGATCGAGGTGGCCCGGCTCGTCGCGCGGGAGCTGGCGGCGCGGCGGGTGCTGCGGCCGCGCGACATCCGGCGGCTGGACGCCGCGATCCCGGACAGCTGGATCAGCTGGTAGCCCCCTTTTTTCCCCTCCCTTTCGCTCATCAGGAGCCGTCATGTTCAGACGTCATGCCCGTGTGGCCGCCGTGCTCGGCTGCGCCGCACTCGCCCTCGGCGTGGCCGTGGGCCCATCGGCCGCCGCCCAGGATGCCCAGACCGCTCGTGGCGTCCTCCCGGCCGGTGACGGCTGGGCCTCCGCCGACGGCGGCACCACCGGCGGCGCCAAGGCCGACAAGGCGCACACCTTCACGGTCACCAACCGCGCCGAGCTGGTGAAGGCCCTCGGCGACGGCGACGCCACCCCACGGCTGATCTACGTCAAGGGAACGATCGACGCCAACACCGACGCCGCCGGAAAGCCGCTGTCCTGCGCCGACTACGCGACGAACGGGTACTCCCTGGACGCGTACCTGGCGGCGTACGACCCCGCCACCTGGGGCAAGACCGCGCCGTCCGGTCCCCAGGAGGACGCCCGCGCCGCGTCCGCCGCCCGGCAGTACGAGCGCGTCGAGCTGAAGGTGGGCTCCAACACCACCATCCTCGGCGTCGGCCGGAACGCCCGGCTGTTGGGGGCCAGCCTGCAGATCCGGGGCGTGGACAACGTCATCGTCCGCAACCTCACCTTCGAGGACGCCTTCGACTGCTTCCCGGCCTGGGACCCCACCGACGGCGACGACGGCAACTGGAACTCCGAGTACGACAACCTCGTGGTGTACGGCGCCACCCACGTCTGGGTCGACCACAACACGTTCACCGACGGCCGCCGCCCCGACAGCGCCCAGCCCAGCTACTTCGGCCGCCTCTTCCAGCAGCACGACGGCGAACTGGACGTGGTGCGCGGCGCGGACCTCGTCACCGCCTCCTGGAACGTGTTCGCCGACCACGACAAGACGCTGATGATCGGCAACAGCGACAGCGCGGGCGCCACGGACCGTGGCAAGCTCCGCGTCACGCTCCACCACAACCTCTTCAAGAACATCGTGGAGCGCGCGCCGAGGGTGCGGTTCGGCAAGGTCGACGCGTACAACAACTACTTCGTGGCGCCCCGCGACGGCTACGCGTACAGCTGGGGCGTCGGCGTCGAGTCCCAGCTCTACGCGGAGGCCAACGCCTTCACGGTGCCGTCCTCCGTCGACCCCGCGACGATCATCAAGAAGTGGAAGGGTACGGCGCTGACCGCGAAGAACAACCACCTCGGCGGCAAGGCGGCCGACCTCCTGGCCCTCCACAACGCCGGGGTCCCCGATGAGCAGCTGGGCGGCGACGCGGGCTGGACCCCGACGCTGCGGCCGCGCGTCGACGCGCCGCGCGCGGTGCCCGGCATCGTCGGCAAGGACGCGGGCGCGGGCCGCCTCTGACGCCCCTGCGGGCCCTCCAACGGGGGAGGTCGGGCGTCAACTGGCCCCGCCTGGCCTCCCCTTCACCCTTCACGTACCCCTCACGCCATGAGTCAACTTCAATTGGACGACCGGGCAACACTGGTCTCAGAATGATCAAGAGTTGTCATGGTCTATCGCTGGGTGATCGCGATTCCGTAATCTGAGAATCCTTGAGACGGCGGCAACCTAATCTGGATCGGCGGCAACTACGCCATGGAGCGGGTCGTTCAGGATCCCACGGCCCGCTCTCTCGACGCAGAACAGGAGTTGCCATGAGAGTGAGGCGAAGCCGCGGTCGCCATCGCCGTCGCAAGGACCGCACGCTGTCCCTCGGCGGCGCCGTGATCGTGGCGTCGGCCGTGGCCGGGGTGTACCTGACCGCCTCCCCGCAGGGCGCGAGCGCCGTCCCGACCGCCGTCTACGTGGCGCCCGGCGGCAGCGACAGCCAGTCGGGCACGCTGGGATCTCCGTACCGCACGCTGGAGAAGGCCTTCGCCGTGGCGAAGCCCGGCACCACGATCGAGGTCCGTGGCGGTACGTACCATCCGGCCCGGACCCTGCGCAGCTCCGTGAGCGGCACCGCCGGTGACCGCGTCCACCTGCGCCCGTACCAGGGCGAGAAGGTCCGGGTCGACGGCTCCCGGCTCCGTGATGGTGCCTCCCTGCTCTCGCTGAGCGCCGACTACTGGACCGTCTCCGGCCTCGAACTGCGCAACGCCCCCGGCGGCGGTCTGGTCTGTACCTCCTGCTCGCACGGCGTCTTCAACAACCTCACGGCGCGCGGCAACGGCGACACCGGGGTCACCCTGCGCGGTGACGACACCGACGACAACCTCATCCGGAACCTGGACTCCTACGGCAACCACGACGACGCCACCGGCGGCAAGCGAGCCGACGGCCTCGCGATCACCCATGGCTCCGGCTCCGGCAACGTCGTCACCGGGTCGCGCTTCTTCGACAACAGCGACGACGGCGTCGACCTGTGGATGTGGGCCAACCCCGTCGCCATCGACCACTCCTGGGCCTGGGGCAACGGCGTCAACCGCTGGGGCATCCGCGACTTCGAGGGCGACGGCAGCGGCTTCCAGCTCGGCGCGGACACAGCCGCGGCGCCTGCCCCCGCCCATGTCGTGCGGGCCTCCGCCGCCTGGAAGAACTCCAAGAACGGCTTCGCCGCGGGCGGCAACACCGGCGCCCTCCGGCTCCTGCGCACCACCGCCTACGCCAACGAGGGCCAGGGCTACTCCTTCCCCGACTCCCGCGTCCTGCTCCAGCAGAACCTCGCCGTCGCCAACGGCCGCGGCCAGACCGACACCGGCGAGCTGGCGGTCTCCCGAGGCAACAACTGGAACCCGAACGCCTCGATCACCCCGCCCTTCGTCACCACCGAACCGGCCACGGCCTACGAATCCCGCCGCCAGGACGGCTCCCTGCCCGTCACCAGCTTCCTGGTGGTAGCCGGAAGCACAGAAGTAGGCTCAACAATGAACTAACCGCCAGGCGGCGTGAGTTTCCCCCACCCCGCCCCTTCCCGAACAAGGGGCTCCGCCCCTCGCACCCCGCCCCCGGCGCCCTGCCGGGCCTGGGGCCCGTATGCGGGCGGGGCGGCGGTGTGTTCCCCGGACCGCCCCTTCCCGGCGCTCATCCGCGCACCCACCGGGCCGGTTTGTCCCCGGCGACCCGGCCGCAACCGTCGCTCGCGGGCGCTCAGCCCCCGCCACCCGCGTGTGGGCCGCAGGGCTGGGGTCCAAGGGGCGGAGCCCTTTGTTCGGGAAGGGGCGGGGTCGGGGAAACATACGGGCGGAGCGGGGGCTATTGGTGGCCCTGGATGGGGCGGGGGCGGTAAGGGGTCTCCAGGCGGGTGGTCTCGGACTCCGTGAGGGTCAGGTCCACCGCTGCCACCGCGTCGTCCAGGTGGGACGTCTTCGTGGCGCCGACGACGGGGGCCGTTACGGCGGGGCGGCTGAGGAGCCAGGCCAGGGCTATCTGGGCGGGGGAGACGCCGCGTTCCGCGGCGACCTCGCGGACCACGTCGACGATGTCGAAGTCGGCGTCCGCGTACCACCGCTCGACCAGGGGATCGTTGGCGGCGCGGGTCGTGGGGCCGGTGCGGTCGCGGTCGCGGGTACCGGCCAGCAGGCCACGGGCGAGCGGGCTCCACGGGATGACGCCGACGCCCTGGTCGAGGCAGAGCGGATTCATCTCGCGCTCCTCCTCCCGGTACAGCAGGTTGTAGTGGTTCTGCATGGAGACGAACCGCGTCCAGCCGTGCGTATCCGCCGTGTGCTGGGCCTTCGCGAACTGCCACGCGTACATCGAGGACGCGCCGATGTAGCGGGCCTTCCCCGCGCGCACCACGTCGTGCAGCGCCTCCATCGTCTCCTCGATGGGCGTCTCGTGGTCGTAGCGGTGGATCTGGTACAGGTCCACATGATCGGTGCCCAGCCGCCGCAGCGAGGCGTCGATCCCGGCCAGGATGTGCTTGCGGGAGAGGCCTCGGTCGTTGGGGCCCGGGCCCATCGGGTTGTAGACCTTGGTGGCCAGCACATAGTCGTCGCGGTGCGGAAAGCACTCGGCCAGCAGCTCGCCGGTGATCTCCTCGCTGCGGCCGACCGCGTACATGTCGGCCGTGTCGAAGAACGTCACCCCGCTCTCCACCGCCCGCCGCACGATCGGCCGGGACGCGTCGATGTCCAGCTGCCACGCCCGGTACGAGGGGTCGCCGTAGCTCATCATGCCCAGGCAGATCCGTGACACCTTGATCCCCGACATGCCCAGTCGTGCGTACTCCATGGCGGTCTCCTCTCTCGGCAGTGGCCACAGAAGACCACTTCGAGCGCCGGATGTCAGCCCTGTCTCAGCCCGGAGTGACGAAACCGCGTTCGTACGCCGCGATCACCGCCTGGGTGCGGTCCCGGACGCCGAGCTTGCCGAGCACGGCGGCCACATGGGTCTTCACGGTCGCCGGGCCCACCGCCAGCCGGTCGGCGATCTCGGCGTTGGACAGGCCGGTGGCCATCAGCCGCAGCACCTTCGCCTCCTGCTCCGAGAGGCGGTCGCGCAGGGCGCGGGCCGCCGCGCCGCGACCGCTCGCGGCGGCGTGTTCGGCGGCCAGGGCCCGTACGGCGGCCGGGAAGAGCAGCGAGTCGCTGCGCGCGACCAGCCGCACCGCCTGGACGAGATCGTCCGCGCGGGCCCGCTTGAGGAGGAAGCCGCTGGCCCCGGCGCGCAGCGCGTCGTACACGTACGCGTCGTTCTCGAAGGTGGTCACCACGATGATCCGCGGCGGCTCCGGTACGGTCCGCAGGATCTGCTCGGTGGCGCGGATGCCGTCGATGTCCGGCATGCGGACATCCATCAGCACGATGTCCGGGCGCAGTTCGCGCACCAGCGGGACGGCCTCCGCGCCGCTGCCCGCCTCGCCGACGACCTCCAGGTCCGGTTCGCCGGAGAGGATCGCGCGCAGCGCGGTGCGGACCAAGCGCTCGTCGTCGGCCAGCACGATCCGCAGGGGCGTCGGCGCGGCGGTCACCGGGCGGCCCCCAGGGGGAGCCGGACCGTCAGCCGCCACCGGCCGTCGTCGGCGCCCCAGGCGCAGCTGCCGCGCAGCAGCGCCGCGCGCTCGGCGATGCCGCGCAGCCCGCGCCCGCCGCCGGGGCGGCGCGCCCGGGCGGCCGACCCGCTCACCGGGTTCTCCATCCTGATCTCCAACTCGCTGCCGTCCATGGTCATACGGACCCGCACCGGCACTGGTCCGGCGTGCCGCAGGGCGTTGCTCAGCCCCTCCTGCACGATGCGGTACGCCTCGCGCGAGACGCCCGGCGGCAGCCCGCCCGGCGGGGGCCCGCCGAGGTCGACGGTGACGCCTGCGGCGCGGGTACGGGCCAGCAGCCCGTCCAGGTCGGCGAGGGTGGGGGAGGGGGAGGGCGCGGCCGGTCCCGGCCCGGCTCCGTCGGGCTCCTCGCGCAACAGGCCCAGCACACTGTCCAGTTCGGCCACCGCGCCACGCGTCGTCTCCTCGATCGCCTCCAGCGCCTCCCGGGCGAAGCCCGGATCGGCGTCCAGGACCCGGCGGGCCGCGCCCGCCTGGAGCGTCACCGCGCTGAGCGCGTGCCCGACCGAGTCGTGCAGCTCACGGGCGAGGCGGTTACGGGAGGCGAGCCGGGCCGCCCGCTCCTCGGCGGCCGCCAGCCGGTCGGCCGGGGCGGGCCCGAGGAGTGCGGGCGCACAGCGGGCCAGCAGCGCCCCGGCGCCCGCCGCGACCAC
Organism: Streptomyces sp. NPDC001700; assembly: GCF_053596435.1. Classification (NCBI taxonomy): domain Bacteria; kingdom Bacillati; phylum Actinomycetota; class Actinomycetes; order Kitasatosporales; family Streptomycetaceae; genus Streptomyces; species Streptomyces sp. NPDC001700. The sequence goes on from NZ_JBSFGE010000001.1 coordinate 712,445, forward strand.
CACCAGCACCGCCAGCAGCAGCACCCCGGTGGCGGGCGCCAGCGCGACCCGGCCCCCGGCGAAGGCGCCCGGCCAGCCCAGCTCCGCCCCGTACGACGACCCGCTGACCGGCAGCGCGATCAGCAGCAGCGCGGCGGGCGGCACGGCCAGGGTGAGCCCGCTGACCAGCCCGCCGACCGCCAGATGCAGCGCGTACCAGAGGGCGGTGCGCTGGCGCGCGTCCCACGAGGAGGCGGGCCCGGCGGCGAGTTCGGCGGACTCCGGCAGTCCGCACAGCGCCCGCGCGGCCGTGACCTCCAGGGGGCGTACGAGGGGGAAGAGCGCGGTCAGCGCGGCGAGCGGGAGGGCCGCGACGAAGGCGAGCAGTTGCCAGGGGAGGGAGGTGAGGAGGCCGGGGGTGCGGAGCACCGACCCGAGGAGGACCGTGGTGAGCAGGAAGTACGGCATCAACAGCGCGCCGCCGAGCACCAGATGGACCCAGCGCGTCCGGGTGCGTCGCCCGAGGGCCGCACGGGTCCATCGTCGCCATCGGGTGCGGATCACAGCGGCCGCAGCTCCAGCGTGCGCGGGGAAACCGGGGCCTTGGACGCCTGCGCGCCCCGCTCGCCCAGGAAGTACGCCCCGGCCGTGAGGACCAGCAAGCCCACGATCATCTGCACAGCGTAGGTCATGTTCATCACCGCGCTCGGTGCCTTGGCGCCGTCCCCCGAGGCCAGACCGGTCAGCGTCAGCCATGCGCCCCAGCAGGCCAGCGCCCCGGACCCGATCCAGGCCAGGCCCAGCGGGACGACGAGCCGGAGGCGGTGTCCGGCGCGGAAGGCCAGCGTCAGGGCGCCCGCGGCGGTGGCGAGCGCGAAGACGACGTACATCGCCTCCAGGACGTAGAAGTCGCTCGTCCGGTCCGCGGCCCGGGCGGCGGACAGCCCGGCCGTCGAACCGCCCGCCCACAGCGCGTGGGTCGCGGCGGGCGGCACGGTGAGCACCGTGGCGACCACGGCGGTGAGGCGCTGGGCGCCGCGGGTGGGGCTGTCGGCGGGCAGATCGGCGATCCGGCCGCGCCACAGATGGCCCCAGCGGTCGCGGGCGTACAGCGTGAACAGGGCGCCGAGGGCGAGGCCCTGGAGGATGAAGCCGCCGTAGACCAGCCCGAAGACCCAGTCGGCGAGGAACCGGCTGTCGTCGGCGACCGCGCCCGCCCCGGCGCCGTCGCCGAGCGCCTTGACGAGCAGCTGGGCCGGGAAGCCGGTCATGATCGGCGCGAGCAGCCCACCCGCGCACCACACGGGCAGCGCCAGCAGCCAGGCCGGGACCCGCGCGCCCCAGGGACGGGTGAGGAGCAGGGCGAGGACGACGACGGCGGCGTCCATGAGGACGGAGACCCCGTTGAAGGCGAGCAGGACCGGGCGCTCCTCCGGGCGGCGCAGATCGCTGCCCTCGGGGATCCCGACGTGACTCCCCGCGATCCAGGCGACCTTGAGGGCGATGTAGGGGAGGCAGGCGAGGACGGCGATGGCGCGCAGCGCCCGGCGGGGAGCGGTGGTCGCGTGGGGCTGTGTCATGGACACCAGCCTCGCGACGCCGCTGCCGTCGCACCTCGCCCTGTCCGGTGATCCGCCTCCGCCGTGCGGCGGAGACGGACGTCCTCCCTCAGACCAAGAGGCTCACGAGATTCAGAGGCGGCGGGTGGCCAGGGTCAGGCGGTCGCGGGCGTCGAACAGCGCGTCCTTGATCATCTGCTCATGGGCCCCGGTCAGCCGGGCCACTGGCACCGAGCAGCTGATGGCGTCCCGGGACGGGGTGCGGTAGGGGATGGCGATGCCGAAGCAGCGCAGGCCCAGCGTGTTCTCCTCGCGGTCCACCGCGTACCCCTGCTCGCGGATGACGTGCAGCTCCTCGATCAGCTTCTCGCGGTCGGTCAGCGTGTGCTCGGTGAGCGGGCTCAGCGTCTCCGGCAGCAGCTTGCGCACCTGCTCGTCGGTGTACGTGGCCAGCAGCGCCTTGCCCAGCGAGGTGGAGTGGGCCGGGAGGCGGCGGCCGACGCGGGTGAAGGGGCGCAGATAGTGCTGGGACTGGCGGGTGGCGAGGTACACCACGTTGGTGCCGTCGAGCCGCGCGAGGTGGATGGTCTCGGTGGTGTCGTCCGAGAGCCGGTCCAGGGTGGGGCGGGCGGCGGCCACGACCTCGTCGCCGTCGATGTACGACGTGCCGACGAGCAGCGCCCGCACCCCGATGCCGTACCGGGTGCCGGTCGCGTCCGTCTCCACCCAGCCCAGCTCGACCAGGGTGCGCAGCAGCATGTACAGGCTGGACTTGGGGTAGCCCACGGCCTCCTGCACGGATGCCAGACTGTGCATGCCGGGCCTACCGGCGAAGAACTCCAGCAGTTCGACCGTGCGGACCGCCGACTTGACCTGGGCCCCGCCCGTCTCGGCAGCTGTCATCGCCTTGACCCCTCTGTTCGACCAGCCATAGAGTCCCGATGGAATTCATCAACCGGGACAGCGTTCAGCATATCGAACAACAGCCGATGTGCGGGACGCAAGCAGCGGGTAACACAGCAGGAGGAATCCGCGGTGTCAGCACCAGTGTGGAGCGTCGACCCCCGAACCGGAAAGCAGCGCGAGCAGGTAGCGGTCGAAGCCACGGCGGAGGAGGTCGACAAGGTGGTGCGGGCGGCCGACGCCGCGCGCGGCTCCCTCGCCGACCGTACGGTGCGCGCCGCCTTCCTGCGCACCGCCGCCGATCTGCTCGACGAGGCCCGCGACACGCTCGTCGAGGCCGCCGACGCGGAGACCGCGCTCGGCCCGGCCCGGCTCACCGGCGAGCTGGCCCGCACCAGCTATCAGCTCCGGTCCTTCGCGAAGGTCGTGGACGAGGGCGCCTTCCTCGACGTCCACGTCGACCACGCGGACGCCACCCAGACCCCGCCGTGGCCCGATCTGCGCCGCTACAAGCTGCCGCTCGGCGTCGTCGCCGTCTACGCCGCCAGCAACTTCCCGCTGGCCTTCTCCGTACCCGGCGGCGACACCGCGAGCGCGCTCGCCGCGGGCTGCCCGGTCGTCGTCAAGGCGCACCCCGACCATCCCGCGACCTCCGAGGTGGCCGCCTCCGCGCTGCGCCGGGCCGCCGAGCAGGTCGGGCTGCCCGCCGACGTGATCTCCGTGGTGCACGGCTTCGACGCGGGGATCGACCTCATCAAGCACCCGCTGGTCGCCGCCGCGGGCTTCACCGGCTCGATCCGCGGCGGCCGCGCCCTGTACGACGCGGCGGCCGCCCGGCCGGTGCCGATCCCCTTCCACGGCGAACTCGGCAGCCTCAACCCGGTCGTGGTCACCGAGGCGGCCGCCGCCGAGCGCGGTGAGCAGATCGGCTCCGGGCTCGGCGGTTCGATGACGCTGGGCGTGGGCCAGTTCTGCACCAAGCCCGGCTTCGTGCTGGCGCCCGCGGGCGCGGCCGGGGACGCGCTGGTCAAGTCGCTCACCGAGGCCGTCAGCAACACCGACGCCGGGGTGCTGCTCGACCACCGCATGCGGGACGCCTTCGTCGCGGGCGTCAAGGAGCGCGCCGCGCTGGCGGACGTCGACGCCCCGGTGACCCCGGGCTCCGGCGGCGAGCACAGCGTCAGCCCCGGCTTCCTCACGGTCCCGGCCCACCGCCTCGCCGAGGAGGGGCCGCACGATGTGCTGCTGGAGGAGTGCTTCGGCCCGGTGACCATCGTCGCCCGGTACGGGAGCGACGCCGAGGTCACCGCCGTCCTCGGCCGCCTCCAGGGCAACCTGACCGCTACCGTCCAGATCTCCGCCGCCGAGGCCGAGGGCACCGAGGGCCGGGCCGGTGAGCTGATCGCCGAGCTGACCCCGCTCGCGGGCCGGGTCCTGGTCAACGGCTGGCCGACCGGTGTCGCCGTCGCCCCCGCCCAGCACCACGGCGGCCCGTACCCGGCGACGACCTCCACCTCCACCTCGGTCGGCGGCACCGCCATCGAGCGCTGGCTGCGGCCGGTCAGCTACCAGGACACCCCGCCCGCGCTGCTCCCGCCGGAGCTGCGCGACGAGAACCCGCTCGGGCTGCCCCGCCGGGTGAACGGCCTCCGGGAACAGCAGGGCTGACAGCCCCACCGGAAGACACCGGAAGACACCGGGAAACACCGGGAAACACCGGGAAAGGCCCCGCACAACGCAGATGGCCAGGGGGAGGGCGTCACACGCCCTCCCCCTGGCCATCCCCGGTCACGGGGATCGGTGGCTCACTTCACCGGGGTGAAGTCCCGAGCCCCGATGTAGTCCGGCCGCCGCACCGGCGCCGCGAACGGCTCCACCGCCGTGTTCTCCACGCTGTTGAACACGATGAAGACGTTGCTGCGCCAGTAGGGCGTGATGTTGTCGCCCGAGCCGTGCATGCAGTTGCAGTCGAACCACGTCGCCGAACCGGCCTTGCCGGTGAACAGCTTGATGCCGTGTTTGTCGGCGAAGCCGGACAGCGCCTCGTCGGACGGAATGCCCGCGTCCTGCATCTGCAGCGACTTCTTGTAGTTGTCCTTCGGTGTCTGGCCCGCGCAGCCGAGGAACGTGCGGTGCGACCCCGGCATGATCATGAGGCCGCCGTTGGTGTCGAAGTTCTCGGTCAGGGCGACCGAGAGCGACACGGTCCGCATGTTCGGCAGCCCGTCCTCGGCGTGCCAGGTCTCGAAGTCCGAGTGCCAGTAGAAGCCCGAGGCCCCGAAACCCGGCTTGACGTTGATCCGGCTCTGGTGGACGTAGACGTCCGAACCGAGGATCTGCCGTGCGCGACCCACTACTCGCGGGTCGCGCACCAGATTGGCGAAGACCTCGCTGATCCGGTGCACCTCGAACACCGACCGTACGTCCTGCGACTTCGGCTCTATGATCGAGCGCTCGTCGGCGCGCACGTCCGGGTCGACGATCAGCCGGTCCAGTTCGGCGCGGTAGACCGCGACCTCATCCGGAGTGATGAGCTGATCGATCGCCAGAAAGCCATCACGATCGAAATCGCTCAGCTCGGACGCTTGCATCGGACCCTCGGCCCCGGGATCGGACCACACGACGGGGTCCACGCGGGGCGTGGCCACCTCGAGAGGACCGCGGGTCGGGTACAGGTCAGTGACCGTGGTCATCGGATCATGCCTCCTCGGTCTCGGTGATCAGGGGGTATACCCCGTTCTCATCATGGTCCTCCCGTCCGGTGATCGGCGGGTTGAAGACACAAACGCAACGGAAGTCCTTTTTGATGCGCATGGTGTGCTTCTCGTGGCCGTCCAGCAGATACATGGTGCCGGGCGTGATGATGTGCTTCTCACCGTTCTCGTCGTTGGTGAGCTCGGCCTCGCCCTCGACGCAGAGGACGGCCTCGATGTGGTTGGCGTACCACATGGACGTCTCGGTGCCCGCGTAGAGCGTGGTCTCGTGCAGGGAGAAGCCGACCCGCTCCTTCGCGAGCACGATCCGCTTGCTCTCCCACGTACCCGACGCGCCCTTTACATGCCTGTCGGTTCCCTCGATGTCCTTGAAGGATCGGACGATCACGGTGAGTCGCTACCTTTCTGCAGTTGCGTTACTGAGGGTGTTCAGGCGGTCTCGCGGACCGCCCGGGCGAGGATCCGCAGACCCTCGTCCAGCTCTTCGGGTGTCATCGTCAGCGCCGGCAGCAGCTTGACGACCTCGCTCTGCGGACCCGAGGTCTCGACCAGCAGGCCCAGCTCGAAGGCGCGGGCGCACACCGCGGAGGCGCGCGGCTTGTCCTCGAACTCCATGCCCCACACCAGGCCGCGGCCGCGGTGGCTGACACCGGAGTTCTCGTCGCAGATGGCGCGCAGGCCCTGCTCGACCTGCTCACCGCGGGCCAGCGTCTGCTTCTCCATCTGGCCGTCGGCCCAGTAGGTGTCCAGGGTCGCGGCGGCGGTCACGAACGCGGGGTTGTTGCCGCGGAACGTGCCGTTGTGCTCACCGGGCTCCCAGATGTCCAGCTCGGGCTTGAAGAGGGTGAGCGCCAGCGGCAGGCCGTAACCGCTGATCGACTTGGAGACCGTGACGATGTCCGGGGTGATGCCCGCCTCCTCGAAGGAGAAGAAGGCACCCGTGCGGCCGCAGCCCATCTGGATGTCGTCGACGATCAGCAGCATGTCCTGGCGCTCGCACAGCTCGGACAGGGCGCGCAGCCACTCGGGACGCGCGACGTTGATGCCGCCCTCGCCCTGCACCGTCTCGACGATCACGGCGGCGGGCTTGTTGAGGCCGGAGCCCTGGTCCTCGAGCAGCCGCTCGAACCACAGGAAGTCCTCGACCGTGCCGTCGAAGTAGTTGTCGAACGGCATCGGGGTGCCGTGGACCAGCGGGATACCGGCGCCGGCGCGCTTGAAGGCGTTACCGGTGACGGCGAGCGAGCCCAGCGACATCCCATGGAAGGCGTTGGTGAACGAGACGATCGACTCGCGGCCCTTGACCTTACGGGCGAGCTTCAGCGCGGCCTCGACCGCGTTGGTGCCCGTCGGGCCCGGGAACATGACCTTGTAGGGCAGGTCACGCGGGCGCAGGATGTTGTTCTGGAAGGACTCCAGGAACGCGCGCTTGGCCGTGGTCGACATGTCGAGACCGTGCGTGACGCCGTCACGCTCGATGTAGTCGATCAGGGCCCGTTTCAGCACCGGGTTGTTGTGGCCGTAGTTGAGCGATCCGGCACCGGCGAAGAAGTCGAGGTAGGTATGGCCGTCCTCGTCGTACATGTGGCTGCCCTGCGCGCGGTCGAACACAGCAGGCCAACCGCGGCAGTAGCTGCGCACCTCCGACTCCAGGGCCTCGAAGACGCTCAGGGCGGGCGGGGTGATGGTCACAGCATTCTCCTGGGAGATGAGTGCGAGGGGTGAGGGGGTGAGGGCGTGCGCCCTCGGGGGGTACAGGGGGTTCGGGGGCGGGAAATCGGGGATGTCGGCGATGACCTCGGGTGTCCGGGGCTCAGTCGCGGTCCGCGAGCGGGCCGATGCGGTAGAGCACCTCGGGCTCGTGGCCTCCGTCGGGGAACATGCCGCCGTCGAAGAGCACCTCGTGCTCGACGGGCGCGCCGTGCCGCTCGGCGAAGGACGTGAACAGCCGGTTCGACGCGGTGTTGTCCGGGGTGATCGTGGTCTCGATTCCCCGGACGCCCGTCGCGGCGACGCGCGCGGTCAGCCCGTCCAGCAGGGTGGCGGCCAGTCCGCGGCCGCGCCACGACTGGTCGACGGCGACCTGCCAGACGACCAGGGTCTCGGGCCGCTCAGGGCGGATGTAGCCGGTGATGAAGCCGACCGGTCCGCCCTCGGCGTCGCGCGCCACCACGGAGGTGGCGGCGAAGTCGCGGCACCACAAGAGGTAGCTGTAGGAGGAGTTGAGGTCCAGAGTCTTGGAGTCGCGGGCGATTCGCCAGATCGCGGCTCCGTCCTCGACGTGTGGAGTGTCGAGGGTGAGCCCCTCCGGCAAATCAAATTCGCTACGGGCGCCTACTCGGTCTGCTTGTGCGGCGGTCATGCGAATTCAATTTACCCAGCAGGATAGAAAAATGCATCGAGGAGAGGGGTTACGTAGCGGGGGGTCGATGTGGTAACACGCGCGGATGCGCGTACGCGCGGCGGATCGCCGAAAAGCGGGGATTTGTGGGGGAGTTACCGGGGTGAAAGGGTCGGCATGTGGAGTGCGTCACATGTACGTAACGGGGGCGTGATGGTGCCGAATTACCGTGTCGTGGGCCACTAAAAAAAGTGCGTTTAGAGGTCGAGGGAGGGGGAAGACGACATGGGAAGATGTACTTGAAAAACGCCCTGAATTTATCTTCAGGCCTTCCGGAATTCATTCCGCCGGGCTTCTCGCACGGAACTCAGACCCGAAAGTCGCCACGGACGGCGAATGCGCCGGAGGGGCCGTTGCCGGAGGCGGAGTAGCCGTCCCGCCCGGCGTCCCGGTCGCCCTCGGCGTGGTTGTACTGCCCAGCGAAGACATGGCGGCCGGCCGGCACCGTGGCTCCCTTCCGGAGCGTCCAGCGGTAGACCAGCACCCCGCCCTCGGAGCGTACCGAGACGGCCAGGTCGCCTGCGGGCAGCGTGCTCCAGGAGCCGGTGGTGCGCACCCCGCCGTTCTCGGCGACCCGCAGCTCCACGGTCAGCGACGTCAGCGGCTTGCTGTTGGTGAACGTGATGTCACTCTGCGCCCAGTACGGGTTGGAATTGGCGTTGATCGCCCCGCGCGAGCGCACCGCCGGATCGGCGAGATGGTTTGGACCGACCGTAGTGGGAAAGGCGCTCGGCGTGTGCCGACCAGCCTCGTCCTCCGTGCCGCCGCCCGGCCGCCTCGTCGTGTCGCCGCCCTCGCCCGCGGGCGGCGCGGCCGGTTCGGTCGACGTCCGTACCGTCTGCGGCCCGTCGGCGGTGTCGGTCGTCACCACCGCGATCCCGGCGGCGGCCACCGCCGCGGCCAGCCCCGCGGCCGGGCCCACCACCCGGGTCCACTGCCGGGCCGGGACCCGGCGGACGTACCGCCGCTCGCCGTCCGCCATGCCCGCGGTGACCCGGGCCAGCATCCGGGCCCGGTCCGGCTGGTGCGCGTCGGCGGCCTCGCGCAGTGCGGCCGCGACATCGCGCCGGCCGTCGCGATGGTCGGTCATCAACCGTTCCCTCCTGGGTGCCCGGCGTGGCCCACACGGCCGGGGCGGAGCCCCCGTACCGTCTCCTGCGGCCGCGCTTGGGACTGCGGTTGCGTGGGGGCCTGCGTCTGGGGCTGCGTCTGGGGCGGCGGCCCCGCCGAGGGCCGCTCGGTGTCGTCGTCGGGCGGGCCGAGCAGCCGCTCCAGCTCGGCGATGCCACGGGAGGTCTGGCTCTTGACCGTGCCCACCGAGATGCCGAGGGTGCGGGCCGTATCCCGCTCCGAGAGGTCGAAGGCGTGCCGCAGCACCACACACGCCCGCTTCCGGAACGGCAGCCTCACCAGCGCGGCCTGCACATCCACCACGGCGGACACATCCGGGTCGTCCACCCGGTCCGAGCGCTCCGACGAGAACAGCGCCACCCGCCGCCGCTCGCGCACCAGGCTGCGGATCCGGGACCGGGCCAGGTTGGCGACCACGCCCCGGGCGTACGCGGCCGGATGCTCGGCGACCCGTACCCGGTCCCACCGGTGCCAGACCGCGACCAGCGCGTCGGCCGCCAGGTCGTCCGCCCCGTCGGAACTGCCGAGCAGCAGGTGGGCGAGGCGGGCCAGCTCGGCGTGGTGGCGCTCGAAGAACTCCCGGAACTCCGCCTGCGCGTCGGCGGCCGGTAAGCCGGACGCGCGTAAGTCGCTTTTCGGTAAGGCGGCCGCGGGTGTCGGGCCATCCGTAGGAGTGCTCACGCGGGCCTCCTCACTGCCCCTCGTCCGGTGGGTTGCGTGAGCGTAGCAGCGCTCCCCGTGTTGTACGAGTGGTGCCCGTCCGCCGCCCGGGAATTGGCCGGTCAGCGCCCTGGCCCCGTCTCGTACAGTGCGTGACATGAGGGAGAGCGCGGTGCTGCACATCAAGGGGCGGATCCTGGTCGGCCCGGAGGACGGGGACGCCGGTGGCGTCCGGGACGAACTGTGGGTGGTCGACGGAAAGATCACCTTCGACCGTCCGGCCGGGGCGCGGGATGTCCGGCGGCTGGACGGCTGGGTGCTGCCGGGTCTGGTCGACGCCCACTGCCACGTCGGCCTGGACGCCCATGGCGCGGTGGACGACGCGACGAGCGAGAAGCAGGCACTCACCGAACGCGACGCCGGGGCGCTGCTGCTGCGCGACGCCGGATCGCCGTCCGACACCCGCTGGGTCGACGACCGCGAGGACCTGCCCCGCATCATCCGGGCGGGCCGCCACATCGCCCGCACCAAGCGCTACATCCGCAACTACGCGCACGAGATCGAACCGGATGACCTGGTCGCCTACGTGGCGGCGGAGGCACGCCGGGGCGACGGCTGGGTCAAGCTCGTCGGCGACTGGATCGACCGGGACACCGGTGATCTCTCCGCCTGCTGGCCGCGCGGGGCGGTCGAGGCGGCCATCGCCGAGGCACACCGGCTCGGGGCGCGGGTCACCGCGCACTGCTTCGCCGAAGAGACGCTGGCCCCGCTGGTCGAGGCCGGGATCGACTGCATCGAGCACGCGACCGGGCTGACCGAGGACACCATCCCGCTCTTCGCCGAACGCGGCGTCGCCATCGTGCCGACCCTCGTCAACATCGCCACCTTCCCCCGGCTCGCGGAGGGCGGCGAGGCCAAGTTCCCGCGCTGGGCCGACCACATGCGGCGGCTGCACGCGCGGCGCTACGACACGGTGCGCGCCGCCTGGGACGCGGGCATCCCCGTCTACACCGGCACCGACGCGGGCGGTTCGCTCGCGCACGGGCTGATCGGCCAGGAGGTCGCCGAACTGGTGAAGGCGGGCATCCCGGTGCGCGACGCCCTGTCGGCCGCCACCTGGGGCGCGCGGGCCTGGCTCGGACGACCGGGCATCACCGAGGGCGCCGCCGCCGACCTCGTGCTGTACGACGCCGACCCACGCGACGACGTACGGGTCCTGACGGCGCCGCGCCACGTGGTGCTACGGGGCCGCGTGTTCTGAGCGGGGCACGGGAGCACTCCGAGGTCGAACGCTTCGGCGAACAACACCCTTTGGGATGAACGGACTTCATGTGTCTGCCTGTTTACCCTCGGTGCGCAAATATGGCGTGGTCGAGGCCGTCGGCGCCCGTGGAGTCCCCCGCGGCAGGCGCCGGCGGCTCCATGTCTCCTGTGGGGGTCAACTCACGTGTCCTTTTCAAGCAATACCTTCTTCGGCATGCCCGCCCGCCGTCTGGCGGCCGTCTCCGCAGCCACCGCCGTCTCCGTCCTGGGCGTCCTGCCCGCGGGCACGGCGCACGCCCGGACCGGCCACACCGTCGCCGCCGGCAAGGCGAGCGCGGCAGTGCTCCGTACCGACCTGAGCGTCTCGCTCCTCAACAAGACCGTCACCGCACCGCTGGTGACCTCGCTGAACGAAGTGCAGGCGCCCAAGACCGCCAGCAAGACCGCGCTCAGCGCGACGGTCGCCGGGGTCAACGGCGACCGCCCCTTCAGCGTGCTGCGCGCCGATGTGGCCACGGCCCGCGCCGCCACGGACAAGTCCCGGTCCGAGGGCTACTCCAACCTCGTCAACGCCAAGGTGAACGTGCCGGGGCTGCTCGGGGTGCCGCTCATCACGGTGGAGCAGGTCACCTCGAAGGCCGTGTGCGCGGCCGGGAAGAAGCCGACCGCCGACTCCAACCTGCTCGGCACGGTCAGCGTGCTCGGCAAGAAGGTCACCCTGACCGCGGGCGGCTCGACCAAGGTCGACGTGCCCTCCCTCGGCCAGGTGAACCTGGATCTGTCGCGCACCGCGACCACCTCGCGCACCGCGGCGGCCACCGCCCTCTCGCTGAAGGTCTCGGTGAACCCGCTCAAGCTCAACGTCTCCGAGGTCGTGGGCCAGGTCACCCTGGCCCACGCCACCTGCGAGGCGCCCGGCGCCCCGGCCAAGGAGGAGGAGCCGGAGGTCGTCAACCAGACCAAGCCGGAGCCCAAGCCGGAGCACCTCGCCGAGACCGGCGGCAGCTCGGCCACCCCGTACCTGGTGGCAGGCGGCGCCGTGCTGCTCGCCGCGGGCGGCGGCGCGGTGTTCATGGCCCGCCGCCGACGGGCCTCCGGAACGCGCGGTGATGCGTAGGCACAACCCCACCCAGCGGCCGGTGCCGGTGGTCGACCCACCCCGACCCCCGGTACCGGCGTAGGGGGCGTCCTGCCGATCAGGACACCCCCTGGGCCTGCCCGGCGCGTCTCCCATCGCCCGGGCAGGCCCCGGCCCTTCGTCGCTCAGGCGTGGCTCAGGCCGTTGGCTCAGGCCGTCGCTCAGGCGTCGTTCAGGGCCTTGGCCAGGGCGATGACGAAGCGGTCGGTCGTGTCGCGGTCGCGGACGGCCAGCCGTAGCCAGTCCGGGCCCAGGCCCGGGAACGTGTCGCCGCGGCGCACCGCGAAGCCGAGTTCGCGGAGACGGGCCCGTATCGCCGCCGCGCCCGGCAGCTGGATCAGCACGAACGGACCGGCCGCCGGACCGCACACCCGCAGCCCGGCCCCGGCGAACTCGCTCAGGCGACCGGTCAGATGGGCGCGGTCGGCGGCGGACCGCTCGGCGGCCCGGGCCGCCTCGGCCAGCGCGGCGGGCTCGCAGCACGCCTCCGCCGCCACCAGGGCGGGGGCGGACACCGGCCACAGCGGCTGCACCCGCTCAAGCCCGGCGATGAACTCGGGGTCCGCCAGCACGTAGCCGACGCGCAGCCCCGCGAGCCCCCAGGTCTTGGTGAGGCTGCGCAGCACCACCAGCCCCGGCACATCGGTGCGCGAGGCGAGCGACGCGGGCTCGCCCGGCACCGCGTCCATGAACGCCTCGTCCACCACCAGCGTCCGCCCGGGCCGGGCCAGTCCGGCGAGCGTGGCGGCCGGGTGCAGCACGGAGGTGGGGTTGGTGGGGTTGCCGACGACCACCAGATCGGCGTCGTCCGGCAACGCCGCCGGGTCCAGCCGGAAGCCGTCCCGCTCATCCAGCAGCACCCGCTCCACCGCGTGCCCGGCGTCCCGCAACGCGGCCTCCGGCTCGGTGAACTGCGGATGCACCACCACCGGGCGCAGGGCCCTGACGGCGCGGGCGATCAGCACGAACGCCTCCGCGGCACCCGCCGTCAGCAGCACCCGCCCCTCGGGCACCGCATGGCAGGCGGCCACCGCCGCGCGCGCCGCCCGCCCGTCCGGGTAGGCGGCCAGTCCGTCGAGGGACGCGGCGATACGGTCCTTGAGCCAGCGCGGCGGCGTACCGGCCCGGACGTTGACCGCGAGGTCCGTCAGCCCGGCGTCGGCGCCCCGCACCTCCGCGTCCCCGTGGTGCCGCAGATCGAACCCCGGGGCCGCCCCGTCCGCCGCGTTGTCCGCCGCCTTGCCGGCGGGTATGTCAGCGGACATCGGCGTGGAGGTCCGGGTGGGAGTGGGCGTGTGCCTCCGGGTCGAGCCGCGCCCGCCCGGGCACCCCGGCCGCCTCCTCGTAGCGCTCCAGGACCAGCTCCGCCAACTCCGTGGTCGAGCCGATGACATCGGCGGACACCACCTCGGCCTCCGGATAGGCGAGCGCCCAGCCCTCCGCCTGCTGCCGCACCCGCTCCAGCGCGTCGCCGCCGAACAGGAAATACGGCAGCACCACGATCCGCCGCGCCCCGAGCCGCACACAGCGGTCGAGGCCCGAGGGCACGTCCGGCGCGGCGAGCGAGGCGAAGGCCGTCTCGACGCCCGCGAAACCACGGCCCTCCCACAGCAGCCGGGCGGCCCGGTGCACCTCGGCGTTGCCCTCCGGCAGCGGCGACCCGTCGCCCACCAGCAGCACCGTCGTCTGCGCCCGGTCCGAGGGGGAGCGCCGACCGCCGCCCAGCGCCTCGTCCAGCCGCCGCTCCAGCACCCGCAGCAGCCGGGGGTCCGGGCCCAGCGGGCGGCCGAAGTCGAACGAGGCGTCCGCGTGCCGCTCCGCCTCCTGGGCCAGCGCGGCGGCGACCCCGTCTCTCGGATGTTCCACCGGGATCAGACTGAGGGGCACGACGACGAACCGGGTCACCCCCTCCCCGACGAGCCGGGCCACCGCGTCGGACAGCGGGGGCGCGCCCGGCCCGGTGAGGCCGCCCGCCACGGGCAGATCCGGGTGCTGCGCGCCCAACTCCCGTACGAAGTCCTGGAAGGCGGCGGCGCGCCGCTCGTCTCGGCTGCCGATGCCTGCGATGAGCAGCGCGGGCGGGGTCGTCACGAGGTCTCCTTGGTGCAGGGTAAAGCAGGTCTCACGGTGCAAAGCGCAGTCTCGCCCCGAGACGTTACTGAGCGCCGTCGGGACACGCCACGGCAGGTCTTCGGCCGTCCTGCGGACCACGGCGGGCGATACGGCGGGCGATCGCGCAGGTGGCCCTCGACGGCCTGCCACCGCCGGGCGCCGACGCCCGCTTGGGGACGAGTAGTTCGCCCCCCGGCCCGGCGGCCAGCAGCGCGGCCGCCTCGGCGACACTGGGCGTCCCTGTTGCGGTGAGCGCCGCCCTGGACGGGTTCGGCACCTCGACGGCGGCCAGCATCTCCGCTCCGTACCCACGCAGCGGCACGCCGAATCGCTCGGCCACGGCCATCAGCCCGGGCTCCCCGGTCTTGGCCTCGACCGTCGCCAACTCGGCGACGCCGCCGGGCGAAAGGCCCGCCCCGGCGAGGGCCGCCGCCACCAGCCCGGCCACCTCGCCCACGGACACGCCCCGCCCCGCGCCGACGCCGACGACCAGATCCGGCCACTGTGGATGGTCCACGTCAGGTCACCGCCTCCGTCATCCGGCGGCGGGCACACATCCGGCGACGAACCGGGCCGCCACACTGGGCACCGCGGCCCAGTGCACATGCAGATACGAGGCATGCACGTTGCCCGGGGCGAACCCTTCGGCGCGGCGCTGCGGATGGACGAGCCCCCAGGCGGGTGTCTGCCCGGCGCCCGGCTCGACGGTGGTGCGGTGGAACTCATGGCCGCGCACCCGGGTCCCCGCGACGGCGAGGGATGTGTCGGAAATGGCCACGGCCTCACGGTAGCCCAGCGTCAGCCGATCCGACATATGTGCCTCGGCGTCCACCACTCCGCACATCGGGCGGCCGTCCAGCGAGTGCGCCAGATACAGCAGCCCGGCGCACTCGGCGGCGATAGGCGCACCGGTCGCCGCCAGCTTGGCGACCTCGGCGCGCAGCGGCTCGTTCGCGGACAGCTCCGGTGCGTACACCTCCGGGAAGCCGCCACCGATCACCAGCCCGCCGGTCCCGGCGGGGAGGCGCTCGTCCCGCAGCGGGTCGAACGGCACGACCTCCGCGCCCGCGGCGGTGAGCAGTTCGGTGTGCTCCGCGTAGGAGAACGTGAACGCGGCCCCGCCCGCCACGGCGACCACCGGCCGTGGGCCCCGCGCCCGTATGCCCTGCGCCCGTGGTCCCTCCGTCGCGGCCACCGCCGCCGGGCCCAGCTCCGCCACCGGATCCCACACCGGTCCTGACAGGGGAGGCGCGCTGCCCGCCAGCGCCATCAGCCCGTCGAGATCGCACCCCTCCCGCACCCACGCGGCCAGCGCCGCCACCGAATCCGTCGCCTCCGTGCGCCGCTCGGCCACCGGCACCAGACCGAGGTGGCGGCTCGGCGTCCCGACCTCGCGCATCCGGCGCAGCGCGCCGAGCACCGGCACCCCGGCCCCTTCCAGCGCCTCCCTGAGCATCGTCTCGTGGCGGTCGGACGCGACCTTGTTGAGGATCACCCCCGCGACCCGCACCTCCGGGTCCCAGGAGGCGAAGCCATGCACCAGCGCCGCCACCGAACGCGACTGCGAGGACGCGTCCACCACCAGCACCACCGGCGCCCGCAGCACCTTGGCCACCTGGGCCGTCGAGGCCAGCTCGCCCTGCCCGGCCGCCCCGTCGAACAGCCCCATCACGCCCTCGACCAGGGCCAGGTCGCAGCCCGCCGCCCCATGCAGGAACAGCGGGGCGATCCGGTCCGGACCGCACAGATAGGCGTCCAGATTCCGGCCCGGCCGCCCGGCCCCACCACCGAACGCCGCGCCACTGGCGGAGGAGACGGCCAGCGCGTGATAGCCAGGATCGATGTAGTCCGGGCCCACCTTGTGCGGGGACACATCCAGACCGCGCTCCGCGAAGGCGGCCATCAGCCCCGCGGTGACGGTCGTCTTGCCGCTGCCGGAGGCGGGCGCGGCGACGACCAGTCGGGGAACTCTCACCACTCGATGCCTCGCTGGCCCTTCTGACCGGTGTCCATCGGGTGCTTGACCTTGGACATGTCGGTGACCAGGTCGGCGAAGTCCACCAGCGCCGCCGGGGCGTTGCGCCCCGTGATGACGACGTGCTGCGTGCCCGGTCGGTCGCGCAGGACCGACACCACTTCCTCAGGATCCACCCAGCCCCAGTGCATGGGGTACGCGAACTCGTCCAGCACATAGAGCCGGTATGTCTCCGCCGCGAGATCGCGCTTGACCTGCTCCCAGCCCTCGCGTGCGGCCTCCTCGCTGGAAGCCATGTCGCGCTGGACCCACGACCAGCCCTCGCCCATCTTGTGCCATGCGACGGTCCCCCCTTCGCCCGAGTCGCCGAGGACGCGCAGCGCACGCTCCTCGCCGACCTTCCACTTCGCGGACTTTACAAATTGGAATACACCGACCGGCCAGTTTTGGTTCCACGCCCGCAGCGCCAGGCCGAACGCGGCCGTCGACTTTCCCTTCCCCACGCCCGTGTGCACGAACACGAGCGGCCGGTTGCGGCGCTGGCGGGTGGTCAGTCCGTCGTCGGGGACGACGGACGGTTTTCCTTGCGGCATCAGGCTGCCCTTCGTGTGTTCTGTACCGTCCGTACATCGCGGACCAGCGCCGTCACGCTGTCCGCGCGCAGTTCGTCCAGGGTGATCGGGGTGCCCCGCAGATCGCGGGCGAGCGCCCCCGCCAGGCCCAGCCGCACCGGCCCCGACTCGCAGTCGACCACCACCGAGGCGACCCCGTCGCCCGCGAGCAGCCGCGCCGCGCGCCCGGCCCGCTCCACCGGCGTGGACCCGTCGGACACCGTGGCCTTCTTCGATTCGGTGGCCCGTCCGTCGGTCACCACGACCAGCAGCGGACGGCGCGAGGGGTCCCGCAGCCGCTCCACCCGCAGCACCTCGCGGGCCTTCAGCAGCCCCGCCGCCAGCGGCGTGCGGCCGCCGGTCGGCAGCTGCTCCAGCCGGGCGGCGGCCGCGTCCACCGACGAGGTGGGCGGCAGCGCCAGCTCCGCGCCCGTCCCCCGGAAGGTGATCAGGCCGACCTTGTCCCGCCGCTGGTAGGCGTCCAGCAGCAGCGACAGCACCGCGCCCTTGATCGCGCCCATGCGCTTACGGGCGGCCATCGAGCCCGACGCGTCCACGACGAACAGCACGAGGTTGCCCTCCCGGCCCTCGCGCACCGCCTCCCGCAGATCGTCCCGGCGCACCAGCAGCCCGGGCCCGCGCCGCCCGCGCGCGTGCTGATGCGGGGCGGCAGCCCGTACCGTCGCCGCCAAGTGCAGCGAGGTCAGCGTCCCCTGGGGGCGGCGCGCACCGGCCGTGCGGCCGTGCGCGGTGCGGGCGCGCGACCGCCGCCCCGCCGCGCCCTCGCCGAGCCCCGGCACGTCCAGCCGCCGGGTCCGGAACGGATCCGCGGCGCCCACGGCCGCCCGCTCGGCGCCGCCGCCACCGGCCCCGCCGCCCTCCTCGGACGCGGACTCGGACGCGGAGGGCTCGGCGTCGGCCCCGGCCGCCTCGGGCTCGGCCGACCGCTGCTCGGGAATGGACGGCTCCGGCGCGCCGGGCGGCGGCGCCTGCTCCTGCCCGCCGTCCTGCGGACGGCCACCGCCGGGCCCCTCGGGGCCGTCTCCGCCGTCGGAACCGCCGCCGCCCGGCCCGTCGGGGTCGTCATCGGGGCCTTCCTCGGTCTCAGCGGCCTCCGGCTCGGGCTCCGGCTCGTCGTCCTCGAACTGCCGCAGCACCTCGTCCAGCTTGTCCTCGTCCAGCCCCGGCGCGTCGAACGGCGCCCGCCGCCGCCGGTGGGGGAGCGACAGCAGCGCCGCCTGCCCCACGTCCTCGGTGCGTACGTCCGTCCGGCCCGCCCAGGCGGCCAGCGCCGTCGCCGTACGCGCCGTCACGATGTCCGCGCGCATCCCGTCCACCTCGAACGCCGCGCACACCGCCGCTATCTGCCGCAGCGCGCGGTCGCCCAGCCGGACGGCGGGCAGCAGGGCGCGCGCTGCGGCTATCCGGTCCCGCAGCTCGCCCTCCTCGCGCGCCCAGCGCGCGGCGAACCCGGCCGGGTCCTCGTCGTACGCCAGCCTGCGGCGCACCACCTCGACCCGCTCCTCGGTGTCCCGCGACGCCGTGACCTCGACGGTGAGCCCGAAGCGGTCCAGCAGCTGCGGCCGCAGCTCGCCCTCCTCCGGGTTCATGGTGCCCACCAGGAGGAAGCGCGCGGCGTGCCGTACGGAGACGCCCTCGCGCTCCACATAGGAGGCGCCCATGGCGGCCGCGTCGAGCAGCAGGTCGATCAGGTGGTCGTGCAGCAGGTTGACCTCGTCGACGTACAGCACCCCGCGGTGCGCGTCGGCGAGCAGCCCCGGCTCGAACGCCTTGACCCCGTCCGACAGCGCCCGCTCGATGTCCAGCGACCCCACGAGACGGTCCTCGGAGGCGCCGACCGGCAGCTCCACCATCCGGGCGGCGCGCGCGTCCCCCGTGACGGTCTCGTGCGGACCGTCCGGGCAGCTTGGGTCGGGCGCGGCCGGATCGCACGAGAAGCGGCACCCGGGGACGACATCGACCGGCGGCAGCAGTGTGGACAGCGCGCGCACGGCGGTCGACTTGGCCGTGCCCTTCTCACCGCGCACCAGCACACCGCCCACGGCGGGTGAGACGGCGTTGAGGAGCAGGGCGAGCCGCATGTCGTCCATTCCGACGACCGCGGTGAACGGGTAGGCAGTGGTGGTCATGCTCGGGTACCTCCTACGGTGCGTGCGCGGTCGCGTGCCGGTGATGCCGGTGGCGCCAGTCGTCCCGGTCGTACCGACCGTTCCGGTGTCCTCAACCCGTTCCTCCCGGCGCCCCGGGCGGCACGAAGGGCAGCCCGTCCGGTACGCCGCCCTCGATGAGCCTCAGCAGCGCGTCCGTGTCCGCGTGCTCTTCGATCAGATCGCCCAGCCGGTCCAGCTGCTCCTCGCGCAGCTCCGCGAAGCGGGTGTCCGGCGCGGGTACGAACGCCCGGCCCGACGCCGCCGCGACCCGCCGCAGGAAGGCGCGGCGGAAGCCGTCGCTCTCCAGCGAGCCGTGCCAGTGCGTGCCCCATACGGAGCCCACCCGGCAGCCGTCCAGGAAGGGTTCGTCGCCGCCGTCCAGCAGTTCGGCGACCCCGTGGTGGATCTCGTAGCCCTCCACCCGTTCGCCCAGCGCCTCGCCCACCGGCCGGGCCAGGGTCTTACCCGTGGCGAAGCGGATCCGTACGGGCAGCAGCCCGAGGCCCGCGACCGTCCCGGCCTTCGACTCGACCTCGTCATCGATTGCGTAGCCGAGCGCCTGGAAGCCGCCGCAGAGGCCGAGCACCGGCCGCCCCTCCGTGGCCCGCCGGGCGATCGCGTCGGCGAGCCCGCGCTCGCGCAGCCACTCCAGCGCCTTCACGGTGCCCCGGGTGCCCGGCAGCACCACCAGGTCGGCGTCGGCCAGTTCCTCCGGGCGGTCCACGAAGCGCACGATCACGCCCGGTTCGGCGGCCAGCGCGTCCACGTCGGTGAAGTTGGACATCAGCGGTACGGCGGCCACCGCGACCCGCAGCACATCCGCGCCGTACGGCGGTGCGACGACGCTCTCGCGCACCGTGCCGCGCAGCGAGACGCGCAGCCCGTCCTCCTCGTCGATGCCGAGACCGTGCGCGTACGGCAGCACGCCGACGGTCGGCCGTCCGGTGAGGTCGCGCAGCATGTCCAGACCGGGTTCCAGCAGGCTCACATCGCCGCGGAACTTGTTCACCACATAGGCCGCGATATGCCGCTGGTCCTCGCGGGACAGCAGCGCGGTCGTACCGAAGAAGGACGCGAAGACGCCGCCGCGGTCGATGTCCCCGACCACGACGACCGGCAGCCCGGCGGAGCGGGCCAGGCCCAGGTTGACGATGTCGGTACGGCGCAGATTGATCTCGGCCGGGCTGCCCGCGCCCTCGCAGATCACCGCGTCATGGGTGCGCCGCAGCTCGCTCAGGCACTCGGTGACGGTCTCCAGCAGCCCTTCGCGCCGCCGCTCGGAATGGTAGCCACGCGCGGTCATCTCCCCCACCGGCTTGCCGAGCAGCACCACCTGGCTGCTGCGGTCGCTGCCGGGCTTCAGCAGGACCGGGTTCATCAGGGCGCTCGGTTCGGCGCGCGCGGCGGCCGCCTGCATGGCCTGGGCGCGCCCGATCTCGGCGCCGTCACGGGTGACGAAGGAGTTGAGCGACATGTTCTGCGCCTTGAACGGGGCGACCCGGAGCCCCTTGCGCGCCAGCCAGCGGCATATGCCCGCCGTGACGACGCTCTTACCGGCGTCCGAGGTCGTCCCCGCGACGAGCAGTCCGCCCCCCAGGGTCATCGCTTCACCCTTTCCTGGCCGACCGCGGAACGGCCCGCGGCGGTGATGAGCAGGGCGAGCGCCGACACCCGCCGCGAGAGAGCGATCGCGCGAGGGATGTCGGCCGCCGTCACGGGACGGCCGCCCGGATTCAGCACGGGCCGGTGCTCGACCCGGCCCGCGTACGCCAGCGTGCCGCCCAGCCGGACGCCCAGCGCGCCCGCGAACGCCGCCTCCACCGGGCCCGCGTTGGGGCTCGGGTGGCGTCCGCCGTCGTCGCGCCAGGCGCGCCACGCGCCGCGCGGATCGGATCCGGCCAACGTGGCCAGGGCCGCCGTGAGACGGGCGCCGGGCCAGCCCGCGGCGTCGTCCAGCCGGGCCGAGGCCCAGCCGAACCGGCGGTAGCGGGCCGACTTGTGGCCCACCATGGCGTCCAGCGTGTTGACGGCGCGGAAGCCGACGAGCCCCGGCACCCCGGCCACGGCCCCCCACACCAGGGCGCCCACCACCGCGTCCGAGGTGTTCTCGGCCACCGACTCGACGACCGCCCGCGCGATCTGCTGCTCGTCCAGCGCCTGCGGGTCGCGTCCGCACAGATGCGGCAGCCGCTCCCGCGCGGCGTCGGCGTCCCCGGCGGCCAGCGCGTCACCAATGGCCCGGGCCTCCCGGACCAGCGAGGTGCCGCCCAGCACGGCCCAGGTGGCGGCGGCGGTCAGCGCGACGTCGGGCGTACGGCGGGGCCCCGCGAGGGTGCGTACGGTACGGGCCAGCAGCGCGGCACCGGCGGCCGCGCCGCCCGCGCACAGCGCGGTGTGCAGCGCCCCGGAACCACGGTGGTCACGCCACAGCCGCCGCTCGACGGCCGAGGCGGCGCGCCCGAACGCGGCCACCGGATGGCCGCGGCGCGGATCGCCCGCGGCGAGGTCGACGAGGAAGCCGAGTGCGGCGCCGCACGCGTACGAGGCGTGGTCGGCACGCATCCTCAGACCGCCGTCAGGCCTCTGCGGCGGGGCACACGAACGGATGGAGCTGATGGCGGCGTGGCGATGCCGGGCATGGCGGTATGTCCTCACTCAGGGTCCGCGCCCTGGCTCGACGTGACCGGCGGTGAAAGTCTCCTGGCTCCCGGATCCGCGGCTCTCCCGGTCTTCCAGCCATCCTGCGTAACGGACGGCCGTGACCCCTTGCGGTGAGGGAGAGCGCTCCCCGGTGACAGTGGCGGGACCGCGCCGGATTCTCACCGGCTTCCTCTCCTGCCGCCGTTTGGCTCGGGAAGTCCACCATGGGGTGCGAATGGCCGTCAACTCGCATTTGACCTGCGATGCCAGAGTGTGCGGAGACCCACAGGCCCACAGGCCCACAGACCCACAGGCCCACAGACCTACGGGTGCGCAGGAGCACCCGGAGCAACGACCGCGGGGCGGTGGGGGGGGGGGGGGGGCCCCCCCCCCCCCCGGGGGGGGGGGGGGGGAAGAATGTGTGGTGAGGGGGGTGTATATAGGGGGTGGGCGGGGAAGATAA
>NZ_JBSFGE010000002.1:0-649986 GCF_053596435.1 Streptomyces sp. NPDC001700
CTCGTCACCGGCGGCGTCACCGTCTTCCTCACCACCCAATACCTCGAAGAAGCCGACCAACTCGCCGACCGCATCGCCGTACTCAACGACGGCAAGATCGCCGCCCACGGCACCGCCGACGAACTGAAACGGCTCATCCCCGGCGGACACATCCGCCTCCGCTTCACCGACCCGGCCACCTACCAGAGCGCCGCCGCAGCTCTGCGCGAGGCCACCCGGGACGACGAAGCCCTCGCCCTGCAGATCCCGAGCGACGGCAGCCAGCGCGAACTGCGCTCCCTCCTCGACTGGCTGGACTCCGCCGGAATCGAGGCCGACGAGCTGACCGTGCACACCCCCGACCTCGACGACGTCTTCTTCGCCCTCACCGGCGACAACACCATCCCCCACCAGCCCAACCAGCCCAAGGAGACCGTCCGATGAGCACTCTCCCCCTCGCCGTCCGCGACTCCGCCACCATGCTGCGCCGCAACCTCCTCCACGCCCGGCGCTACCCCTCCCTCACGCTGAACATCCTCCTGACGCCGATCGTCCTGCTGCTCCTCTTCGTCTACGTCTTCGGCGACGTGATGAGCGCGGGTATCGGGGGCGGCGGTGCCGATCGCTCCCAGTACATCGCCTACCTCGTCCCGGGCATCCTGGTGATGACCATCGGCGCCACCCCGGCGGGGACCGCGGTATCCGTCTCCATGGATATGACGGAGGGCATCATCGCCCGCTTCCGCACGATGGCGATCCACCGCGGCTCCGTGCTCATCGGACACGTCGTCGGCAGCGTGCTGCAGGCGGTCATCAGCGTGGTGCTCGTCGGCGCCGTCGCCGTGGCCATCGGCTTCCGGTCCACGGACGCCACCGCCCTGGAGTGGCTGGCGGCGTTTGGGCTGCTCGTCCTCTTCGCCACGGGGCTCACCTGGATGGCCGTCGGAATGGGCATGGCCAGCCCGAACGCCGAGGCCGCCAGCAACAACGCGATGCCGCTGATCATGCTCCCGTTCATCTCCAGCGCCTTCGTGCCCGTAGACGCGATGCCGGACTGGTTCCAGCCGGTCGCCGAGTACCAGCCGTTCACCCCCGCCATCGAGACCCTGCGCGGACTGCTGCTCGGCAGCGAGATCGGCCACAACGGGTGGATCACGATCGGCTGGTCCCTGGGTCTGACCGTGCTCGGCTACTTCTGGTCGAAGTCGCTGTTCAGGCGCGACCCGAAATGAGCGCGCGGGCGGCCTCCCGCAACGCGTCCCGCCCGAGGGCGGCGTACTCCGACACCGCGTCGGCGTACGCCGCCCCGGCAGCGTTCCCGTCGGCCTCCTCGACCGCCCGCCGGGCGCGGGCCGCCGACATCGTCGGCTGGAACTCGCGTAGCACCCGCAGCCGTTCGGCCAGCGCGATCATCCGTACGCCACGGGCGTCCCCGGACGCGATCCCCGCCATGCCGAGCGCGTGCAGCACCGTCCCGAGGACAGGCAGCTCCATGGGTGGGCAGGACGGACCGGACAGCAGCGTCCGCAGCCGTTCGGTCTGCTCCGCGACCAGCTCCGGGCGACCGGCGTGGGCGTGCGCCGTCACCGCCGCCGAGTGGATCTGCAGCGCCCACTGGTCGACCCAGGGGTCGCCGCCGTACGGCGAACCCGCCTCGAACATCCGCTCCACGGCGCCGCGCCACAGGCCGAGCCCGGCCTCCGTCAGCCCACGCGCGAGCGCGATCTCGGCGCGCACGCCGAGGTCGGGGCTGTAGAAGGCGTCCTGCTGCCGCGCGCTGTCCCCCTCCGCCTGCGACAGCCAGTACTCGGCCTCGTCGGGATCGCCGCGCTGCAGACAGGCGAGCGCGAGACCCCAGCGGATGCCGATGTAGTCGTGCTCGCCGCCGAGCCGCCGCAGCGTCTCCAGCGCGGTCCTGAGGTACCCGTACGCGGCCTCGCCCTCCCCCACCTTCAAGCACAGCTCGCTCAGCCGGGAGTGGGCCATGACCCCCAGGGACGGGTTGTCGCTCGCCGCCAGCGCGGCGATCATCCGCCGCGCCGAGGCCAGCGCGCCGTCGATGTCGTGCTCGTACTCCCAGACGTACGTGGCGACGCACTCGGCGATGCCGACGACCAGCGGCCGGTCGCTGTCGCAGAGCTTCCGCAGCACGTCGTAGCGGGGAGGCAGCATCTCCGGGACCGCGCTCAGCACCACCGCCGTGGCGCGCAGCAGCGTGTCCGGCGGGGCCGGGGGCAGCCGCCGGAGGGTGACGAGGTGGCGTACGACGTGCGGGCCGAAGTTCATGAACAGACCCGCCGTGCACAACACCGCCGCGGTGCGGGCGACTTCGACGTACCCGGGCTCGGGGTGGTAGTGCGACAGCGGCGGGCCGGTGTCCGCGGCGAGGGTGGCGAGGCGGGGGTAGTCGGAGTCGGTGGACCACAGGGCGGCGAGGACGGCGGTGAGGGCGGCGGTGGTGGGGCCGTCCGTACGGGCCAGGGCGTACCGCAGGGCCAGTACGAGGTTGTCCTGCTCGGGTCTGATCCGCTCCCCGGCCGCCAGGGGTTCCGGGCCGAAGAGCCAGTCGTGGTGCGCGACCCCGAAGTCCCGCGCCCAGGCGACGAACCGGCCGATGGCCGCCTCTTCCTCGCCCGCCTCCGCGCGCCGGGCCGCGCTGAACTCCCGTACGGTCTCCAGCATCCGGAACCGAACCCCGACCGGAGTGTCGGCGACGGTCAGCAGCGACTGACCGGCCAACTGCTCCAGCAGGGACAGCGCGTCCTCCCCCAGCACCTCTTCGCCCGCCTCGCCGGAGAAGCCACCAGGAAAGACGGACAGCGTGCGCAGCGCCGCCCTGGCGTCCTCCGCGAGCAGGTTCCAGCTCCACTCCACGACCGCGTGCAGCGTGCGGTGGCGCTCCGGGGTGTCCCGCGCGCCGCCGCGCAGCAGCGCGAACCGGTCGCCGAGGCGGCGGGCGATCTCCGGCACCGACAGCACCCGCACCCGCGCGGCGGCCAGCTCCACGGCCAGCGGCAGCCCGTCGAGGTGGCGGCACAGCTCGGCCACCGTGTCCGGCGGCAGCGCCACGCCGGGGCGCGCGGCCCGGGCCCGCTGCGTGAACAGCTCGGCCGAGGTGTCGGGCCCCAGCTCCGGCAGCGCGTACACCGCCTCCGACGTGAGGCCCAGCGGGGCCCGGCTGGTGGCGAGCACCCGCAGGTCCTTCGAGGCGGAGACGAGGGCCCGTACGAGGTCGGCGGCGCCCCGGATGACCTGCTCGCAGTTGTCCAGCACCAGCAGCGCGGGCCCGGAGCCGAGCACACCGAGGATGCCGGACACCGGGTCGGCCGGATCGGCCGCGGCATGGCCGCTCAGCGCGCCGTGCCGCCGCTCCCCCGCCCCGAGCGCGGAGGCCACCTCGGCGGCCACGTCCTCGTCCACGGTGACACCCGCGAGCGGCACGCAGTACACCACCCGCTGCTCTGCCCCCCGGCTGACGGCGTGCGCCAGCCGGGTCTTGCCGAGGCCACCTGGCCCAACGACGGTGACGGCACGGGAGGTGCGCAGCAACCGCTCCACGGCCGCGATGTCCCCGTCCCGCCCCAGCAGCGGGTTCGGCTCGTGCGGCACACCGTGCCGGACCACCGGCGCCTCGCCGCCGCGCAGCAGCTCCCGCTGTACGTCCCGGAGCCTGGCGCCCGGATCGGTGCCCAGCGTCTCGCGCAGCTCACGGCGGTACGCCTCGTACCGCGTCAGCGCGGCGGACGGGCCCGCCGTCGCCGCCTCACAGCGCAGCAGCTCGGCCAGCACCTCCTCGTCGCGCGGACGCTCCGCGGCGGCCTCGGCCAGCGGCCCGGCCGCCTCCGCGTACCGCCCCAGCCGGGCGAGCGCCAGCGCCCGCGCCCGTACGAGCGCGCCCCGGACGGGCGCGCGCTCGGCGCGCAACGCGGCCACGGGATCCTCCGCCTCCCCGCCCGCGTCAGGGCTCCCCTCCCACAACCCAAGCCCGGCCTCGGCCGCCGCCAGCGCCCCCGCGTGATCCCCGGCCCTGGCCCGCTCCGCGCTCGCGGCGGCGTGCAGCAGCAGCGCGGAGCTGTCGACCTGCGCCTCGGCGAGGGCGAGCCGATACCCGGTCGGCGTACCGACGATGACGTCGGCCCCCAGCCGCGCCCGCGCCCTGGACACGAGCACCTGCACCGCCTTGCCCGGCCGCTCCGGCAATGCGTCCGGCCACAGCCCTGCCACCAGCCGTTCGATGCCACAGCCCGTCCGCACATCGCCCGCGAGCAACGCGAGGAGGGCGCGAACCCGGGGCGCGGTGACCTCCTGCCCGCGATAGGCGACACGCGGCAGCAGAGTCAGATCGGTGGTCACCCGTGCAGACTAAGGCGCACACCTCAGCCACGCGGCCCGGCGGCACCCCGGTCAGGCGCACCGCCATCGGAAACGGGCGCACGTCGGCGACGGGATGGGCATCATGGCGGTCGGCCGGTCATAGCCTGATCCCCGCCTTCTTGGCGATCCTGTTGAGCTTCGGGTTGCTGCGCTTGTGCAGATGCGTAAGGACGCGGCTGAGTTCCTGGCTCGTGGGATGAACCTTGGCCATCTGGGGGGCCACTTCCCAAGCATCGACCAATGAGTCGAGCGCTCCGTCCCGATCCTTGAGTGGTGCTACCGTCCGATCATCCTTGGGGCGGAGGGTTGATGGAGAGCATCACCAAGAACCGGCAGTCCGTTGAGACGCTTCGCGCGATGGTCGCCCGCGCCTACGGCTCGGAAGAGCTGTGCGACGCGGGCGAGAACTGGGTCAGCGAACTGAGCGACGGCTGGTTCAACGTGGCCTATCGGATCCGGCTGCGATCCGGCGCGCAAGTCGTCCTCAAGATCGCGCCGCCGCCGGATATCGAGGTCATGACCTACGAGCGCGGCGCCATGGCCACCGAACTGGCGGCGCTGGGGCTGATCCGGAAGCACACGAAGGTTCCAGTGCCGGCGGTTGACTTCGCCGATCAGAGCCATGAGGTGTGCGACGCCGACTACTTCTTCATGACGTATGTAGATGCGGACAACCTCAACGTCATCAGGGACACCATGGCCGGAGCGGAGATCAACGCGTACGACGAGGCGCTCGGCGCGATCACCCGCGAGCTCAACACCATCCCCGGCACCGCCTTCGGCCCGCTGGCCGGGCCGGGCGAAAGCACGTGGCGCGCGGCCTTCCTGCGGATGGTCGAGGAGCTGCTGGGCGACGGCGAGCGACGCGGCGTCGACCTGCGCCACGGCTACGACGTGATCCGCGAAGTCGTGACCGCCCACGCCGGCTCGCTGGACGAGGTGACCGAGCCCCGGTTCGTCGAGTGGGACCTGTGGCCCGGCAACTGCATGGTGCGCGACGGCCGGATCGTGGCAATACTCGACCATGAGCGGGCGTTCTACGGCGATCCGCTGATGGAGTTCGGCTTCACCGGGAGTGAGGCGAGCGCTTACGGGGACGCCACGGCTTTCATCCGCGGCTACGGCCACCGGCCGTTCACCACCGCCGAGCGGACCCGTCGGCGGCTGTACAACCTCCACCTCGCTCTGATCCAGATCATCGAGACGAACTTCCGGGCATTCACCGGCACCGAGCGGTACGACTGGGCGTGCGAGCGGCTGCGGGAGACCGTGGCTCTGCTTGGCGAGTAAGCACACTGACGGTCTCCTCGACATCGTTGCTGAGGACATCGCGGCCGGCCCTGACGCCCAAGGCCGGCGGAAAAGGGCGGTCGATTCTCGCCGTCCTGTTCCGCTGTCCACCTGGTTGTCAGCGCCGGTCTGTGGCTCGCGGGTGCCCCGTGCCCGCGAAGGTGATCCAGCAAGTCTCCCGGGCAGGGTCGAGGAGGTACCAGATGCGGCCGCCGCCGGTCACCTCGATCTGCCACTGCTCGCAGATGTGCCCACGGTGGGTTCCATGTGCCAGACCGCCCTTGAGGCGGTGGTGCCGGGATGTCTCGGTGGCCGGTCTGGGGGTGGTGCGCATGGTGATCCAGGCGCGGTAGGTGTTCTCACGGGCCTGCTGGGCGAGGCTCTCCCAGCCTTTGGCCGAGGCGGCGTCAGCGAAGCGGACTTCCCAGTGGCCATCCGGTGCCGGGGGCGCGGCGCGGTCGCCGCGGCCTGCGGTCACGCGACGTTCCGCGGGTCCGGTACCGGGCCGTAGTCTTCGCCGTGGTCCCGTGTCAGCGCGGCCAGCAGTTCGGGGTCGGAGTAGACCTCGGCGGTGTGCTGCCAGGCGATGAGCAGCTGGGCGACGGATGCGCTGTTGCCGAGCGAGTCGGCGGCCCGCATGGTGTCGACCAGTTCGACGGCGAAGGCGTGGAGATCGGGCTCGGGCAGGAAACGGACCCAAGGGAAGGCGTCCGGCAGTATGTCGAGCAGTAGTTCCATGCTGCCGGGCTCCCGGCGGGCCATCGCGGTCAGCATCCGGGTGGCGGCTGACACCACAGTCTGGTCCTGCTCGGCCCGGGCCGCGGTGGTGAGGACCAGATCCTCGCCGTCTCTGCGGTGCAGGAGGAGTCTCGGCGATTCCTGGAGCCGGGCAAGCGTCTGCTTGTTCTTGTTCACCAGCTCGGAGAAGTTCACGGCTGCACTCTCGGCGCTCATGACTTTGAAACTACTTCGAAACCCGCCCGAGTGTCATCACCCAAAAGAGGGACGCAGAGCAATGCGCTGGTCACGCCCACTCGCGAGCGGCCGATCACCGGTAACCGGTTCCGTTCTCCTCGTTGTCGGGTAACGATCTGCGCCTCAGGATCCCGTCGATCACCCGTCGATGATCTCGCGAACGCCGCAGCGCCTGCCTCGACCGCGACGGAGCCGACCAGGTGGGTTACCGGCAGTATGCGCTCCGGCTCAGTCCGGCGGCACTGGAGGAACTGATCGCCGAGTTGCGCGCGGCCATCGCGCCGAAACTTGCCAACCAGCCGAGTCCCGAGCGAGCGCAATACCTGCTCACTCCTATCCACTTCCCGATGGAAGCCCCTCAGGTGGGAGCAGCCGAGCAGGAGACAGACACATGATCGGCCGGACAGCTCCCAGCCGTGGTTGAGCCCCGGTGGCGCTCCGGTCAGGCGCACCACCACAGGAAGCGGGTGCAGGTCGGCGACGGGATGGGCATCATGGCGGTCGGCCGGTCATAGCCTGATCCCCGCCTTCTTGGCGATCCTGTTGAGCTTCGGGTTGCTGCGCTTGTGCAGATGCGTAAGGACGCGGCTGAGTTCCTGGCTCGTGGGATGAACCTTGGCCATCTGAGGGGACGACATCCCAGGCATCGGCCAACGAGTCGAGTGCTCCATCCCGATCTTTGAGGGCCAGCTTCGCTCTCGATACGTTCATGTGCGTCGGGCCGATTCGGGTCGGCGGCAGCGCAGTGCCCTCCCGGAACAGGTCGGCGGCCGTTGCCACCGCCTCCCGGTACTGCTCGGTGTCGGTCTCGGTCGCGATCACGTGCGTGGCCGTGTTGTCAGGGCCAAAAAGCATCCCCCGCACGTTCAGGTCTGTTCCAACGAGTTCGGCAGCATGCCAGGCTGCCTCGATGTGACGCTGAGCCGTCGCCACGTCCCTGAGGCGACCAGCGAGAGTCATTCCCCGGAGATGGAGGATTCCCAGGCCGATATGACGGTCCCGGCCTCTCAGGGTCGTCTCAGCCATGACCACCGCACGGTCGATGACGGCCAGCCCTCCGGCGAAGTCTCCGCCATTGAGGAATGTACCGGCCTCATCTCGTGCGGCAATGGCGAGGGATAGAGCGTCAGCTCGTTCCGAGGCTTGCTTCTGCCTCGCTACAGCCAGTTCCGCCAAAGTCATCCAGCGGTGCCGGGCGGCCAGCCAATAAACCGTGCTGTAGACGTCGGCAACCCTGCCCCAGTCCTGCGGTTGGCCGGTCGCGTGAGCCGATTCCTGCGCTCGTGACAGGACATCGGGGAGCTTGTGTGTCACGCGCTTGAGGTCTGCGGCGTCTCGCAGTTGAAGTAGCTCGGCCACCTCATGTTCGAGAGCCGCTTGCTCGTCCGGCGGGCCTTGAGGAAGGTCAAAACGTCGAATGGTGGCGCGAAGCGAGTTAAGGCTGTCCTCGTCCCCGGCCGGGACGGGAGCGGGTTTGAGGAGTTCGTCCAGCGTGATGCCGAACACGGTGGCGAGTGCGGCCCCCATCACCTGGCTGAGGGCACATTCGCCGCGCTCGATCTTGCCGAGCTGCGACTTGGACATACCAGCTCGCCGTGCCAGATAGTCCTGGCCCCAACCTCGGTCCTTGCGAAGGCGCGCGACATTCGCGCCCGGGCTAACGATGTCTGTCTCCATGAACTGCGCTCTTCCCGCCGAGAGTGCTTTGGTCGCCAGTCTCTCAGGGCCGACTACCCGCACCCCGGTGCTTGTGCACTTTCGACTCAGCGATCCGTTGTTGACTGACTACTGAGAGCGAAGGGCATCCGGGCGCTCTGCAACCTGTCGAGGCCCTGGCAATACTGGAGGGGAGCGCAACGTGAGAAAGAGGATCGCTCGACTGGCGGAACGGCTACTGCGGGCGTTACCGCGCCTGGTTGGCCGACAGCCAGGACGGCACAGCGCTGCCTACCTCGCTACCGGCGCCCCACGCATGGGGCCCCTGCCTGCACGGCCCGTCATGCCTGAGCCGAGCCAACCGGCCCCGGATCACGCGACTCTCGAACTTCCTCGCATTCACGCCCACCTTCGGGCCCCGATCTTCTGGGACACCGATCCGGCACCGCCGTATGTCCCGGCCTTTGCCCGCACGGGCGTGCCGTGCCCGGAGACGCAGCAGCGCCAGGGCCAACGGAGGCTGCGATGACGGCCGATACCGCGCCCGACGAAACGCCGGAGACCACGGAGCAGGCAGTCCAGTCGGCCGACCAGACGGAGCGCGCATTGCCCTCGCTGGACGAACTGGATGCCGTGGCCGACATGCTCGGCAAAGGCATTCAGGCGCACCTGGCCGACCTTCGCAACCTCAACAAGGGAGTGACATCAGCATGACCGCCATCGATGACCGTCCGATCCAGACACCCGTAGGGCTCATCAATCTTCTGGAACTGGAGATCACCGGTGGGTGCCAACTCACCTGCACTCACTGCCTGGCATCGTCCAGCCCGCAAGGCACCCACGGCACCATGACCCTCCAGGACTGGCGGACGGTCATCCACGACGCCGCCGCCCTGGACATCACGACGGTCCAACTGATCGGCGGCGAGCCGACGCTGTACCCACACTGGACCGAACTCGTGGACCTCGCCCTGATCCTGGGACGCAAGGTCGAGGTCTACAGCAACCTCTTCCACGTCCGGCCACAGTGGTGGGAGGTGTTCACCCGCGAAGGCGTATCCCTGGGCACCAGCTACTACAGCGATCGCCCCGAGGAACACGACGAGATCACCCAGCGGAGGGGCAGCTACCACCGCACCCGCGCCAACATCGCCGAGGCCGTACAACGCGGCATCCCCCTACGGGCTGGCATCGTGCACATCAACGAAGGCCAGCGCGTGGCGGAGGCGCGGGCCGAACTGGTCTCCTTCGGCGTTACCCGGATCGGCACCGACCGCGTACGCACTGTCGGACGGGCCGCGACCGCCATCCCCAGCGTCAGCGAGCTGTGCGGCCGGTGCGGGGACGGCCGGGCGGCGGTGCTGCCGGATGGCAGTCTCTCCCTGTGCGTGCTCTCCCGGTTCATGCCGTGCGCCAACGTCCGGGAAAAGCGGCTCGCGGACATCTTCAGCAGTCCCGAGTGGAAGGCTGCCGTGGACAGCATCCCCAGGCCCCGTCTGGGCGCGTGCGGGCCTGACGACTCCGACGCGTGCGACCCGTCCAACAACGCGTGCGAGCCCACAGACGACTAGGGAGACGAGATATGGACTGGGAACAACACGCCGCCCAGCTCGCCGACCAGGTGACCGACTCGGTGTCACGATGGCGAGCGCCCATCGCGGACATCCCCCGGCACGAGCTGGTACCTCGCTGGTGGGAGCGCGACGGCGAAGGGAAGTGGGTCCTCCGCGACGGCGCCGCCGACCCCGGGGCATGGATGCGTACGGCGTACAGCGATACGTCCGTGATCACCCGCGTGGGCGCCTTACACGCCGACCACGCGGACCCGGGCGACCTCACGGAAGTGACGCCACCGCCTCGTCCGCGCTCGCGCCGGGGGCGAGCGCCGCGAGGTGGCGGGCCACCCGGACGGCCGCCTCGTGCATGGGCTGCGTATCGGCGGCAAGCAGCACCAGGCCTGCGATGGACGTGGACGGGTCGGCGGCGGCGATCCGGGGCGCCACCTTGCCGCCCATGCTGTGGCCGAGCAGGTATACCCGGTCCGGGGCCACCTCGGGCTGCTGCTGGAGCAGTCGGACGGCTGCGAGCGCATGGGGCAGGTACTCGTCGGCCATGGTGAAGGCGGATGGCAGACGGTCCGGGTGCGCGAAGGTCACCTTGTCGAAGCGCAGCACCGCCACCTCTCGGGCCGCAAGCCCCCAGGCAAGATCCTTGAGCGGTTTGTTCGGGCCGCTGCTCCCGTCCCGGTCGAACGCACCGCCGCCGCTGAGCAACACCGCGGCGGGCCATGGTCCGGGGCCCACGGGCAGGCTCAGCGTGCCGGACACGGTGAGTGGCCCGGTGCCGAGCGAGACGTCCCGCTCGGTGAAGCGGGCCGAATCCGCGTAGTGCGGCGGCTGCCACTCGACGTCGCTGTCCGGGGCCATCCGCAGGCCGTGCAGCAGGCCATCGCCGCCCACTGACGTGACCATCATGAAGCTGCCGTTCACGCAGGTCACCGGAGTGCGTACGTGCACAGGGTCGCCGTCACCGGCCACAACGGCCGACGGTTCGATCTCCCTGACCCCACCCCGCCCCGTGGCCTCGGTCAGCCAGGCGAGCCGCAGCGCTTCGGCGGAAACGACGGCGCGCAGTGGCGGCGCGAACAGCTCCACGGCCTCGGTGAAACGGTCCTCCCGCAGCAGCACGACCAAGCTCCGCGCCGTCTCCAGGGCCCCTCCCGCATCCATTCGCATAGTTGCGAACGGTAGCAGCTATGAGAAAGTTCGAACATGGACTCCCTGGAACTGCTGGCCCACCCCATCCGGCTGCGGATCGTGCACGCGATGGGCGGCGGGAGGCTGCAGACCACCGCTCAGCTCTGCGCACGCATCCCCGACGCCCACAAGGCCACCGTCTACCGGCACATCGATCTGCTCGTGGGCGGCGGAATCCTGGAGGTGGCCGAGGAACACCGGGTGCGGGGCGCGGTACAGCGGCACTACCGGCTGTGCCAGGACCGGTCCGTGATCGGTTCCGAGGTGGCCCGCTCGCTTACCCACGAGGACCATCGGCAGGTGTTCGCCACCGCGATGGCCGCCTTGCTGGCCGAGTTCAACACCTACCTCGACCGCGAACAGGCCGACCCGGTGGCCGACCGAGTGGGCTATCGACAGCATGCCGTCTGGCTCAGCCCAGCGGAACGGGACGAACTGATCGGTGAGTTGCGCGCGGTCATCGCACCGAGGCTGGCGAACCGGCCGACCCACGAGCGGGCGCAGTACCTGCTCAGTCCGATCCACTTCCCGGTGGAAGTACCGCAGCCGGAAGCCACGCGGCGGACAACCGAAGCCGATCACGAGACGGGAATGTGACCGCCTGGACAGTTCCTCCCGCTCAGGCGCACCACCACAGGAAACGGGTGCAGGTCGGCGACGGGCCGGGGGTCGGGGCCGATGAGGAGGGCGGGGCCGGGTGTGTGGAGTCGGGGTCCGGGTCGTCCCCGGGCGAGGGGGCGCGGGGTGCGTCCGGGGACGGCGGGGCGTTGCCGTCGGACGGGGCCGCGTCGTCGGGGGTGGGCGAGGCCTCGGGCTCGCTGCTGGCCTCCTCGGTGGGGGCAGCCGTACTCGCGGCACGCGACGCGGCAGGCTCCGTACGGTCCGACACCGGACGCTCCGGGGACTCCGGGGACGGCTTCGGGGCGGGTGTGCGCCAGTAGCCCTCGGTGGCCAGCTCCGCCACGAACACCGCGGCCAGTACGGGGCCCAGTACCGCGGCCATGATCAGCACCCGGCGGCCGCGCCCCCGGCGGGCGCGGCGGCCTCGGCGGCGGGGCTTCGGCTTTCGGCGGGAGGTGTGCGCGTCGTTCATTTCGCCGGGCAGGCTATGTGACCTGCGGAGTGCGTGGGGCCTACCCGGTGTGAGGATCTTGTGCGGAGGGCCGGTGGGTCCGCCGGTGGTTCAGCCCGCGAACGACGGCTGCGCCAGGCCCCGGCCCGCGTCCGGGATGACCAGCACCGAGCCTGCCAGCGGCGGGGCGGCGGCGCCCAGGCCTACGCGGGCCGAGGAGACGTACAGGTCGCTGAGACCGGCGCCGCCGAAGGCGCATGCGGTGGGGCGGGGGAAGGGCAGCGGGATCACCCGATCGAGTGTGCCGTCCGGGGTGTAGCGGCGGATCGCGGCGCCGTCCCAGAGGGCGACCCAGACGCAGCCGTCGGCGTCGACGCACAGCCCGTCCGGGAAGCCCGCGCCGTCCTCGATGTGGGCGAGGGGGCGGCGGCCGGTGACGGCCTCGCCCGTGACGTCGAAGACGTCGATACGGCGGGTCGGGGAGTCGACGTAGTACATGAGGCGGCCGTCCGGGCTCCAGCCGGTGCCGTTGCTGACCGCCACGTCCGGCAGGATCTCCGCCACGGCGCCGTCCGAGCCGATACGGGAGAGGGTGCCGCCGCCCGCCCGCTCGTCGTAGCGCATGGTGCCCGCCCACAGGGAGCCGTCCGGGGCGACGGCCGCGTCGTTGCCCCGGCGGCCGGGGACGGGGTCCCGGACCAGCCAGTGGAAGCCCCCAACAGCGTCGTACAGGCCCACGCCGTCGCGCAGATTGACCACCAGCCCGCCGCCCGCGCGCGGCTTCGCCGCGCCGACGTGCTGCTCGGTGGCCAGGGTGGTGTGCCGCCCGGTGGCCGGGTCGTAGGTGTGGACGCGGGCGGAGAGGATGTCCACCCAGATCAGCCGCGCGGCCACCGCGTCCCAGGTGGGGCCCTCGCCCAGTTCGGCGGTCGCCCGGACCGCCACGTCCCATACCCGCCCGCTCATATGCCGCGTCCCCTCCGGTGTCCCAGGCGGACGGACAGCTCGCCCGCGCCCTTGGCCGCCAGCTCCTCCAGCTCCGTCTGGCGCTCCTCGCTCCAGCGGATCGTCGGCACCGAGATGGACAGCGCCGCCACCACCTTGCCCGCCGAATCCCGCACCGGCGCGGCCACGCAGCTCACATCGGGGTTGGACTCCTGCCGCTCGACCGCGACGCCGCGCTCCCGCACGGCGGCCAGGTGGCGGTGCAGCTCGGCCGGGGAGGTGATGCTGTTGTCCGTCATGGCGGCCAGCGGCCGGTCCTCGGGGAACCGGGCCAGCAGATCGTCCTCCGGGAGGGAGGCGAGCAGCATCTTGCCGACCGACGTGCAGTGGGCGGGCAGCTTGCGGCCCGCGGCGGACACCATGCGCACGGCGTGGGTGGAGTCGACCTTGGCGATGTAGATGACGTCCGTGCCCTCCAGAATGGCCACATGGACGGTCTCGTCGCAGGTCTCGGCGACGCTCTGGGCGACCTGCCTGCCCTCGGCGGCCAGGTCGAGCTGTTCCGCGTACCGGCTGCCGAGCTGGTACGGGCGCACACCGAGCCGGTAGCGGCCGGGCTGCTCCGGCACCTGGACCAGATAGGAGCGGGCGGCCAGAGTGGTCACCAGCTCATGGACGGTGGTCCGGGGCAGCCCGAGGCGGCGGGTGATCTCGGGGGCGGAGAGTGTGCCGTCGCCGTCGAGGAACAGCTCGAGAATGTCCAGAGCCCGGGTCACCGCGGGCACGAGGCGTCCCATGTGGTTCGCCCACCCCTTCTGGTCCAGATAACAAGTGTTCGAGATCCCGGCTATTGACCGGTATCGCGAACATAGGTTACGCATAGGCCACTTCTCACGGCAACGGTTGCGCAAAGACCTTGGCAGTCGCTGACAAGACCGCTGACAAGACTGCTGAACAAAAAGCTACGGCAGTGGCGGCAGCAGGTCGCCGCGCAGCCGCTGCGCCCGCAGCACCAGCTCCAGCTCGAAGCGGCGGTCCGGATCCTCCACCTCGTCGCCCCACAGCTCCCTGATCTGGCGGAGCCGGTAGCGCACGGTCTGCGGATGCACCCCCAGCCGGTCCGCGATCTCCGGCGCGCCGCCCCGCGTCTCCAGCCACGCCAGCAGCGTCTCGGCGAGGCGGCGCCCCTGGGCGGGGCCGCATCCGGCGAGCGGGGCGAGACGGCGGCGGGCCAGGGCGTCGATCAGCTCCTCCGGGGGCAGCAGCACCAGCGCCTCGGTGTGCTCGGTGCAGTGCAGCAACTCCCCGGCGGGCAGCAGCCCGCGCTCCATCAGCCGGACCGCGGCCGCCGCCCAGCGCAGCGACTTGGCGGCCTCGGCGAGCGGTACGGGCGGGCCGACCGCGCCCGACCACCCGGCGGTGGCGCGGCGCAGCAGCTCGGGGCGGCCCGCCTCCTCGGGGTCGGGGAGCACCATGCGCGGCTGTTCGCACTCCATGTCGAGGAGGACGTCCCGGCCGACGGCGGGGGCCAGCGCCTCGCGCGCGGGGCGCAGCAGTACGGCGACGGCGACCCGCTCGGGCAGCGGCCAGCCGATGCGGGCCGCCCGCTCGGCGAGGACGTCGGCGAGGGCGTCGGCGTCGGCGGGGCTCTTGCGGGGGCGTTCGGTGAGGAGGAGGTCGAGCAGCCGCCGCTGGAGCCGCAGCCGCTCCCCCGCCTGGCGGGCGGCGGCCTCGGCGTAGCCGCGCATGGACTCGGCGACCAGCCCGTCCAGGTACTCGAAGCCGGACTCGGCGAGTTCGTACATGGCGGGCGCCGGGATCTCGACCTGCTGGCCGATCTCGGCGAGGCGGCGCCACGCGAGCCGTACGCCGAGCCGGTACATGGCCTGGAGCGAGTCGAGGCTGCGGCCGTGCTGCACCTGGCCACGGCCGAACTCCTGGAACACCTCGGGGTGTTCGCCGGGGCCGCCGGAGCCGTCCGACACGTACTGGACGAAGTGTTCGAGGGCGCGCCGGATGCCCACCAGCGCCACCGGTTCGCCGTTCTCGTCCGGGACGATGACCAGGTTCGGGTATTCGCGGCGGATCTCGCGGAAGATGTCCTCGGCGAGGACCGGCACCTCGTCCAGGGCGAGCCGGGCGAAGTGGCGCACCCGTGAGCGGGGCACCTCGCGCCAGGCGGAACGTAAGGGCGACGCCATGACCGGATTACCGGTCGCCCGCCGGAGTCGCGGTCGCGGTGGCGCCGGGATCGGACGAGGTCGGGAAGGTGACGAGGGGGACGTTCGGCTGGTCGGGTGTGACGCCCAGGAGGGCGACGATGCCGAGCGCCGCGCCGACCGCGAGGGCGGCGGACAGGACGCAGGTCACAGCGGCGGCGAGGAGTCTGGGCATGGCGCGGCGAGCCCCTTCCGTATGGCGTGCGCACCGGCCCGGCCCGGCAACTCACCAGCATGGGAGGAGGATTGACACTCCGTCAACCCTGCGCTTACGGTCCCGGCCTTAAGACTCGCCGGTAATATCCGGCCGCATCGAGACGGAGTGCCTGTCATGCGCCGCTCGGTATCACCCAGATCATCCGCTTTCTGGCCACTCTCGCTGATCCCGCTCGGGCTCGGCGTCTTCCTCCTCGTCCTCGCACCCCTGCTGGCCTGGTACGTCGAGCCGCGGGCGAAACGCACACCGATCGACACCGACGTGACCACGGTGTTCACCGGCCCGGGCAGCTACTTCGACACCAACGCCGTCAAGGAGCGGCGGGACCAGCGGCTGACCATCACCCGCCGGGTGCTGGGCGACGTCCACGACAGCGACCGCACGGGCCGCGCCGTCTGGGACGTGTCCACGACGGTCGACACCCCGCGCACCCTGCCGCTGAAGGACCCGCGCCGGGCGTTCCAATGGAAGACCGAACGCTGGGTCACCGACCGCCGCACCAACGAGCCGGTGCACTGCTGCGGCGAGTCGCCGGGGCCGTTCCAGGGGGACGCGTACCTGAAGTTCCCGTTCGACGTGAAGAAGCAGACGTACCGCTGGTGGGACAGCACGCTGGGCGCCACCGTCCCGCTCCGTTTCGACGGGACCGCGAAGGTCCAGGGGTACGAGGGCTACCGCTTCACCGGCACCGTACGGCCCACCCGCACCGGCACCCGGCAGGTGCCCGGGCGGCTGGTCGGGCGGGGCAAGCAGGGGCAGGTGCAGGCCGAGGAGTGGTACGCGAACACCGGCATCGAGCTGGTGGCCGACCGCCGCACCGGGCGCATCATCTTCGCCGGGATCTCGCCCAAGGTCACCCTGCGCGCCCCCGGTGGCGACCGGGACCGGGTGACGCTGCTGCGCGGCGAGGGGCTGGAGTTCACCCCGGCCACCCAGCGCAGCCAGGTGAAGCTGGCCAGGGCCGACAGCCGCAAGCTGGAGCTGGTCGGCGAGACGGCGCCACTGGTCGCGGGGATCGCCGGGGCGGTGCTGGCGGGTGCGGGAGCGGTGCTGGTGGTGCGGGGGAGGCGGGCACGCGTGAGTGACACTGCGCGAAGTGATGAAGCGTCAGGTGTCCGGGGACCCTAATTTGTCACGCCGGTGAGTAGCCGGGGCGAACAAGGAAGCGAAAACTGACCACCCCACGAGCATCACCCCATCGCACACTTCATCGCACACTTCATCGCACTCCTCGTCGCACACGTCGTCGCACACCCCCGGTTCGGCACGTTCGTTCTCTCCGCAGGTTTTCTCTCCGTACGTCTTCCTACGAAGTCTCCGCACCCTGAGGCGAGTTGGAGCACCACGCCATGCCCCAGCACGTACGACCGTCCCCCGCCGCACCCCCCGATGCCACGCCCGAGGCCACCGCCCCGCTGCCGCACCGGATCGTCTTCCTCGCCCGCCGCGACCTCGGCAATCCGGCGGCCGGTGGCTCCGAGCTGCTGGTGGACCGGATCGCCGAGGGGCTGACCGCCCATGGCCACCAGGTCACCCTGGTGTGCGGCGGGCCCGCCGACGCCCGTGGCTACCAGGTGGTGTCCGCGGGCGGCCACGGGCGCGCCCTCGGCGAGCTGGGCCACTTCCTGCGCACCCCGCACACCCTCGCCCACCGGGTCGGCCCCTGCGATCTGCTGGTCGAGGTGTGCAACGGACTGCCCTACCTGGCCCCGCTGTGGCACCGGGGACCCACCCTGTGCCTGGTCAACCACGTCCACACCGACCTGTGGAAGCTGCGTTTCCGGGGACCGGCGGCCCGGCTCGGCAGGCGCCTCGAACACTGGGCGCTGGCCGGTACCCACCGTGGCAACCTGATGGTGGCCGTCTCCGACTCGACCGCCGCCGCGCTGCGTTCCCTCGGCGTCGACCGGACCCGGATCCGGGTGGTGCACAACGGCGTCGAGGAGCCGGGGCCACTGCTGCCCGCGTCCCGTGAGCCGGTGTTCCTGGCGATGGGTCGGCTGGTCGAGTACAAGCGCGTCGACCTGCTGCTGCGGCTGTGGGAACGGGTGCGCCCGGTCACCGGCGGACGGCTCGTCATCGTCGGCGACGGCCCGGAACGGGCCCGGCTGGAGGCGATGGCCGGTCCCGGGGTCACCTTCACCGGCCATGTCACCGAGGAGGAGAAACACCGGCTGCTGTGCCAGGCGTGGCTGCTGCTGCACCCCTCCCTGATCGAGGGATGGGGCCTGGTGGTGATGGAGGCGGCCACCCGTGGCACACCCACGCTCGGCTTCGACATCCCCGGGCTGCGCGACTCCGTCGACGACGGGGTGACGGGTGTGCTGGCGCGTGGCGAGAGTTCGTTCGCCGCCGCGTGGTGCGCGCTCGCGCTCGGTACGGAGCGGCGCGAGGCGCTGGGCCGGGCGGCGCGGCTGCGCGCGGAGCGGTTCCGGTGGAGCGCGACCGTACGGGGCTTCCGGGCCGTCGCCGCGGAGGCGTATCTGTCGGCGCCACCACCGCTCCCCGCCGTCCCGCCCGTCCCCCTGTCGTCGTCCCTCAGACCCTGGCGGTGAGTGGCTTGCGGGACCCGTCGATCCGTCGCTCCGTCGCCCTCTTCCGCGCCTTCATGGCGGAGCAGACCGACCCCGAACACTGCTACCGGCTCCTCGCCCGCGACGCCGCGCAGCAGGTGGCGCGGTACGGCGGGCCGCTGCGCGGGCGGGTGGTGGTCGACGTGGGCGGTGGCAGCGGCCACTTCACCGAGGAGTTCCGCCGCCACGGCGCCCACGCCTATCTCTTCGAACCGGACACCGGCGAGCTGACCTCCCGGGGCCAGCCGCCCGCCGGGGCCGTCCTCGCCGACGGGTATCTGCTGCCGCTCGCGGACGGCGTGGCGGACGTCGCGTTCTCCTCCAACGTGCTGGAACACGTGGCCGATCCATACACCTTCCTCAGCGAGCTGGCGCGGGTCACCCGCCCCGGCGGGCTGATCTACGTCTCGTACACCAACTGGCTCTCCCCCTGGGGCGGCCACGAGTGGGCGCCCTGGCACTATCTCGGCGCCGAGCGGGCCCGCGCCCGCTACCGGCGCCGCACCGGCCGGGCCGCCAAGCACACGCTCGGCGAAAACCTCTTCCCCCTCCACATCGGCCCCGTCCTGCGCCACGTCCGCAGCCGCGCGGACGTGTCCGTGGTCTCGGCACGCTCCCGCTACTGGCCGTTCCTCACCGGGGCGGTCACGCGGGTGCCGGGACTGCGGGAGGTCGCGACGTGGAACCTTCTCCTGATCCTTAGGCGGTCGCCATGACCCAGGTCGTCCCGTCCCCGCCCCAGGTGCGCACCCCGCCCGCACCGCCGCCGCCCGCGCCCGG
Organism: Streptomyces sp. NPDC001700; assembly: GCF_053596435.1. Taxonomy (NCBI): domain Bacteria; kingdom Bacillati; phylum Actinomycetota; class Actinomycetes; order Kitasatosporales; family Streptomycetaceae; genus Streptomyces; species Streptomyces sp. NPDC001700. The sequence continues at coordinate 18,837 of NZ_JBSFGE010000002.1, forward strand.
TGAACGGCCGCGCGGGCGGCGCTGGCTGGTCGGGTTCTGGGCCGCCGTCCTGGTGGCGTTCCTCGCGCCCTCGCCCGGCAAGATGTCCTTCGACACCAAACTGCCGGTCGTCCTCGACCCGTTCGGGTTCCTCGCCGACCTCGGCTCGCTGTGGCACGACCGGGCGGGGTTCGGCGGGATCGCGGACCAGTACGTCGGCTACGCGTTCCCGATGCTGCCGTACTACGCGCTGACCCATCTCCTCCACATCCCGGTGTGGTTCGCCGAGCGGCTGTGGATGTCCCTCATCGTCGCGGTGGCGTTCTGGGGCGCGCTGCGGCTCGCGGAACGGCTGCGCGTCGGGAGCCCCGCGACCCGGCTGCTGGGCGCGGCCGGGTACGCGCTGTGGCCGGTGTTCACCATCGTCGTCGGCTCCACCTCGGCCGCCGCGCTCCCCGGGGCGCTGCTGCCGTGGGTCGTGCTGCCGCTCACCAACCCGGCGAGCCTCCCCCGTATCGCCGCCGCCCGCTCGGCGCTGCTCGTGCCCTGCATGGGCGGTGTCAACGCCGCCTCCACGCTCGCCTCGCTGCTGCCGGTGGCGCTGTATCTGCTCAGCCGCCCCGCCGGGCGGCGGCAGCGGGCGCTGCTGGGGTGGTGGATCCCGGGGGTGCTGCTGGCCACGGCGTGGTGGGTCGTACCGCTGCTGCTGCTCGGGGTGTACGGGGAGAACTTCCTGCCGTACATCGAGCAGGCCGACACCACCACCGCCACCATGGCCGCCACCGAGACGCTGCGCGGCGCGGGCAACTGGGTGGCGTATCTGCACTTCGGCGAGGCGTGGCTGCCCGGCGGCTGGACCGTGGCCGCCTCCGTCGTGGCCGTCCTCGGCTCGGGGCTCGCCGCCGCGCTGGGGCTCGCCGGGCTGGCGCGGCGCGATCTGCCGGAGCGGCGGTGGCTGCTGCTGATCGTGCTCTCCGTCGCGCTGATCACCCTCGCCGGGTACGGGGGGACGCTCGGCGGGCCGTTCCACGAGACGGTGCAGGGGTGGCTGGACGGGTGGCTGCGGCCGTTCCGCAACATCTACAAGTTCCAGACCGGGCTGGCGCTGGCGCTCGCGCTCGGGCTGATGCATGTGCTCACGGTCGGACGGCGGATTCCCGGCCGCCGCTTCCTCCCCGGTGTGCTGGCGCTGCTGCTGCTCCCGGCGCTCGCGTGGCCGTATCTCAACGGGTCCGTGCTCCAGCCGGGCCGCTTCAGCGCGCTGCCCGCCTACTGGGAGAAGACCGCCGACTGGCTCGACGACCACGCCGAGCGGAGCCGCGCCCTCGTCGTCCCCGCCACCGCGCACGGCCTCTACACCTGGGGCAGCCCCATCGACCAGCCGCTCGATGTCCTCGCCCAATCCCGTTGGGCGCAACGGGACTTCGTGCCCTTCGGCACCGCCGGATCGCGGCGCGCGATGGACGCGGTCGAGCAGGCGCTGCTGAGTGGCGGCGAGGTGCCGGGGCTGCGGGACTTCCTCGCCCGCGCCGGGCTGCACGAGGTGGTCGTACGCAACGACCTCGACCCGGACCAGATCGGCTACGTACCGCCGCAGACCGTCGCCCGCACCCTGGAGGCCTCCGGCTACCGCAAGGTGACCGGGTTCGGGCCGCTGATGACGGGTGGCCGGATCGCGGCGAACACCCCGGTGCAGGTGCAGGGGCTGTTCCCGCGCCGCCAGGCCGTCGAGATCTACCGGCCGGAGGGCGTGGCGCGGCCGGGGGTGGTGGGCGCCAAGCCGGTGTCCGCCACGGCCGCCGTCAGCGGTGGCCCCGAGTCGCTGCTGCAACTCTCCGCCGACCCCTCGATGGCCGACCGCCCCACCGTCCTCACCGGCGACCGCCACCCCGGGACCGGCACCCCCGCCCTGCAGGCCGTCGGCGACGGTTTGCGGCGCGCCGACACCCGCTTCGGGCTCGTCAACTCCAACACCTCGTACACGTACACCGCCGACGAACGGAACCCGTCCGGCAGCCTGACGGATCCGGGAGACCCACCGCGCCAGATCCTGCCCACGACGGGCACCCGCCACCAGACGACCGCCACGCTGCGCGGCGCGCTCTCGGTGTCCGCCTCCAGCAGCGGCAACTGGCTGTTCCACCTGCCGCAGTACGACCCCGTCGGCGCCTTCGACGGCAACCCGGACACGGCGTGGGCCGAGGGCAGCGCGGGCAAGCCGGTGGGGCAGTGGCTGCGCGTCGAGTTCGCGCAGACGCTGCGGCTGCCGGACTCCATCCAGCTGACCCCGCTGCCCGGCGACGGCATGCGCGCCGCGCCCACCTCCGTACGGATCCAGACCGACACCGGCTCTGCGGACAGCCCGCTCCAGCCGAACGGCACCGCGCAGTCCGTCAAGGTGCCGTCCGGTCCGGCGAAGTGGCTGAAGATCACGATCACCGGCTCGCAGGCGCCCAAGCCGGGTCTGTCGGGGGCCGGTTTCTCGGAGGTGACAGTACCCGGCGTACAGGTCACCCGGCTGCTGTCGCTCCCGAACGACACCGGACGGAGTGATGCCCCCGAGGTCGTCTCGCTGCACCGCTCCGCCGACCCTGGCGGCCTCTCCCCCGCGTCGGCGGAGGTCGGGCTGCACCGCCAGTTCCGTAGTGGCGGCGGCGGTACGTACACCATCGCGGGCCAGGCCGTCGCCGTCCCCGGTGGCGCGCTCGACGCCCTGCTGGCCCAGGTGGCGCCCGGCCAGTCGCCCCGGGTCACCATCACCGCGGACTCCACCAGCCGCACCGGCACCTCGCTCGGCGCGCGCAACCTCATCGACGGCGACATCACGACGGCGTGGATCGCGGGCGACTCGCCCGTGCTGCATCTGCGCTGGCCGGAGAAGAAACGCGTCAGTGAGATCGTCCTCGCGGCGGCGGGCGGGCTCTCCACCCGCCCCGAGGAAATCCTCATCAACTCCCCCGACGGCGCCGCCACCGCCGGTGTCGACGCCAACGGCTGGGCCCGTTTCCCCGCCATCACCACCGACCGGCTCGACATCACCATCAGCAAGACCGCGCCGCTGACCCTGCACAACCCGGTCGCCGGGCAGGAGTTGCAGCTCCCGGTGGGGCTGAGCGAGGTGTTCATCCCCGAACTGGGCAGCATGCTGCGCACCACCCCGCCCTCGGCGAAGGCCCGTTTCTCCCTGCCGTGTGGCCAGGGCCCGGCGCTGGCCGTGGACGGCACGCTGCACGCCACGTCGGCGTCCGGCCTGGTCAGGGACCTGGTCGAACGCCGCCCGGTGGCGGTCGAGTTGTGCGGCAAGGAGGCCAAGGGCAGCAAGCTCCGGCTCGGCGCGGGCCGCCACACGGTGGAGACGGGTGACGCCGGTCCGCTGGCGCTGACCGACGTCACCCTGACCCGCGGCAAGCCCGCCACCGCCGCGTCTGCTGCCCGTACCGTCCAGGCGAAGGACTGGTCGGGCGACCGCAGAACGGTCAAGGTCGCCCCCGGCCAGGCCGTCTACCTGCAGACGTACGAGAACCGCAACGACGGCTGGAAAGCCACGCTGAACGGCCGCTCGCTGACTTCGCTGCGGGTCGACGGCTGGCAGCAGGCCTTCCTCGTCCCGGCGGGCGAGGGCGGCACGGTCACGCTCACGTACGAACCGTCGACCACGTACGACGCGGGCCTCATCGGGGGCGCGGCGGCGGTCCTGATCCTGGCCGGTCTGGCGTTCGCCCGCCGCCGCGAGGTCTCGGCTCCGGAAACCGATGTGCCTCCGTCACCGGGCTGGATCCTCGGTACGGTGGCCGTCACGGTGGTCATGGTCGCCGTGGCGGGCTGGCTGGCCCTGGCCGTCCCCGCCCTGGCCCTCGTCGCCTGGTACCGCCCCGCCTGGCTGGCCCCCACGGCCCTCGCGGCGATGGCGGCCGCGGCGGTGGTGGCGGCCACGGGCGCGGGCGAACCGGCGGCGGCGAACGAGGGCGCGTTCAGCGGGGCCGCTCAGGCGCTGGCGATCGTGGCCCTGACGGCGGCGCTGGTGACCGTACCGCCCCGCAGTGGCGCCCCGGCCGGTGCTCCCCCGAGCCCCGGCGGGCCACCCCGCCACCTGGCCGATGACGACGCCCCGACCCTGGTCACCCCACCCCTCGGGCCCACACCGCCCGCGAGCGGCGATGGCGGGGTGGCGAAGCCACTGCACGACGCGCCCCCGCACAGCGGCACGACGGCGCCCCCGGGCCCAAGCACGTTCCGGGCCGACGCGGCGGCGGGCGATCCGGCACCGCCCACGTCCGGTGCCCCCGAAGCCACGCCCGCAGGCGGCAGCGAGGCCGAGCGGACGCACGACCGCGCGACGAAGAGCGCCGGTCAGACCGCACACGCGGACGACAGCGCCCGCGCGCCACGTACGCCCGCGCGGGCAACGCCACCGGGCCCCGACGCGGCGGCGGGTGGCAGCGACGAAGCGGCGCGGACGCCGCACGACGCGGCAACGGGCAGCGGCACGGCGGCGGCGCACCGCACCGGGCAGACTGCACACCCGGACGACGCCACCCGCGCGCCACGCACCCCTGGCCGGGCCACGCCACCGGGCTCCGGCACGCCCCGGGCCGACGCGGGGGCGGGCACACCGACACCACCCGCGGCCGATCCGGCACCGCCCACGGCCGGTGCCACCAAAGCCACGCCCACGAGCGGCAGCGAGGCCGTGCTGACGCACCACGACACCGCACCGGACGACCGCGCCCGCGCGCCGCGCACACCCGGCGAGCGGGGCACCCGGCAGGCCGGGGAAGGTGGCGGCCGATGACCGCGCTTGAGCAAGGGGCCGGTGGCGTAGCCCTGCCCGGGCAGGGCGATCCGCGCCGCGCGCGGCGGATTCCCTTTCCCACCGTCGACGAGATCTCCCGGCACTGTCTGCAGGACGACGAGCCCGAGACCGTGCACATCGAGGTGCATCTGCCGGGGCGGCCCGAGCCCGGGCGGTTGCGGGATGCCTTCCGCCAAGCGCTGCGGACGCATCCGCGGATTCTGGTGCGGGAGGCGCCGGGGCCATGGTGGCGGCGGCGGTACGAGTGGGAGGTCACCGACGGGCCGGACGTCGAGCCGGTGAGCTTCTCCCCGTGCGCCACCGACGCCCTCGCCCGGGCCCGGGAACGGGCGCTCGCGGTGTGTCCGCCGCTCACCGCGTCGCCTCCGGTGCGGCTGGAGGTGGTGACCGAGCCGGACCGTACCGGCTGTGTGCTGGTCCTCACCGTCAACCACACCGCGCTCGACGGGCCGTCCTGTCTGCGGGTGCTCGCCACCGCCGCCACCCTGTACGGCGGCGGTGGCGACACCGAGGCCACCCCGGCCCCCGTGGCCGCGCCCGCGCCCGAGCGGGGTGGTGGCGCGCGGGGGCTCGCCCGGCCCGTACGGATCGCCAAGGACACCCACGCGCCCCGCACCGGCAACGCCATGCTGCTCTCCGAGCTGCCCGTACCGCCCCGAACACCCGGCGGCCCCACCGTCAACGACCAACTCCTCGTCGCCACCCGCCTGATGGCCGCCCGCTGGAACGAGTTGCACGGCCGCCCGCCCGCCCCCGTACGGATCACCATGCCCGTGGACGACCGGCCGCGCGGCGCGCCCGAGATGGCCATCGGCAACGGCACCCGGCTCGTGGAGGTCGGCTTCGGAGCCGAGGAACGGGCGGACGTACGGCTCCTCACCCAGGAAACGCCCGATCCAGCGGCGGTGGCGCGGCTACTGCACCGCACAGCCGCCCGCACCCGGGCGCTGAAAGCCGCGCCGGGGGCGCAGCTGGGGGTGGCGGGGACGCTGCTCACGTTGCCCGCCGTACCGGTCGGCCTGCGGGCGGCGGTGACGCGCACGCTACGGCAGGCGGCCGGGCCGTGGACCTCGACCACGCTGCTGAGCAACATCGGCCGGATTCCGTACGCGCTCGACTTCGGCGAGGCGGGCCGGGCCACCGCCGTATGGTTCTCGGCCCCGGCCCGGATGCCCCGTGGGCTGACGGTGACGACGGCCTCGACCGGCGGGCGGCTGCATGTGACGCTGCGCTGGTCGCGGGCGTTGCTGGACGACGCGGCGGGGGCGGGGCTCGCGGGCCTCTTCCAGCGCGCGCTGGCCGCCACCGCCCACGCGCACACGAGGGACGCGCACACGAGGGGTACGGCATGAGCCCGGCGCTCCGGGACTTCTACGAGAACCCCGCCGTCCCCGTCGCGTCCGGCCCGGACCGCAGCCGCCGCCAGGCGCGGATGCTCGCCCACGCGCTCGCCACCGAGGGAGACGCATCCGCCACCATCCTCGACATCGGCTGTGGCGACGGCACCGCGGCCGCCACCGCACTCCCCCTCCTGCGCGGCCACCGCCTCATCGGCGTCGACTGGTCGCAGGACGCCCTGCGCCGCGCCGCGCGGCGGCTGCCCGCCGTCGTACGGGGCGAACTCACCGACGGCGGGCTGCCGTTCGCCGACGGGAGCGCCGACGCGTGCGTGTTCAGCGAGGTGGTCGAGCATCTGGTCGACCCGGACGCGGCGCTGGACGAAATACACCGCGTCCTGCGCCCCGGCGGCCATCTGCTCCTCTCCACACCCAACCTGGCGGCCTGGTACAACCGTGGACTTCTGCTGGCCGGGGTGCAGCCAGTGTTCTCCGAGGTCAGCCTGCGTGGCATTCACGGCCGCCCGGGCCGTGAGGTCGTCGGCCACTTGCGGCTGTACACGGCGCGGGCGCTGCGCGGCTTCCTCACCGCGTCCGGTTTCGAGGTGGTACGGCTCGCGGGGGCGCCGTTCCACGGTGTCCCGCGCGTGGCGCGGCCACTGGACCGGGCCGTGTGCCGGGTGCCGTCGCTGGCCTCGATCCTGCTGGTGCACGCGCGGCGACGGGAGGGCGCGGGCGCATGGGCTGGGGCGTAGGCGTGGTGGCGGCGCTGCTCGCGAACGTCGCGTACAGCACCGGTTTCGTACTGGAGAAGCGCGCCCTGTCCGCGCTGCCACCCCTGAGCATCACCCGCCCCGCCCGGCTGCTGCGGCTGCTGCTGGGGAGCCCGCTGTGGCTGGCCGGTTCGGCGGCGCTCGCGGCGGGGTTCGCGGCCCAGCTGGTGGTGTACCGGACGTTGCCGATCGCGGCCGCGCAGGGCCTGTTCGTGTCGGGTCTGGTGCTGCTCCTGCTGCTCTCCTCCCGGGTGCTCGGCGAGCGGACCAGTGGCCGCGAACGGGCCGGGATCGGGCTGATCCTGTGCGCCCTGGTGATGGTGGTGGCATCGCTACGGGGCGATGGCGACGTCGGCCACACCGCCGCCACCGGCACGCTGCTCGCCATCTGCGTCCCGACGCTGGTGGCGGGGGTGCTGCTGTACGGCGCGACGGAGCGTCGCGCCCGCCGCCCGGACGCGTCGGTCACGGGTGTGGAGTACGGGGTGGCGGTCGGGCTGCTGTACGGGGTCAGCTCGCTCGCCATCAAGGGCGTATCGGGCCTGCTGAGGACGGACGACCTCGGCTCCCTGGCGCTCACGCTGCTGCGCGGCCCGTACCCGTATCTGCTGCTGTTCACCGGCGCGGCGGGCCTGGTGCTGTCGCAGACCGCGCTGCAGCGCTGCCGCGCGTCGCTCATCGTGCCGGTGTGCACGACGGTGACCTGCGTGTTCACGGTGGTGTGCGGGACGGTGGCGTTCGGCGAGCCACTCCCGCACGAGCCGTGGCGGCTCGCGCTGCGGCTCGGCGGGACGGCGCTGGCGGTGTGCGTGCTGCTGACCCTGCCGCGCCACGACGCCGCCCACCCCGATCCGGTACGCGAAGGAAGTGACCGATGACCCCCGACGACCCGATCCTGAAGATCCTGGCCTGCCCGCTCGACAAGGGCCCGCTGACCCTGCTGCTGCCCGAGGACGTCCTGTACAACCCCCGGCTGCGCCGCCGCTACCCGATCCTGGACGGCGTCCCGCAGCTGCTGCCGTCGTCAGGGGAACGGGTCCCGGACGAGGAACACGAACGGCTGGCGAAACGGCTCACTCCTTGAGACTGCTCGTACGCCACGATGTCCGTATGGACACCACGCCCGCCCCCTTCCCCGACCCGTTCCCCTTCGTCCTCGTGCTGCTGCGCCGCATGGCCGACTACCAGCCGGGCATGGTCGAGGAGGCGCTGCGCGAACTGGGCCACGAGCGTGCCGTGATGCGCGAGGCCAACCGCCGCTGGCAGGCGATGCAGCGCTCGCCACGGCGGCGCTCGGCCGTCGCCCGCTACCGCTCGGTGCTGGGCCCGCCGGAGACCACCGCGCGGCGCCGGATCGGCGATCTGACGTGCGACGCGCTGAGCTGGCCGGTGCCGCTCTGGCCCGACCTGCGGTTCGAGGTGCTGACGGCGCCGGGCGGGGCGGTGTGGAACGAGTGGCTCGTACGCGCCCCCGGCGCACCCGCACCCACCCTGCGCACGGCCGCCGACCTCGCCCCCTGGTCCTGCACGGTGGACGACGTGGCGCGCGCGTTCCCGCCCGCGCGCCCGATGGAGGGCTCGGCGCCGACCCGCTCAAGGCTGGCCTTCGACGCCCCTTCCGAAACAGGTGAACTCCGCCACCACGTAGCGGAGTTCACCTGGGGACTGCTGCAGCGGGTGGAGGACGTCAGGCCAGCTTCGCCGTCAGCGTGATCTCCGTACCGGTGAGCGCCTGGCTCACCGGGCAGTTCTTCTTCGCGTCCTCGGCGGCCGCGGTGAACCCGGCCTCGTCCAGCCCCTCGACCGTGCCCTCCACGGTGAGGTGGATACCGGTGATGCCGGTGCCCGGCTGGAAGGTGACGTCGGCCTGGGTGGTGAGCTGGGTGGGCGGGTTACCGGCCTGGGTCAGGCCGTGCGACAGCGCCATGGAGAAGCAGCTGGAGTGGGCGGCGGCGATCAGCTCCTCGGGGCTGGTCTTGCCGTTCGCCTGCTCGGCCCGCGACGGCCAGGAAACCGGCTGCTCGCCGATCCCGGACGAGTCGAAGGTGACCGTCCCCTGGCCCTCGGCCAGATTGCCCTGCCAGACGGTGTGCGCGGTACGCGTCGTAGCCATGCTCGCTGTTCCCTGCTTTCCTCTTCGATGACGTATCGGAACGTACGGAACCTACGGGACCTACATCTCCGACCCTACGTTCCAGGCCAGCAGCGCCGGACGCCCGTGCTCGGTTCCGAGTCGACTGACGGTCGCGGTCTCCAGCCGGAAGAGCGCCCCGGCGGACGGTGGCAGCCCCAGCCGACGGGCGGTGAGCACCCGCAGCACATGCCCGTGCGCCACCAGTACGACGTCCCCGCCGTCCTCGTCGCGCAGCTCGGGCTCGATCCTGGCGAGCACCCGGTCGACCCGCGCCCCGATCTGCTCCGGCGACTCCCCCGGATGGGCGACATCACCCGGCGCCACCCCATCCGTCCACAGCTCCCACCCGGGCCGCGTCTCATGGATCTCGGCGGTGGTCACGCCCTCGTACCCGCCGTAGTCCCATTCCCGCAGCTCAGCCTCGGTGTGCACATCGGTGAGCCCGGCGAGGCTCGCGGTCTGGGCAGCCCGCCCCAACGGGCTGACCAACGCCAACCCGACCTTCCGCCCGGCCAGCAACGGCCGCAGCGCCCGGGCCTGCTCCTCGCCGCGCGCCGTCAGCGGCAGGTCGGTCCAGCTGGTGTGCTTTCCGGTACGGCTCCACTCGGTCTCGCCGTGCCGGATCAGCACCAGCTCAGCCATCGCCCGCAGGCGTGGCGACGGAGGCCCGGACCGCGTCCATGTCGAGATCCCGGGCCTGCCCGATGACCTCCTCCAGACCCTGCTCCGGCAACGCGCCGGGCTGCGCGAAGACGGCGATGTTGTCGCGCACGATCATCAGCGTGGGGATCGACTGAATGTCGAACGCCGCCGCCAGCTCGGGCTGCGCCTCGGTGTCGACCTTCGCGAAGATCAGATCCGAGTGCCGCTCAGCGGCCTTCTCGTACACCGGCGCGAACATCCGGCAGGGGCCGCACCAGGAGGCCCAGAAGTCGATCAGCACGAAATCGGCGCCCGAGACGATCTCGTCGAAGTTGTCCTTGGTGAGTTCCACAGTGCTCGTGCCCATGCGTCCGTAACCCCGCCCCGGCCCCCGATATTCCGCCCCCACCCCTCCCCCAGGTCAGCGGCGGCCCCGGGCCTTCGTCGCGCTCAGCCCGCGAGGAGCTTCAGCATCCGCTCCGTATCGGAAAGATCTTCGACTGCTACGGCAGCCCCAGCGGCCCGCAGCTCCTCAGCGCTGGTGCGCCCCGTGGCGACGCCGACCACGCGGACGCCCGCACCCAGCCCGCCCCGCACATCGGACGGCGTGTCCCCGACCAACACGGCGAACTCCGCACCTACCCGGGCGCGCCCGAGGGCGGTACGCACCAGCTCCGGTCGCCCGTCCGCGTCCTCGCCGAAGGCGCCGATGGTGAGGTCGACGTACGGGTCGAGGCCGAACGCCTCCAGCTTGACCCGAGCTGCGGCGCGGATGTTGCCCGTCACCGCCGTTTGCGCGATGCCGTCGCGCGCTGCCAGCGCAGAGAGCAACGCCGCCGCCCCGGGGAGCGCGTGCCCCCGCTTACGCAGCTCGGCCGCGCGCCGTATGTGGGCGCCTCCGAGCGCCTGGGCGAAGCGTTCGAACAGCCCCCGACTACCCTCCAGCCCGTGCAACGCCAGCGTCTCCCGGAGAATCACCGGCTCGGTCGACCCGTCGATCCTCGCCTGCTCCCGCATCGGCTGGCCGGTGACCTCCTCGAATGCCTCGGCCCAGAGCTCCCGGCCGACGCCACGGGTATCCACGAGCGTGTGGTCGATGTCCCACAGCACGAGCAGCGACACTGTCCCGCCTTCCGATCGTCGTCTGGCCTCCGGGCCGGGCGAGGGGGCGTTTCGTCGTGTCAAGGAAGCGCGACGGCCCCCACCGGAATGGGGGCCGTTTAGCCGTACCTGCGGAGTCGACCGCGGGTACCGTTCTGATGTCAACGCAGAACGGAGTTCAGCATGCCACAGAGCATCGAAGAGCACACCGGTAAGCGGATCGCGCGGGCGCGCAAAACCCGACAGCTGAACCAGCGCGAGCTGGCCAACAAGAGCCACGTCTCGTACAGCACCCTCACCAAAGTCGAGCAGGGCGCCATGCCCGCCAGCCCGTCCGTCATCGGTGCCCTGGCCCGCGCCCTGTCCGTCCCTGTCTCCGAACTCACAGGTCAGCCCTATCTGGACGAGCTGCGCCACGACCAACTCGACGGCCTGATCCAGCCCATCCGCGAGGCACTGGACGTGTACGACCTCGGCCCCGACCCCGAAGTCGCCCCGCGCGGGCTGGACGAGCTGCACGCCGACGCCGAGCGCCTGTGCACGCTGGTGCGCGCCACGGACCTGAAGACCGCCGCGGCCGAGCTGCCGACGCTCATTCACGAGGCGACCGCCACGGCGTACGAAGCGGGCAGCGACCAGGCGTGGAAGATCCTGGCCAGCACGTACCGCACGGCGTACGACGTCACGACGAAACTCGGCTACGCGGACTTGTGCACAGTCGCACTGGACCGGGTGGAGTGGGCGGCTCAGCGCGGCTCCGACGCGGTACTCAGCGGGATGCGCCAGTACATGCGCGCCCTGGTCTACCTGCGGGCCGCCCAGTACGGGACCGGGCAGCGACTGATCCGTATGGGGATGTCGACCATGGAGCAGGCCGAGGCCAGCCGGGAACGGGACGTCGTAACCGGCCAGCTCCACCTGGGCGCCGCCGTCCTGTCCGCTCGTAGCAAGGACGGGGACGCCGCCGACAACCACCTGGCCGAGGCCGAGCGGATCGCGAAGCGCACGGGCGAGGCGATCGAAACGCATTGGCTCGCCTTCGGCCCGGCCAACGTGGGCGTCCACAAGGTCAGCACGCTCGCCGAGCGGGACTTGTACCCCGAAGCGGTAGCGGCCGCGCAGGACCTGACGCTGCCGGAGGACTGGCCCCCGTCCCGGCTGGCCCATCACCACGCTGAAGTCGCTCGGGCGCAGCTGTGGATGGGCCGGACGAAGGACAGCTTCGGCAGCCTGCAGAAGGCGCGGAAGGTGGCGCCGCAGCAGACGCGGTACCACCCGATGGTGCGGGAGACGTACGCCGGACTAGCTCATGTACGCAGGAGCATGCCGGAGACGTTCACCGGATTCGGGTCCTGGCTGGGCGTGTAACGCTCCGTCAATTTCTGGCCGGGGCTATCAATCAGCTCTGATAGTTCCGGCCCTTCGCGTCGGCACGATGTAACGGTCAGCACACCGTCCGTACACGGAGCCGAACCATGACGACCCGAGCCCGAGCCGACCAATGGGCACCGCCAGCAGGCACCGAAGTTGAGATGATCAAAGTCGGGCCGCACTGGGACATCGTCCGAGCCCCCGCAGACTTAGGCGAACGCGCCCTCGAACTGCTCGGCGACACGTCCGGCGCCGTCATCGCGGACTACGGCCTCATGTACTGGCTCATCCCCTCGGGCCACGCCCAACACTGGGAGCGTCTCCACCACGGCATCCACGCCCTCGGCCCACACGGCGCCGAGGTCACCTACGTCGGCGTACCGCCCGCGACCTGGACGGAAGGCCCGCGCCTGCACTGGCGGACCCCGGCGAGCGACGGCCAGTACCTGACCGACCCGCACCGACTGCGCCTGGCACTGGCCCGAGCGCTCGCCGAGCCCGCCGAGGAGGCGACGGCCCGGTGATGCCCCAGATCTGCGCCCGCTGCCAGAAGACCACCAGCCAACCAGTCGTCGTCGCGACCAGGTACGGCGCGAGCGGTGGCGGCGGCACCATCCACGCCTGCCCCGACTGCGCGCCCACGTTCCCGAAGCAACGCGACCCGTTCGACTGCAGCCGCCGCCTCCTCGACCGCAACGAGCCCGTCAGGCGCCAGCAATGACGACACCCGAGCAGCCGCCCACACCCACCTGCGGCGCCGAACCCGCCGCTCCGGAGCCCGAGCCTACGGCCTGGAGCCAGTTCCTCAACCACGCCATCGGCTGCGCTGACTGCCGGGACGGCCACCGGTGCACCGCCGGGAATGAGCTGCACGACGCGGTGCGGGCGCGGCCTCGCCCCTGCGGCCCGATAAACCGGGCGGGCCAGTCCTCGCTTAGTTGAGCGCGGCCCGCAGCACCGCCGTGACGTCCATCGCCGGATCGGAGGCCCGGAGGATGCTCATCGCCTGGTCGATCACTCCGCCGCAGGCGTCCGGCGGTGCTGCGGTCAGCGCATCCCGCACCCACACCACCACGTCGTCCGGGTCGACCGGCGGGGGCACCTCCCACGGCAGCGGCCGCCTCTCAGTGGCGTACGCGGCAGCGGGAAGCCCAACCCGCTCGGGATGCACGCACACCGGCACACCAGCCGACGTGAAGCGGTTGCCCGTCTCGGGGTCGAAGGCAGAGTCGCGGGACGGCCGCTCGTGGACGTCGAATCCACCACCGGGGAGCCGCAGACTCGGGCAGATCCCACACACGGGCCGCTCTCCATCGTTCGAGAAGGGGCTCGCCTCGCGGTCCTGTGGCATCTGCGGCCTCCGCCCGTCGCAGCCGACTGACGCCCCGAAGCCTAGCGAGACCGGGTGGAAGCCCCACGCCGATCCGGCCGAGGCCCGCGCCCCGCGCCCGCATCGAGTTCCGGGGCGACGACGACAGCCTGACGTACAAGCCGTGCCAGGTGCCCGAGCACTCGCTGACCTACTGGAAAGGCCCACCCCATGACGATCACCGACGCACCGTCCGCTGACGAGTTGCGCCGCCACATGGCCGACCACTTGGTGAGCACCGGCTGCATCCGGTCCAAGCCGTGGCGCGCCGCCTTCCTCAGCGTCCCCCGCCACGAGTTCGTCCCCCACTTCACCGTCCGGTCGCAAGGCGCCCTCCACGAGTACAGCCAGGGCGACCCCGCGTGGCTGACCGCTGCGTACCAGGACACCTCCCTCCTGACACAGTTCGACCAAGACGGCACCGCGACCAGCTCCTCCACACAGCCGTCCCTCATGGCGCAGATGCTCGAAGCCCTGGACGTGCGCGACGGGGACACCGTGCTGGAGGTGGGCGCGGGCACCGGATACAACGCCGCGCTGCTCTCCCAGCGCCTCGGGGCCGACCACATCGTGACGATCGACGTCGACCCCGAACTCGTGGCCGCCGCCAAGGGCCGCCTGCGGCAGGCCGGGTACGAGCCCACGCTCGTCGCCGGGAACGGGATGGCCGGTCACCCGGGACGTGCGCCGTACGATCGGCTGCTGGCGACGTGCGGAGTGCCCCGGATCCCGGCACCCTGGCTGGAGCAAGTGCGGCCCGGCGGCGTGATCGTGGCCAACGTCGGCTGCGCCATCGCGCGCCTGTCCATCGCGGCCGACCACTCCGCCGACGGCCGGTTCCTCCCCGGCCTGGCGACCTTCATGGCCGCCCGGCCCACCCCTGATGCCATGGGCACCACCGCACAGCGGCTCGTGAAGCCGCTGCTGGCCTGGACAGGCCAGACCCGGGAGATCACCACCCCCGCGAGCCTGGACGCAACGGGACCACAGTTCCTCGCCTCACTGCTGCATCCGCAGGTCGACGACTTCGTCCTGACGAACGACGGCCAACAGACGCGTTGCCTCTTCGAACCGAGGACCTCCTCGTGGGCACGCATCACCATGACCGGGGCCCGCACCGCTCGGCTCGACCACGGCGGCCCCCGAGATCTGTGGGCCGAGCGGGAGCCACTGCTAACCCATTGGCAGGAGGCCGGGCGTCCGGGCCACGAACGCTACGGCCTCACCGTGGCCCCCGACGGGGCGCACACACTATGGCTGGACGGGCCGAAGAACATGCGCTGGCAACTACCGGACTGAGCAGCCCGGCTCGGCAGAGGCTCTGGGCCCGTCCGCGCGTCGCTTCCGCAGCGCACGGACGGGCTCCCAAGCCGGTCCCGCCGCTGGCCTACACCTACGCCAGCCACTGAGTGCTCACACCCGGACCAACCTCGCATGCGCGGGGACTACCGGGCCAGTGGGTAGATCGTGGGGACGCGGCCGGGGCCAACCCCGCGTGCGCGGGGACTACCTCGCCTCCGACCGTCTGGAGGTGGGCGAGGAGGGGCCAACCCCGCGTGCGCGGGGACTACAGGAGCTGACCTGGGGCTCTATGCGGCCGAGTGGTCGTTTTCAATCACTTTCGCGAAATCCGGCAAATCCAACCTTCCTCGCCTAAGGGGCGGAACACCCGAACTCCACGCCCAAGTCCGTCATGGGGACGTGAGCTGTTCCGATTATCTCGGATGCGGCCTCGATGGCGTGGCGCTTCGCCACTTCACTCGCCTCCAGCGCAGGGCGCAGCCCCCCGGCGCGAAATCGGTTGTGCCAGGGGTCCCGACGGCTGATCGCTGCGCCCACCAAACGCCCCGGGATGACCCACCGCCATGGCCACCGATCGCCCAGCCCCACCCCTCCTCACAGGGGAACGCGAAACCCTCCGCGGCTTCCTCGACTTCCACCGCGCCACCCTCGCCATGAAATGCGACGGCCTCTCCGACAAAGAGCTACGGCGCCACTCGATACCACCCTCGACACTCTCGCTCCTCGACCTCGTCCGCCACATGACCGAAGTAGAACGCACCTGGTTCCGCATCACCGCGAGCCGCGAAAACATCCCACTCGTCTGGTCCGACCAGCGCGACTACCAGGTGGCGTACGACGCGACGACGTCCACCAGAACCGAGGCGTCCGGCGCCTGGCAGCGCGAGGTGGCGCACGTACACAGCGAGCGCTGGGGCAAGGACACGACCCTGCGGCTGGTCATGACCCACGTACTCCTGGAGTACGCCCGCCACAACGGCCACGCCGACTTCCTGCGCGAGGGAATCGACGGCACGGTGGGCCCGTAAACCACACGCCACTGTGAGATAGCCCCACCACCGTTCCGGCGCCCAGCCCCCTGGGTTACCGTAACCGCGATCGGAAACAGAGCACGGGGGTCCACAGTGGAGCTGGTGGAGCATATAGCGGCAGTACGGGGCGGATCGGGCGATCCCGCCGCGATGGTGGGCGAGTTCCGCCGCACCGCGGTACTGGTACCGCTGGTCGACGACGACTTCATGACGGCGACATACGGCGGAATCCACTGGATCTACGCCTTTACGGACGAATTCGCCCTGGCCCGCTTCGCCGAGGCCCGCGGCGCGGCCCGCCAGGAGTGGGAGTTCGCGACCGTACTGGGCGCCCGGCTGCTGGACGTGTTGGTCCCCGCGATGGACGGCCCGGCAGGGGTCGCGCTGGACGTGGCGGACGAGGACGGCTCGATGATGTTCCCGCCGGTACAGGGGATCGTCCCGGACGAGGTCGCGGTCGACCTCCCTGAAAACGAAACCGCGGCCCACCGATGAGCGGCGGCGCCGACTTCAAAGTCACCCAAGAGTCCGTCGCCCTCATCACCAAGGGCCTCCGCGGCGCCATCGGCGAGCTGAAGGACGTGGGCAGCTCCACCGGCGCCCTCCAGGGCAGCGGCTTCACCGACATGACGCTGTCGAAGATGGAGGCCGGTGGCGGCGGCCTGGCCGACGCCTTCGAGGGGTTCTGCGACCGCTGGGAGTGGGGCGTCCGCGCCCTGATCCAGGACGCCAACGAGATCGCCAACCGGCTGGGCATCTCGGCGGGCGCGTCCTGGGAGGAGGACCAGTACTGGGGCGGCACGTTCAAGGTGGCCGTCAACGCCCTCTCCCCCACCGGCAATCCACACGCCACCGAGGACGAGATCGCCAAGCAGAGCTGGGGCGACGTCCTGCGGCCCGACGCGCCCGACTACAGCGCCGAGTCCTGGGACAAGGCGGGCGCCGAGATGGGCCAGACCTGGAAGGACACCGGCCGCAGCCTGATGACCGAGGGGGCAGGCGGCTTCCAGACCGGAATGGCGAACGACATCGCGGGAGTCGACGACCAGCAGTTCGCCCAGTCCCTGGACGACACCTTCGGCCCCTCCCCCGAGGCACGCGCACAAGCTCAAGCACAAGCACAAGCACAACAGCAGCCGACCGGAGGCGAGCACTGATGGGCCTCGGCGACTTCATACCCGATCCGGTCGAGAACTTCGTCGAGGACCGCGTCGAGGACGTGGGCGACGGCATCGAGAGCGCGGGCAGCTGGACCGCGGACCGGCTGGACGACGCGGGCTGGGAGGGCGGCGCGGACTGGGTCCGCGACAAGAGCACCTCCGCCGCCAACGCGCTCGGCGCCGACGTCGACGAGTGGCAGCTCGACCAGACCGACGACCCCAAGAAACTGGTCCACGGCAGCCCCAGCAAGCTGCGTTCCACGGCCGAGCACCTGGCCGACTTCCAGAAGGCTTTCAACAACGTCGGCCGCGGCCTCAAGGGCGTCGACCCCGACCAGCTCATGAAGGGCGTGTTCGCGAACGCCTTCTACAGCCGGGTCTCGGTCGAGCCGAAGAAGTGGTACAAGGCCGCCGACGCCTGCGAGAAGGCGGGCGGCGCGCTGAGCCACTTCGCCGGGACGGTCGAGTGGGCGCAGCAGCAGGCGCAGCTGGCCATCGACAAGTACAAGGCGGCGAAGAAGGCGTCCGACGACGCCCGCTCCGCGCACAACGGCAAGGTGGACGCGTACAACACGGCCGCCACGAAGTACAACCTCCTGCCCGCCGAGGACCGCGATCCGAGCACGCTGCCGGACAAGCCCGGCGCGTTCCACGACCCGGGCGCCGAGGGCATCAAGGCGGCGGAGGACATCCTCAAAGAGGCCCGGCGGCAGCGCAACGAGGCGCACGACGCGGCCAAGAAGGCGGTGGAGAAGGCCCGGGACGAGGCGCCCGCGAAGCCGTCGTACAGCGAGCAGGTGTCGGACGGCTTCGAGGGGCTGAAGCTGGACGCCTCGCACCTCGCGGGCGGTGTCATCAAGGGCACGGCGGGCGTCGTGAACTTCGCCCGCCAGGTGAACGCGCTGGACCCGTACAACCTCACCCACCCCGCCGAGTACGTCACCAACCTCAACAACACCGCCGCCGGTCTGGTCCAAATGGCCAACAACCCGGGCGGCGCGCTGAAGGGGATGTACGACTCCTTCACCAAGGACCCGGCGGAGGGCATCGGACGGCTCCTGCCCGAGCTGATCGGCACCAAGGGGCTCGGCGCGGCCAAGGGCGCCGCCACCGCCGCCAAGACCGCCACCACCGCGAACAAGGTGGAGTCCGGGCTCGCGCACCTCGCCAAGGACGGCCACTCGCCGCACTCCATCCCGAACGGCACCAAGACCCCAGGCCCCACCGACCCGGTGGACCTGGCCACCGGCCGGATGTATCTGCCGCAGACGGATGTGTCGCTGCCGGGTCTGCTGCCGCTGAACTTCACCCGGCAGGGGATGTCCGGCTACCGGGCGGGCCGCTGGTTCGGCCCGTCGTGGGCGTGCACCGCCGATCAGCGGCTGGAGATCGGCGCCACGGGCGTCGTCTTCGTCCAGCAGGACGGGATGCTGCTGGAGTATCCGCATCCCGCGCCCGGCGTCCCGACGCTGCCGAAGGCGGGCCCGCGCTGGCCGCTGGAGCGTAACCCCGAGGGCGACTTCACCATCACCGACCCGGACACCGGCCACATCCGGTACTTCACCGGCCCGGCGGACGGCGGCGACGGCGAGGCGCCGATCGCGGAGATCGGCGACCGCAACGGCCACCGGTTGACGTTCGAGTACGGCGCGGACGGCGCCCCGTCCGCCATCGTCCACGACGGCGGCTACCACCTGAAGCTGACCACCCGGGACGGCCGGATCACCGCCCTCCACCTGGCGGGCGCCGCCGCCCCAGACGCCCCGGACGGCTCGGACCGGGAGCTGAAGCGGTACGGCTACACGGATGGCGATCTCACCGAGGTCGTCAACTCCTCCGGCCGCCCGATGAGGTTCGCGTACGACGACGAGCGCCGGATCATCGCGTGGACCGACACCAACGGCCACACCTACGACTACGTCTACGACAACCGCGACCGGGTGATCGCCGAGGGCGGCACCGAGGGCCACCTCGCGGCCCGCCTCCACTACGGCGCGCCCGACCCGCACACCGGCCACCGGGTCACCACGGTCACCTCCGCCGAGGGGAACACCAGCCGCTACGTGGTGAACGAGCGGTCCCAGATCGTGGCCGTGACGGATGGTGCGGGCCGTACGGTCCGCACCGAGCAGGATCGTTTCGGCAAGGTGTTGTCCCGTACCGACCCGCTCGGCCGGACCGTCCGGTTCGCCTACGACGACCAGGGCCGTTGCACCCGGGTCACCGACGCCGCCGGGTACGTGTCGACCTCCACGTACAACGACCTCGGCCTCCCGCTGGAGATCGCCGAGGCGGACGGCGCGATCTGGCGCCACGCGTACGACGAACGCGGCAACCCCACCGCCCTCACCGACCCCACCGGGCACACCACCCACCACAGCTACGACGAGCGCGGCCATCTCTCCGCGATCACCAACGCGCTCGGCGCCACCACCCGGGTGCGCTGTGACGCGGCCGGGCTGCCGGTCGAGATCACCGATCCGCTGGGCGCCGTCACCGTCTACCACCGGGACGCCTTTGGGCGGCCCACCACCCTGGTCGACCCGCTCGGCGCGACCACCCGCCTGGAGTGGACGACCGAGGGCAAGCTGGCCCGGCACACCGCCCCGGACGGCGCCGAACAGCGCTGGACCTACGACGGCGAGGGCAACTGCACGGCCCATGTGAACGCGAACGGCGGCGTGACCTCCTTCGAGTACGCCCAATTCGACCAGCTGGCCGCCCAGACCGGCCCGGACGGCGCCCGCTACGCGTTCACCCACGACAAGGAACTGCGCCTCACCCAGGTCACCAACCCGCAGGGCCTCACCTGGAGTTACACCTACGACCCGGCGGGCCGCCCGCTCTCCGAGTCGGACTTCGACGGCCGGGTCCTCACGTACGCGTACGACGCCTCCGGCAAGCTGGCGTCCCGTACCAACCCGCTCGGCGAGACGGTCTCCTTCGAACGCGACGCCACCGGCCGGATCGTCCGCAAGGACGCCGCAGGCCAGGTCACCACGTACTCCTACGACCCGGTCGGCCGACTGGCCACGGCCTTCGGCCCGGACGGCGAGGCCGTGTTCCGGCGGGACGGCGCGGGCCGCCTCACCTCCGAGCTGGTCGGCGGCCGCACCCTCACCCACACGTACGACGCGCTCGGGCGGCGCACCGGGCGGACCACCCCCTCCGGCGCCACGTCCACGTTCCGTTACGACGCGGCGGGCCACCGCACCGAGCTGACCACCTGCGGCCATACCCTCGCCTTCGACCGCGACGCCCTCGGCCGGGAGACCGGCCGCCGCGTCGGGGTCGGCGTCGGCGATGGCGATGGCGTCGGCGATGGCGTCGGCAATGGCAATGGCGACGGCCTCACCATCGCCCAGGTCTGGGACCCGGCGGGCCGACTGGCCGAGCAGACCGTCACCGGCCCCGCCGCCCGGCCCCTCCAGCACCGCGCCTACACCTACCGCGCCGACGGCCACCTGGTCGGCCTCGACGACCAGCTCGGCGGCTCCCGCCACTTCGACGTGGACGCCGCCGGGCGCGTCACCGCCGTCCACGCCAAGAACTGGACCGAGACCTACGCCTACGACGAGGCGGGCAACCAGACCCACGCCTCCTGGCCCGACCAGCTCCCCGGCGCCGACGCCACGGGCCCGCGCGAATACCGGGGCACCCGCATCGCCCGCGCGGGCCGGGTCCGCTACGAGCACGACGCGGCGGGCCGCGTCACCCTCCGCCAGAAGAACCGGCTGTCCAAGAAGCCCGCCACCTGGCGCTACACCTGGAACGCCGAGGACCGGCTGACCTCCGTCACCACCCCCGACGGCACCGTCTGGCGCTACCTCTACGACCCCCTCGGCCGCCGCCTCGCCAAGCTGCGCCTCGGCGACGACGGCGCCTCCGCCGTGGAGCGGGTGGACTTCACCTGGGACGGCGACACCCTCGTGGAGCAGACCGCCACCGCCCCCGGACTGCCCGACCCGGTCACGCTCACCTGGGACCACGAGGGCCTGCGCCCGGTGGCACAGACCGAGCGCATCACCGACGCCACCACCCAGGACGAGATCGACCAGCGCTTCTTCGGCATCGTCACCGACCTGGTGGGCACCCCCAGCGAACTCGTCGACGAATCCGGCGAGATCGCCTGGCGCACCCGCGCCACCCTCTGGGGTACTACCACCTGGTCCCGGAACAGCACCGCGTACACCCCGCTGCGCTTCCCCGGCCAGTACTACGACCCGGAGACCGGCCTCCACTACAACCACCACCGGTACTACGACCCGGAGACGGCCCGCTACGCCACCCCGGACCCGCTGGGCCTGGAGGCCGCCCCCAACCCCGCCGCGTACGTCACCAACCCGCACGCGGCGGTCGACCCGCTGGGCCTGAACCCCAAGTTCCCCCACGAACAGACCCCACAGGGCAGCTTCGGCCCCAGCCCCGGCCCGTTCGGCCGCCCCGACAGCGAGGTGGTGCTCAGCGGCCACGGCGGCATCTCCGCCAAGGACGGCGTGCTGACCACCGTGCCCGAGGGAACCCATGTCGCCCTCTACAGCAGGCACGGGGAAACCATCTCGGACGCCCTGGGCAATAAGATCGAGACCGGAAATCCCACCCCGGTACGGGTCTACGGGCCCGGCGAACACCTACCGGATTACACCCTTTTCCCGCCCAAGGGCCTGAATATCGAGGGCGCCCCCGTCACCGTGGACAAAGCGACACCCCTTTCCCATCTGCTCCAGCCCAACATGGGCCGCGTACACTGGGCCGCTTGCCGATCCCTGATGGATTGACAATTGCTAAGGGAGGAATCGCTGTGACACGGTACGAGGACGGCTCCCCGTACGCCTACAGCCCCGGGACCGTCCCGTACGGGGTCGAGGCGGTCAACGTCGGCTGGCTGGAGAAGGATTCCGAATTCCCGCGCGGCGAGGCACCCGCGGAATTCGTCAAGGCGCTGGCGCTGCTGTGCCGGGACGATTCCCGTAACGCCATGCGCGGATTGTTCCCCTGCCAGCTTCCGCACCAGCAGGACCCCGGATATCCGGTGAGCATCGTGGTCGGCGCCCAGGAAGTCGTCCTCGGCAATGCCGAGGTGCGGGTCGTGGACGGGGGCGGCCGCTGGCTGATCGCCCCGAATCTCATCCACCACTACGTCACCGCGCACTCCTATCTGCCCCCGGCGGAGTTCGTGGAAGCGGTGACGTCCGGTCGGAGCGCCCCTCGGGGATAGGGGTTCGTGACACGGAGTCGGCGGCGAGACTCCCGAGCATCGACAACGCGTGCTCGGAGGGGCTTCCCAGGGCGGCCTGGTAGACGACCAGCTGCTGCCCCGGGGCGCCGTTCACCGTCAGCGACTCGTAGTCCAGCGTCAGCTCGCCGACCACGGGGTGCCGGAAACGCTTGGTCGCGTGTGCCTTCCGACGGATGTCGTGGCGGGCCCACAACCGCCGGAACTCCTCGCTGCGCAACGACAGTTCGCCGACCGCCTCGACCAGCTGGGGGTCGTCGTAGTCGGTCCCGACGGCCGCCCGCAGCCCGGCCACCGTACTGACGGCCACCTGCTCCCACTCCGGGTAGAACTCCTTCGCGTCCGGATCGAGGAACACCAGCCGCAGCAGATCCCCGCTGTAGGTGTGCCCCTCGAACAGGGCCCGGCCCAGGGCGTTGTGCGCGAGTACGGTCAGACAGCGCCCCAGCACCACGGCCGGGGTCCCGTGCCAGCCCTCCATCATCCGCGCCAGCACCGGGCTGACCCGCTCCCCGCGCGCCCCCTTCCGGCGCCGCGCGGGTACGGGAAGCGCCAGCTGATGCAGATGGGCCACCGCGTCCTCCTCCAGCCCGAGCACCCGGGCCAGCGCGTCGACCACCTGCGCCGACGGATGCCGCTCCCGGCCCTGCTCCAGCCGTACGTAGTAGTCGGTGCTCACCCCGGCGAGCATCGCCACCTCTTCCCGCCGCAACCCGGCCACCCGGCGCCGCACACCGGGCGGCAGGCCGACGTCCTCGGGCCGCAGCAGGGCACGGCGGGCCCGCAGGAACTGCCCGAGCAGATTCTCGCTGTCCATGCCTTCGACGCTACGCCGCCAGGGACACCGGAAGGTGGCCCCAATACTCCTACGATGCCCCCACCCAGACGGATCACAACCTGGAGCGGCCCCCAACCCCCGGCAACGCTGACCCCATGACCACTCACCACCACACCCCCTTGTCCGACCGCACCGCGGTGATCACGGGCGCCACCAGCGGAATCGGCGCCGCCACCGCCCGCCGCCTGGTGGCCGACGGAGCACAGGTCGCCATCCTGGGCCGCCGCGAGGACCGCCTGAAGGCCCTGGCCGACGAACTGCGCCCCACGGCCACCGGTACGGTCCTCCCCCTGGCGGTGGACCTGACCGTCCCCGAGGCCCTCGCCACCGCCGCCGACACCATCCGCGCCACCCTCGGCCGCGTCGACCTCGTCGTGGCCAACGCGGGCGTGATGCTCGGCGCCCCCTTCGAGACGGCGGCCACCGAGGAATGGGACCGCATGCTCGACACCAACCTGCGCGCCCTGCTCCACACCGCCCGCACCTTCACCGACGACCTCATAGCCACTGCCGCCGAGGGCCACCCCGCGGACCTGGTCCACGTGGGCTCCGTAGCCGGACACCTCCTGTACCCCAACTGGTCCGTCTACTCGGCCACCAAGGCCGCCGTGGCCCACCTGACCCGCAACCTGCGCGCGGAACTCGGGCCGCGCGATGTGCGCGTGAAGAACGTAGAGCCAGGCGTCACCCTCACAGAACTGGGCGAGGACATGCGCGATCCGCAGATGCAAGCCGCTCTCGCCGGGATGCGCACCACCCTCCACCCCCTAACCCCCGAGGACATAGCGGAAGCGATCGCCTTCGGCGTGGCAGCCCCACCCCATGTGAACATCGCGGACTTGGTGGTCGTCCCGACCCAACAGGGCTGAACCGAAGAACCACCGTCCCGCCACCGGGAATACCCTTCCCAGGTGAGCGACCTCTTCGAACTCCAGCTATCCCTGGACCTCCCCAACTCCCTCCCCACCTCCGACCTCGCCGTGATCCGCCGACACCTGGGCGAGCCCGGAGACCAGGCCCCGGAGACGTCCGACCCTCTGCCCGACCCCCTGGAGGAGTACCCCCTCCTCTCCTCCAGGGGCCCGGCCCACCGCATCGGCGGCGCCCTGGTCGGCGCACTGCTCCCCGGGCCGCGCGGCTGGGCGCTGACCGTACGCCAGGAAGTGCACCCGGACGAGTTCGACGCCCTGCGCACCCTCCTCACCTGGCTGGCCACCAGGACGACGACCATCGGCACCATCGGCTACATCCGCTTCCTGGAATCCGAAGTCCCCGACGCCCTGATCGCCACCCCGAACGGCATCCACCGCCTCCCCCTACGCCCCGACTCCCCCGCCCGACACCTGCTCCCGGACGGCGAGGAGTAGGCCCAAGCGCGAGCAGCAGGAGAACGTACGATCGCTCCCCGACACCCCACCCCACCGGAAGTGACCCGCATGCCCAGCCGCCACCCCGCGACCACAACCCTCTGGCGCCCCACCGGCCCCAAGGAGCTGGACCTGGTCCGCGACCTGAACTGGCGCGCCTGGCCACCCCGCCTCCCCGAGCAGCCGATCTTCTACCCGGTACTCAACGAGGACTACGCGATCAAGATCGCGAGGGACTGGAACGTCAAGCACGACGGAGCGGGCTACGTCACCCGCTTCGAGGTCGACTCCGACTTCCTGATCCGCTACCCCGTCCAACAGGCGGGCGGCAAGACCATCCTCGAACTCTGGGTCCCGGCCGAAGACCTGGACGACTTCAACGCCCACATAGTCGGCGAGATCCAGGTAGTCCAAGAGTTCCACTAACCGCCCCCGCGCCCAGCCCCCCCCCTCCACAGCTCCCTTCGCCCCAACCACCACCTGATACACCACCACCCGGCCCCCTCTCCACACACCACTCCACAACACATCGGCCGAGACGATCCGGGATACTCAGAACGAGGCCGAGCCCTACACCGAGCGGGGTCACCGAAATGACCAACATGCGAGAAGAGTGCACTTTGCCGGACTCAGCAGAAGTAAGCAAAACCAAGTCACCGCCCGCATAAAGCCCCAGCTCAACTCCTGTGGTCCCCGCACACGCGGGGTTGGCCCCGAGCCACCGGCTTGTAGGCCCCAAATCGACACGTGGTCCCCGCACACGCGGGGTTGGCCCCACGAGGCTGACGCTGCTGCCGGGCGCCGAGTTGTGGTCCCCGCACACGCGGGGTTGGCCCCGACCCCACCGCCGGACCCCACCTCGA
The DNA here is from genome assembly GCF_053596435.1 of Streptomyces sp. NPDC001700. Classification (NCBI taxonomy): domain Bacteria; kingdom Bacillati; phylum Actinomycetota; class Actinomycetes; order Kitasatosporales; family Streptomycetaceae; genus Streptomyces; species Streptomyces sp. NPDC001700. The sequence goes on from NZ_JBSFGE010000002.1 coordinate 44,153, forward strand.
CCAAGCGTGGTCCCCGCACACGCGGGGTTGGCCCCGGTAAAATGAAATGGTTGTAGCCCGTCTGGGTGTGGTCCCCGCACACGCGGGGTTGGCCCCCACCAGTTCGTCGGCGTCGCCATCGCCGTGCCGTGGTCCCCGCACACGCAGGGTTGGCCCCGTGGTACTCGGCGGCAAGATCGGCTCGCGAAGGTGGTCCCCGCACACGCGGGGTTGGCCCCCGCCCGGTCGTGAAGGTCCTCGGCGCCTACGAGTGGTCCCCGCACACGCGGGGCTGGTCCCACGCTGCTGGTGACCCTGGCCCGGTACCCGGGGTGGTCCCCGCACACGCGGGGCTGGTCCCACCTCGTCGATCAAGTCGAGGTGTCGGGCCTGGTGGTCCCCGCACACGCGGGGCTGGTCCCGACGTGGCCCCGGCGGGCCCGATCTTCATGGAGTGGTTCCCCGCGCACGCGGGGTTGCCCCCGCGCGAATCCGCGGCTGACGCACGAGAGCGCCATCACGACCGCTCCCAGCCCACACGCGCCTGTTGCAGTGCCCGACCAAGAGGCGGGCACCGCAACTTCCTTCCGTCGTAGCTCAGTTCTGCAGCGTCGGCGATCCGGTCACAGCGAGGCGCGTGGCGCTGCGATAGGTGGAGATGCCCACGGCCAGCAGCCAATAGCTGAAGATCGCCCCCATCAGGGCAGTGGTGCCCCAGCCGTTCGCCGCGTAGAAGTTCGCGGGGGTGTTGCCGAAGAACAGAGACGGCACGAAAGCCAGGTTGACCCCCGCCAGGCCGTACGCCGACCGCCCGGCCCACCGCGGAAGCAGGTTCGTGCGCGAGATGGCGTAACCCACCGAGACCAGGAAGAACGCCAGCATGAGACGGGAGATCGACCCGTAGAGGATGTACGTACCGCTGACGGCGATGGTCGGATCGATCCGGTGGTCGACGGCGATGACCGCGCCCGCCTCCAAGCCGCTGGAGACCAGGGTGACCGTCGCGTAGACCAGTCCCGTGGCACAGGCCATCGAGCCCACCCACTCATACTCGGGGCTCACGCGCTTGACCAGTTCACGAAAGGCCGTCACGAACACGATCAGAAACGCGAGCGCGACAATCCCGATCAGGAGCCTGGCCAGGACGTTCCAATCCGGCGGAGGACCCGAATAGATGAAGTACAGGGGCACTTCGACGATGATGGCGGCAGCGGTGGAGATGCCCGCGATGCCAGTCACACGTCTGGCAAAGGTCTCGTTCATGAGTGCCCCCTGTTGTCTTCCTCGTCGGTTCGACTGCTGACGAGACGATCCTGCCGATCACGACGGTTGCCGTCAGTAGGCCTGGACACCGGATACGGGGTGGCCCTACCGACACCCTCTCCTCGCCGGGGACGTGAGCGGGCACTCTCAACTCCCTGACAGTGCAACCGCTGGCGCACCTCGCCATAACCCAGCTCCAACGACGGACTTGCCTCAGCAGACCCCTCGACCCAAACCCGCCCGAACTTCAGCGATCCCGAGGATTCATCATCCCCGAACCCCGGCCTCGGCTACGGCGTTCAGCTGGCCGACCTCTCACCCGCCGATGCTCCTCCAGCGCCGCAGCTCGAACAGACCGACGAGCCATTGAGGCAGAAGGGCAAAGCCAACGCGACCGCTTCCCTGATAATCAGAACGAGATCGTGGCGCCACGATGGCCGGGGCAGCGCCGAGCAGTTCACCCTTTTCGAGAGGAAAGATTGCTTTGACGGTTTCTAGAGAAGTGATTGAAATCAAGCACTCAGCGGGATAAAGCCCCAGGTCAGCTCCTGTGGTCCCCGCGCACGCGGGGTTGGTCCCCCGATCACCGTGCGGACCTGGGGCTGGGTGCGGTGGTCCCCGCGCACGCGGGGTTGGTCCCGCGCCGCCCTGTCCGCTAGTTCGCTATTCCCGGTGGTCCCCGCGCACGCGGGGTTGGTCCCCAGTCCTTCACCGCGACGGCGGCCGTCTTGATGTGGTCCCCGCGCACGCGGGGTTGGTCCCAGATCCTCGCCCGCGCCGGGGTGCTGGTGGTCGTGGTCCCCGCGCACGCGGGGCTGGTCCCAGCGCGTCCGTTTCGTACTCGGCGCCTTCCGCGTGGTCCCCGCGCACGCGGGGCTGGTCCCGGCTGGACCGTGGCCGGGAGCGCCGGTCCGGGGTGGTCCCCGCGCACGCGGGGCTGGTCCCTCATCGCGCCGCTCCTGGCCAGGACGCGCGAGGTGGTCCCCGCGCACGCGGGGCTGGCCCCAGCGGCATCTGGTCGGCCCTGGACGGCGGGACGTGGTCCCCGCACACGCAGGGCTGGCCCCCTGTCAGTGGCCAAGAACTTGGAGAGGTTGGCTGGTCCCCGCGCATGCGGGGATGGGCGGGACGGCCGGGACGGAGCCGATGGGGCGGACGGCCGGACCTGCCCGAGCGGGTACTCGTTGGAGCCGCCTGCTGCTGATCCGGATGCGCTGATGTGTCGGCGTGATGGCGCGACGCAGCCTCAGCCAGAGCCGCCCTCGGGGCCGGGGAGGCCTGCTATACGGACGCTGGACCGGCGGCGTCCCTGACCCTCTGGGCGTGAAGATTTCGCGGCCTTCGCTGACGCCGCCCCCTCGCCCAGCCTGCAGACCGGGCGAGGGGCAAGACGTCACGCCCCATACAGCACGAAGGCCCCTGACGGGCGGTCAGGGGCCGATCGCTGCAACCCCTGCACCGCCAGGAGTACCGTCTGAGTGTCGAGTTCAGAACGGAGTTCAGCATGCCCGGCGACACTCACATTGGCGCCCAGCTCCGCAAGATCCGCAAGCGCCGCGGCCTGAACCAGCGAGAGCTGGCTGCCGCCTCCGGCGTATCGCTCTCCCTCATCCGTAAGCTGGAGCAGGGCGAAATCACCGACACCCGCATGGAGACGGCGCACGATCTCGCCGTCGCACTGCGCGTCCCCACGAGCGCCCTCCTGGAACGCGACGACGAAGAGACCGACGGCGAGGCAGCGGAGGAGTGGCGCCCCCTGCGGGCCGCAGTCCAGGTCGCGGCCCGCCGTACGGGCGAGGCCCCCACAGTGGAGGGCGTCCGCGAGCTACTACCCGCCGTACGGAAGGCGTATTTCGCCAACCACCTCGCCGAGTTGACCGGTCTACTCACACCGCTGCTGCGGGATGCCGACGCGCTCGGCGACTCCGCCGACGCCCGGGACGTACGGTCCCACCTGCTCCAGATCGCGGGCAGCGTGCTCACCCAGGCACGCCAGTACAGCGCGGCGGAGACCGCTCTCCGCCGCGCACTGGACGACGCACCGGACCGGCTCCGCGCCGCCGGGATCATCGCCACGTGGAGCTGGCTCCTCGTCCGACAGGGGAAGCTCGCCGCGTCCCGAGAGCTGGCCACCAAGTGGGCGGACGACGTCGAGCCCAGGGTGAGCCGGGCGACGCCGGAGGAACTGGCGGCGTGGGGGTGGCTGCTGATGCAGGCGTCGGCCGCGAACCTCCGCGACAACAGGAGGGGCGAGGCGGACGACACGATGCGCCTGGCGCAGTCGGTCTCCGTACTGCTGGGGCGTGAGCTACCTCGCGGCACCGAGCGCCTGACGACATGGGGCCCGACGACCGTGCGGTACAAGGCATGCGAGCGGCACATCGTGCTGGACGAGCCGGACAAGGTGCTGCGCGCGGTGAAGCCGACACGGCTCGGCCGTGCCGCGCCGCCTCAGAGGCCCAGCGGCCTGTCGGTGAGTACGGAATTCCACCGGCATCGTCTGGACGTGGCCAAAGCTCACACCATGATGCGGCAGTACGGCGAGGCGGTTGGCGTGCTGACCGACGTACACACCAATGCGCCTGAGTGGCTGGCCAATCAGCGTTACGCGCGGGACATCCTCGGCGATGTGGTCGAGCGGCGGCGGACGCTGACGCCGGAGATGCGGATGCTGGCGGACGCGGTCGGTCTGCCCCTGTGAGGTAACCCCTGTTGGCACTTCCGCCGGGTCGCCGACGGAAGTGCCATTGAGCAGTGACCCGCCACACACCTAGCGTCACGACACGGATACAAACCGGCCACGAGGAGCCGTGTCGTGAGTTATTTGGCAAGAGGTCCGGCGCCGCCATCGTCGACTCCGGCCTCATGTACTGGCTCATCCCCAGCGGCCACGCCGACTGGTGGGGCAGCATGCCGAACATCCACGCTCTAACGACGCGCTACCGCCAAGAGGTGTGAACTCGCCGCCAGCAGTTCGGGATACGGCTCAGCCATACGCGCCGCAGCCAAGGCGGATTGAAAGAGCGGCGTACCGATGAGGGAGTCACCCGTGTACTGCTCTGTCGCCTTCAGCATCGCCCACGTCGGCCCCTCGATGCCGAAGACCTGGGCATCGAATCCCGCCGCCGTCACCTCTTCGATCAGTTGCTCCCCACTGTGGAAGTAGGCAGCAGTGAACGCCTTCTTCCCGTCGTGCACTTGAGTCCGCAAGATGCCACCGATGCTCTCCTGCATCCGCTCACCGTGCAGGTGGGCAAAGGCCGTGTGCTCAAAGAGACTGGCATAGCGATTGATCCCAGCGGCTGCCAGGAGCCCACTCGGCCGCAGCACGCGGTACGCCTCGGCTAGCGCCTGATCACGGTCGGCACGCTCCAAGAGGTGGTAGAGAGGGCCGAGCAAGAGCACGACGTCGTAGGACTCCTTCTCCGCCGTAAGCCCCCTCGCATCGCCCACTTCGGCAACACACCCGTCAATGCGCTCCGCCTGTTCGACGTGCCGAGGAATGGGATCCACGAGATGCACCTCGTAGCCATCCTCGATCAGCCACCGAGCATGCGTGCCCGGGCCACCACCAACATCAAGGATCCGGGCCGGGGCAGGCGGAAGATGGCGGCGCAGAAGTTCTTGCGTGCGCACCATCTCCAGCCTGCCGTCCGCCGTGGACGACAGCCGCGTCGACTCGTCGATGGTGGACGCGTAGAAGGTCATGACCTCGGGAGCTATCCGGTGAGCCGTCATGACTGCATTGTGGCGGGCCAGGGAGGTCCGTGTCCGCCCTGCGGGTAACGTGCCCGGTTAACCCGTCACCTACGTGGGAGCAGTCGTGACGCAACTGAAGTACGAGCAGATCGCGGATCACCTCCGGGCACGTATCACCGAGGGCGAGTTCGGACCGGGCGATCTCCTCCCCTCCGGACGGGAACTCACCGAGCAGTTCGGCGTGTCCCGAGCCACGGTCGTCAAGGCGATGGATGTCCTGCGGAACGACGGCGTAGTCGTCGCTCGCCAAGGCGCGGGCTTCACGGTGGTCGAGACCCCCGTGGCGCGCCCGGCCGGACGTCGGCACACAGCCGATCGAGTGACGGAAGGCCGTCCCTTCAGGCGCTTGAGCGCACCGACGAAGGAGGCACCGTCCCCTCAGATCGCCGACGCGATGGCACTCCCTGAGGACGCCCACGCCCTACGCCGGGCGCGACTCGTCCTGCTGGACGAGGGCGATCCGTACACGCTGGTCGTCGCCTGGTTCCCCATGGATATCGCCGACGCATGCCCGCGTCTCGGCATGAAGGGGCCGATCGCAGAGGGGACCACGAACTACGTTGCCCGCTGCACCGGGCGCTCGCCGGTGAAGGGAGTCGACGTCTACACGGTGCGGCTGGCAACGGACGAGGAAGCCGATCTGCTGGGGTTGTCGCAGCCCGCGGCGGTAGCCGTTGCCCGGCACACGGCGTACGACCGTGACGGGCGCGCCCTGGTCTGCGAGGAGGGTGTGACGCCGGGCGCGCTATGGGAGTTGACGGACCACTACACGATGGGGTCATAGGGTTACGAATGGCTTGACTGGACCGGTCAACCGGTCCACTGTGGGCTTACATACGCTCCCTCACACACTGGAGCCGACTATGACGATCAAAGCCAAACCGTGGAGCCCACCCACCGGGGCTGACCCCGTGGCGTTACCGACAGGCCGCTGGTGGGACGCCGTCCGGGTAGAGGAGAGCATCGGCGAACGGACCCTGGCACTCCTCGGCGACGAGTCCGGGGCCGTCATCCAGGACCGCTGCAACACCTTCTACTGGCTCATCCTCTGCGGCACGGCCAGCTCCTGGAAGCTTCGGCAGGCGTACGTCCTCACCGCAGCCGAGGGTGTGGCTACCTACCTGGGCGTACCACCCGCCGACCACCTGTCCCGACCCGGCACGCACTGGTGCGTCGCGTACAGCCGCGACGGATACCTCACGGACCCGTGGCTGCTGTACAAGGCCCTGGTCCACGCCGTGCTGACCAAGCCCGACACCAGCACGGAGCGCACCCGGTGACGCCCCAGGTCTGCGCCCGCTGCCAGCAGACGACCAGCGAACCGGTCGTCGTCGCCATCAAGTACAGCGCGAGCGCAGGCGGCCACACCCTCTATGCCTGCCCCGGCAAATGCGCCGCCGCGTTCCCCAAACAACACGACCCGTTCCACGGCACACACAATGACCGCCCCCACCCACGGCCGTAACACCGAGGCCGAAACGGCATGGCGCACGGCCCTCGACCACGCCGCGAACTGCCCCGACTGCCGCCCACCCAGCGAAGGCTGCGAGACGGGCCTCGCCCTCCTCCAGGCACATCACGAAGCGTGGACCAAGCTGCGCGAACAGCCCCACCCGAGGCCCCGGAAACACTCTGGCCCCCACACAGACCCGAACCAGCGCAGAACCAAGCCCCTCGGCGACATCGCGTACGGGATCGGCCTCGCGGCCCTCATCGCATTCCCGGCCTTGCTACTGATGTACACCTACACCCACCACTGAACTTCCACCGCCCGGCCAGGCCGAACCTGAGCGCCAGCCGGGCATGCCGACCACCTCGCACGGCGAAACCGGTCACCACCCACGGAGCACCTCGGAGGCCGGGACACAGACACCACTTGGAGCCCCGGCACCACAACTCAACGGTCGACGAGCTGCCAAGGTGAAGCGCCGCGCCAGCGAGCCTTCATCCGAGATAATCAGTACGACACAGACCAGCGAGCGATTTGCCCGCATTACGCAAAAGAGCCACTTTGCCGGATTCCGCGAAAGTGATTAAAACCGAGCCCCCAGCTACATAAAGCCCCAGGTCAGCTCCTGTGGTCCCCGCGCACGCGGGGTTGGTCCCTCACCGACGCCCAGCTCGACCAGCTCATCAAGGTGGTCCCCGCGCACGGGGGGGGCTGGTCCCCAGCCCGCACTCGTGATGGCCGCCGACTTTATGTGGTCCCCGCGCATTGTGCTGCTGTGTCGGCGTGTTGGTGCGCCGCAGCCTCACTGGAGCCGTCCCCGGGCCGGGGAAGCCTGCTGTTCTGGCGCCGGACCGGTCGGCGTCCCGACCCTCAATTCTGGGCGTGAGGACCTTACGGCCTTCCCTAAGGTCACCCCCTCGCCCGGCCTGCAGGCCTGCGGGCTGGGCGAGGGGGCTTTCGTCGTGTCAAGGAAGCGCGACGGCCCCCACCGAAATGAGGGCCGGGCGACGTACCCGCGGAGCCGACCGGGAGTACCGTTCCGAGTGTCGACGTCGGAACGGAGTCATCATGTCAGATGGCACTGAGGCACGCCCAGGAACCGTTGGAGCGCGGCTGAAAGAGCAGCGCCTTATCCGCGGATACACGCTACGAGAACTCGCCCAGCGGGCACACGCATCCCCCTCGATGCTGTGCCAGATCGAGAAGGGCGAACGGTCGCCCAGTGAACAGCTTCTCGGGTCGGTGGCGCGCGCACTCAGCGTCAGCGTCGCCGTGTTGCGCGGCCAGCCGTATATCAAGCAGCTCCAGCAGGACCAACTCGATGCGGTGATCGCGCCGCTGAGCAGCACACTCAGCCTATGGGATGCGCTGTCCGAGCCAGGAGACCCACCTCCCCGCGCCCTGTCGGTACTGGAGAGCGACGTCATGGCGGCGCGTCAGCGGAGGCTGGCCGCTGAGTTCCTGCCACTGGCCGATACCCTGCCGCCGCTCATCCGAGAACTGGCGCATGCCGCCGAGACCTTCGAGGTCCCCGGGGACCTCGCCCGCGTCCAATGGTTACAAGCCGAGGCAGCCCACACCGCCGAGGTGGTCGCCTACCGGCTCGGGTACATGGACCTCTCGCGGCTGGCTCTGACCCGCATGGAGAACGCCGCGATGCGCGGCGCGGATCCCCGCTGGGTCGCCGTGGAACGGGTGCTGCGCGGACAGCTCGCGCTGGACGGCGGTCTCGCTGACGCTGGGATGCGCCTGGCCGAGCTGGCGGTCCGCGACTTCCCCGGAGGGCAGGAGCGGCCCACCCGTGCGGTACTGGGCACGCTGCATTTGAAGGCGGCCATCTTGGCGTCCGGGCGTGGGGACGGCGACGGGTCGAATGCTTGCTTGGCGGAGGCCAAGGGAATTGCGGACGAACTCGGCGAGACCGACAGTTTCGGCTTGGGCTTCGGCCCGTTCTACGTGGGCCTGGTCGGGGTGTCGTCAGCGGCTGACCGTAACGAGCACGACCTGGCGATGCAGCGGGCCCGCGCGGTCAAGGTGCCCGAGTCGTATCCCATGGTGGCGCATGTGGCCCGGTACTGGGCGAATCGCGCGCGGGCGGCGGTGTGGACGGCGGACCACGACGATGCGATGAAGTCGCTACAGAAGGCTCGGGAGGTGGCGCCCCAGCAGGAGCGATACGACCCGTACGTGCATGAGACGGTGGCGACGATGCTGCGCTCGCAGTCGCGCCTGTCGGAGGAGCTGCGCGAGTACGCGCGCTGGTGCGGGGTGGGGTGACGCTGAGCCCGCGCGTGTTCACAAACTGTGAACGCGCGGCCCCTTCCCGGTCGACAAGATGTGACGGTCAACACGCTGCCACATGGAGCCGACCATGACGACCAAAGCCCGAGCCGACCAATGGGCACCGCCAGCAGGCACCGAAGTTGAGATGATCAAAGTCGGGCCGCACTGGGACATCGTCCGAGCCCCCGCGGATTTAGGGGAACGCGCCCTCGAACTGCTCGGCGACACCTCCGGCGCCGTCATCGCCGACTACGGCCTCATGTACTGGCTCATCCCCCCGGGCCACGCCCAACACTGGGAGCGTCTCCACCACGGCATCCACGCCCTCGGCCCACACGGCGCCGAGGTCACCTACGTCGGCGTACCACCCGCGACCTGGACGCAAGGCCCGCGCCTGCACTGGCGGACCCCGGCGAGCGACGGCCAGTACCTGACCGACCCGCACCGACTGCGCCTGGCCCTGGCCCGAGCACTCGCCGAGCCCGCCGAGGAGGCGACGGCCCGGTGATGCCCCAGATCTGCGCCCGCTGCCAGAAGACCACCAGCCAACCAGTCGTCGTCGCGACCAGGTACGGCGCGAGCGGTGGCGGCGGCACCATCCACGCCTGCCCCGACTGCGCGCCCACGTTCCCGAAGCAACGCGACCCGTTCGACTGCAGCCGCCGCCTCCTCGACCGCAACGAGCCCGTCAGGCGCCAGCAATGACGGCACCCGAGCAGCCACCCGCACCCACCTGCGGCGCCGAACCCACCGCTCCGGAGCCCGAGCCTACGGCCTGGAGCCAGTTCCTCGACCACGCCATGGACTGCACCGGCTGCCGGGACGGCCACCGGTGCACCGCCGGGAACCAGCTGCACGGCGCGGTCCGGGACGCCGCGGCCCCATGGACCGGGCGGGCTGCTGCCGATCCGGTTCCCCCGTACCGGGCACGTCGGCAGCGGTCCGCCCTCCCCGCCCCCTGCAGCCGGATGTTCGGCGGTCGGCCACAGGGCGACGGGGCTCCGGCCTCCGGCCAGGCATCCGAGCCGGAGCCCCGTCGAAGACAAGCCCCCGCCCCGATCGCGCGCTTGGACGGCCAGCGACCGGGACGGAGACCGCGCACCACCCCATCGAGAGAGGAAGGCACATGCGAGACGTTACTGCGTTACTGGACCAGCCACAGCGGGCCGAGGTCGTGGAGACCGTCCTGCGCAACAACCCCGGCATGGACGAGGCCACGGCGGGCCGGATCGTCGACGAGGCGGTGAAGTTCGTGGCGGCCGCAGCTGGTGCTTCGAGCCCGCTCGCCCCGTCCAGGGTCGTGGACGAGGGCTGGCATGCTCTGATCCTGCACACCCGAACGTACCGCCAACTGTGCGAGCGAGTCGGCACGTTCGTCCACCACGTGCCGCAGGCGCCGGACCCGGAGCGGCGTAACCCCGAAGCGCTGACGCGCACCCAGCAGCGCATCGTGCAGGCCGGGTTCCCCGTGGACGATGCTCTGTGGCTGGCGCCGACCGACTCCTCCATCCCGGTCGCGGCCAGCTGCCAGCACGGCCCTGGCGGCCCCGAGGGCAGCTGCACCGGCGACCCGGACGGCGACGGCCCGAGCGGTCCGAACTGACGAAGCGCTGAACTACCGGGCGCCGCGCCCGTACCATCGTCACAGGAGGTGGTCATCATGGAGCAGTGGGTGAACCCCGAGAGGGCCGGTCTCGTAGAACTCGTGGATCAGCTCCGGGCGCCTGCCCCGCAACCGGATGAGGCCTGCGGCTGCAAGAAGCGCCGCGGCGGCTTGCCCGCGACCGTCTTCGTGGAGCCGGACGGCAAGGTGCTCACCGTGGGGTGCAACCGGTGCGGCGGTACGGGCATCGCCCCATAGTTCAAAGGTCCGAAGAGCGCCCCCGTCCGCGCGTCGCCCCGTGGCGCGCGGACGGGGATGGTCCTGTGGGAAGCGTGCCCCCGATCGGGCTCAACAGCGCCCTCGGTGGCACCCGCGCACGCGAGGCTGGCCCCGGCCGTAGCAGGGAGGGATTCGCCGAGGCCGTCAACCTCGGGTGTGCAGGGCTGGCCCCCATCACGCGGGCGCTCAGTGGGACCTGACGCTATCCCCGCGCGTACGGGGTACACCTCGGGCACATCAGTGTGCTCCCGGTAGTCCCGCACGCGAGATCCGCCCCCATACATGCGCAAGCGCCAGCGCTCCATTCCCAGACCACATGCGCTTTTTGCGGTGCCACAACTACCTTCCGTGTGGCGTCAGCTCTGCAGCATCGGTGCCCCGGTCGCAGCGAGGCGCGTGGCGCTGCGATAGGTGGAGATGCCCACGGCCAGCAGCCAGTAGCTGAAGATCGCCCCCATCAGGGCGGTGGTGCCCCAGCCGTTCGCCGCGTAGAAGTTCGCGGGGGTATTGCCGAAGAACAGAGACGGCACGAACGCCAAGTTGACCCCCGCCAGGACGTACGCCGACCGACCCACCCACCGCGGGAGCAGATCCGTACGGGCGATGGCGTAACCCACCGAGGCCAGGAAGAACGCCAGCATGAGGCGGGAGATCGACCCGTAGAGGATGTACGTGCCGCTGACGGCGATGGTCGGATCGATACGGCGATCGGTGGCGATGACCGCACCGGCTTCCAGACCGCTGGAGACCAGCGTGACCGTCGCGTAGACCATTCCCGTGGCAAAGGCAATCGAGCCCACCCACTCATACCCAGGGCTCACCCGCTTCACCAGTTCACGAAAAGCCGTCACGAACACGATCAGGAACGCGAGCGCGACAATCCCGATCAGCAGCCTGGTCAGGACGTTCCAATCCGGCGGGGGACCCGAGTAGATGAAGTACAGGGGCACTTCGATGATGATGGCGGCAGCGGTGGAGATGCCTGCGATACCAGTCATACGTCTGGCAAAAGTCTCGTTCATGAGTGCCCCCGGTTGTCGACCTCGTCGGTTCGACTGCTGAGACGGAAGGGCAATCCCGACGCGACCGCTTCCCTGATAATCAGAACGAGATCGCGGCGCCTCGATGACCGGGACAGCGCTGAGTAGTTCACACCTTTCGAGAGGAAGGCCCGCTTTGACGGTTTTTAGAGAAGTGATTGAAATCAAGCACTCGGCGAGATAAAGCCCCAGGTCAGCTCCTGTGGTCCCCGCGCACGCGGGGTTGGTCCCGAAGACCGCTCTTCGGAATGCCGCGGACCCCGGTGGTCCCCGCGCACGCGGGGTTGGTCCCATCATCCGCCCCGTCCCGCAGTCCGGCTACTGGTGGTCCCCGCGCACGCGGGGTCCCTCCCGCCATTCAGCATATCTGGAGCAAGGAAAGTGGTCCCCGCGCACGCGGGGCTGGCCCCCGGGAGGCGCTCAAGGGGTTGCTGCGGCCGGTGTGGGCTCCCGAGCATCGATAGAGCCGTAAGAACAGGCTTACGGCCATGGTCGAAGATGCGCACTAATCATGCGTTCGATTGGCCACTGCGAGACCAAATTCGATCGCCTCTCGACAACCTCGGTCGTTCCATGTCCCCTTTCGGGACATCGCTCACTGTTCAAGGCTCCGTCATGTCAAATACCGCCATGACTCAAGATCGCCCCACCCCCGGGGTGCCATTCGGGCGCTTGTCCCCCGCCGCACGGCGGGCGTGGGGCAAGCACGAACGGACGACCGACGAATGGCTGCCGCTGTGGCGGCATATGTCGGACAGTGCGGCCGTCGCGGGGAAGTTGTGGGACGAGTGGGTTCCGGGGAACGTCAAGGCGCTTGTCGCCGAGGGGTTGCCGCAGGGGGCGGAGGATGCGCGGCGGGTGGTGGTCTTCACGACGGCCGCGCACGACATCGGCAAGGCGACACCGGCCTTCGCCTGCCAGGTGGATGGTCTGGCCCAACGGATGCGTTCGGTGGGGCTGGATATGCCGGACCAGAGGCAGATCACCGTCGACCGGCGCATGGCGCCGCACGGGCTGGCCGGGCAGTTGCTGGTGCAGGAGTGGCTGGCCGAGCGGTTTGGGTGGAGCAGTCGGGCATCCGGGCAATTCGCCGTCGTGGTGGGTGGGCATCATGGGACGCCGCCTGAGCATCAGCAGATCCATGACCTCCGCCTGCACCCGCATCTGCTCCGCACCCCCGGCGCAAGCGAAGCCAAGTGGCGTGCGGCGCAGTACGAGTTGATGGACGCCTGCGCGCAGCTCGCGCAGGTGGAGGACCGGCTCGCCGACTGGCAGGCGGTGCGGTTGCCGCAGCCCGTGCAGGTGGTGCTGACCGCGCTGGTCATCGTCGCCGACTGGATCGCCAGCTCAGCCGAGTTGTTCCCCTACGACCCCGCGTCGTGGGCGCCACCGCACAGCGCGGAGGGAGAGGCGCGGCGGCTGGAGGCCGCGTGGGCGGGGTTGGATCTGCCGGGGCCATGGGCGCTCGCGGAGCCGGATCTGTCGGCGGAAGAGCTGTTCACAGAGCGCTTCGATCTGCCGGACGGCGCCGAGGTCAGGCCGGTGCAGGCGGAGGCCGTGCGGATGGCGCGGCGGATGCCCGCCGCCGGGCTGCTGATCGTCGAGGCGCCCATGGGCGAGGGGAAGACGGAAGCGGCCTTCGCGGCGGCGGAGATCCTGGGCGCCAGAACCGGAGCCGGAGGGTGCCTGGTCGCGCTGCCGACACGGGCGACGAGTGATGCCATGTTCCCCCGCCTGCTGAACTGGCTGGACCACCTGCCGTCCGACGGCCCCCGATCCGTCGTCCTGGCGCACGCCAAGTCGGCGCTCAACGACCTCTGGGCAGGGCTCATACGCGCCGGACATCGCAAGATCATGGCGGTGGAGCCGGACAGCCCGGACCAGATCCCCGCACCGGGCAAGGCCCGCAGGTCCAGCCCAGCCGGGCTCCACGCCCACCAGTGGCTGAGGGGACGCAAGAAGGCCCTGCTCGCGTCGTTCGCCGTGGGCACCATCGACCAGGTGCTTTTCGCGGGGCTGAAGACCAGACATCTGGCACTGCGGCATCTCGCGGTCGCGGGCAAGGTCGTCATCATCGACGAGGTCCACGCGTACGACGCCTATATGAACGCGTATCTCGACCGCGTGCTGGAGTGGCTGGCGGCCTACCGGGTGCCCGTCGTCCTGCTGTCCGCGACCCTGCCCGCGGAGCGCAGACGGGAACTCGCCGCGGCGTACTCCGGAGAGAGCGGACAGCCACCGGACGTACCCGAGGACGCGTACCCACTGATCACCGCCGCGGCGCCCGGTTCGGCGGTTCTGACGGCGCGGCCGCCCGCCGCCTCCGGGCGTCGGACCGACGTACGGCTGGAGAGGCTGGACGACGATCTGCCCCAGCTCGCACAGCGGCTGGAGCGCGAACTGCGCGACGGCGGCTGCGCGTTGGTCGTACGGAACACCGTCGACCGGGTACTGGAGGCGGCCGAGCAGCTACGGGAGCACTTCGGCACGGACGCGGTGACCGTGGCGCACTCCCGGTTCCTGGCCGCCGACCGGGCGCGTAACGACACCGAGCTGCGGCAGCGTTTCGGGCCGACCGGCGACCGTCCCGCCGGGCCGCACATCGTCGTGGCCAGCCAGGTGGTCGAACAGTCGCTGGACATCGACTTCGACCTCCTGGTCACCGACCTCGCCCCGGTCGACCTCATGCTTCAGCGGATGGGACGGCTCCACCGCCACCCGCGCACCCGCCCCGCCCGTCTCGCCCAGGCCCGCTGCCTGGTGACCGGCGTCGGCTGGCAGGCCGACCCTCCCGAGCCCGTGCAGGGATCACTCGGCGTCTACCAGGGGACGCACACCCTGCTCCGGGCGCTCGCCGTCCTCGGTCCCCATCTGGACGGCGAACCGCTGGTGCTGCCGGACCACATCAGTCCGCTGGTCCAGGCCGCGTACGGAGAGCAGACGGTCGGCCCCGCGCACTGGGCCACCGCGCTGGACGACGGCCACCGGGCGTACAAGGCCCAGATGGTCAGAAAGCAGGACCGGGCCGAGACCTTCCGGCTGGGGCCCGTCCGCCGCGCCGGGCGGCCGGTGTTCGGCTGGCTGGACGCCAACGCCGGGGACGTGGACGACACCCTCACCGGGCGTGCCCAGGTGCGGGACAGCGAGGAGAGTCTGGAGGTCCTGGTCGTCCAGCGGCAGCGGGACGGTCGGCTGACCACCGTCGGGTGGCTGGACGGCGGGCGCGGTGGTCTGGATCTGCCGGAACACACGCCTCCGACGCGCCGGGCGGCCGAGGCCGTCGCCGCGAGCGCGCTGACCCTGCCCTGGCAGTTCTGCAAACAGTGGGCGATCGGCCGGACCATCGCCGAGCTGGAACGGTTCGTGGTTCCGGCGTGGCAGGTGAAGGAATGCCCCTGGCTGGCAGGCGAGTTGCTGCTCGTACTCGACGAGGATTGCCGGACCAGGCTAACCGGCTTCGACCTCACCTACAGCCGTACCGATGGGCTCCGCGTAACTCCGATCGGTACGGCAGACGACGCGAAAGCGGAGCGCGCGGAGACGGTAGGGCCCGCCTTCGATCTGGTCTCGCGGCCCTGGATCCCGGCGCAGCGCTTCGACGGGACCACGGTGGAGCTGTCGCTGCTGGAGGTGTTCCGCCAGGCACATGAGCTGTGCCGTCTGGTGGGTGATCTGCCCACCCAGGAGTTCGCCCTGCTCAGACTGCTTCTGGCGATCCTCCACGACGCGGTCGACGGGCCAGTGGAGATGGAGGACTGGGAGAAGCTGTGGCAGACGGAGGGCGCCGACACCTTCGCCGCCGTACCGGACTACCTCGACCGCCACCGTCATCGCTTCGACCTTCTGCACCCCAAGCATCCGTTCTTCCAGGTCGCGGGGCTGCACACGGCGAAGAACGAGGTCGCCTCGCTGAACCGGATCGTCGCCGACGTCCCGAACGGCGAGCAGTTCTTCGCGATGCGCCGACCGGGCGTCGACCGGCTCGGCCTGGCCGAGGCCGCCCGCTGGCTTGTGCATACGCACGCCTTCGACTCGTCCGGGATCAAGTCCGGGATGGTGGACGACGACCGGGCGAAGGGTGGGAAGGTCTATCCGCTGGGCGTCGGCTGGGCGGGCAACCTCGGCGGCGTCTTCGCCGAAGGCAGCACGCTGCGCGAGACGTTGCTGTTGAATCTGATCGCGCTGGACGAGGACATCCTGGTCACCGACCGGAAGAACGACCTGCCGGTCTGGCGCCGTGATCCGCTCGGCCCGGGGCCGGAGGGCCAGGGCTCACGTGGGCCCTCCGGCCCGCGCGACCTGTACACCTGGCAGTCCCGACGGCTGCTGCTGCACACCGAAGGTGACGCCGTCACCGGGGTCGTTCTCGGCTACGGCGACCCCCTCGCGCCACACGACCGCTGGAAGCGGGAGCCGATGACGGGCTGGCGGCGCAGCGCGGCCCAGGAGAAGAAGCAGGGCCGCCCGCTGGTCTATATGCCGCGCCAGCACGACCCCGGCCGCGCCGCCTGGCGCGGCCTGGCGAGCCTGCTCTTCGCCCAGCGGTCGGATACGGACACCACCGGGCGGGGCACCCCGCAGAGCCTGCCCGCCGGGGTGGTGAAGTGGCTGGCCATGCTCACCACCGAGGGAGCGCTCTCGGAGGACGCCCTGATCCGTACGCGCCTGATCGGGGCGGTGTACGGCACCCAGCAGTCCGTCGTGGACGAGGTGATCGATGACGGGGTCACGCTGCCGGTCATCCTGCTGCACGAGGAACATCCGCTGCACGGCGCGATGGCAGTCGCCGCGGTCGCCGACGCCGAGCGGGGCGTGACCGCGCTGGGGCACCTCGCCGGGAATCTGGCGCGCGCCGCGGGACAGGACCCGGCGCCGGGCACGGCGGCCGCCCGCGACCTGGGATTCGGGGAACTGGACGGTCCGTACCGGCAGTGGCTTCAAAGGCTCAGAACGAGCGATGACCCGGTGGCGGCGCGCGCCGAGTGGCGGTCCACGGCGCGCGGCATCCTCCGCCGCCTCGGTCGGCGCCTGCTCGACGCGGCGGGCCCGGCCGCGGCGGAGGGGCGGGTGGTCGAGGTCCCCCGGGTCGGCAAGCGCTGGGTCGACGACTCCCGCGCCGACCTGTGGTTCCGGAGCAGCCTCAACAAGGTGCTGCCCGCCGCCCCGTCCTCCCAGGGGCCCGGGGACGCGCCCCCGCCCGCTGATCCCGACGACTCGACGGAGCCCACGGCATGACGACGACCGCTGAACGGCCCGAGCCCGCGCAGCCCACCCCCCAGTCGTCCGCGCCCGGTCCCCGCCATACCCCCGGCCCGGCCGGACGGGCCGCGGCCCGCTGCATCTCACGTCTCCAGCGCCGTTACCGCCAGGACAATCCCGCAGCCGTGGCCCAAGTGGCCAGGCTGCGGCGCGGCGCCGGGCGCACAGCGCACGCGGTCCAGGACCACTGGGGGCTCGGCGGTCTGGACGAACTGGCCGACATCCTGGCCGATGGCGCCACGCGGGTGCGGCGCGAGCACGCCGAGGAGGCGGTGTATCTGGCGGTGACGCTCTGGGCCCTGCACCAGCAGTCCGTTCGCGACCACGATATGCACCACCCCGAGGGCACGCTGGGCCGCGCGGTCCGAGGTCTGATGCGGAAGAAGAACGAAGGGACGTCGCGGGCCGATGACGACCCGAACGGACCGGTCCGCAAGCGCCTCGTACGGGTGGGCACCGCCACCTCGCTCGAGTCGGTCGCCGTGCGGCTACGGGAGATCGTGCTGCTCCTCCGGGACGTCAAGCTGCCGCTCGACTACGCACGGCTCGCGGATCAGCTCTACCGCTGGCAGTCGCTCCCGGAACGGGCCGCCGTGCGACGGGAGTGGGGGCGGGAGTTCCATCTCGCCGCCCCTCGCGGCGCGCACGCCGACGACGCGTACGACGACGTGTCGGGCGAGTGACCCTCGCCCCGTGAGCCCCCGTAGGCTCGTCGGCCCCGTCAGCCGCGTCAGCCCCGTCACCTTATGACCACGACAAGGAACTGAGTCTTCGTGACCAAGACCATCCTCGACATCCACATCCTGCAGACCGTCCCGCCGAGCAACCTCAACCGCGATGACACCGGCACGCCGAAGTCCGCCGTCTACGGCGGCGTGCGACGGGCGCGCGTCTCCAGCCAGGCCTGGAAGCGCGCCACCCGCAAGGCGTTCTCCGGTCTGCTGGACGATTCCGAGCTGGGCGTGCGGACGAAGAAGGTCGCCGAGGTGCTGGCCGGGCGGATCGCCGCCCTGGATGCGTCCCTGACTCCCGGGGTGGCGTACGAACTGGCCGCGGAGACCATGCGGGCGGCGACCGGCTCCAAGATCGAGGTCCCGAAGCGCAAGGCCAAGGGCGACGAGGACGACCAGAGCAAGGCCGCTCCGGAGTCCGCCTACCTGATGTTCCTGAGCGCGCGCCAGCTCCGGGGGCTCGCCGAGCTGGCGGTCGAGGGCGGCAAGGGCGGCGACCTCGCAGCGCTCAAGGACTTCCTGAAGGCCAAGGAGAACAAGTCCCGCGCCCGGCAACTGGTCGACACCCAGCACTCCGTGGACATCGCGCTCTTCGGCCGCATGGTGGCGGACGCGACCGACCTCAACGTGGATGCGGCCGCACAGGTGGCCCACGCCCTCAGCGTGCACGCGGTGGAAGTCGAGTCGGACTACTTCACCGCCGTCGATGACAAGAACACCGACGCCGAAATGGGCGCCGGAATGATCGGCTCGGTCGACTTCAACTCCGCCACGCTCTACCGCTATGCCGCGGTCGATGTCGACCGGCTCCAGGAAAACCTGGGCACCGGTCTGCGCGACGGCCAGTCGCCCGCCGAGCCCACCCGGCGGGCCGTGGCCGCCTTCCTCGAAGGCTTCATCACCTCCCTGCCCACCGGAAAGATCAACACCTTCGGCAACCACACTCTCCCCTCCGCGGTGATCGTCAAGCTCCGCGCACGGCGCCCGATCAGCTTCGTCGGCGCGTTCGAGCGGCCGGTGCCCGCCGCGGAGTCGGGAGGCTTTCTGCTCCAGAGCTGCGAACAGCTCGCGCGGTACGTGCCCGACCTGGAAAACACGTACGGGCTGACCGGCGAAGCGCACAGCTGGGTGCTCCGGGTAGGCGAAGAGACGAAGGCCCTCGCCGCGCTGGGCGAGGAGGTGGGGCTCGCCGAGCTGGTGACGGCCGTAGGAGATGCCGTAGCCGCGCGGCTGGAACCCGACCCGGAGGACGCGCCGGAGTCCGTGGCATGAGTGTGCTGCTGCTGCGGCTCGCGGGCCCCCTTCAGGCATGGGGATCCGCGGCCCGCTTCACCCGCCGCACCACCGAACGGGCCCCCACCAAGAGCGGTGTCGTCGGACTCCTCGCCGGAGCCCTCGGGCGTGACCGGGACGCGGACCTGTCCGACCTGGCCGCGCTGGAATTCGGCGTACGCATCGACCAGCCCGGCACCCGGCTACGGGACTTCCAGACCGCACACCACGCCGACACCGGCAAGGCCATGCCGCTGTCGGAGCGCTTCTATCTCGCGGACGCCGTGTTCGTGGCCGGGGTGAAGGGTGAGACCCGGCTGATCCACCGGCTGCACGAGGCGCTGCACGACCCCGTGTTCCTGCCGTACCTCGGGCGCCGCTCCTGCCCTCCCGCCCGGCCGGTCACGATGGGTCCGCCCCGGGAGACCGGCCTCGAACAGGCACTGGTCGAGGCCGACTGGCAGGCGTCCGAGTGGTATCGCGAGCGACATCGGCCGGATCGGCTGGAGCTGCTGCTCGACTGTCCTCCCGGACACGCCCCGGAGATGACGCTGCGCGATATCCCGCTGAGCTTCGACCCGCGCCATCGGCAGTACGGGCTACGGGGCGTCCGCAGCTATCACACTCCGCTGCCCCAGCCCCATGATCCGACCACCCTGCTTCGGCCCGCCGCACCGAGGAACCCCTGATGTATCTGACCCGCTTCCGCCTCAACACCGGGCGCTCCGACACCCGGCGGCTGCTCGGTTCGCCCCACATGCTGCACGGCGCCGTGAACATGTCCTTCCCCGAGCCGCCGTCCCGCGACGGATCGGGCCCCCGGGTGCTGTGGCGTGTCGACCGCAACGGTCCGGCGGAGACGCTGCTGTTCATCGTCAGCCCGGCCAAGCCCGATCTGACCCATCTCGTCGACCAGGCGGGCTGGCCTGCCGCGGACGAGCCGTGCTGGACGACCTTCGCGTACGGCGACTTCCTCGACGCCCTCGCCAAAGGGGACACCTGGGCGTTCAGGCTCACCGCGAACCCCGTCCACCACATCCGCCGCGAGGACGACAAGGAAGGCGAGCGCACCAAGCGCGCCGCGCACCAGACGCCGTACCACCAGATGCGGTGGCTGCTGCAGCGGCAGCACCGTGCGGGGTTCGAGGTCGTCCAGAAGCCGGTGGAGCGCCGTCTGCTGGAGCGGGGCGACGAGCACGAGCTGATCGTCCGGGACCAGCGTCCGCTGCAGTTCCGCAGGCCCCCGGCGAAGGCGGGCCGCGACGACGTACGGTTCACCAGGGTCACCTTCGACGGCCGTCTGCGCGTCACCGACCCCGATGATTTCCGCCGCACCCTCACCTGCGGCCTGGGTAAGTCCAAGGCGTACGGCTGCGGGCTGATGACACTCGCCCCGTCAGGCTCGGGTTCGGGTTCGACCTCGGGCTCGGGTGTGCGATGAGCACCGTCAGCCGCCGCGGCGCCTCGTCACCGCGCGAACTCACCCGGATCGGAGACCGGCTCTCCTTCGTCTACCTGGAGCGGTGCACCGTGCACCGCGATTCCAACGCGATCACGGCCGAGGACACGGACGGGGTCACCCACATTCCCTCCGCCACCATCGGCACCCTGCTCCTCGGCCCCGGCACCCGGATCACCCACCAGGCGATGTCCGTCCTGGGCGACTCGGGGGCAGGTGTGGCGTGGGTCGGCGAATACGGAGTCCGCTACTACGCCGGTGGGCGGGCCCTCACCCGTTCCTCCGGCCTGGTCGAGGCGCAGGCCACCGCGTGGGCGAACCGGCGCACCCGGCTGGAGGTCGCCCGCGCCATGTACCGGCTGCGCTTCCCGGACGACGACCCCGCCGAGCGCACCCGGCAGCAGCTGCTCTCCATGGAGGGCAAGCGCCTCAAGGATTGCTACCGCCGCGAGTCCGCCCGCACCGGCGTGCCGTGGCGCCGCCGCGAATACCACCGCGCCGACTTCTCGGCCGGGGACGCCCCCAACCAGGGCATCACGGCGGCCGCGCAATGCATGTACGGCATCGCGCACGCCGTCGTCGCGGCCCTCGGCTGCTCCCCCGGCCTCGGCTTCGTCCACTCCGGCCATGAGCGGTCCTTCGTCCTGGACGTGGCCGACTTCTACAAGACCGACGTCGCCATCCCGGCGGCCTTCGACGCGGCGGCCGAGGGGGAGGCGGATGTCGCCACCCGCACCCGCCGGATGTTCCGGGATCGCATCAACGAGACGAACCTGCTGGACCGTTGTGTACGCGACATCAAAGACCTGCTCGGCTACGACGGCACCCGCGACACCACGGACGCGGCCTCTGCCGCTGTCGCTGACGCTGACGCGCAGGACCGCGTAACCCTCCAGTCCGACGGCGACCTCCACGTCGAGGGAGGCCGCAACTACGGCGACGAGATCATCTGGTGACCGTCATCGTCCTGACGAACTGCCCGGCCGGACTCCGCGGTTTCCTCACCCGCTGGCTCCTGGAGATCTCCCCCGGCGTGTTCCTCGGCTCGCCTTCAGCCCGCGTACGCCAAGCCCTCTGGGACGAGGTGCGCCAGTACGCGGGCCAGGGCCGCGCGCTGCTCGCCTACCAGACCAACAACGAGCAGGGCTACACGTTCGAAACCCACGACCACACGTGGCACCCCACCGACCACGAGGGCCTGACCCTCATCCACCGCCCCAACCCCAACGCCCCGCGCACCCCGCAGCGACGCTCGGAAGTCCCGCGCCAAGGCTGGAGCAAGGCGTCCAAGCGGCGGAGGTACGGCGGCCGATAGCTGCGGGAACTGCCCGAGGGGGCGGTCAGAGGTCTACTACGAGGCGGGGGGACTGGGCTCGGGATACGCAGGGGTATATGCGGTTCGCGGGGGCGCCTATGTCGTCGCGGTGGTCGGGGGCGCCGTCGATGACGGTGAGTTCGCAGCTTCCGCAGACGCCCTCGCGGCAGCCGGACGGCACCGGGTATCCGGCGTGGGTCAGGGCGTCCAGCAGGGTTTCGTCGGGGGGTACTTGGACCGTGCGTCCGGACCGGGCGCATACGGCCTCGAACGGGGTGTTGGGGGCGAACGTCCTGGTCAGCGGGTGGAATCGCTCCACGTGGAGGCGTTCGGCGGGGAACGTGGCCTCCACCTCGGCGAGCAGCGGCGCGGGGCCGCAGCAGTAGATCAGGGTGTCGGGGGCCAGCGCGGCACGCAGGGCGGTGAGGTCCGGTCTGCCGTGGTGGCGGGTGGCGACGATCCGTACGCGGTCGCCGTGGAGGGTGCGCAGTTCGTCGGCGAAGGGCATGGTGGCGGGCGACTGGCCTACGTACACGAGGGACGCCGGGACGCCCGTCGCGGCCGCCGCGCGCAGCATCGGCAGGATGGGGGTGATGCCGATGCCGCCCGCGAGGAAGAGGTATTCCGGGGCGGGTACGAGCGGGAAGTGGTTCCGTGGCAGCGACACCTCCAGGGTGCGGCCCGGGCGCAGGAAGCGGTGGATGTACTCGGAGCCGCCCCGGCTGAGGGGGTCGTACCGTACGGCGACCCGGTAGGTGTCACGGTCCGCCGGGTCCCCGCACAGCGAGTACTGCCGGGTCAGCCAGTTCGGGAGGGCCAGGTCGATGTGGGCTCCCGGTTCCCAGGGCGCGAGCGGGCCGGTGGCGCCGCGCAGGACGAGGGTGACGACGCCCTCGGCTGCCTGCTCGATGTGGTCGAGGGTGGTGTGTTGGGTCTGGTGTGTCTGCTGGGTCTGTTGCATCGGTGTTCACCTTGTGGCGTGGTCAGTAGAGCTTCCGGTAGCCGTCCTGGAGCATGCCGTCGAGGACTTCCGTGTCGATGGCGAGTCCGAACTGCGCGGCGGCGATCTCGCCGAACGACGGCATCTCGTCGGCGAGGGTCTGGCTCGCGGGGTCCCACAGGCGGGAGCGGATGAGCGCGCGGCCGCAGTGGAAGTAGGCCTCCTCGACCTCGACGACGATCGCCAGGTCCGGTGCCTTGGCCTCGGTCCGCATCCGGGCCAGGACATCGGGCTCGTCGGTGGGATAGCCGCGGCCGTTGACGCGCAGCGTCTCCCGCATTCCGGGGATGAGGAAGAGCAGCCCGACGCCGTCGTTCTCGGCGAGGTTGCGGAACGAGTCGGCGATCTTGTTGCCGGGCCGGTCGGGGAGCGCGAGGGTGTGGTCGTCGAGGACCTTCACGAACCCCGGGTAGTCACCGCGGGGTGAGCAGTCGGCGCGCCCGGCCGCGTTCGCGGTGGCGAGGGTCAGGAAGGGCGAATGGGCGATGAAGCGGCGGAAGTGGTCGTCGATACGGTCGAGGATCTTGGCCTCGGTCATGGCATCGGGTTCCCCGAGCCGGGCGCGGACCTCGGCGGGTGACACCCGCCGGGGGCGGGCAGGGGCTTGCGTCATGGCGGCTCCTTCCGGAATGGGTGGGCAGGGCACAGCGGGTGCGTTTCCGGTGGCGTCGTCCGGTGGCGTTCTCCGGTGGCGTCGTCCGGTGACGTTCTCCGGTGACGTCCTCGGGTGGCGTTCTCCGGTGGCGACGTCCGGCTACGGACCCGGCGCGCGTCCGCAGGGCCGCCGTTGGCGGTCGTCACCGCTCAGCCGCAGCTCATGGCATCATTGTGAGTAATCATTCAGGTTCTGCGCCACTCGCTTTCGCGGGGTCGTCCAGGAGGTGTCATGACGTCAGGCCGCCGTGGACTTCAGCCACGTAAACAGCCACGCCAGGCCCGAGCCGAACTCACCCGGCAGCGCATCCTCGCCGCCGCTGCTCACGTTTTCGCCGAGTACGGCTACGCCGCCGGGACCACCAATCGCATCGCCGAGCAGGCCCGGATCTCGATCGGCTCGCTGTATCAGTACTACCCGAACAAGGACGCGATCCTGGTCGAGTTGGCGTCCCGTCACCTCGACGCCGGGGAGGCCGCCACCCGGCACCGTCTGGACGAAGAGGAGCCCGAATCCCTTGAGGAGATCATCCGGGGAATCGTGCGCACCGTGATCGAGAACCACGTCGACGACCCGCAACTGCTCCGCGTCATGTACGAACAGGCGCCACGCTCGCCCGAGTTGCTGGAGAGAGTCGCCCAGCACGAGCGGGAACGTATCGACTACACCCGGGAGTTGCTGGAGCGCCACCCCGAGGCCCGGGTCGAGGACACCGACGTCGCCGCCCGGCTCATCGTGGCCTCGGTCGAGCTGCTCATCCACCAGCTCATCGCGTCGCCCCACTCCGTCGATCCCACCCGGCTGGAGAACGAACTCGTCGCGATGATCACCCGCTACCTCACCCTCGGCTAGGCGGCGGGCGCAGTCCGCGCAGCAGTACGGTGAGTCCACCGATGAACTCCCGCTCGGCGCTGACGCTCCGCGCGTGCCGCGCGGTTTCGCTCATGTACGGGAACTCGTCCGGCGGCAGGGCGGCGACGGCGACCGTGCCCTCGCCGGACAGCGGCCCGAGGTGTTCCAGCTGGATTGCCCCGATGACGTAACCGAGCAGGCTGCGCAGCGCGATGACCCGCCGTTCGCCCGTGAAGCCCGCCTCGGTGAGGATGGCGAGCACGGTCTCCGCGTGGCGCAGCACACTGGGGGAACGGTGGCGGTGGGCGAGCGTCAGCGGGACGACCTCCGGATGGGCGCCCACGGCGTTGCGCAGGCGCCGCATCATGACCTCGACGCGCTCGCGCCATGGCTCGTCCGGTGGCGGCGGCTCGGTGTCGACGGCGCCGAGCACCAACTCGACGACCAGCCGCTCCAGCTCATCGCGGTCCTGAACGTACCGGTAGAGGGCCATCGTGCTCAGCCCGAGCTCCTTGGCGACCGTACGCATCGACAGCCCGGCGAGCCCGTCGCGGTCGATGACGGTCAGCGCGGCGGCGGAGATCTGCCCAGGGGTGAGGGAGCGGGGTCGTGGCATGAGGGTTGACAGCGTACGGCATACGCCTACGCTCTTAGGTGTACGGCATACGCCTACGGAGGGGGGAACCGCATGTCCCAGTCCCGCACGCCCCGACAATGCACACCCCTGCAACGCACGTCCCGGCCACGCACGGTCCTGCGCCCCGGCGACCAGGTCACCGCCCGCGAGCTGAGCCCCGTCACCGGACCCGCGCTCACCGTCCCCGCGCCCGACGGACGCCTCACCCACCTGCAGTTCCGCCGCTTCTCGGGCTGCCCCGTCTGCAATCTGCACCTGCGTTCGATAGCCGTCCGGCATGCCGAGATCGAGGCTGCGGGCATCCGCGAGGTCGCCGTCTTCCACTCCCCCGCCGACGAGCTGCGGCCGTACGCGGACACGCTTCCGTTCGCCCTGATCGCCGATCCCGGCAAGCGCCTGTACGCCGAGTTCGGCGTCGAGTCGGCGCCCCGCGCGCTGCTGGACCCCCGGGCGTGGCTTCCCGTACTGCGGGCGCTTCTGCGCAGTACGGCGATGCTGGCGCGCGGGCGCGAAGGCCTGCCGTCCCGGCGCCAGCCACACGGCCGCCTCGGCCTCCCCGCGGACTTCCTCATCGCCCCCGACGGGACCGTCCTGGCCGCGAAGTACGGCGAGCACGCGTACGACCAGTGGTCGGTGGACGAGCTGCTGGCGTCGCGGATCCTGCCATAGTGAGCCCATGACCGACGCGTACGAGCGGATGATGCGGGCCAACCAGGCGAACTGGGATGCCCGGACCCCCGTCCACCTCGCCAGCCGGTTCTACGGGCTGGACGGGGCCGACGCGGCCGACGGGACCGAAGACGTCGGCGAGGCGCCCGACCCGTCCCGCTGGTTCGCCCCCTGGGAGTGGGACGACCTCGGCGAGCTGGCCGATCGCGACGTACTGCATCTGCAGTGCCACCTCGGCACGGACACGATCGCCTTCGCACAGCGCGGGGCCCGGACCGCCGGCCTCGACTTCTCCGCGGCGTCCGTGGCGGCGGCGACCGGCATCGCGGCGCGCGCGGGCCTCGACGTGACGTACGTACGGGCCAATGTGTACGACGCCGTGGAAGCCCTCGGCGGACGGCGCTTCGACGTCGTCTACACCGGCAAGGGCGCCCTGTGCTACCTGCCCGACCTGGACCGCTGGGCCGGTGTCATCGCCGAGCTGCTGCGCCCCGGCGGCCGCCTGTACGTCGTGGAGTTCCACCCGCTCCTCAACGCCCTGGGCCCGAAGCCCGCCCCCGGAGAGGGCCCCGAACTCCTGCTCCGCCACGACTACTTGGGCGGCTCCGGCCCCGTACACCGCGACGCGACCCACACCTACACCGACGGCCCGGCCGTCGAGGGCGCCACCGACAGCTACGAGTGGATGCACGGCCTGGACGATGTCGTCAACGCCCTGACCGGAGCGGGTCTGAGCATCCGCCGCCTCCGCGAAAGCCCCGAACTCCCCTGGCCCCGCTGGCCCCAGATGACCCGCACCCCCTCCGGCTGGTGGCAGCTCCCGGAGCCCCGGATCCCCCTGCTGTACGGGCTCCTGGCGTCCCGCTAGAGCGACCGCTGCAGAAGCAGCGTGTCGATCCACCGGCCGTGCTTGTGGCCGACGGCGGTCAGCCGCCCGGCGTCGGTGAAGCCGAAGCGCCGGTGCAGCGCGGCCGAGACATCGCTCCCGGTGTCGGCGATGACCGCGATCATCCGCTGCTTCCCGGCCCGGGTGGTTTCGGCGATGAGGGACTCCAGCAGGGCGCTGCCCAGCCCCCGGCCGGTGGCGTCGGGGGCCAGGTAGATCGTGTCCTCCACCGTGTACTGGTACGCGGGCTTCGGCCGCCAGGGACTGGCGTACGCGTACCCGGCCACGGCCCCGGCCCCGCCCCCGGACACGTCGGCGACCAGGAAGGGCAGGCCCCGACCGGTGAAGGCGTCCAGCCGCTGTTCCCAGTCGGCGACGGTGGGCGGAGTGCTGTCGAAGGTGATCACGGTCTGCTGGACGTAGTGGGCGTAGATGTCGGCCACGGCCCTCAGGTCGGCGCGGGTCGCCGGACGGATGAGGGTGCTGTGGGCCCGTTCGGGGTCCGGGCCCACGGACGGGTTCTCAGGCATCGCAGACAAGAGGAGAGTCACCTTCGGCTCGGGCGCGGGGGCTCAGGCCGCGGCCGGGATGCGGTGGGGCTGCGGCTCGGCTTCGACCTCTTCGCGGATCGTACGGCAGCTGCGCGAGATGAGGCGGGAGACGTGCATCTGGGAGATGCCCAGCTCCTCGCCGATGTCGGCCTGGGTCATGTCGCGGAAGAACCGCAGGTAGAGGATGTGCTGTTCGCGCTCCGGGAGCCGGTGCAGACAGGGCTTGACCGCTTCGCGGGCGATGACCGTCTCGTAGCGGGCCTCGGGGCTGCCGAGGGTGTCGGCCAGCGAGTAGCCGTCGTCCGAACCGGCCAGCTCGACGTCCAGGGACAGGGAACGGAAGCTGTCCATGGCCTCCATGCCGGCGAGCACGTCCTCCTCGTCCAGACCGGCGGCCTCGGCGATCCGCGCCACCGTCGGGGAACGGTCGGCGCCCGCCGTGGCGGCCAGTTCCTGGAGGGTGGCGCGGACCTTGTTCCGCAGCTCCTGCACCCGCCGGGGAACGTGCACATCCCAGCTGCAGTCGCGGAAGTACCGCCTCAGCTCCCCCACGATCGTGGGGATCGCGTACGGCTCGAACGGGCCGCCGCGCTGCGGGTCGTAGCGGTCTACGGCCTTGACCAGGCCCATCGCCGCGACCTGCTTCAGGTCGTCCAGGTTCTCGCCCCGGTTGCGGTAGCGACCGGCGAGGCGGTGGGCCATCGGCAGCCAGACCGCGACCAGTTCCTCGGCCAGGAGGTCCCGCTCGGGACCCTCGGGGGCCGCGGCCAGCCGTTCGAAGTCGGCCGCGGTGTCGGGGGCGTCGTCGTGACGATGACGGGTGCGCGCGGGTGTGGTGCTCGTCAGTGTCATCTGTCCTGCTCCCTGCTCGTCGCTGTTCAGCAGAGCGGGAAGCCAACACGGCACATCTGGGGCCCACTGCGCGTACGCGCGGCTCCCGCCAGGTGTGCCTGCTTTCCGAAGCACCTCGATCACTGACTCTTCTAGCCCGGCGCGCTGACGTCAAACCGTTCCCGCGCGGAAGACCTGGCCGACTTCTCCGGCTACCGGGTCTGATCAGCGGGTTGTGTGGGCACCTCCGTTCACGTTCAGCACCTGGCCCGTGATGTGGCGGGCCGCCGGGGAGGTGAGGAAGGCGACCGCTCCCGCGATGTCCTCGGGCGAGCCCGGGCGGCCCGTGGCGGTGGAGGCGATCAGCCGCTCGCGGGTCTCGTTCGCCAGCTGGTCGCGGAAGAACTCGGTGTCGGCTATGTAGCCGGGGGAAACGACGTTGGCGGTGATGCCGCGCGGGCCGAGCCGCGCGGCCAGGTCGAGGTTCCAGGTGGCGAGTCCGGCCTTGGACGCGCCGTAGGCACCGGCTCCCTGGTCGGCGGCGATCGACCCGATGTGCACGACCGCGCCGCCGGAGGCGAGCCGGTCGTCCACGCACCGTGTCGTCAGCGCGGCGGTGACGAGGTTCGCGTCGAGGTTGGCGCGGAAGTCACGGGCGTAGGAGGCGAGGTCCGACTTTCCGTCGGCGTCGAAGTCGGTGTTGCCTCCGGCGTTGTTGACGAGCACGTCGAGCCGGTCGGGCAGCTCGGCCAGCAGCTCGGTGAGGGCCGAGGGTTCCGTGTGATCGCAGACCAGGGCGCGGACGCCCGTCTCGTCCGCCAGCTCCTTGAGCGGGCCCGGGCGGCGACCGGTGACGATGACCCGCTCCCCCTGCTCCGCGAAGTGCCGGGCGATCGCGCGGCCGATGCCCGTACCGCCGCCGGTGATCAGAACGTCGCGTGACATAAGCTGGACTCCCATCGCATGTTCAGGCCTAAATTTAGACCTAAAAACGTTAACTCGGGAGAGGCACCATGGCAAACGAACCCAAGGTGGAGGGCGACGACGGGCAGCGGGCGGACGACACCGGGCCCGACCTCGCGCGGGACATCGCCGAGGCCTGGGAGCGGGAGCGGCCCGGGACCCCGGTCTCCTCGATCCAAATCGTCACGCCGGTCTGGCAGCTGGCCAAGCTCTTCGGCGACGACCGGCGCCGGGTCCTCAATCGGGCCGGGGTGGACGCCGCCACCCTCGACCTGCTCAGCGTCCTGCGCCGCAGCGGACCTCCGTACACGCTCACCACCCGCGAGTTGAGCCGCCGTTCCCTGGTCACGGCAGGCGCCGTCTCGCAACGCACCACCCGCGCCGAACGCGAGGGGCTGGTCACCCGGCGGGCCGTCCCCGGCCGCCTCCGTACAGTCGAGGTCACGCTGACCCGGGCGGGCCACGACCTGGTCGAGGCGACCGTCGACCAAGTGCTCGGCCGCGAGGCCGAGTTGATCGACGGTCTGACCCCTGACGAGCAGGCCCACCTCACCTCGCTGCTGCGCCGCCTCCTCCAGGACGTACAGCACCGCCTCGGCGACAGCCGGATCACCCATGTCGGCGAGGAGTGACGCCGAACCGCTACGGCGCCGCCACCGGCTCCTCGGTGTTCTCCGTACGGTCGGCGAGCTTGAGCCAGACCACTCCGGTGATGATGACGCCCAGCCACAGGGCCTTGGCCCCGGTGAGCGTCTCGTCGAAGAAGGCCGGGCCGAGGACCGCCGCGTCGACCGCGCCGATGCCCGCCCAGACGGCGTAGCCGATGCCGACGTCGATGGTGCGCAGCGCCACGCTCAGCGCGTAGAGGGTCAGCAGGAAGAACACGACAGCGACCAGCGACCACGTCAGACGGGTGAAGCCCTCGCTGCCGCCGACGGAGAGCGCGTAGCCGACCTCGAACCCTCCGGCGAGGAGGAGCATGAGCCAGGCCTGAGCCGGGTTGTTACTGGGGTTGGGCATGTCCGTGAGTGTCCTTTCGCGGGAATTCGCGGGAGTTGGCGGGAATTCGCGGGGATGGGTCAGGTGGTGGCGGGAGGCTCAGGCGCCACCGCTGAGCTGGAGGCCGACGACCCCGGCGATGACGACGGCGATGCCCAGCGCCTTCCGCCAGTTCAGGCGCTGGCGGAAGTAGGTCGCGATGGCACCGCTGACCAGGGTCGCGATGGTCCACTGACGGTTGGTGAAGCCCGCGGCCTTACCGGCCGCGATGGCGACGGTGATCTCGAAGATGACGGCGACGGCGAGGTAGAGCCAGTGCGCGGGGAGGTCCTTTCAGAGGAACGACGGTCGGCGCGGTCCGGGCGTCGAGGCTCCGCCCCATCGGAAGACGGTCTCCTACGCGTCGGCCGCCTCGTCCGACCAGGCCATGTGGGGCCGGATCCTCACCCTGCACGCACAGGTGGAGCATCAGCTCACCCAGGCCCTGCAGCGCAAGCACGGCATGGGGCTCTCCGAGTTCCGCGCCCTGGAGTGTCTCGTCCAAGCCAGCGACGGCGAGCTGCGCATGCAGGAACTCGCCGACAAAGTCGGCCTCGGACAAAGCTCGGTGACCCGGCTGGTCGGCCGCCTCTTCTCGGCCGGGTTCGCCTTCCGCGACCTGTGCCCCGACGACAAACGCGGTGTCTACGCGGTCATCACCGACGACGGCAGGCAGCGCTACGCCGACGCGCGCGGCACCTACTCCGAGGTCCTCAGCGCGGCACTGAACACCGCTGGAGCCACCCCGGAGCTGGCCGGTACCGTACAGGCGCTGCGCAGCGCCCTCTGAGCCGCGCCGCGCACGCCACCGCGCGGCGGGCCAACTCCGCCAGGCCGGGGCCTACTCCGCGGGCCGCCGCCACAGGGGCTGACGGCGCAGGGCGGGCAGCCACTGGGAGGGCAGTGCGCTGTGCTCCCGGAACACCGCTGCCAGCTCGGTGACGCTCATGGTCGGGAGGTCGCGGGCCCGGGCGTCCTTCCAGGCCCGGGTGAGCGTGTCGAAGAGTTCGAGGACCGCGGGTGGCCGTACCCAGTACACGTTCTCCTCCGCGACGGTGTACGCACCGGCGTTCACCTTCGTCTTCGGGGAGGCGAGAACGCAGAGGGAGTCACCTGGGGCGGCGGCGCCTTCCGTCTTCTCCGTCGTGCGCAGGTGGCCTCCGGCCTGCCGGGCCTGCTCGGCGCCGATCTCGCCCGTCTCCTTGGCCTGATTCTTCGCTTCCCAGATGACCCACCGGGCGCTGCCGAAGATCCAGACGGCGTCCGGCCGGGCCGCCGATCCGTCCCGGGGGTCTCCATAGCTCTTGCTGGCCCCGGCCAGGTGCCCGAGGTGGACCAGCCCGTCCTCGTACGGGTCGGGATCCGTCTGCTGGAGCCCCGCCCTGGCGGCGAGCGCCGCGTGGAAGGCGTCCGGGCCCCACATGTCCTTCGCGGCCAGGATGGCGGTCATGGCCGCCTCGTCGGTGGGGTCGAGTTCCTCGGTCGCGGCCGCGGGCGGCGCGGCGACCGAAGCGACGCGATCGAACCACGTCGTGCCACGGCTGTTGCGCCGCGCCTCACGGAAGTATCCGGCCGCCGTCTGCCGGAGCTGCGGCTCCCCGGTGGCCTCGGCCATGCGGTGGGCCACGCAGAACCCCAGATAGCTCCAGAGCGAGCTGTACCGCTTGGGCGTCTGCGCGTTGCGGAGCTGATCGGTCACGTTCTTGATGGCGGTGAGTGCGAACCGGTGGTCCTTGGACCAGAGAGCGTTCGCGGCGGCTATCTCGTGACGGACGGCCCGCTGCAGCGCCGCGGCGCCGGGGCTGTCCTGACGGACGTACGTTTCCCGGTTCCTGACGATGTCCTCTTCGACCACGTCCCAGTCGGGGCCCTGAGCGTTGAATACGGCCAGGTTCTCCCACACGTCGTCCGTGGTCTGGTCGAGCGAGGCGTCGAAGCCGACCTCCAGCTCGGCGTGAATCTCCGGGTGCATCGACGCCTGGATGTCCCGGCGGGCCAGGTGGGACGTCAGATCGCGGTCGAGGACGAGCACGACGGCGTGGTCGCGAAGATTGCGAGTCGCCCGGCCGGCGCCTTGCTGGATACGGGCGCGGATGCGCTCGTGGAGCACTTCTTCGGCGCCGACGGAGTCGTAGAGGAAGCGCTCCTGGAGGTCTCCGTTGGCCGGAAGGCCCATGAGCACCACCAGTCGGCAGTCCTCGTCCGGGAGGTCGACGCCGTCGTAACGGTTCGTCAGAAGCAGGGCGGCGGCGGGTTCCGAGGTGAAGGCGGACAGGCCGTCCTCGACCTCCTGCGCGGTGAAGGTCCGGTAGAAGTCCGGGAGACAGTGCTCACGGAAGCTGTTGGCCACGCGGGTCTCCGGCGTGAGGACGACGGCACGCCCGGCCTCCTTGATGGCCCGCTGGACGAAGGGTCCGACGTCCTCCGGCGCCGAGGCCAGGTCCTGGGTCAACTCCGGGAAGATGAACAGCCTTCGCCCGGTACCTTCCTTGTCCCATCCCGCGGGAACGGGAATGCGGTGAATCCTGGGCCGCCCGAAAGCCCGCTCCAGCTCACCGCCGGACCCCAGCGTGGCGCTCATGTAGACGCGCCGCTTGGGGCTGTCGAACGCGCGGTGCTGGAAGGTGGGCGCGATCAGCGGACGGATGAGGATCTCGCGGTAGGACACGTACGCCAGGCAGTCCGCCACATGGGTCTCGAGGAACTTCCAGGCGTGCGTCGCGTCACCGCTGACCTTGTCCTGGGCAACGGCCTCCCGGAGGACCGATTCCACGTGGCCCGCATGGGCGGCGACGGCGGCCGGAGAGGCCAGGTAGATCGCCTTGAGGTACTGGCTCCCCGGGGTCTCGGACCGCAGATGTGACAGCAGCAGAGGGTCCAGCGCGGGGCTCAGCGCGGTGAGCACGTCCATGTAGGCGCTCTCGTGCGAACCGCGGCTTATTCGCAGCCTCCAGGGCTTGGAAACGTACCCCTCGGCCGCGTGCGCGTCGTCCAGGATCAGCGCGTCGGCGGCGTCGATCCTCGGCCGCGAGTTGAACACATGGCTGTACGTGCTGACGGCTATCGCCCCACCGGCCTCATAGCGCGCCAGGTCGGCCTGGTCCCAGGAGCGTGACCGGCCGATCAGGAGCGACTTCGGGATGCCGTAGTCGTCCAGCTTCTGCGCGGTCTGCACGGCGAGCTGCCGCGTGGGACACAGATAGGCGACGCGGTGTCCCTCGGCCCGGCGCAGATACTCCGCGATCAGCCCGCCGACCAGGGTCTTCCCCGCTCCGGTCGGCAGCTCCAGCGCGACATCGCCCTTGTCGCGGAAGTCCGTATGCCAGCGCTCCATGACCTTCGACTGGTGCCCCCAGACGGAATCAGGCCCCCGGTTCCCCCGGGCCAGCAGCCGGTACAGCTGCTCCGGATCGCCTGGAACTCCGACCGGGTCCGCCTGCCTGCGCTTGAACGCCATGCCACCCCTCTCTCCCCGCAACCCTCATGCGTCGCACTCATCGTAAGAACGATGCCCTCCGGCCGCGCGGGCCGGAGGGCAGGGAGCAACGACCGGAGCTAGAACAGGCGGTTCAGGCGGAGCGAGAGATAACAGCCCCCGGCGCGGCCGTCGGTGTCGTCGCTCACCGTCACGGGGTGGCCCTCATAGGCCGTGTCGTAGGTGTCCTTGGGGCGGTAGTTCTTGCACTGTCCCCCCGCGTCGGCGCCGCCGTCGCCGTAGAACTGCACATCGAGGCCGATGTCCGAGCGACCGGACAGGGTGAAGGTGAGGTTGCACCAGCCCGCGCGGCCGTCGGTGTCGACCCGGATGAGGTCGCCGAACGTCTTGAACGGCTTGATCGGGATCGTCTTCGTGCCCCCGTTCTGGCACTGGCTGTCGTCGCTGCCGGGCTCCGCCTCCCAGGTGTAGGTGGCGTTCAGGCCCGCGAGCGAGTTCGACGGATCGTAGATGCCGAAGGCCAGCTGACAGCCGCCCGCGCGATTGTCGGTGTCCAGACGGATGGCGGTGGTCCAGTCGGGCGCGGTGACCCACCGCTCCGGCGGATTCGTCGGCCCGTCGCACTGGCCGTTCCCGTCGGGGTAGAACCGAACGCCCAGTTCGGGCGCGGCACTGGCCGAGGACGACGCCGCGTTGGCCGACGTGGCCGACGTGGCCGACAGGCCGGTCACCATCAGCAGACCGACCGCCAGCGCGGACGCCATCCGGGCGGGTCTTCTGCCCAGCTTCAGCTTTCTCACGTATGTCTCCCAGGATGTCTTCGCTTGATCAGGAAAGGGTGCAGAACCGTTCCATGAGCGTGAATGGCCATCTCTGAGTGCAATGAAGCGCAGCGCCGACAGCGCGCGACGACGATGGCAGAAATTATCCAGGGCACATCAGGACAAGCAGCAGTCCGATATCAGCCACGTAGAAGACCCCTGAACTCTTGGCCAGGGAGCGGTGCGCACCATGCCCCAGGGGCCGTGCCGGCGGGGGAACCGTCCGGCGCACTCGCTATAGCGCACGCTAACGCGTGCTTGACGCGTTGTCATTCCCCCTTGCTATCCCCCTATGTGACCCTTGTGATGGCAGCCATATCAATTGCTGGTGTAGGCGCGCTCGGGCCCGTGCTAGAAAGGGCACTTCCCCAGGTCCCGTAATGGGCAAAGTGCGCTTTGAGCAGGCTCCTGTTGTTGAACGGGCCGAATCTCGATTGTGGAAGCGATTCGACAACACGGAGCCGCCCGCGCGACTTCGCAGCGGACCGACCCGATGGAAAGCCGAGGACAGGACACTATGCCCCAGGGACAGACAGCGGAATCCATACTGACCGCACACCGCGACCGGCTGCGCCCCGTCGACCGGTGGATTCCGGAGGCCGCCCCGCTGCCGGAGCCCGCCGACGGCCAGGAACTGCTGGAGGCCGACGGCGCGTACGGGCTGCTGACCCACACCCAGGTCGAGGTCGACTCGCTGGAGGCGGTGCTCGGCCCGCTGGACCGCTGGGAGCTGGAGCCCCGGGTCTCCGGGCCCGACGAGATGGCCGCCCTGCTGACGCGGTGCAACCAGCACATGAAGGACCACGCGGAGCGCCCCGGCGCGGACTCCATGGCCGCCGTCGAGTGGCCCAGCCGGGACGTCGCCATGACCCGGGTCCTCCGTGCCTTCGGCTTCGTCCCCGAGTTCGTGATGATCGGGCAGCTCAAGGACACCGCGCTGATGCCCGAGCCGGGCAACGTCCGGGTGCGCCGGGCCACCGTCGAGGACACCGAGGAGGTCTGCGAGCTGCAGATGGTGGAGACCCGGTACGACGCCGCCGTCAGCGGCGCCGTCGAGCGCCCCAACACCGAGGCACTGCTGCGCGCCGAGATCGTCGAGCAGATGGCGGGCCCCGATCCGCTGGTCTGGGTCGCCGAGTACCAGGACAAGATCGTCGGGGTGCACCGGGGCCAGGAGCCCTCCGAACCGCAACAGGCCTGGCTCGCGACGAAGATCGCCACCTCGCCGGTCGCCCACCTGGTCGGCACGGCCGTCAAGGAGGAGTACCGCAGCCTGGGCATCGGCACCTCCATGTCCAACCACGCGCACACCGAGATGAACGCCATGGGCATCGGCGCGGCGGTCGGCTACCACGCGATGTTCAACCCGATCTCCATGCCGTTCTGGCACCGCCACGGCTGGCGGCCGTTCTGGCACCGCTGGATGCGCATTCCGGCCGTCTGACCGGCACCGAGACGAGAATCCATACGACCCTGTGGAGATATGAATGCTGGTCAAGGCGCTGGAGGAGCGGGCCGACGCGGTCGCGGACCGCCCCGCCCTCGAATGCGAGGGGGAGGAGCTGACGTACCAGGAGGCGCACGAGCGGGCCAACCGGCTCGCCCGTCACCTGGTCGCCCGGGGGGTGGGGCCCGACCGCGTCGTCGCGGTGATGCTGCCCCGTTCCACGGACCTGCTGGTGACGCTGCTGGCGGTGCTCAAGGCGGGCGGAGCCTACCTCGCGCTCGACCCGGAGTACCCCCACGAGCGGCTGGCCTTCCAGGTCCGCGACGCCGCCGCGGTCGCCCTGGTGACGTCGTCACACATCGACGCGGACCGCTCCGACCTGGGCGTTCCGCGCATCGTGCTGGACGACCCCGCGACGGCCGACACGCTGGCCGCACTGCCCGCCGGGCATCTGACGGACGACGAGCGGACCGCCCCGCCGAACCCCGAGGACCTCGCGTACGTCATCTACACGTCGGGTTCCACCGGCACTCCCAAGGGCGTCGAGATCCCCGTACGCGCTCTGCACAACCTGATGGAGGCGATGCGGGAACTGTTCTCCCTGGGGCCCGGTGACCGCATGCTGTCGGTCACCACCGCCACCTTCGACATGTCCGTGCCCGAGCTGTTCTTCCCGTACTACACCGGTGCCTGCGCGGTCATCGCGCCCCGGGCCACCGGGCAGGACCCGAGGGAACTGGGCGATCTGATCGTCCGCCGGAAGATCGACCTGGCCCAGGCCACCCCGACCCACTGGCACATGCTGGCCACGGTCAGCCCCGAGGCGCTGCGCGGCCTGCGCATCGTCATCGGCGGAGAGGCGTTCTCGGAGAAGCTGGCGGCGACGCTGCTGGACCTGGGCGCCGAGATGGTCCAGGGGTACGCGCCCACGGAGACCACCGTGTGGTCGACGATGCATCCGATCACCGCGCCCGAGGACGCGCCCGTCATCGGCAGTCCGTTGCGCAACACCCGCCTGTACGTCCTCGACGAGGAGCTGGCGCCCGTCGAGACCGGCGCCGAGGGCGAGCTGTTCATCGCGGGCGACGGTGTCGGCCGCGGCTACCTCAACCGGCCGGAACTGACCGCCGAACGCTTCCTGCCCGACCGGTTCGGTGGCGGCCAAGGCGACGGCAGCGGTAAGGCCCTGATGTACCGCACGGGCGACCTGGTGCGGATGCGCCCGGACGGCTCCGTGGTGTACATCGGCCGTACGGACCACCAGGTCAAGCTGCACGGCTTCCGGCTGGAACTCGGCGAGGTCGAGGCCGCCCTGGAACGCTCCGAGGACGTCGCCCAGGCGGTCGCGGCGGTCCGCGAGGACCGGCCGGGCGACCGGCGCCTGGTGGCCTATGTGACGCCCGCTCCCGGCCGCGTGCCCGACACCGCGACGTTGCGGACGTCCGTGGCGGACACGCTGCCGCTGTACATGGTGCCGTCCGCCGTCGTCGCCCTGGAAGAGTTCCCGCTCACCCCGCACGCGAAGATCGACCGCAAGGCCCTCCCGGCCCCCGTCGTCGAGCAGACCGCCATGGTCGAGACCCACCTCACGCAGTCGGAGCTGATGCTCAGCCGGCTCTTCGCCGAGGTGCTCGGAGTCGAGCAAGTGGGCCCGCGCGACAGCTTCTTCGACCTCGGCGGCTCCTCGGTGCTCGCGGCACGGCTGCTGGCGCGGGTGCGCTCCGAAATGGACCTGGACCTCCCGATCCGGATGCTCGTGGAGTCCCCGACTCCTGCCGAGCTGTCCCGGCGGCTGACCGGCGAGGAGCCGCAGGACTCCTTCGACGTCCTGCTGCCGCTGATGACCAAGGGCGACGCGCGGCCGTTGTTCTGCATGCGCCATCTCGGCGGCACGGCCTGGTGCTATGGCGTCCTCGCCCAGCACTTCAGCCTGGACTACCCGATCTACGGCCTCCAGTCGCACACCTTCCAGGAGTTCGACACCCCCGTCGACACCATCGCGGCCATGGCGGCGGACTACGCCGACCGCATCAGCGGCGTGCAGGCCAGCGGCCCGTACCGCCTCCTGGGCTGGTCCTTCGGCGGCATCCTGGCCCACGCCGTCGCCGCCGAGTTCCAGAAGCGCGGTGAGGAGGTCGAGTTCCTCGGGGTCTTCAACATCGACCCGTACCTCACGGAGAAGGAGGACCGGGACGAGCAGGGCCTCATCGAACTGATCCTCCGGATCAACGGCAAGGACCTCGCCGACTACGAGCGTCCCCTCCGGTACGAGGACGTCGCCGAGTTCGCCGACATGGCCACGAACTACGCCTGGCGGGGCCGGAAGAGCGCGGCCGAGACGTTCGTCGGGACCATGCTGACGGACCTCGGCGCGTGGCGGGAGCACCGGCCCGAGAAGTACAGCGGCACCATGCATTTCTTCGCCGCCGACCCCAGTCCGGTGGCCGAGGCGGCCTCCAGCGAGGCCTGGGAGCCGTACGTCGCGGGCGAGATCGTCCGCCACGAACTGGGCTGCGTACACGAGGAGATGCTCAGCAGTCCGCGCGTGCTCCGCCAGGTCGCCGAGATCGTCAGCGGCCATCTGAAGGACTGACCGGACCGGGACCCACCGCATCCCGTTTCCACCTGGGCGGTGCTCGGCGGCAGGCTGCCGCCGAGCCCGTCCCGCCCGGATCCGGGTGTGTGCCGAGTGCCTAATTCGTCATGCCCGTGGGCGGCCCCTTTTTCCTGCCGACCACCGCTGCCGGAAAACCGCCGGACGGCTGCCGGGAAACCGCCGGGAAAGTGAATCCCGCTCCCCGGGCATTCACGGGAATCGTTCGCGGACCCTTTACCCGAACCCTTCTCACCCCCTAGCCGTTTCGAGGATCCGTGTATGTGTCCCAACGCCAGAAAATCCGGAGCTGATCGTGAGAAAGCCGTTGGAGCTCAAGACCTGGACGTAGAGCTCCGGCGCAAGGAGACGCCCGGGGTCGAGAGCGTGACCCACCTCAACAACGCCGGTGCCGCGCTCATGCCCGCCCCCGTAGTGCGGGCGATGACGGAGCACTTGGAGCTGGAGGCGCGGCGCGGCGGGTACGAGGCCGCCGAGATCCAGGAGGAGGCGCTGAACCTGCCCTATGCCGCCGCCGCGGAGATCCTGGGCTGCGAGCCGGGCGACATCGCCATCACCGACAGCGCCACCCGCGCCTGGAGCCTGGCCTTCTACTCCATTCCCTTCCAGCCGGGGGACCGCATACTCGCGTCCTCCGTCGAGTACGGGAGCAACTACCTCTCCCTGCTGCACGTGGCGCGCCGCGCCGGGGCCGTCGTCGAGGTGCTGCCGAACGACGAGTTCGGCCGCGTCGACGTGGCCGCCCTGCGGGCGATGCTGGACGACCGGGTGAAGGCCGTGGTGATGACCCACGTGCCGAGCCATTCCGGCATCGTCAACCCGATCGCCGAGATCGGCGCCGCGGTCCGGGAGACCGGCGCCCTGTACCTGGTGGACGCCTGCCAGTCGATCGGGCACTTACCGATCGACGTGAAGGAGGTGGGCTGCGACTTCCTCTCCGCCTGCGGCCGCAAGTATCTGCGGGGCCCGCGCGGCACCGGGCTGCTGTACATGAGCCCTCGGGCCGCTGAGAACGTCGATCCGCTGATGGTCGGCCTGGACGGCGCGTGCTGGCTCGGCGGCGGCCGCTACGCGATCGCCCCGGGCGCCAAGCGGTTCGAGACCTGGGAAGTGAACGCCGTGGCCCGGGTCGGCCTCGGCGCCGCCCTCAACTACGCGCTGGAGACCGGGATCGAGGCGAGCTGGGCGCGTATCGCCGAACTGGGCCGGACACTCCGCCGCGAACTGCACGCCCTCCCCGGCGTCCAGCTGCTCGAGCGGGTGGACGCCGGGGAGGGGGAGCTGGCCGGCATCGTCGGCTTCACCGTCGACGGCCATGAGCCCGACGAGATCCGACAGGCGATGCACCGCTCCGACGTCAACCTGTGGGTGTCGAGATCGAACACGGCCTGCGTGGACATGGAGGACCGCAAGCTGGAGCAGACGCTGCGGGCGTCCGTCCACTACTACAACACGCACGCGGAGATCCAGCAGCTCAGCTCCGCCCTCGGGGCCTTCCTCGGCGACCCCCGCACGTCCGACGAGATCGCGGCCGCGACCGCGGCGGGCAGAGCCTGCGACGTCCTATGACGTCCTATTCGGTGCGCAGGGCCGTGGCGGTTCGGGTCCTGGCGGCCCACCCGGCGGGCAGGAGCGCGCCCAGGGTGGCGATGAGCAGGCCGCCGAGAGCGAGCGGGAGCAGCTCGGCCCCGTGGTAGACGGCGATGACGGAACGGGGGAAGCGGAGCCCCACGCTGTCGCCCATCGCGGGGAGGACCCAGCCGTGCAGGGCGACACCGAGCGGCACGCCCAGAGCGCCCGCGACGAGTCCGGTCACGGCGACCGAGGTGAGGACCATCGCGACGGTCTGCCGGGGAGTCATGCCGAGCGCCTTGTGGACACCGATCTCCCGGACGCGCTCGCGGGTATCGAGCAGCACGCTGTTCAGTACGCCGAGCGCGGCGACGGCGACGAGCATCAGCGTGAGGATCCCGGACAGCGCGATGAGCGTGGCGACCATGTCTCCCCCGGCGCCGGGCCCGCCAACCTGAGCGGTGGCGCCCAGGGGCGCCAGGTCCCTGTTCAGCGCGTTGACGTAGCCGGTCACGTCGGTGCCTGACGTGACCGCGATGTGATGGCTCGTCTCCGTCAGGTCGGGATGTGCGGCCGTGAGGGTCGAGGCGCCGGTGAAGACCTGCATGCCGTCGTTACGGGGGTCGAGGACCTCGCCGACGATCCGGACCGTGACCGGCTCGGCCAGGCCGCCCAGCGTGACGGTGTCGCCGACGCGGGTGCCGGTGGCGGCCAGGAAGGGGGTCGGGACCACGGCCTCGCCGGGCCTGTCGAACCAGCGGCCCGAGACCATCGTGTAGCCGCCCCAGGAGGCCTCGCCGGTGAAGGCGTTCACGTCGATGGTGCCGGTCAGGCCGGACACGGTCGCCCGTACCGTCGCGGCGCGGTAGTACTTCCCGGTTCCGGCGGCGGCCTTGATGGCCGCGGCGACTGCGGCGGGGTCGGCCTCGGGCCGCTTCTCCAGAGCACGCCCCGGGGGCCCGAAGTCCGGCAGCGGCGCGGGCACCGTGACATCGGCGGCGTCATGGGCCTTGGCCTTCATCACCTGGCCGAGCGAGGCGCCCATCCCCACGGTGAACGTGACGGCGATGGCGCCGAACAGGATCGCCGTGCCCATGGCCAGCGCGCGGGCGGGCCGCGCGAAGGGCCGGGCCAGGCCCAGGGCGACCGGCTGCGGCAGCGGCAGCCGTCCGGCCAGGCGGGCCGCCCACCGGCCGCGCCCCGCCGAGGCGGTACGCCCGACGGCGAGCGCGTCGACCGTACGCAGCCGGCCGGCCCGCCAGGCACTCGCCCACGCGGTCACCGCCACCAGGCCGAGCACCCCGGCGATCACCGCCAGATCGACCCAGGGGGCGACGGCCAGGGACGAGGTGCCGTAGACCTCCTCGGTCTCGGCCATGACGGGGACGGCGAGCAGATGACCGGCGAGGACACCGAGGACCGTACCGGCGGCGGCCGGGAGCAGCGCCTGGCCCACGTAGGCCCGCACGACCTGGGCCGGGGTGAAGCCGACGGCCTTGAGGACGCCGATGCGGCGCGTCGCCGTGCCGACGGCCGACGCGACGACGTTGCCGACGATGAGCGCCGACATGACCAGGCCCAGGGCGCCGAACGCGATGAGGAACGGGACGTAGACGGCGGTGTCACGCTCGGCGCTCTTCCTGACGGTGAGCCAGGACTGTTCGCCGACGGCCCCTCCCGGCGGCAGGGACTCCGTCACGGCCTCGCCGCCTTCGGTGATCTGCCCGGCGGTGCCCGCGTCGGTGAAGCGGTAGAGCATCTGGTAGCCGCCGCTGCCGGGTGCGGTGAGCGCGGGCATCTGCGACGGAACCACCCAGGCGTCGGCGGTCTGGGTGACCGATCGGGCCACACCGACCACCGTCAGGGCCGGAGCGCCGGGCAGATCGGGGAAGGCGAGCCTCATGCCCATCCTCGGGAAGAGCGAGGAGCTGGCGGACAGCACGATCTCGCCGGAGCGCGTGGGCCACCGCCCGTCGAGCAGTGCCACCTCGTCCACGTCCCGGCCGGGATCGCCCCGGCCGACCACGGTCATCGGCCACTCGGGACCCCCGTCCGACCGTGGGGTGACCGTCGCCGTACGGAACGGCCCGGCGGCGGCGCTCACCCCTTCGGCGTCCTTGGACCTCGACAGCTGCCCGGCGCCCACCTTGCCCGCGTCGAACTCCACTGACAGATGCGCGCCGTGCTGCTCCGCGAAGGCGTCGTCGAAGGGCGCGCCGGACACCACGAGCAGCGACCCGCCGAGGACGGAGGCGGCCACCGCCATCATCGTGGCGAGCCCGATCACCAGCGTCTGCACCCGGCGTCGTCCCACGCCCGAGCGCACCACCTTGCCGAGCGCGCTCATCGGACGGCCTCCGAAGCGGTGGCCTCCGGGCCGACGGCCTCCGACCGGACGACGTCTTCGGTGATCCGGCCGTCGGCGATCCGGACCGTACGGTTCGTGCAGGACCGGGCCAACTCCAGGTCGTGGGTGACCACGACGATGGTCTGGCCCTCGGCGTTGAGGGCGGTGAGCAGCCTGCTGACGTCCTGTCCTGCGGCCGTGTCCAGGGCCCCGGTCGGCTCGTCGGCCAGCAGCAGCGCGGGCCGGTTCATCAACGCCCGGGCCACCGCCACGCGCTGCCGCTCGCCGCCGGACAGCCGCCCCGGGTAGGCGCGGGCGTGCCGGTCGATGCCCAGCAGTTCCAGGAGTACCGCCGCCCGGCGGTCCGCCACGCCACGTGCCATACCCGCGAGGCGCGCGGGCAGGGCCACATTGTCGGTGACGGTCAGATCGTCGAGCAGGTTGAAGAACTGGAAGACCATGCCGATCTTCGACCGCCGGTAGAGCGCCAATGCGGCTTCGCCCAGCCGGTCCACCCGTAACCCGTCCACGGTGACGGTCCCCGTATCGGGCCGGTCCAGGCCCGCGATCAGATGGAGCAGCGTGGACTTGCCGCTGCCGGAAGGGCCGAGGATCGCGACGGCCTCGCCGGGCCGCACGGTCAGCGACGCCCCGTGCAGGGCGGGCGGGCCGTCGTCGTATCGTCGGCTCACCTCGCGCAGTTCGATCACCGGCATGGCCATGAGAAGGCTCCTCGGGTACGGGCGGTTGGCTTGCGAGAACGCTAGGAGCGGGCCCGGCCCGCGCGCGTCGCCCGCCCGGACCCCTTGCGGTACCGCGCCGGGATGAGCCCCGAGAACGTCATCCCTGCGATGTAGTCGGGCGATGTATCCGGGGCGCCGGGAATGACCACCGGGACGGACTCCGCGGGTCCGCGCGGCGGCGACAATGAACCGGTGACGGCCTTACGTACGACGCTGGAGCGGCTACCGGAAGCCGCCCGCCGGACGGTCCGCGACGCCGGGCTGCCGAGCGGTCCGCCGCTGCGGCCCACCCGGCGCGCCTGGCAGTTCGACGCGCTGGTGGCGCTGGCACTCGGCATCGCCACCGTCCACTACGGCGTCGACAACGTCGGTGTGGTCGTGAGGCGGGAGATCGCACCCGGCGTGGAGCACCTGGCGCCGCGCCCCTCCGGCCCCGGCGGCCTGGCCTTCATGGTGTCCCTCGCGGTCATCGCCTCGGGTGCCCTGGCGCTGCGCCGCCGTTACCCGCTCGCCGTGCTGTGCGTGGTGACGGCCGCGACCCTGGCGACACCGCAGAGCGTCATGCGGCTGACCTTCTACGCGTTCGTCATCGCCGTCTACAGCGCCGCCGTGTACAGCCCGTACCGGGTGGCGACCCTGGCGGCGCTGCCGGTGTCGGTCGTCCTGGTCGGCACCTCGGGGAACTCGGTGACCCCGATCGTCCCCAACAACTACATCGCCCTGCTGATCCTGGTCCCGATGGCCGTGGCCGCCGTCGGCCTGCGCACCTGGAAACTCCGCACCGACGAGGGCCGCACCCGGCTCTCCGCCCTGGAGCGCGAACAGGCCGAGGCGCTGCGCCGGGCCGTCGAGCACGAGCGGGCCAGGATCGCCCGCGAACTGCACGATGTCGTCACCCACAACGTCAGCGTGATGATCATTCAGGCGGGCGCCGCCCGCAAGATCATGAAAACCTCCCCCGAGCAGGCCGGTGAGGCGCTCCTCGCCGTCGAGGCGGGCGGGCGAGCGGCCATGACCGAGCTGCGCCACGTCATGGGCCTGCTCACCATGGCCGACCACGGCGAGGGGACGGAGGCAGACGCGGACCTGGCCGGTGCGGCGGCGGAGCTGGCCCCGCAACCCGGCCTGGACCAGCTCGAAACGCTGGTCGGACGGGTCCGGGACACCGGACTGCCCGTCGGCCTGACCGTGACCGGCCCGCCCCGCCCCCTCCCGCCCGGCCTCGAACTCGCCGCCTACCGCGTGGTCCAGGAAGCCCTGACCAACACCGTGAAGCACGCCGTGGGCGCCACCGCCGCCGTGACCGTCGAATACGGTCCGGAACGGCTCCGGGTGGAAGTCACCGACACCGGTGGGCGCCCGGGCGCGGGCACCGGAAGCGGCCGGGGCCTGATCGGCCTGCGCGAGCGCCTCGCCGTCTACGACGGAACCCTGACCACCGGACAGCGCCTGACCGGCGGCTTCCGTGTGGAGGCCCTGATCCCCTTGGAGACACCGTGACCGAGCCGCCGCCGCGTGTGCTCCTCGCCGATGACCAGACCCTGGTCCGCACCGGATTCCGGATGATCCTCAGCGCCGATGGCATCGACGTCGTCGCCGAGGCGACCAACGGGACCGAAGCGGTCGAAGCGGTCCGCCGCA
This sequence comes from Streptomyces sp. NPDC001700, assembly GCF_053596435.1. Classification (NCBI taxonomy): domain Bacteria; kingdom Bacillati; phylum Actinomycetota; class Actinomycetes; order Kitasatosporales; family Streptomycetaceae; genus Streptomyces; species Streptomyces sp. NPDC001700. The sequence goes on from NZ_JBSFGE010000002.1 coordinate 88,548, forward strand.
CCCGGCCCGACGTGGTCCTGATGGACATCCGGATGCCCGAGATGGACGGCCTGGAGGCCACTCGCCGCATCCTCACCGGCGCCCCCGCCCCCGCCCGCTCCCCCTCCCCTTCCCCCGGCACACCCCGCGTCATCATCCTGACCACCTTCGACCTCGACCGGTACGTCTACGCGGCACTGTCCGCCGGGGCCAGCGGCTTCCTCCTCAAGGACGTCACGCCCGAGCAACTGACCGCGGCCGTCCGCACGGTCCGTACCGGTGACGCCCTCCTCGCGCCCGCCATCACCCGCCGCCTCGTGCAGAGGTTCGCCCAGCGCGGCGGCGACACCGCCGCCCTCCACCGCGACCTCGCCTCGCTCACGCCGCGCGAGCTGGAGGTCCTCGGCCTGCTGGCGCGAGGACTGAGCAACGCCGAACTCGCCACCCGCCTCCACCTGGCCGAGACGACCGTCAAGACCCACATCGCCCGTATCCTCGCCAAACTCGGCCTCCGCGACCGCGTCCAGGCCGTCATCGCCGCCTACGAAACGGCTGGTCAGCGCAGGCGCGCACGAGGCCGCCCAGCAGCCCACCGAGCAGCCGTAGACCGTTGCCGAGGGCGGGGCGGGTCAGCGGAGCCCGGCGAAGAGATCGTTCTCGGGTACGGCGGCGCCGGTGGCGTCCTTGACCCGCAGGTAGGTCTCCATGCCCATCAACTCGCCGAACCTCTCCTTACCCATCTTGAGGAAGAAGATGTTCTCGCCCTGACTGGCGTGCGCGGCCAGCGCGTCGAACTTCTGACCGCTGAACGCGGTGGTGTCCACCCACGTGGTGATCTCGTCGTCGGGGAGGCCGATCTCGGCCATCGCGGCGGCCTCGGCCGGATCCGGCTCCGACATGTCCTCATCGAACTCGCGCATGGTCTCACCGAACCGCCGCATCATCGAGTGCGGCATCGTGGTCCAGTACACCTTCGGGGTCAGCGTGGTCATCTCCAGCGCCGCCATCGTGATGCGGTGGGCCTGAATGTGGTCGGGGTGGCCGTAGAAGCCGTTCTCGTCATAGGTGACGACCACATCGGGGCGGTAGTGCCGCATGAGTTCCGCGAGCCGGGCGGCGCCTTCCTCCACGGGGGTCTGCCAGAAGGACCCGGGGTCTTCGTTGCTCGGCCAGCCCGTCATCCCGGAGTCGGGATAGTCCAGCATCTCCAGATCGCTGATCTTCAGAACGTCACAGCTGGCCTTGAGTTCTTGACGGCGCATCAAGGCGACGGCCGCCGGATCGTGCCCGGGATCGCCCGGCTTGATACCCCCCGGTCCGTCACCGCAGCCGCCGTCGGTACACGTCACGAGAACCGTGCGGATGCCCTCCGCCGCGTACCGCGCGAGGACCCCTCCGGTTCCGGTGGCCTCGTCGTCGGGGTGGGCGTGTACGGCCATGAGCGTCAAGGGCCGGTCAGTCATGAAACAGTCCTCCTGCGGAAATACGTCGTGGTCCAGGTGCTCGATGCAACCGTGCCGCCGTGACAACTGTTCCCTTCGCGGGAACGCCGCCAAGATCGCTGCGATGTGGAAAGCCCCGAACCCGCCCTCGCCGCCCCGGATCTGCACGTGGTGATGTGCCGTGCGATGTGCACCTTTACCTGTACGCGGTACTGAGCTGCGCTGTTGATGGGGAGTCGAACCCCGCGTTGCTCTTCACGCGCCAGGAGTGGGCTGGAAGACCGCCAGCCCTCGGTGTGTGCACGCCTCCGAAACCGCTACCTGCTCCACATGCCCAGCTTGCTGGACCACTCAGTCCAGCAGATCGACTTCCCAGTTCGTGCGCTGGATCCGCACATCGACCTCGCGGATCTCCCGGGCGAGTACATCCGCCTGCCCGCGCAGTTCCGCGACCGGAAGCGCGGAAAGCATCATCAGCTCGGACCGAAGCTGCCGGCCGTACCCCCGCTCGCCCTTACCCGCCGCCGCGTCGGCCGCCGCGGTGACCACGGAGTGACGCAGCCGCAGGACATCCCGGCGTGCGAGGGCATCGGTGAGCGTGCCGTCCGGACCCATCTCCACGGCGGCATTGGTCCGGTTGATCCGCCGGATCAACGTTTCCAGCGCGTCCAGCACCGCACCGGCCTCGGCCAACAGCTGAGCCGCGTCCTCGGCGGGCGTCTCACCCTCCTGGTGCCGCGCACTGCTGACAACGCGCGCTCGCAGCTGCTCTACGCGGCGGGTCGCCTCCGCACGTTCCGCCAGTGCCTCAGCAAGCTTCACTGTCTCCACTTCCCCCTCCATGAACTCGCACGAGTATACGAGTGGGACCCAGCTCATACGCACCTGGATTTTGATCCGCCGGAGCCCCCGCAGGAGTCCCAGGACGAGTTCTGATACACCCCGCCCGTACGGACGGGGAGGGCGCGCATCAAGCGTGCATGGGGTGGACAGCGCTCGGCATGGGACAACGTCACATGCAGCGTGGTGAGGATGCGCGGTGTCCGTCCGGTGCTCCTTCTCGAACCCGCGCGTCTCTTCCGCCTGGACAAGCCGCGTGGGAACGTCCAAAGCAGGCCACGTAGCAGCATGGCCGAGAGGCCAGATCTGAGTCAGACGGGCGATCGCCAGCGTGTCCGAAGCGAAGGTCCTCACTGCTGCGGGAGCTCGGGAGGCGACATGGCCACGGTTGGCGCCGAGCTGCCGGATGCGGACGCCGTGCGCAGCCGGGTGAACGGCTGGCTGGACGGTTTCCTGGAGGGAAAGGCCCAAACCGCCGTGGGACTGCGGATGCCCGCCGAGGCACACCAGTGCCTGCGCGACTTCCTGGCGGCCGGCGGGAAACGCCTGCGCCCCCTGGTGTGCGTGAGTGGCTGGCAGGCCGCAGGCGGCCGCGGTGAGCTTGGTCCGGTCGTGGCGGTGGCGGCGGCGTTGGAGATGTTTCACGCGTTCTGCCTTGTCCACGACGATGTCATGGACGATTCCGCTACCCGACGCGGCGCCCCCACTGTCCACCGCCGCCTCGCGCGACACCACCACGACGGGCGGAGCACGGCGGCAGCCCGTCGTCTAGGTGCCAGCGCTGCGGTCCTCGTCGGGGACCTCGCTCTGGCCTGGTCCGACGAACTCCTGAGCACCGCTGACCTGACTTCTCACCAGCTTCAGGCGGTGCTGCCGCTGATCCATGTCATGCGCGACGAGGTGATGTACGGCCAGTACCTGGACGTCACCTCTGCCGGCCGCCCCACTGCGGATGTGGAGAAGGCACTGCGGATCGTGCGATACAAGACCGCCAAATACACCATTGAGCGGCCCCTGCACATCGGAGCCGCCCTCGTCGACGCCCCGCCCACAGTGCTGGATGCACTGAGTGCCTATGCCTTGCCCGTCGGCGAAGCCTTCCAGCTCCGCGACGACATCCTGGGTGCCTTCGGCGATCCGACAACGACAGGCAAGTCGTCCTGGGAAGACCTGCGGGACGGCAAGCAAACCGCGCTGATGGCCTTGGCCCTTCAGCGCGCCGACGCTGTCCAACGCCGAGTCCTGCTCACCCGGGTTGGCGATCCTGCCCTGGACGAGGACGGCGCCACCCGTATTCGGGACATTCTCACCGCCACCGGCGCCCTCAGGGCGACCGAGGACATGATCAGCCACCGCCGCCAGCAGGCCCAACGCACCCTGGACCACGGCCCGTTCCCGCCCACCGCGACCGCCGCCCTGCGTCAGGTCGCCGACGCCGCCGCCGCACGAACCACATGACCGCACCGAAGGTTCCGACACGTGGGTGGTGGCGTCGCGGCACCACCCACGGCCCGCGTGTAGTCAGCCCTCAGGGAGAGGAAAGGGACGCCCATGGCGCTCATCCCCAATGCTGCCAGTTCGTCGTCGCTGAAGGCCAAGGCCGACCAGATCCTCGCTGACAGTCTTGCCGACCCGTTGGGTTCGATGACCGCAACCTGCTACGACACAGCACATCTTGTCCGACTTTGGACTCGCTCGGCCGATCCCCGTATCGGGGCACTGGCCATGCCTGCTGCGGCCTGGCTGCTGCGGAGCCAGAATCCCGACGGAAGCTGGGGCGCTGGCCCTGCCCCGGCCGGCTACCGCTTCGTCCCCACGTTGGCTGCGGTCTCCAGCCTGCTCGCTGTCTCGGCCACACGCACCGCCGGGCAACTGGCAGCACCGGCTGGTGATGCCGCGCGCCGGGGGCTGCTGTTCCTCACCGCCGATCCGCACCGATTCGGCCCAGCCGGTCTGCCGGACACCGTTGCCATCGAACTGATCGTCCCCTCACTGCTGGAAGAGATCTACGAAGCACTGGAAGCGGAGCCGATCTGCCGAGAGGCCACCGGAGCGGCCAGGACTCCCACGGCACCCATGGTCACCCGCACTGGCATAGGCGGTCTGCTGGCCGACCACGGTCCATGGCGAACCCGCCTGGACTTCCTGCGACAGGCAGCGCGCCAAGGACTGGAGTACCCTCCCCAACTCGCCTGCAGCCTTGAGATCTTCGATACCCCGCCGGCCACCGTTCCGGCATTCACCGACGGACACATCGGCTGCTCACCATCAGCAACCGCAGCAGCCTTGGAATGGACTGACACAGCACCCGAGGCCGCCGCGGTCGACTATCTGGAACGCGCCGCGGACCGCCACAAGAACGGATCGCTGCAACACCTGATGCCCCTGGCCACCTTCGAACGCGCTTGGATCGCGAGCACCATGTTGCGGCTGGGCATCGCGGTACCGAAACGGACGGCCGACCAGTTGGCCGCCTACTTCACCGGAAAGCTGGCATCCGGTGGTGTCGCCATGGGACCGGGGCTTCCGGAGGACGCGGACATCACGTCCACGATGATCTTCAGCACGCACAAGCTCGGCTTGGGCGCCGATCCCGCCTGCCTGTTCACCTTCGAGCGCGAGGACTGCTTCACCAACTACCCCCAGGAACGCACCCCGTCTGTCACCACCAATGCGCACATCCTCGAAGCCCTCGGCAGCTGGTGCGAGCGGACGCCGGCTCCCGCCCGGCGCTACGCCGCCGGCCTGGACAAGGCGCGCGCCTTCCTGCTGGCTACCCAACGGGCGGACGGCGCGTGGGACGACAAGTGGCACAGCTCCCCCTGCTACGCCACGTACTGCGCCGCACTCGCCCTGCACACCCATGGTGGAACCGATGCCCGTCCCGCCGTAGAGCGTGCTGCTCAGTGGATCACCGCCACCCAGCATGACGACGGATCGTGGGGCGTTTGGTGCCCCACCCTGGATGAGACCGCTCACGCCCTGCACCTGCTGCTCAGCCTCGGTCGCCCCGCTCACCGGGAAGCAATCCACCGCGCCGCGGCCTTCCTGGCCCAAGCCCGCGATGCCGGCCCGGCCGATCCGGTCCGCACTCCCCTGTGGCACGGCAAGGAACTCTACGAGCCCCCACGCATCATCGACGCCCTCATCGCCAGCGTCCTGCACCGCTACCACAGCACATGGACCACGCGATGACCCGATGCCCGACCCTACGGGAGCATGGATGACCGCCTCACATGGCGACGCACCGGGAGCCCTGCCGCTGATCGGCCACCTCCTGCGACTGGTACGCGATCCGCTGCGATTCGTCTGCTCCTTGCCGCACTGTGCCGATCTCGTCCAGGTGCGGGTCGGCCCCTGGAAAATGATCGCAGTCTGCGACCCGGGCCTGACCCGTCAGCTCCTCGTCGATGACCGCACCTTCGACCATGGCGGCCCGTTCATGAACCGTAGTCGCCAGCTCCTGGGCAACGGCCTGGCCACCTGCCCGCACGCCGATCACCGGCAGCAGCGGCGCCTGATCCAGCCGGCCTTTCACCGCACCCGCGAAGCCGGATACGCCAGGGTGATGAGTCAGCAGGCCGCCGAATTGATCGGCTCCTGGCACGACGGACAGATGATCGACGTCTTCCCCGCACTCCAGCGGTTCACCGCTCGAACCACGCTCACCGCCCTGTTCGGCCGGACGCTGCCGCCCTCCACGCTCCGCGGAATGATGGGCGACCTCGCGATGATCGCATCCGGCCTCTTCCGGCAGATGCTCACCCCGCCGCCTCTGGACAGACTCCCCACTCCGGCAAACCGCCGCTACGAGCGAGCCCGCACGAGCCTGCGGCGTACCGTGGCACAGCTCGTCGCCGACCGCCGGAGGACCGGCATCGACCACGACGACCTCTTGTCAATCCTCATGGGAATCAAGGGCCAAAACCGTGGCGGCTCCCCTGCACCGTCGGACGCCGACATCGCCGACCAGGTCCTGACGTTCTACTTCGCCGCAGTGGATACCCCGGCCACCGTCCTGTCCTGGTCCCTGCACCTCCTGGCCCAGCACCCGCATATTCGACAGGCCCTGTGCGCGGAGGTCGACACGGCCCTGCACGGACGCGTCGCAGCCTACGAAGACCTGCCGAACCTGCCACTCACCAGGAGGATCATCACCGAGACGCTCCGCCTGTACCCACCCGGCTGGCTCCTGACCAGGGTCACCACCACCGACACCGGACTCGGCGGGATCCCCATCCCCGCAGGGACCACCGTGCTGTTCAGCGCCTATCTCATCCACCGCCGCGCTGACCTCTACTGTGATCCTGACCGATTCGATCCTGACCGGTGGCTCGAAAATCCCCGGACACAGCTGCCTCGCGGCGCCTTCATCCCCTTCGGCAGCGGCCCGCGCAAGTGCGTCGGCGAGGACTTCAGCTGGATCGAGACCACTCTCACGCTCGCCTCCATCACCGCTCACTGGACTCTCGCCCATCTCCAGGGATCCAGTGTCCGCCCAGCGCCCCGCGGCATGCTCTACCCCGAGAACCTGCACATGTGCCTCACCCGACGGCAAGGAGTCCGGTGATGCCCGAAGTCCGCATTCACCCCGTCGAGCTGCCGTTCCCGCCCCCCTCACACAACCCGCTCCAAGACCGGATTCTGCCCCCCACCCTGGAGTGGGGCCGCCGGGTCGCACTGATCGGATCCACCGCCGCTGAGAACCGGCTACGCCGCGGTGGCTACGCCGCCATGATCGCGCTCTGGGCACCCACCATCGACGACCTGCCCCGCCTGAGCCTGCTGACCGACTGGACCCTTTGGTACGGCGTACTCGACGACCAGATCGACGAGGCGTCGGCCGGCCTGCACCCAGACCGGCTCGCCGAACTCTTCCAAACCCTCCGCCGCATCACCCACCACGACAATCCCGAACCCGCACCCGCCGGCCCAACCACCACAGCGCTCGCCGACCTCTGGCACCGCACCACACCCGGTACGCCCTTCTTCTGGCAACAGCGCCTGCGCGAGGACCTCTCCAGCATCCTCACCGGCTCACTGCGCGCCGCGACCCACCGCGCCACCCAAGCCCCCATGGACATCGCCACATGCGTACAGGTCGGCAATGCCACCCGAGGCATGCGCCTGCTCCACGACCTGCAGCACCGCATACACAACCTGTACCTGCCCGACATAGTCCACGCCACCACCCCGTACCAGACCATGCTGACCGCCGTTGAGAACTACACCTCCATCAACAACGATCTCGTCAGCTACGAGCGGGAAGCCGCATTCGGAGAACTGCAGAACCTGGCGATCATCCTCCAGCGAACCCATCGCTGGACACCCCAACAAGCGATAGACCACCTCACTGAACAAAGCGGCCAGCAGATCCAGGACTACCTGGCCGCCGAAAGGGCCCTGATCTCACTCACGCGTGCCCTACGCCTCCCGGCCGACGTCATCGACTCAACCGAGCAAGCCATCCATCTGATGCGTGCCCTGCTTCACGGGGGCCACGCATGGCACTGGGGAAGCGATCGTTACCAGCACGGCACCGACATCACCGCCAACCTCCACTCGCTGGAGGACTCCTTCTGCCTCGGTCTCCCCGGAACACCATCACCCGCACCAAGGCCGCAGCCTCAGCGAACCGGTGAGATACGAGATTCCCGCGACTGAACCCCGGACCGCCCCAACTGAAGCCCGGCAACGCGACTCTTGGTCTGGCACACCATCCGTGAGTGCCTGGAATGACATGCCGACGAGCAGCACACGGTGAGCCACCACAGGTCGGGCGATCGAAGTTCGAGTCGAATGGGGTACCTGGCCGGCACGAAGTTCAGGAGGTGGCCGTAGCAGTCGACGGTGGTGGTGATGGACTCGTGCCCGAGCCTTCGTATTCGCAGGCCAGAAGGATCATTCTGAGGTGGGGCGGGTGGGACTCGGACCCACGGCCGACGGATTATGAGTCCTTTGAGGATCTTGGCGGACCTTGGCGATCAACGGCCGTTCGTGACGTCGGATCCACTCACGTCGGCTCAGACCGTGAACTCCCGGATCACCGTGTTCCGGAACACCGCCTGCCCGTCGATCGTGAAGAGGGCCAGCCCTGTATCGGACGGGTCGGGGAAGGCCTCGGTCGAGTGCACGTAGCGGCCGTCGCCTACGAACATCTCGACGGACGTGCGGTCGACGAGGATCCGCAGGCGGACCGTCCGGGCGGACAGGTCGAAGGGCGTACGGCTCTCCTGCCAGCGGCCGGAGGTGTCGGGGCTGATGGTGTAACCGCGGTTGACGAAGGCGTAGCCGCCGTAGATCCCCGCGTCGATGTGCCGCCCACCGTCCGGAGACCGCCGCAACTGGATCCCGGCACCGGCCAGTTGATCCCAGGTGATCTCGCAGGTCAGCTCGTACGCGGTACCCGTGTAGTCGAGCAGTCGCGTGCCGTCGACGGTGATGTCGCCGAGGTCCACCGTACGCGACACACGGTCGTCCAGGGCCGCCACCGGCTGGGACGCCAGGTAGTACGTACCCGACGACGTACGCTTCAGCCGCACCTCGCGGACGATCGAGTCGGTGCCGTTGAAGCCGTCGCACTCGATCGTGGGCGTGGTGTTCGCGTAGTCCCAGTGGTTCATCCAGCCGATCGCGTACCGTGCGGCCGGGTCCAGGGCCCCGTTCGCGTCGCGTTTGTCGAAGGTGACCGCCGCGTACCAGTCCCAGCCGTGGTCCAGCCACTGGGGATCGGCCCCGTCGGCGGTGAAGGTCGTGCCGTCGAAGGAACCCGTCCAGTACGCGAAAGTGCTCGGCAGCCCGGAGCCCTTGCCATTGGCGCTGACGCCCAGTACCCACTTCCAGGCCCCGTCCTCCGCCCTGATGCGGAACAGGTCGGGGCACTCCAGGACGCCGATGCCACCCTTGATGAAGCCGCCGGCGTACGTCCACGCTTTGAGGTCGGCGGAGTGGTAGAAGCCCACTTTGTCGTTCTCGGCGAGCGCCATCATCCACCGCCCGCGCTCCTCGTCGCGAATCACCTTGGGGTCGCGGAAGTCCCGTACGCCGGGGTTGGGGAGGACCGGGGCGGTGCCGTGGTTCGTGAAGGTGCGGCCGCCGTCCGTCGAGTAGTACAGGTACTGCGCCTGGGTGATCTCGTCGGGCGCCATGGTGGCGATGACGATCACCGCGCCCGCGCCGAAGCCCGCCGTACCGTCCGTGTCGACCACCGCCGAGCCGGACCAGACATCGCCATTGGGGGTCGTGTCCTTGGGCACGGCGACGCCCCGGTCGGTGAAGGAGACGAGGTCGGTGCTGGTGGCCAGGCGCCAGGCGGTGCCGGCTGTCGTGCCGCCCGTCGAGTAGTCGGGGTTGTAGAGGTAGTAGTAGTGGTACTCGCCGTTGATCCAGATCGGGCGCTGGGGGTCGTTCATCCACTGGTCGGGGACCGTGAAGTGGTACTCGGCGCGGTAGCTGCCCGTGCACGCGGCCGCCGCCGCACGGGGCACCGCCACCGCCGGTCTCCCGAGGTCCGGCAGCAGAGCACCGGCGGCGCCGGCGGCCGAGGCCGCCAGCAGCGACCGCCTGGACAGCGTCCCCCCCTGGACCCGGCGAACCCCTCTTCATGCCATGCATCATGCGGCTCCCTTCCCCGACGTCGTCGGGACGCGGCTCATGTGGCCGGAACCGTACACCTAACTCGTTAAAGGTCAAGCCCTCGCGCACCGTCCCTTCACGTAGCTTCCGACCCGCCCACATCCCTTGACAGAGCCGCGACGGGGTTCTCATCATCATGGAATCCCCCTTCGACTAACACGAGTTAGGTTCGTCGATGACCGACTCACTCCTCTCCCGCCGGGCCCTGGTGCGCTACGGCGCGTACGGCGCCGGAGCCGCCGCTCTCGCCGGTGTCGCGGCCGGCTGGGACCGGCTCACCGCCGCCGACATCCCCGGCCGGGACGACGGCTCGCTCGTCATCGCCACCCTGGGCTCCGCCTTGACCCCCGAGGCACAACGCGCCCTGCGCGACGGATTCCGCGAGGTCCACCCCGACATCAAGATCCGTATCAACCCCGTACAGGCCTACGACTGGTCGGACTTCTTCTCCAAGATCCTCACCCAGATCGCCGCGGGCACGGCACCCGACCTCGTGTACGTCGCCACCGAGGGCGTGCAGCTCTTCGCCCGGCGGCTCGGCGTACCGCTGGACCGGTGGGCGAGGCGGGACGCGGCCGAACTGCGCGAGTACTTCGCCGACGTCCACCCCGCGCTGGTCGAGTCGATGATGTGCGAGGGAAGCCTCTACCAGCTGCCGGTCGAGTTCAACGCGGCCGACATCTACCTCAACAACCGGGTCCTCGAACGCGCGGGCGCCGACCTCCCCGACGACGACTGGAGCCGTGACGACTTCACGGCGCTGCTGCGTGCGATGAAACGCAGCAACGGATCCCGGTTCACCCCGTACTTCTGGACCAACCGTCTGTGGGGCGGAGTGGTCCCCTGGCTCTTCGCCAACGGCACCAACCTCCTCTCCGAGTCCAAGGCTCCCGGGGGCGACTGGCTCTGGAACTCCTTCTATCCCGAGGCGGAGCGGCGCGGCCGGGGCGGCGGTTACCGGTGGACAACCCCCCAGGCCGACTCCGACCGCGTCGCGGAGGTCTACGACTACCTCTCCTCCCTCATCCAGGAGGACCTGTGCACCCGGCCCGAGGGCGGCGACGGCCGGAACCTCGTCGGCGTGTTCTCCACCGGCCGCGTCGGTGTCACACCAGCGGGCGGCTTCTGGTCGGGCGGCCTGCATGACGCCGGCATGAAACCCGGCGACTACGACGTCCGGTACTTCCCGCGCTGGCGCACACGGCGTCACCAGTTCGGCGCCGCCGGGTACGCCATGCTGCGCACGTCGAAGATGCGGGACGAGGCCTGGGAGTTCATCAAGTACACCGCCCGCAAAGACGTGATGACCCAGCTCTTCGCAGCCAACCAGACCACTCCGGCCCGCCGCTCCATGGTCGACGCGGCCCGCTACCGGGAGACCGGCCCGGCCCACTGGCAGGTCTTCTACGACACCCTCGACAAGATCCCCACCACCGGCCCGATCCCGGCCCCGCCGCAGGTCAACGAGGTCGAGCAGCTGCTGATCAAGCACACCGGAACCGCCCTCGCGAGCCCCGGCGCGGTGCGTCCCGCGCTGCGCCGGCTGCAGGAGGACCTGGAGCAGGCAATGGAGCGTGGAGTGTGACGAACACCGAGATCAGACCCCTGCGACCGGAGTCCGCCCGTACCCGCGAGAGCCGCAGGACCCGTCGGAGTCGTGAGGCGTCCGAGTCCACGGCCACCACCGCCCGCACCCGGGGCGCCCGCCTGCTCGCCGTACTGTTCCTCGCGCCCACGGTCGTCGGCATCGTCGTCTTCACGGTCGTACCGATCGTCGGCTCGGTCGCCCTCAGCCTCTTCCAGTGGGACGTGATCGAGGACCCGCGCTGGGCCGGAGCGGCCAACTACCGCGACATCCTCACCGACTCGACGGTCCTCGTCTCCTTCCGCAACACGCTCGTCTTCATGGTGCTCGCGGTCGCGCTGCAGCTGCTGATCGCGCTCGCGCTGGCGATCGCGGTGAACGGCCGGATGCCCAAGTGGCTGCGGTCCGTGTTCCGTTCGGCGTTCTTCTTCCCGCTGGTGCTGTCCGCCGCGTCCATCTCGGTGGTGATGAAGTACCTGTTCAACCAGGACTTCGGTCCCGTGAACTGGTTCCTCGGCACCGTCGGTATCCCCTCGGTCCCGTGGCTGACCTCGGAGAACGGGGCGATGGCGGCCGTGGTCCTGGCGTACGTCTGGCAGCAGTTCGGCTTCTCGTTCCTGCTGTTCGTCGGCGGCCTGAACAACATCCCGAAGGAGGTGCACGAGGCGGCTTCGCTGGACGGCGCGAGCGGGGTTCGCAAGCACCTCGCCATCACCCTGCCGCTGCTGTCGCCCACGCTGCTGGTGGCGTCCGTGGTCGGCATCATCAACGCCCTCCAGGTCTTCGAGCAGCCTTACGTTCTCACGGCCGGTGGTCCTGGCGACTCCACACGCACAGTCGTGATGGTCATCTACGAGACGGCCTTCGAGCAGCTCCGCTTCGGCGAGGCGTCCGCCGTGGGCGTCCTGCTCTTCGTCTTGATCATGGCTGTCACCGCTCTCCAGTTCCGGCTCAGCCGGCGTTACGTCCACTACCAGTGAGCCGGGTGAGTCAGATGAGTACGAGTTCCCTCTCGGGTCCGGCACCGGCTCCGACGCCTGGTTCCCGCACGAGCCCCACCGCATCGCGCGTACGGCGCGGCCTGGCACCCTGGGCCCGGATCGCCGGCCTGGCGCTGTGCGCCCTGTTGACGCTCGGCCCGGTCATCTGGACGGTGTCGACGTCGCTGCGCACGCCGGCGGAGTCCTTCGACCTGCCGCCGAAGATCATCCCCGCGGACCCCACCCTCGACGCCTACCGCGGGGTCTTCGACCAGATCGACGTGTGGCTGTACGCGCTGAACTCCACCCTGGTGACCGCGCTGATCGCGGTCGGTCAGATGATCACCGCAGGGCTGGCGGGCTATGCCTTCGCCCGCCTCGAATTCCGCTTCAAGAAGCCGCTGTTCGCGCTGGTCCTGGCCACGATGATGGTGCCCTTGCAGGTCACGATGGTCCCGGTCTTCCTGGAGCTGAAGACGATGGGTCTGACCGACACCCTGCTCGGCCTCATCGTCCCGGCCTTCCCGACGGCCTTCGGCACCTTCCTGATGCGCCAGTACTTCCTGGGCATGCCGAAGGACCTGGGCGAGGCGGCGATGATCGACGGCGCGAGCCCATGGCGTGTCTTCCGCTCCGTGTACGCCCCCTTGGCGGCCCCCGGCCTCGCCATCGTCGGCGTACTGGCTTTCAACTACCACTGGAACGAGTTCTTCCGGCCGCTGATCCTCGAAACCTCCACCGAGAACCTCACGCTGCCCCTGGGCCTGGTCTCCCTCCAGGGCAACCTCGGCACCGGCTCGATCTCCGTCGTCCTCGCCGGGGTCGTCCTCTCCATGATCCCCGCCGTCCTCGTGTTCGTCGTCGGCCAGCGCCCTCTGCGCGAGGGCATCACATCCGCAGGAGTCAACCGTTGAGTTCCGTGAGCCGGTCGACCGACGCCCACAGCCCGCGCTTCAGGGTCCGCCCGCCGGCCAACTGGATGAACGACCCGAACGGGCCGTTCCGCTGGGGCGGTCGATACCACCTCTTCTACCAGCACAACCCCGACGTCCCCGTCCACGCGAACGTCCACTGGGGCCACGCCTCCAGCTCCGACCTCGCCTACTGGGACGACCACGGGATCGCCCTGCGGCCGACGCCCGGCGGCCCGGACGAAGCGGGCTGCTGGTCAGGCTGCGTGGTGGACGACGGTGGTGTACCGACAGCGGTGTACTCCGGGATCGGCCACGACCACCAGGGCCTGAGCGCGATCTGTCTCGCCGTGGCCGAGGACGATGACCTGGAGGAGTGGAAGCAACTGCCGGTGCCGGTGGTCGCCGGCCCGCCACCGGGCCTGGCCGTGACCATGTTCCGGGACCCCTTCGTCTTCCGCTTCGCCGGACGCCGCTGGGCGCTGGTGGGCGCCGGCCACGCCGACGGCACCCCGTCCGTCCTGGTGTACGACTGCGAGGACCTGTACGCGTGGCGGTTCGCCGGGGTCCTGCTGGACGGCCGGGACCCGGCGGCGGCCCGCACCTTCGGTACGCGGGCGATCGGCTGGGAGTGCCCGCAGCTGTGGGAGACCCCCGGGGGCGACTGGGTGCTGGCGGTGGCGCTGTGGGACGGCGACCCGCTGAGCACCGCGTACCTCACGGGGCATCTGGTGGAGGCGGGAGACGGTGGACCGAGGTTCGTCGCCGGTACGGGCGGCGGTCCCCTCGACCTCGGCCGTGACTTCTACGCCCCCTCCGTCCTCCAGGACGCGGAGTCCGGCCGCGCCCTGCTCTGGGGCTGGTCCTGGGAGTCCCGCCCTCGCGAGGAGGTGGACCGCGCGGGCTGGTCCGGCGTCCTCACGGCACCACGCGTGGTGGACACCGACGAGAACGGCACGCTGCGGGTCGTACCGGCCGCGGAGCTCGAACTGCTCCGGGCGGCCGTCCCGTTCACGGCCACACCCGGACCGCGTCGACCGCTCCCCCTCTCCTACGACCTGCTGGTGACCGCCCGGTCGGCGGCGACGGTGAGTCTGCTGCGGGCCGCGTCCGGAGCCGAGCTGACCGTGCGACTCGACCCGGCGTCCGGCGCGGTGACCCTGGACCGCACGGCCTGGCCACGCGCCCGCCCGGACGGCACGGCCCCCCTGGTCCTGCCCACCCCGCCGGGCGGGACCCTCACCGTACGGATCCTCGTGGACGGCTCCCTGCTGGAACTGTTCGCGGGCGGCCGGGCGATGGCCACGGAACGGGTGTACCGACGCGGCGACGACGTCGCGGAGCTGGCCGTGTCGGGGACGGCCGTCGAGGTCACGGGCTGGGAGTTGGTCCCACCGAGCCCCGCATGACGACCGGGCACTCCAGCCGCCGGGTCGTGACGGGCGGCGCGGTCCCGCTGTCGATGGCGTCCAGGAGCAGGCGGGCGGCCGTCTCGCCCATCGCACGGTGCGGCAGAGCGACCGTGGTGAGGGGCGGGCTGAGGAAGGCAGCCATGTGCTCCTGGTCGTCGTAGCCGACGACGGACAGATCGGCGGGCACGTCGAGGCCCAGGCGCGCGGCGGCGTGGAGGACACCGGCGGCGACCCGGTCGTTGTAACAGACGATCCCCGTGGGCCGCCGGTCGGCGGGAACACGGTCCAGCAACCGCGACGCTCCCTCGTACCCGGCGGAGATCTCCCCTCCCGTCCGCAGGAGCCAGTCCTTCTCGGCGGTCAGCCCCACCGCCCGCAGCGCGTCACGGAAGCCGCGCAGCCGCTCCGTGGTCGCGATGTCCTCCAGACCACCCACCAGGGCGACACGGCGGTGGCCCGCGTCGAGGAGGACGCGCGCGGCGCTGCGGCCACCGACCCTCTCGGCGGGGATGACGGCGGGGAGGGAGCCGTCCTCGGGGAGGCAGTTGGCGAGCACGGCGAACGTGCGGTGCAGCCCTTCCGGGACTCGGGCGCGGCGCAACGACAGCGCGGCGTAGATGATCCCGTCGACCCTCCGGTCGAGCAGTTCGGCGACGGCCGCGTCCTCGGTGACCGGGTCCTGCCCGGAGTCGACGGTGAGCACCAGATGCTCACTGTTCCACGCCGTGTCCATGGCCCCGCGCAGCAGCTGCCCGGCGAACGGCGATGTGGCGATCTCGTCCGTCACCAGACCGATCACTGCGGTACGACGTCGGCGCAGGCCGCGGGCGACCGCGTTCGGCCGGTAGCCGAGCTGTGCGGCTGCCTTGCGGATCTTCTCCTGCGTCTCGGCGGAGAGGTTGCCCTCGGCACGCCCGTTGAAGACGAAGGACACGGCCGTGTGCGACACCCCGGCAAGCCGGGCGACATCCCGCGAGGTCGCCCGCTCAGCCCCGCCACCCCGCGTCTTCTCCACCCCGCCCATGCCCCGTCTCCGCAGACTTTGCCTGATCAGGCAAATCCTACCCGCAGGAGATGTCGCGGAGCCCGCAGCGGACCGAATGGGACACCGCGGTGGGACAGCCGCTGACCTCGGCACGCCGGGGTGCGGGTCGTCGCGCGACCGTGGCCGTCCGACCGCCGAATTTGGCTGTTCCCCGCCGACCAAGCGTCGCCCGTACGGGCACGGTGGACGTTCCGCCGTCTGCTGCAACGTGCCGACGCCGCCTACGGCGCCCAGCGGAGGGTCGTGCTGTCCCGTCGGTGCACGGCGCACAGCAGGCGCTGGACACCACGCGACGCGCGAGAGAAGTCAGTCACGGCTCGCTACCCGCGTCTGCGCGCGCTCGAAGAAGCCCGCACCCTGGCGGCCGACGGCGCACTGGACGTGGGCCTCCTCCTGGACAAGAGCAAGTACCGGCCCACGAGCGCGGCAGACGACGTCCGCGACGGTGGAGTGGATGGGTAACCCTCGCCGACTACCCCATCGACACCTCCGCCCTCGCCCGCGTCCTGCATCTTCTTGTGGCTGCCGCCGCCGAGGGAGCGGGGCTTACGCTGCTCCGCTGCGACCGCGATGTCGAAACCATCGCCCGCACGACAGGGCAGCCGGTGCGCATGATCGACCTCAGGCGGTAGTACTCCGCGAAAGCACAGCGGGTCCTGAATCCCCGGCTGGTGATGATCAGTAGACACCAACAACCTCGTACGATATCTTGTACAAGTCAAGAGAGGAGGCAGCCATGCCCATCACCGCCAGCGAGGCGCGCCAGAACCTGTTCCCGCTGATCGAGCAGGTCAACGAGGACCACGCCCCGGTTCACATCACCTCCCGCAAGGGGAACGCCATCCTGATGTCCGAAGAGGACTTCACCTCCTGGACGGAGACGGTGCACCTCCTGCGCTCCCCCAAGAACGCCCGCCGCCTGCTCGACTCCATCGCCGAGACGGAGGACGGTAAGGCTCAGCGGCGTGAGCTGATCGACCCCGACGCGGGACAGGCGTGAAGGTCTCGTTCACCTCACACGCCTGGGAGGACTACACCTACTGGGCCGAGAACGATCGCAAGATCGTAAAGCGCATCAACAAGCTGGTCGACGACACGATGCGCGACCCCTTCAAGGGCATCGGCAAGCCAGAGCCACTGAAGGGCGACCTCTCAGGTTATTGGTCCCGGCGGATCGACGACACGCACCGGCTCGTGTACAAGCCGGCCGACGACGAGTTGATCATCGTCCAGGCCCGGTACCACTACTGATCACGCGCTCCGCCGTAGCAGGGCAGACGCAGTCGGCTGGCTCAATCTCCGTTTGAGGACGACGCCCAGCCGGCTTTCAGACGACCAGGACCCGGCGCCCGCGCGTGTGCCCAGCACGGCTGTCGACGTGCGCCGCTGCGGCCTCGGCGAGCGTGTACGACTTCTCTACCGGGATGTGGAGCTTCCCCCGCGAGATGAGGCCGACGGCCTCGGCGAGCGCATCCGGCACGCTCCCGGCCACGCCGGAGAACCGGACACCGAGCCCCGGCGCACCGAGATCGGCGATGGAGATCACCTTCTGGGGATCCCCGGTCAGCTCGACGAGCTCGCGGATCACGCCCGAGCCGGCCAGATCGAGAGCCGCGTCGACATGGCCGAGCCGCCGCACCCGCTCGACCCAGCCCTCGCCGTACGTCGTGGCGAGGGCACCCAGGCTCCGCAGATAGTCCTGGTTCGCGGCCCCAGCCGTGCCGATCACCGCGATGCCGCGGTCGCGGGCGATTTGCAACACCGCCGATCCGACTCCCCCGGACGCACCGCTGACCAGCAGCGTCTGCCCGGACCGCACACCGACCTCCCGGATGACGCGCAGCGCGGTCTCCACCACGGAGGGGTATCCGGCCGCCTCTTCGAACGTCAGCCCCTCGGGCATACGGACCCAGGCCGACAGCACGGCGAACTCGGCATAGGTACTTGAGCCCTCGCCGAACACGCGGTCGCCGGCCTCGACCCCTTCGACACCCTCGCCGATCTCGTCCACCACACCGGAGGCGTCCAGCCCGACTCCGGAGGGCAACTCGATCGGATGGGCCCCCAGGACCTGGCCTTCACGAACCCTCCAGTCGACGGGGTTCACGCCCGCCGCCCGCACGGCGATGCGTACCTGACCGGGGCCCGCGTGGGGCTCCTCGGCGTCCATGAGTCGCAGAACGTCCGGACCGCCGAACTCGGCAAAGCTCACTTTCTTCATGTGACGGACCGTAACACTAACCGTTAGGTTTTAGAAACTGCTTCACTTTCATATCTGATAGCGTTTGGGCATGACCGTGCCGACTGGACGCCGTGAGCGCAAGAAGGCCGCGACCCGCCAGAAGATCGCCGACACCGCCCTGCGACTCTTCCTGGAACGCGGGTACGACGCGGTGGGCATCCGTGACGTGGCCGCCGAGGCCGACGTGGCCGTCACCACGCTCTTCTCCCACTTCGCCTCGAAAGAGGCCCTGGTGTTCGAGCAGGACGATGACTTCGAGCAACGCCTCACGCAGGCGGTCACCGGCCGGGCGCCACACGAGCCGCTCATCCCGGCGCTGCGCCGCGAGATCCTGGCCCTGGTGCGACATTGCACGACGGACAGGGCCGCCCCGGTCTGGCGCATGATCGACGCATCACCCGCCCTGCGGGAGTACGAGGAGTCGATGAGGCTGCGCCACGCGGAGACGCTGGCAACGGCCATCGCCGCCGGTCCCGATCTACCACAGACCACTACGGCCTGCCGGACGATCGCGAGGTTCGTGATCGACGCCTATTCACTGGCCCGCGAGGCGGCCGATCCGGATACCGCGGTGGACGAGATCTTCCGGATGATCGAGGCTGCCTGGGAGGTCGCCCAACCCTCCAGCGATCAGCTGCCTGCGGAGAGGTCCCCGGCAAGGAGCTGTGCCGTGAGTTCCATGCACCGCGTCCGGGCCGCGGAGAAGTCGTAGGGCATCTTGGTGACCGCTTCGAAGGCGCTCATCCGGGCGTCCTCCTCGCCGCTCGCCTCGGCGTCGTCGATCTCGAAGAGCTTCTCCTCGGCCGCGTCCAGTCCGGCCGCTTCAATGGCCTGGAGCAGGGCCTTGTGGTGGGCGCAGTGCCGCGCGGCGAGTTCCTCGACCTGCGGGTCGTGGGGGTCGACGGTGTCATCGAGGGCGGCGTCGGCCGCGTCGAGGCGGTCTGCCTCGGCCCGTAGGTCGGGGTGGGTGGCCAGGGTGATGAACACGCTGGCCTGAATCGCGGCTCCCAGCGGCCCGAAGATCCGTTCCGTGACCAGCAGGGCGTCCAGGTCGGAGGGGCGCAGTGCGCCAGATGGCAGGTGGCTGAGCCGGTCCGTGACCAAGGGGGAGAGCAAGCCCAGTGGGTTGCCCACGGCCCGCAGGCGCTGGACTGCCGCACGCTGACGCTTGATGTCGGCCTCCTGGGCGGCCAGGGTCTCCTCCAGCTGGCCCAGGACGTCCTCGATGTCCCGGGCTCGGGCTTCGTCGAAGGCGGCCCGCATGTCGTCCAGGCTGATGCCAGCCTCGGACATCTTGCG
Source organism: Streptomyces sp. NPDC001700 (assembly GCF_053596435.1). Classification (NCBI taxonomy): domain Bacteria; kingdom Bacillati; phylum Actinomycetota; class Actinomycetes; order Kitasatosporales; family Streptomycetaceae; genus Streptomyces; species Streptomyces sp. NPDC001700. Next base: position 107,918 of record NZ_JBSFGE010000002.1, read on the forward strand.
GATCCACAGCAGGCGGATCATGTCCTCGTAGCCGTAGCGGCGGCGTCCGTCTCCGCCTCGCTCGGGCTCCGGCAGCAGACCGATCTGGTGGTAGTGGCGAATGGCGCGCGGGGTGGTCCCGGCGAAGGCGGCGGCATCACCGATCTTGACCTCGCGGGGAGGCATGACGGAGGGGTACATCGCAGACAGGGCCTTTCGTGCCGTGGTGCCCTCGACAACACCACATGCCGCTACGGCACATGCAACTCCACAACACCCAGATCCTGACGGACTATCGGACGGTCCCTCGCGGCGGAGGGCGACCGCCTGTACGCCCTCTCGGGCCGGGCACCTCGCTGGTTCTGGTGGAGCACCGGGTACGGCCGCCGACAGGGTGAGCGCGGAGTGCGCCGACGGAGCGGCGATCCACTGCGCAGCAGGTCAGAAGGATTCTGCCCGCGTAGCGCGGAGTGGGGCGGGTGGGACTCGAACCCACGGCCGACGGATTATGAGTCCGCTGCTCTAACCGGCTGAGCTACCGCCCCGTAACGGCGCGTCGTGCACATCTGTGCGCGCCGTCTGCCGCAGCATAGCCGCTCATACGATCTGTTGCTTCGGCGGGCCGGTCTTGGGTGCCCGCATGCCGTGGATCAGGGCTGGATCAAGGGGTGAGCACGGCGTGAACAGGGGATGAGGGCATGAAAAAGGACCCCATCAGGGGTCCTCTCCCGTGTTGCTCCCCCGACTGGACTCGAACCAGTAACCCTCCGGTTAACAGCCGAATGCTCTGCCAATTGAGCTACAGGGGATCGCGCTCCCCCGACTGGACTCGAACCAGTAACCTGCCGGTTAACAGCCGGCTGCTCTGCCAATTGAGCTACAGGGGATTGCTCCGGGTGCCTCGACCGCGCCCCCGTCCGGGGCTCCCGGACGGCGTGCGCTCGCTGCGACACATACATTAGCGCAAGCAGGGGGGTGCTCCGCCAATCGGTATGCCCGTGGGTGATCGGAGGGTGATCTGCGGCGCCTGCGGGTAGACGTGCGGCACGGCTCCGGGGTCCGACGGATGGGACAACCAGAAGGGCAGGTCGATGCGCTACCGGCTGACGTTCATGACCGGATTGGCTGTTGGTTACGTGTTCGGCACACGGGCCGGCCGCGAGCGGTACGACCAGCTGCGCGCCTGCGCGCAGCGGTTTGCGCAGAACCCGGCGGTCCGTAATACCGCCGAGTCCGCCGCGCTGGGTGGCCGGGAGGCCGCCACGAAGGCGCTCGGCAAGGTGCGGCCGCTGCGGGACAAGATCGCGCAGCGGGAGTCGCGCTCCACGGCGGAGGAGGACGACTGGGGCACCAGCAACACCTAGCTGCCTCGGTGGCATGATCTGGTCCATGGGGATAGTCGCCGGGTTGGACAGTTCGTCCGAGAGCACACGGATCGTCGTCTGCGATACGGATACGGGTGCCGTACTCAAGCAGGGGTACGCGCCGCACCCGGAGCCGTCCTCCGGCGGTTCGCCCAATGACGTGGACCCGCAGGCATGGCTGCTCTCCCTCGGGGAGGCCGCCGAGGGCGGGCTGCTGGAGGGGGTCCAGGCCATCGGCGTCTCGGCGCAGCAGCACGGGCTGCTGACGCTGGACGGGAGCGGGGCGCTGGTGCGCCCCGCGCAGATGGGCAACGACCGGCGGGTGCAGTCCGCGGCCGCCGATCTGATCGAGACGCTGGGCGGGCGCGCGGCGTGGGCCCAGGCCGTGGGCGCGGTGCCGACCGCCGCCCAGTCGGTGGCGAAGCTGCGCTGGATGGCACGGTCCGAGCCGGACGCCGCGCGCCGGGTGGCCGAGGTGCTGCAGCCGCACGACTGGCTGGTGTGGCAGCTGCTCGGGCGCCCGCTGCGGCGTACGACGGACCGTGGCACGGCCTCCAGCACCGGCTACTGGTCGGCGGCGACCGGCGGCTGGCGGCCGGATCTGGCCGAGCTGGCGCTCGGGCACCAGGTGCGGCTGCCGGAGGTCATCGGACCGGCCCAGCCCGCCGGGCAGACGCCGGAGGGGCTGCTGATATCGGCCGGTACGGGCGAAACCATGGCCGCCGCCTTCGGGCTCGGCGTGGGGGTCGGCGACGCGGTGATCTCGCTCGGGGCCTCGGGTTCGGTCTTCTCCATCCACCACGAGGCGCTGGCCGACCACACCGGCACGATCCTCTCGTACGCCGACGCCACCGGGATGCACCTGCCCGTCGTGCACACGCTCAACGCGGTGCGGGCGCTGCGCGGTACGGCTGAGCTGCTGGGCACGGACCTGGAGGGGCTGTCCGCGCTCGCGCTGAACTCCACCCCCGGGTCGTACGGCATGGTGATGCTGCCGTATCTGGAGGGCGAGCGGACCCCGTACCTGCCGCACACCGCCGGGACGCTGACCGGGCTGCGGCGCGAGTCCATGAAGCCGGAGCATCTGGCGCGGGCCGCGTTCGAGGGCATGCTGTGCGGGCTCGCCGACGCGCTCGACATCCTGCGGGGGCGCGGGGTCGGGGTGCGCCGGGTGTTCCTGCTGGGCCCCGCGGCCGACCTCCAGGCGGTACGGGCGATCGCGCCCGCGCTGCTGGGCGCCCAGATCGTGGTGCCGCAGCCCGCCGACTACGCCGCGCTGGGCGCCGCCCGGCAGGCCGCGTGGGCGCTGGGCGCCGCGCAGGGGGCGCTGTCCCCGCACGAGCCGCCGCGCTGGCCCGCTGCCGCCAGCCAGGTGTTCGAGCCGGGCGACGACCTGGCGGTGGGGCAGGCGGTGCGGCAGCAGTACGTGGCGGTACGGGAGCAGACGCACCCGGGGGCGTTCGAGGCCGGAGCCGGGGGCTGAAGCGTGCGCGGCTAGTCCAGGTAGCCGCGGAGCTGGTCGGCGAAGGCGTGGTCGCGGAGCTTGTTGAGGGTCTTGGACTCGATCTGGCGGATGCGTTCCCGGGTCACGCCGAAGATCCGGCCGATCTCCTCCAGGGTGCGGGGGCGGCCGTCGGCCAGTCCGTACCGCAGCTGGACGACCTTGCGCTCGCGCTCGCCGAGCGTCGACAGCACGGCCTCCAGATGCTCGCGGAGCAGCAGGAACGCCGCCGACTCGACCGGTGAGGCGGCGTCGCCGTCCTCGATGAGGTCGCCGAGCGCGACATCGTCCTCCTCCCCCACCGGCGCGTGCAGCGACACCGGCTCCTGGGCGAGGCGCAGCACCTCGCTCACCCGCTCCGGGGTGAGGTCGAGGTGGACCGCGACCTCCTCGGGGGTGGGCTCGTAGCCGCGCTCCTGGAGCATCCGGCGCTGCACCCGGACGACCCGGTTGATCAGCTCGACGACATGCACCGGGACCCGGATGGTCCGGGCCTGGTCGGCGAGGGCGCGGGACATGGCCTGGCGGATCCACCAGGTCGCGTACGTCGAGAACTTGTACCCGCGGGCGTAGTCGAACTTCTCGACCGCCCGGATCAGGCCGAGGTTGCCCTCCTGGACGAGGTCCAGCATGGTCAGGCCGCGGCCCACGTAGCGCTTGGCGACGGAGACGACGAGGCGCAGGTTGGCCTCGATCAGGCGGCGCTTGGCCATCCGGCCCAGGACGACCAACCGGTCGAGGTCGAGGGCGAGTTGGCTGTCGAGGTCGGGGGCGTTCGCGAGCTTCTCCTCGGCGAACAGGCCCGCCTCGACCCGGCGGGCCAGCTCGACCTCCTCGGCGGCGGAGAGGAGCGGGATCCGGCCGATTTCGCGCAGGTATTGGCGGAAGAGGTCGGAGGAGGGGCCGGTGGTCTCGGCGCGTGCGGGGCGTTCGGCGGGGCCGTCGTCCGGTTCGGGGGCGTCGTCGGCTCCGGGGCCGTCGTCGGGTTCGGTGGCGCCTTCCGGTTCGCTGTCGGGTTCCGGTTCGGTGCCGGGCGCGGGGGCGGGTTCTGTGGCCTGCTCGGCGTCCGCTGCGGTGCGCTGGGCCCCGGCGGCGCCCGGGGCGTCCGGGGGCAGGGCCGCACCGGGCAGCGTGGGCGGTTCCGGGGGCTCCACGGCCGCCGGTGCCCGGGACTGCGGCGACGCGGCGGGGGCCGCGTCGGTGAGGATCTGGGTCTGCACGGGGGCGACCTCCAGGGTGATCGCTGCTGAGGCGGCAGAACGATCGGGTACGGACGCGCCGGTTACGCCGCCGTCCGTCCCGTACATCTTGAGCGGATCTGCGGGGGATCCCGGCCTACCCGGCCAACACCGCCGCGCTCCGAGGACTCAGGCACCACACCCAGTGTGGAGTACGACACACGCCCGCCACGAGGGGCGTGCGGGCACTTTTTGCACAGCGGCCGGTGACCGGCCGATTACGCGACGTTCCGCGCGGCCCGGCTACGGCCCGGCTGCGGCCCGGTCAGAGTGCCGCCGCGCCCTGGGTCTGGAGGGACACGGCGTACTGCTGGAGGACCCACAGCTCGTTCTGGACGGCGGCCAGATGGGCCGGGTCGGCGTGCTGGCCCAGGCGCTGCAGGGTGCCCTGGACCTCCCTGATGCGGTGGTTGACGGCGGCCTGGCGGACCCGCACCAGCTGCTCGCCCGCGTACGCCTCGTCGGCCTCGCGGCGGGTGTGGAGGGGTTCCACGGCCAGTTCGGTGACCATGGCGCGGACCGTGTCGTCGGGGGCGACCTCGCGGACGCGGCGCAGATAGTCGGCGTCGGCGCGCTCCGCGCCGCCCGCGTCCTCGACGGCGCGGCGCACGGCGGCGTAGGGCGGGGCGGTGAACTCGTCCTCGCCGTAGGCGTCGAAGGCCGGGGAGACCAGCTCGGGGCGCTGGAGGGCCAGCTTCAGCAGCTCCCGCTCGACCCGGTGGGCCGGGCTGCGGAGGTTCAGGGCGGGGCCACGGGGGCCTGCCGGGGCCTGGGCCCCGGAGCCCTGGGGTCCGCCCGGTCCGCCGGGTCCGCCCGGTCCGCCGGGCCGGTGCTGCGCGCGGCCCCGCTGGTCGGGGCGCTGGTCGCCGCCCCGGCCGCGGTCCCGCGCCCACCGGGCGAGCTGGCTGACGCGCTGGACGACGAACTGGGTGTCGAGGATGCCCAGCAGCCCCGCGAGGTGGACGGCCGACTCGTGCTGGATGGAGCTGTTCTTGATGCCCGCGACGACCGGCGCGGCCTCGTCCAGGGCGGCGGCGCGGCCGACCGCCGTGTCGAGGTTGTGGCGGGCGATGATCTGCCGGATGGCGAACTCGAAGAGCTGGGTGCGGCTCTCGACCAGCGCCTTGACCGCGTCGTCGCCGTGCGCGAGCCGCAGATCGCAGGGGTCCATACCGCCCGGGGTGATCGCGATATAGGTCTCGGCGGCGAACTTCTGGTCGTCCTCGAAGGCGCGCAGGGCGGCCTTCTGGCCCGCCGCGTCGCCGTCGAAGGTGAAGACGACCTCGGCGCCGGAGTTGTCCATCAGCAGCCGCCGCAGGATCTTGATGTGGTCGCCGCCGAAGGAGGTGCCGCAGGTGGCGATGGCGGTGGTGACCCCGGCCAGATGGCAGGCCATGACGTCGGTGTACCCCTCGACGACCACGGCGCGGCTGGTCTTGGCGATGTCCTTCTTGGCGAGGTCGATCCCGTACAGGACGTGGGACTTCTTGTAGAGCGGGGTCTCGGGGGTGTTGAGGTACTTGGGGCCGTTGTCGTCGTCGCGCAGCTTGCGTGCGCCGAAGCCGACGACCTCGCCGGTGATGTCGCGGATGGGCCACATGAGGCGGCCGCGGAAGCGGTCGATGGGGTTGCGGCGGCTCTCCTGGGCGAGGCCGGAGAGGATCAGCTCCTGGTCGGTGAAGCCGCGGCCGCGCAGGAAGCGGACGAGGTGGTCCCAGCCCGCCGGGCTGTAGCCGACGCCGAAGTGCTGGGCGGCGGCCTGGTCGAAGCCGCGCTCGGCGAGGAACTTGCGGCCGATCTCCGCCTCGGGACTGTCCAGCTGCTCGACGTAGAACTGCGCGGCCGCCCGGTGGGCCTCGACCAGGCGGGTGCGCTCGCCCTGCTGGCGGCCGGGGGTGGCGCTGCCCTGCTCGTACCGCAGGGTGATCCCGGCCTGGGAGGCGAGCCGCTCGATCGTCTCGGAGAAGGAGAGATGGTCGATCTTCATGACGAAGTCGACGGTGTCGCCGCCCTCCTGGCAGCCGAAGCAGTAATACAGCCCCTTGCTGGGGCTGATCTGGAAGGACGGTGACTTCTCGTCGTGGAAGGGACAGAGCCCCTTGAGATTGCCACCGCCCGCGTTCCGCAGCTGGAGATACTCGGATACGACGGCGTCGATCGGGACCGCGTCCCGCACCGCCTTCACGTCGTCATCGTTGATCCGTCCAGCCACGCGTGAATTCTACGGCCGGGGTCCGACAGCGATGTCCGGCACGGGTGTCCGGCACCGGTCGGGCCCCGGCCCGGGGCCCGGGGTGCGTTACGGCACGAGGGAGGTGAGCGGGACGGACGGGTCGGCCAGGGCGCCCGGGTCGGGCTGGGCGCCGCCGCGGATGAGCTGCTGGATGGGCCCGGTGACGTCCCACACGTTCACGTTCATCCCCGCCAGCAGGCGGCCGTCGCTCAGCCAGAAGGCGATGAACTGCCGCTTGCCGACGTCGCCGCGGATCAGCACCTGGTCGTACGAGCCGGGCGGCGCGTACCCGGAGTACTCCAGCCCGACGTCGTACTGGTCGGAGAAGAAGTACGGCACCCGGTCGTACGTGACGTCCTGGCCGAGCATCGCGCGGGCCGCCGCCGGGCCGCCGTTCAGCGCGTTGGCCCAGTGCTCGACGCGCAGCCGGGAGCCGGGCGCGAGGGCGGTGCGCACCGGGGTGCCCTCCAGGAAGGCGAGCGGGGCGGAGGCGGCGTCGCCCGTCGCGAAGATGTCCGGGTCGCTGGTGCGCAGCGCGGCGTCGACGGCGATGCCGCCGCCCGACGCCCGGTCCACCACGTCCAGCCCAGCGGCCTCGGCGAGGGCGGTGCGCGGGGCGGCGCCGATGGCCGCCAGCACGCTGTGGCAGGGGTGCTCCTCGCCGTCGTCGGTGAGGGCGGCGAGCACCATGCCGTCCTGGCCGGTGATCTCGGTGAGCGTCGCCCCGAAGTGGAAGCGGACGCCGTGCTCGCTGTGGAGGTCGGCGAAGAGGGCGCCCAGTTCGGGGCCGAGGACGGAGTGGAGCGGGGTCGGCTCGCGCTCGACGATCGTCACCTCGGCGCCGTAGCCACGGGCGGCGGCCGCGACCTCCAGGCCGATCCAGCCCCCGCCCGCGATGACCAGCTGGCCGTTGTCCCGGCCGAGGGTGGTGAGGACGCCCTTCAGCCGCTCGGCGTGGGCCAGGCGGCGCAGATGGTGCACGCCCGCCAGGCCGGTGCCCGGGATGTCGAGGCGGCGCGGCTCGGCGCCGGTGGCCAGCAGCAGCCGGTCGTAGTGGATGCGGGTGCCGTCGCCGAGGGTCACCGCCTTGGCGGTGCGGTCCAGGTGGGTGGCGGGCTGGCCGAGGTGGAGTTCGATGTCGGCCTGCGCGTACCAGGCGGGTTCGTGGACGAAGACGCTGTCGCGCTCCTGGCTGCCGGTGAGGAAGCCCTTGGAGAGCGGGGGACGCTCATAGGGGTGGTCGCGCTCGTCACAGATCAGGATCACCCGGCCGGTGAAGCCCTCCGAACGGAGGGTTTCCGCGGCTTTCGCCCCGGCCAGACCCCCTCCGACGATGACGAACGTCTGGTGTGCGTCGACCACTTGTTTTCCTCCTCGCTGCCGGGCGGTGCCTCTGCGTTTGCTTCTACCCCGGTCGCGTCGACCAGTCGCATCAGCCGGAGCTTTGGCCATAGGGAGCCACCGGGGAGCCTCCCGCACCAAGCGGGGCGGGGGAAGGGGGCCGTGCGGAGTGGCGGGAACGGGCCGGGTAGGGCGCGATTCCGGAGCGGTGACGGTCGTACGCGATCATGCATGACCACATGCGGTCAGGTGCGGTCATACGTGGCGCGTCGCGCGCGGGGTCGTGAGGCGGGCGTGGAGAGCGCGGGCCGAGACGTCCGTCAAGGCGGCGATCTGGTCCACGATCGCGCGCAGCCGCCCCTTCTCGTCGCCCGCCGCGTCGGCCGCGTCGAACAGGGCGCGGAACTGCGGGTCGAGCCCGTCCGGGGCGCGGGCGATCAGCGCCTCGCCCAGTTCGGCGATCACCACGCGCTGGTCGGCGCGGACCAGCTCCTGGTCGGCGCGCTGGATGACGTAACGGTCCGCGACCGCCTTGAGCACCGCGCACTCCAGCCGGGCCGGGCGCGGCACCACCAGCTCGGCGCGGTAGCGGGTGAACCGGCCCGTCCCGTACGCCGCCCGGGTCGCGGACTCGGCGGCGAGGCAGAACCGGCCGATGAGCTGGCTCGTGGCGTCCTTGAGGCGGGCTTGGGCGACGGACGTGCCGTCATAGCCATGCGGCCACCACTCCTGGTCGAGCAGCCGGTCCAGCGCCTCGGCCAGCTCGTCCGCCTCGGCGCCCGGCGCGTAACGGGCCGCCGCGACCGCGAACACCTCGCGCCGCTCGGGCTCGGCGAGCAGGCTGTTCGGGTCGAGATGGCCCGCGTGCAGGCCGTCCTCGACGTCGTGCACCGAATACGCCACATCGTCCGCCCAGTCCATGACCTGGGCCTCGAACGGCGTGCGGTCCTCGGGCGCGCCGCGCCGGAACCAGGCGAAGACCGGCAGGTCGTCCTCGTACACCCCGAACTTCGGCGAATCCGGGTCGCGGGGGTGTCCGCCGCGCGGCCAGGGGTATTTGGTGGCCGCGTCCAGGGCCGCCCGGGTGAGGTTGAGGCCGACGCTGAGCGGTTCGCCGGTCTCCTCGTCGGGGACGAACCGCTTCGGTTCAAGCCGGGCCAGCAGCCGCAGCGACTGGGCGTTCCCCTCGAAACCGCCGCAGTCGCGGGCCACCTCGTTGAGGGCCTGTTCGCCGTTGTGGCCGAACGGCGGGTGGCCGAGGTCATGGGCGAGGCACGCCATCTCCACCAGGTCCGGATCGCAGCCGAGGGCCGCCCCCAGCTCCCGGCCCACCTGGGCGCACTCGAGGGAGTGGGTCAGGCGGGTGCGGGGCGTGGCGTCCCAGGCCGGGGTGCGGGCGGAGGCGCCGAGGTCCGTGTCGGTGGCCGGGGCTGCGGGCACGACCTGCGTCTTTCCGGCCAGTCGGCGCAGCGCGGCGGAGTGCAGCACCCGCGCCCGGTCCCGCTGGAACGCGGTCCGGCCGGGGCGCTTGTCGGGCTCCTGGACCCAGCGCTCCAGGTCCGCCGCGTCATAGCCGGGGGTCGTCGGTGGTGCGGCGCTGGTGTTGGTGCCGTGGTTCGTGGTGTGACGTGTCGTACGACCTGCTCGACCTGCTCTGCGGCTCATACACCGACGGTAACCGCCCGGTACGACAGCGGAGCACTGGAGAGGGCCTGTTCGTAGCGGTGCAGCACCAGCCGGGCGACGGCCGGGTGGGCGCCGAGCGGGGCCGCGGCGATGCCGGGGGCGGCGTCCGCGCACTGGGTGGCGAAGCGGCCGGGGGCGGTGAAGTACGAGGCCACGGCGATGTGGCGGCGGCCTTCCCGGTGCGGGGCGAGGGCGCGTACGGCGTCGGCCACGGTGGGCGTGGCGGCGGAGGCGTACGCGGGGACGACCGGTATGCCGCCGAGCCGGGCGCTGAGCAGGGTGGCGGTGGCGCTGGCGTCCACGGCCGCGTCGTGGTCGCGGGAACCGGCGGCGGCGAGGACGACGGCGTGGGGGGCCTGCGTGTGCCGTTGGCTCGCCTCGCTGAGGCGGGCGTGCAGGGCCTCGGCGAGGAGCGGGTGGGGGCCTAGGGGTGCGGCGATGCGCGTGGTGAGGTGTCCGGCGGCTGCGGCTGCCGCCGGGAGGTCTTCCTTGACGTGATAGCCGCGGCCGAGGAGGAGCGGTACGAGGACGGCTTCGCCGCGGAGCGCGGCGAGGGTGTCCGCGAGGAGCGGACGGTTCAGCTCGATGTGCCCGAGGCGTACGGGCACGTCGGGGCGCAGGGCCCGGACCGCGTTCAGGAGGGCCGTCACGGTGCGCAGCGCCGCCGGGTCGCGGCTGCCGTGTGCCACGGCGACCAGGGTCGGCGGGGCGGGGCGGGGGCGGGGTGACACTGCTGTCATGCCGTGCATGACGTGACTGTGGCAGGGGCGTGTTGCGCCGCCGTTGCGCGGCCGTGACGGGTGATTGCGGCGAGTTCACGGTGCGGGTGGGGGGTGGGTGCGCTGCCGGTTTGGCGTGGGTGCCGGGGGCGGGGCCTCCGGGGCAGGGGCCTGGACGCGTATATTTTTGGCGCCACCGCCCGGAAACGTGGGGTGCGCCGGAAATAGGCGCCACAAATACACGTCGTCGTCCAGGCCCCCACCCCTGCGACCCCGCCCCCTCCGTCTCGTCGGCGACTCCCCGACACTGGCCCCGGCCCCCGGCCCGGCCCGTGGCGGGCGGCCGGGCGGGGTGGGTCGCGATCCCGCCCCCGCGTGCCGGGCGATCGGTACCCCCGGTTGTGGGCAATCGTTCCGCCGGGGCGGAACGGGTGGGCACAACCCGGCCACCGGGCCGCACTCGGCAGCGAGACCCGACCGGGCAGGAGTCAGTGGTGCCAGGCTTGGCCGTTGGTGTTGTGGATCATGCGCTGGAGGATCTTGAGGGTGGCGACGTAGTCCTCGTCGGGGATGCCGTCGTGGATACGTTCCCGCATCGCCACCTGGCGTTCCGCCGCGCGGGCGCGGAGGTCGCGGCCCTCGGGGGTCAGGCGGAGGCGCTGGGCGGTGGTGGTCAGGAGGCCACGGGACAGGAGGGCGTCGATCTCGGGTTCCAGGGCGGTGCCCACGTCCAGGTAGCCCTGGAGGACGGCCCGCACCTCGTCGCGGGTGCGGCCGTCCTCGCCGCCGTCGAAGACCTGGTTCAGGACCCACCACTGGGGCTGGCTGAGGCCGAACTCCGAGAGCCCTGCCCGGATGTAGGTCACGACCGCCTTGGAGGCGGCCCAGCTCCAGTAGCCGATGGGCTGACGGATCAGTTCGGTGTCGCTGTGTGAGTACTCCATGGCGACGAACGTAGAAGTTGAACCAAGGTTGAGGTCAAGACGCGTCGAGTTCCCGGAGGTAGGACGCGCGCGTCTCCTCGTCCAGGAACGAGGCCTGGAAGGAGTTGCGGGCCAGGGTGCGCAGCGCGGTCTGATCGAGGCCGAGGGCGTCCCGTACGGCGGTGAAGTTGTCCTCCGCGTAGCCGCCGAAGTAGGAGGGGTCGTCGGAGTTGACGGTCACCAGGAGGCCCGCGTCCAGCATGGCGGGGAGGGGGTGGTCGGAGAGGTGGTCGACGACGCGGAGGCGGACGTTGGACAGGGGGCAGACGGTGAGCGGAATCTGGTCCGCGACCAGGCGTTCCACCAGGGCCTTGTCCTCCAGGCAGCGCACGCCGTGGTCGACGCGGTCGACGCCGAGGATGTCCAGGGCCTCCCAGACGTACGCGGGCGGGCCCTCCTCGCCCGCGTGGGCGACGCACTTCAGCCCGGCCTCACGGGCCAGCGCGTAGACCTCGCGGAACTTCGACGGCGGGTGGCCGACCTCGGCCGAGTCGAGGCCGACGGCGGTGATCCGGTCGAGGTAGGGGCGGGCGGACTCGAAGGTGGCCAGGGCCGATTCGGCGGTCTCGTCCCGCAGGAAGCACATGATGAGGCGGGTGGTGATGCCGTACGTCTCGGGCGCGGCGTCGAGGGCGCGGGTGAGGCCGCGGATGACGGTGCCGATGTCGACGCCTCGGGCGGTGTGCGCCTGGGGGTCGAAGAAGATCTCGGCGTGCCGGACGCCCTGCTCGCGGGCGCGGGCGAGGTACGCGTTGGTGAGGTCGGCGAAGTCGTCCTCGGTACGGAGGACGGCCATCAGCGCGTAGTAGAGGTTGAGGAAGTCCTGGAGGTCGGTGAAGGAGTACGCGTCGCGCAGCTCGTCCTGGGTGGCGTAGGGCAGCTCGATGCCGTTGCGCTCGGCGAGCGCGAAGGCGAGTTCGGGCTCCAGGGTGCCCTCGATGTGGAGGTGGAGTTCTGCTTTGGGGAGCGGCGGCACGGCTGGGATCACCTGCTGGTTTCGCTGACGGGGAGAGTCTCACAGCCTAACGGGGCAGCGGCCCGTGGCTGAGCGGTAGGCTCGCGTCGGGAGCGCACTCAGGGACACAGGAGGTCACCGTGAGCAGTCAGCCGACCGAGGCGAGCGGCCCGCTGATTCCCATGCCGCAACTGACCCCGGACGCGCTTCGGGCCGCGGTCGCACAGATCGTTCCCAGCCGTCTGCCCGAATTGAACGAGCACCTGGCGAACGCGGCGACGAGCGCTCAGCGCACCAGCAGCGTCGGGCCGTTGCTGGCGTTCACCACGCACTGGGGAACGATCATCAACATCGAGCGCTGGCCGCAGCGCGCCGCCCGCTTCCACGCGTGCGAGGAGCTGACGGCCGACCCCCAGGCAGACGCGGACGAGGCCCGCGCCGCGGCGGGTGAGATCGGCCGCATCCTGCGGGCCGCGGGCGAGGAGATCGGTGCGTGAGCGATGTCTGGAAGTGGGAGTACGACCCGGACGCGGAACACGTCGTCGGGGGCCTTCCGCCCCATGTCGTCGCCGAGGTGGAACGGCTCGCCCATGAGCTGGCCGTCCTGGGACGCGACGCGGCCGAAGTGGGTGCCGGACACATGCTCCGGAACCTGACCTTCCTCGATGTGGGCCTGCTGTACTTCCTGCCCGTGCCCAGTCAGCAGTTGATCGCGGTGGTGCGCGTTACCTGGGCCGGATGAGGCAACCGCGCCCGTCTCCGTAGCGTCAGTGCGGGCAAGGACGGCGGGCGGAGGGAGCGGCGGGCATGCGCGGGGGACGGCGGCTACGCGCGGCGACAGGCAGCCTGAGGCTGCCGCGGACGCGGCGGGGGTGGCGGGGGGTTTTTCAGCTTGCTGTGGTCGTCAGTGTGGTGGCGCTGCTGCCCGCGACGTGGCTGCGGCTGAGTACGGAGGGGCGGGTGCGGGCGGCGGGTGGGGACGTGCCGTCGGCGCCGGTGGGGGTGGTGTTCGGGGCCGGGCTGTGGGACGGGGAGCCGTCGCCGTATCTGGCGCACCGGCTGGACGCGGCCGTCACGCTGTACCGGGCCGGGAAGGTACGGGCGCTGCTGGTCACCGGGGACAACAGCCGGGACGACTACGACGAGCCGAACGCGATGCGCGCCTACCTGGTGAAGCGGGGCGTGCCGGACCGGCGGATCGTGAGTGACTTCGCGGGCTTCGACACCTGGGACTCGTGCAGCCGGGCGCGGCGGGTGTTCGGGGTGCACCGGGCGGTGCTGGTGAGCCAGGGGTTCCACATCCGGCGGGCGGTGGCTCTGTGCGGGGCGGCGGGGGTCGACGCGTACGGGGTCGCGGTGGACGAGCCGCACGACGCGACATGGGGCTTCGGCGGGCTGCGGGAGACCGTGGCGGCGAGCAAGGCGGTGCTCGACGCCACGTTCCGGCCCGATCCTCAGTTCCTGGGGCCCCGGGAGCGGGGTATCAGCGAGGCGTTGGCGGATAACGGATAGCGGATGACAGGTGACAGATGTTGTTTTCTGTCAGCCGATTGTTGTTTCCGCTACCACCCACGCCAGATAGTCCTCATTGCCCTGCGTGATCGGCGTCGCGATCACTTCCGGCGTCTCGTAGTCGTGCGCCTCGCGGAGGTGCGCCTCCAGCTCGTCGTAGCGCGCGGCGGTGGTCTTGAACAGCACCTGCCACTCGGCGGCGGTCTCGATGGCGTCCTGCCACCGGTAGACGGAGGTCACCGGCTGGCTGATCTGCGCGCAGGCCGCCAGCCGCGCTTCCACGGCGCCGCGCGCCAGGGCCTCCGCCTTCTCGGGGGTGTCGGTGGTCGTCAGGACGGTCAGGTAGTCGGCCACGGATGCCTCTCTCCATGTCGCGGGGGTGCGAACTGGCGCGCATCACGCTAGCCGGTGACGATTGAGGGAACCCGGCGACGATCAGATCAGGCCGATCGAGGGGCACTCATGGATGACCTCACCGCGCTCGCGCGCCACCATCTGGATCAGGCGAAGGCCGATCCGCACGGGCGCAGCGCACATCTGTTCCTGCATGACGGGCCGCTGCGGCAGAGCGTGATCGCGATGGTCTCCGGTTGTCAGCTGGACGAGCACAACGCTCCCCCGGCGGCGAGTCTGCACGTACTGCACGGTCATGTGCGGCTGACCGGGAGCGGGGTGCGCACGGATCTCATCGCCGGGCAGGTGGAGCGCGTTCCGCACGAGCGGCACGGGATGGTCGCGCTGGAGGACTCCGTGGTGCTGCTGACCGCCGTGACCGCCACCGTGGGCTGCCCCACTCCCGGTGAGGACGCGGCGACCGCCTGACGGCGATCACCTTAAAGCGCGCCGCTCCGGGGTCCTCCGCGCTGACACCGGAAGCGGTGCCCCACGCCCCGGTGCGGCTGCACGGCCGCACCGGGGCGCATCACGCGAAGGGGATCAGCCGATGACCGGGGCCAGGTCGATCCGGTCGAGGTTGGGGGCGTACGCGCCCGGGTTGGCGAAGGTGACCGTGTTGGCGCCCTTGGCGAGGTCGACGGGGACGGCCAGGGTCCAGTAGTCGTTCCAGCCCCAGGTGTTCTTGAACATCACGCGTCGGGGCTTGCCCTGGCCGACCGTGATGTCCGCGCCGCGCGAGACGATGTCCGTGTTGTACGCGTGGCCGTTGTCGCGCCGCTCGTTGTTGGCGTAGCGGACCGCCATCAGGTAGCGGCCCGCCGCCGGGGCCTGGACGGTGAGGGTGGCGGTGTTGGACGCGCCGTTGCCGAGCCAGCCGACGTAAGCGCCGCCCGAGGCGTGCGTGCCGGACTCGGGCTTGGCGGTGCCGGACAGCGCGGCGCTCTCCGCCTCGTATCCGCGCACGCCCGCCGTGTCGTCACCCGCGCCCGTGACGTCCAGGGAGCGCAGCCGGACGGGGGCGGCTCCGGCCGGTGCGGCGGTGACGCGGTTGTTCCCGGCGGTCAGGTAGAGCCGCTGGGACGTCGTCGTGGTCGCGCCGTGCGCGGTGAGCTTCAGCGGGCCGCCCGAGGCGCGCGGGGTCACCGCGTAGTAGCCCTCGCGGGGCGCGTAGACGTCGAAGACGGCGGTGTCCCGGGAGCCGAGGACGAGCGCGCCGGTGCCGGTTCCGCTCGCCGAGCCGTAGTCGTAGGACGGGCTGCCGGTGGTGTCCGCGAGCGTGGCCTCGTACGCGGCGGAGGGCTGCGTGGCGGCGGTGAGGTCGACGCGGTCGAGGGTCACCTCGGCGGTGTCATGGGCCAGGGCGATCTCGTGGCGGCCCGCGGACAGGCGGACGGTGGTGTTCTTGAGGCCGCGGTAGGTCCAGTTCTCGGTGGAGGGGTAGGTGAGGGTGCGGGCCGCGCCGCCGTCGACCGTGAGCCGCTGGGTGGCCGGGCCGCCGCTCTGGTTGCCGTAGAGGACGGAGAGGTCGTAGTCCCCGGTGCGGGGCACGTCCACGGTGAACGCGACCTCACTGGTGTCCTGGTTGAGGGAACCGACGTCCTTGGTGCCAGAGGCGGCGTAGCCGTTGGCGTTGGCGACGGTGCCCTGGGTGTAGACCTTGCCCGCGGTGATCGCCGCCTCCTCCGCCTCGTACGCCGCGTGCCACGGCGCCCGCGCGGGCTGCGGGGTGCCGCTGCCCGCCGGGGTGAGCACGATCCGGTACGCGGACATGCGGTCCATGCCGGTGAGCGGCACGGTGACCGAGCCGTCCGGGCGGACGGTCAGCTTCTTCCGGGCCAGGGTGCGGGGTGCGGCGTGGGCGCCCTCGTAGCCGGACCAGGCGGCCTCCGAGACGGCGGCGGTGACCTGGCCGCCGAACACCTTCGGGTCGACATGGCCGACCGTCACGTCCGCGTCGCCCGCCGCCCCGCCGACCAGCACCTGGGCCTGGCGCTTGGCGGTGTCGTAGGAGGCGAGGCCCTGGAGGGTGTCGACGGCGTTCGCGGTGGGCGGGGTGACCTTGACGGTCCGGCCGGTCATGGTGGCGTACCAGCGGAAGAACCACCACGCGCCGTTGGGGATGTTGGCCTGGGCGACGCTGCCGGAGAGGTTGCCCGCGGCATCCCAGTACGCCTGGTCGGCGTAGACCTTGTTGCGCTCGAAGAGGGAGACCCACTGGACGAGTTGCCCGGGGACGGACAGATCGCGGCGGTTGGCGTACTCATCGATGTTGATCGGGCGAGGTGCGATCCCCGCGCGCTTCTCCCGGGCGCGGTAGTCGTCGTAGTGGCCCTGGAAGTCGCGCAGGGAGTCCGGGCCCAGCTCATGCCAGGTGGTGACGTCGGGCAGGACCTTCTCCTGCTTCGCCCAGGTCAGGAAGTCGCCCATCAGGCGGGAGTGGTACGAGGACTCGTTGGGGCCCGCGATGCGGGCGTCCGGGTCGAGGGCGCGGATGCGGTGATAGACGGTCTTCCAGTCGCGGAAGAAGCGGTCCCGGTTCTTCTCGTACGTGGCCTGGTCGGCGACGCCGAGGTTGTACCAGATCTGGTCGGGCTCGTTGAACGGGACGTAGACGAAGTGCTCGCTGCCCGGGGCGTCGGCGACGTCGGGCACGATCTTGTCGACCTTGGTGAGGTAGTCCTCGATGCCCAGGTCTTCGTACGGCCACTTGGCGTAGATGTCCTGCATCATCACCAGGACGTCGCCGCCGCCGTTGCGGAAGAACGACTTCGAGACGGTGACGGCGTCGCCGTTCGGGTGCTGGGCGCCGCCCTCCGGCTTCTGGGTGACGGTGGTGAGCTTCAGCGGCGCGAGGGCGGCGTCGGTCGGCACGCCGTCGTCGCTCAGGCCGTAGAGCGAACCGTTGGCGCCGCGCAGGACGGGGCCCTCGGGGGCGGCGAGGTCGACGGCGAGGTTCGGGGCGGCTTTAGCAGTAGCTGTGGGGGTGGTGGCGTCGGCGGGGACGGCCGCCGCCAGGAGTGCGGCGGCGAGGGCCGTGGCGGTGGCGGCCGTTCGTATGCGGCGGCTGAGGCGCCTGTTGGGCCTGCTGGATGTGCTGGATCTGCTCATGCGCGGGGGACCTCCGAGGGTGGGGTCGGCGGTAACGGGGCCGGCGGTGGGCCGGAGCTTTCGCGGACGATCAGCAGCGGTACGGAGACGGGGCGCGGCGCGACCGGTGCGGCCGCCTCCAACAGGCCGTGCAACCGGCCGAAGGCGGCCCGGCCCAGGCCCGTGAAGTCGAGCCGTACGGTCGTCAGGGAGGGCGTGAGGAACGCCGAGTGCGGGGCGTCGTCGAAACCGGCCACGCTCACCTCGCCCGGGATCGCCCGGCCCGCCTCGTGCAGCGCCCGGATCACCCCGAGCGCGAGGTCGTCGTTGCCGCACAGGATCGCGGTGACGGACGGATCGCGGGCCAGCCGCAGCCCCGCCTGGTAGCCACCGGCCGGATCCCAGCTCCCGGCCAGCGGGCGCGGCAGCGGCGCCCCGGCCGCGCGCAGCGCGTCCCGCCAGCCCGCGGTGCGCTGGCCGGTGCGGCGGGTGCTGGACGGGATGGCGACGTAGTGCACGGTCCGGTGGCCGAGGTCCAGCAGGTGGCGGGTGACGGTGCGGGCCGCCTCGCGGTCGTCCGTCCACACCCAGGGGCGGTGCCCGGCGGGCGGCCGGGACGGGGTCTCCACGACGCCCACGACCGGGAGTTCGGCGGGTACGGCGGCCAGGGCGCGGACCCCGGCGGTGTCGTACGCCATCACGATCAGCCCGCCGCCGGTGTCGGCGGCCCGCCGCACCTCGGTCCGGACGTCGGCCACGGTGTCGGATTCCAGGACGCCGATGGCGACCGTGTAACCGGCGGCGCGGGCGGCCTCCTCGATGCCCTGGAGCGTGGCGGCGTAGCCGTAGTGGGTGGTGTTCGCGGTCAGCACGGTGACCGAGCGGGCGCGTCCGCTGGCCAGGGCGAGCGCGGTGGCGCTGCGGCGGAAGCCAAGGGCCTGGATCGCGGCGAGGACGCGTTCCCGGGTGGCCGGTTTGACGCTCGGATGGTCGTTGATCACGCGGGAGACGGTCTGGTACGAGACGCCCGCGGCGGTGGCGACGTCGCGGATGCCGGGCCGCTTGCCGCCTCTTGTGTGACCGGTCACATGCACGCCAGGATTGTGACCGGTCACACAGGGGCCGTCAAGGGACTCGTCAAGCAACCGGAGTTGGGGAAGGGGCTGGCGTGCGGGAGACGTTCACATGGGGCCATACGGCGCTCACGGCGGAGTTCGCGACCGGGGCGGACGGGGTGCTCCGGCTCGTACGGCTGGGCCCGCCGGGCGATACCGCGCCGCCGGATCCCGAGGGCACGCCGGTCGTGGAGGTGCTGGCGCTCGGCCACGGCAGCGAGTGGTCCGGGCAGCGCGGCATCGAGACGGTGCTCGGCGCGCGGCTGCGATACCGGGGCCACCAGACCGGGACGGACGACGACGGCCGCTGGCACCGGCTGACGCTCGACCTCCACGACCCCGGCTCCGGCCTCACCGCCGAGGTCCGCCTCTCCTCCCCCGACGGCCTGCCGGTGCTGCGCTCCGAGGTGCGGCTGACGAACGAGGGCACCGGCCCGCTCGTCGTCCAGGCCGTCCCCCACCTCGTCCTCGGCGGCCTCCCCTCTCCCGATGCGCTCGATGTGCACTGGGCGCGCAACGAGTGGCTGGCCGAGTGCCGCTGGACCGCCGTACCGCTGCGCGACCGGATCGTGGACCTGTCGCGCGAAGCCCACGGAAACGCCAGCCGCGTCGCCCTCGTCCTCAGCAGCGTCGGCAGCTGGCCCACCGATGGCCAGCTGCCGATGGGCGCCCTCACGGAGCGCGCCACCGGCCGGGCCTGGCTCTGGCAGGTCGAGTCGCCGGTGGGGTGGCGGTGGGAGGCCGGGGAGCGGGGCGACGGTACGTACGTCGCGCTCAGCGGGCCGACCGACGCCGAGCACCAGTGGCGCGAACGGCTCGCGCCCGGCGCCTCGTTCACCACCGTCCCGGCCGCCCTCGCGCTCGCCGCGCGGGGCGGGTTCGACGCGGCGGTGGCCCATCTCACCGCGTACCGCCGGGCGATCCGGCGACCGCACCCCGACCACACCGCCCTGCCCATCGTGTTCAACGACTACATGAACACCCTGATGGGCGACCCCACCACCGAGCGGCTGCTGCCGCTGATCGACGCCGCCGCCCGGGCTGGGGCGGAATACTTCTGCATCGACGCGGGCTGGTACGACGACACCGACGGCTGGTGGGACAGCGTCGGCGCGTGGCAGCCCTCCACCCGGCGCTTCCCCGGCGGGCTGCAACTCATTCTCGACCGTATCCGTTCCCTCGGCATGGTCCCCGGGCTGTGGCTGGAGCCCGAAGTCGTCGGCGTCCGCAGCCCGGTGGCCGCCGAGCTGCCCGACGACGCGTTCTTCCAGCGCGACGGCGTACGGCTCACCGAGAACGGCCGCCACCACCTCGACCTGCGCCACCCCGCCGCGCGCCGCCACCTCGACGCGACGATCGACCGCATCGTCGGCGACTGGGGCGTCGGCTACCTCAAGCTCGACTACAACATCAGCATCGCCCCCGGTACGGACTGGGATCCGGAGCACGGCCACGCCGCCCCCGGCGCGGGCCTGCTCGGCCACGCGCGCGCCCATGAGCGCTGGCTGGCCGCCGTGCTCGACCGCCACCCCGCGCTCGTCATCGAGAACTGCGCCTCGGGCGGTATGCGCATGGACGGCTCCTCGCTCGCCCTCGCCCAGCTCCAGTCCACCAGCGACCAGCAGGACCCGCTGCGCTACCCGCCCATCGCCGCCGCCGCGCCCAGCGCGGTGCCGCCGGAACAGGGCGCGGTGTGGGCGTACCCGCAGCCCGGCTTCACCGACGACGAGATCCGCTACACGCTGGCCGGTGCGCTGCTGGGCCGGGTCCATCTCTCGGGCCACCTCGACCGGATGGCCCCGGCCCAACTGGACCTCGTCCGCGACGCCCTGGCGGTGTACCGGCGGGTGCGCGCCGATCTGCCCTCGGCCGTCCCCTTCTGGCCGCTGGGGCTGCCGGGCTGGACGGACGCGTGGGTGGCGCTGGGGCTGCGTACGGGCGATGGCCGGACGTACGTAACGGTCTGGCGCCGGGGAGGCGACCAGCCCGAACGGGCCCTCTCCCTCACCCACTTGGCGGGGCGCGCGCTGCGGATCGAACACCTCCACCCGGCGGAGTCCATCTCCGGAGCCACCTGGGCGGCGGACCGCGCCGAACTTACCGTCACCCTGCCCCACACCCCCACGGCACTCCTGCTGTGCCTGACCGCCGCCCCGCACCAACCGGCGCGCTAGGCTCGCGACATGTCTTCTGTGCTCCTTCTGGGACTCGATCCTCGGCTGGCACCCGGCATGGACGCGGACGCCGTTCTCGCGCTCATCGACACGGACATGGCCCGCCTCCGCGAGTACGGCGCCGACACCTCCACGGTGTTGCTCCCGCTCGACGAGTCGACTGACGGTGTTCGAGAAGGTCGTGAATCTGATCCGGCAGCACGCGCCCCAGGCGGCCATCGCGTTCAACACCAGCCCGGGCGACAGCGCCGAGGCCGCGCTGCGCTGGCTGTGAGCGCGGTCCGGTCAGGCGGCGGGACGTCGCAGCGCGTGGAGCACCTCGGCGTCGCTGGCCGGGCGGGCGGTGCGCAGCATGCGGCGTAGCTCGTCCCGGTCGGCCGGGCCGCTCGGGCCGCGTGCGGTCACCGTGAGCCGCATGCCGTCGCGGTGCGCCGACAGGACGATTTCGACGTTCCCGCCGCCGAGGGTGCGGGTCGCCTCGGTGATGCCGTCGGCGTCCCGCATGGTGGTGCGGCTCGCCATGAACGCCACATCGGGACGCCCGCCGCCCACCGTGCTCGGCGCGTACGGGACGTAGTGGACCCCGAAGCCATCGGCCGTCAGCAGGCCGTTGCCCTCGTCCACGCGGTATCCGGCGGGCGGATCGGGGAGCAGGAGGTCCTGGCGGGCCAGTGACGTACCGGCCATGAGGCCCCGCATCTCCTTCTCCTGCTGCGACTTGTGGGTGACGGCCGTGCCGTACGCCACCACGCCGAGCACCGCCACACCGGATATCAGACGGACCGTCACGCCCGCGATGAACAGCGCCGCCACCAGCGCGTACGGCACCCCGCACAGCGCGGCGCGCTGTGCGGGCCCGCCCACGTGCAGCGCGCCGGAGCGGTAGGCGCCGATTCCGGCCGCGAGGCCGACCGTGCCGCCGAGGAAGACCGTCACGGCCCAGCCGAGCCGCCCGCCCGCCGTGCGGCACGGCCGCACCACATGGCCCACCGGGGCCACGCCGACCGCGAGCACACTGACCATGGCGGCCGCGCCGATCCCGATCGCGGGCAGCCGCTCGACGTCGATTCCGAGCCCGTGGCTGAAGCCGATGCGGTAGGCGCGCGGCACCACCAGTGCCCCGGCCGCCCACACCAGCCCCAGGTAGAGGGCGAGGTGCGTCCATCGTTTCCCCGTGGCCTTCACGTTCCGATCATGTCAGGGCGCGTTCCCCGAACGCCTGAGTACCCCCACCCATGTCAGTCGCTACCGCCGCCACCGCCACCGCAGGAGTGGCCGCCGCTGTCGCTGTCGCCGCCGTGCTCCGACGCCCAATCGCCGAGGGCGTCGCCCAGCCGGATCAGACGGCGGCCGAGGCCGGGCGTCGACGGCGTCACCCCGCCGACGTTCCGCCGCAGCACGCCTTCCGGCAGGGCGGCGGGGCCGTTGAAGACGTACGCGGGGTACGCGCCGCTCCGCTCGGCCGCCTCCAGGTGCTGCCCGCCCGCGTAGGTGAGCCGCCGCTTGCGGGTGAGCAGGCCGCAGGAGACCAGGCGGCGCTCGATCTCCTCCACTTCGGGCGCGATCCGCACCTCGCTGAACAGGGAGTATGTCTCGCGCGACCGGCGTCGGCACAGGTCGACGACCGCGCACTCGAAGGGGTGGGCGTCGGGCTGGTCGACCGCTCCGTCGACGGCGCGCACCCGCGAGACGCGGACGCGGACCATGCCGCGCTCATGCAGCGCGACGAGGGCGACTTCCATCATGCGCCGCGCCCCGCCCGCCAGACAGGCGACGTCGTAGAGATCCAGTGTCTGCGGCACGGGCTCGGTGGTGCGCCGGAAAATGCTCCTCATCGGAATGTCCCCCTCCATCCATTCCTGCCTCCTTGTGTTCAGTTTTGTCCGGACGACAAGGTCACGAACCGTGATCACGCCAGTTCAGAGGGGAATTTGAGGTTGACGAACCACTCGCCACATCGCCTAAAGTCTTTAGGCATAGACTTAAGCACTTACGGCAAAAGGAAGGACGACCATGGCAACCGAGACGACCCCCATCACCGCGCAACTCCTGCGCGGCGCCCTCGATGTGGAGCGCACCGAGCGCGGGGTGCTGCCGCACCGGCTGCCCGCCTGGGCCCGCGCGCAGTGTGCCGACGGGCAGTTGGCCCTGGCGGAGGCTCAGCCCTCCGGGGTACGGCTGACGTTCCGTACCCGGGCCACCGCCGTCGAACTGGACGCGCTGCGCACCAAGATGGCGTACCGGGGTGCCCCGCCCCGTCCGGACGGGGTGTATGACCTGCACGTCGACGGCCGTCTGGCCGGGCGGGCGAGTGTGACCGGGGGCAACGTCCGGATGGTCGACATGACCACTTGGTCCTCGGAGATCCAGCCCGGTCCGGTCGGCACCGTACGGTTCTCCGGGCTGCCCGACCGGATGAAGGACGTCGAGATCTGGCTGCCGTACAACGAGGTCACCGAGCTGGTCGCCCTGCGCACGGACGCCCCCGTCGAGGCCGTGCCGGACGGCGAGCGCAGGGTGTGGCTGCACCACGGGAGTTCGATCAGCCATGGCTCCGACGCCGAGAGCCCCAGCACCACATGGCCCGCGCTGGCGGCCTCGCACGGTGGCGTGGAGCTGATCAACCTGGGTCTGGGGGGCAGTGCCCTGCTCGACCCGTTCACGGCCCGCGCGATGCGGGACACCCCCGCCGACCTGCTCAGCGTCAAGATCGGCATCAATCTGGTCAACGCCGATCTGATGCGGCTGCGCGCGTTCACCCCGGCGGTGCACGGCTTCCTCGACACCCTCCGCGAGGGGCATCCCACAGCGCCACTGCTGGTCGTCTCCGCCACGTACTGCCCCATCCACGAGGACACACCGGGCCCCGCCGCGCCGGACTTCTCCGGTCTCAGTGAAGGGAGGCTCCAGTTCCGGGCCACGGGCGACCCCGCCGAGCGCGCCGCCGGGAAGCTGACGCTCACCGTCATACGGGACGAGCTGGCCCGCATCGTGCGGCAGCGGGCGGCCGACGATCCGTTTCTGCACTACCTCGACGGACGCGACCTCTACGGCGAGGCCGACTTCGCCGAACTGCCGCTGCCCGACCAGCTCCACCCGGACGCGGCCACCCATCGCCGCATCGGCGAGCGCTTCGCCGATGCGGCGTTCGGGAACGGCGGCCCGTTCGGCGCCGCCGCTACGCGGACGGAGCCGTGACGAACGCGGTGGCCGCCGGGCCGGTGCCGGTGGCGGTGGCCGGGCGCAGGCCGTCGTCGGCGGTCTGGCGCGGGGCGCGCTCGCGCACGAGGTCGCGGGCGCGTACGAGGGCGGCGCGGGTGCCGGGGGCGTGGTCGTCCGGCAGGTCCCTTCAGCTGTCGCGCAGGACGGCGAACCGGTCGCGCGCCTCGCCGCCGTCCGGCAGCCGCCAGCCCGCGCTGACCTGGGCCAGGGCCGCCGCCTGCTCGGCCCCGTCCTCGTCTCGCCGGAGGACACGCGTCACGTCGAGCGTCAAGGGCCCGACCGCGAGACACGTACCGCCAGGGCTGTCGGTGACATCCGGCGCGCCGGAGGCCCTTCCCGGGATCGCCTCCGCGCCCTCCACCGCGACGGAGGGGTCGGGAGTGTCCGACTCACTCTGCATCTGCGGTGTGGCGCGGCCCTGGAGGAGTGCGAGGAGCTGGGCGACGAGCACCGGGTCATGGGTCCCGTCGTAGATCCACCGCTGCCCCAGCACCCCGTGCTCGGACGTGCCGATCACGGCGTGCTCGGCGCCGTCGAGCGGGGCGGCACGGTAGCTGAGCGGCAGGTGGTACCAGACCGGCCGCTCCCCCGACGCGTCCTCGACCACCATGAACTCGATGCCCACCTCCCCCGCCGGATCATCGAGCCGGAACCCCCCGACCCGGGACAGCTCCGGCGCGCGCCCCGCGCCCAGGTACCAGGGCCGAGCGGGGAGCCAGGGCGCCAGAAGCTCCAGCTTGGTGGGGCGCATGGTGGTTTTGTGGATGACAGCCATGCCTCATGAACGCCTTCCGTCGGCGGGGTCTTCCCCGTGGCGTCCACCTTTCCCATGACATCCACCGGCAACGCCGGTCATCACATGTAGTCCGGCATCTCGATGCCCCGGCGGCGGCGGACATGGCCACGGCGACCCGCCAGGACCGTGATCAGGGTCCAGGCCACGGTGCCGCCGATCAGACCGCCCATCCGGCCCCCGGCGTCCACGTCCTCCGCCTGCTCCATCGGCACGGTGCCCTCCGGGTCGCGGATGACATCGAGCCGTTCGCCCACCTTGGGGTCCCAGGTGTCGCCGTCGTACTCCAGCTTCTCCTTGAGCGTGCTTCCGTCCGTACGGCGGAGGGTGAAGCGATGGTTGTCGCCGCCCGTCCCGGCCGCGCTGTCCGCCACGATCACCACGCTCTCGCGTACACCGCGCCGCTCCAGGGCCGCCTCGGGCGCGTACTGGACGGCCCCGACGAGGACGAACAGCGCGGGCACCACGGCCAGTACGGCCAGCCAGGCAGCGCGGTGGAGAAGCATCAGCAGCACGGCGAAGGCCAGGCAGAGGACCACCCCGAGCGCGATGGGGACCACCTCCGAGCCCAGCGTCAGATACGCGGCGCAGGTGATGGCCGCCGCGGCGGCCCACACGAACACCACCAGCGCGAGCGTGCGCCGCGCCGATTTCCACGGACTGATGTCCTCCGGGACCAGCCCGTTCCGCGCCGCGATCCGCCAGTCCCGTATCCCCGTTGCCATCCCCGCTCCTTGTGCCGACTGCGGCCCGGGCTCTGTGCCGCCCGAGGTCTCGGGTACCTGTCTACAGCCAGTCGCGCTTGCGGGCGTACCGGGCCGCCTCGTGGTGAAGAGGCAAGTGAAGGCGGGGCGCCTCAGGCCACCCACTGGTCGTAGCCGAGCTTGACCACCAGCGAGACCACGACCACCACCAGCACCCCGCGCACGAAGCCGGTCCCGCGCTTCAGCGCCATCCGCGCGCCCACCATGGCGCCCGTCAGGTTGAAACAGGCCAGCAGCGCGGCCAGGCCCCACAGCACCCTGCCCTGGGAGCCGAAGGTCACCAGCGCGCCCAGGTTCGTGCAGACGTTGACGACCTTCGCGGTGGCCGAGGACGTCACCAGGTCCGTGCCCAGCGTCGCGGCCAGCGCGATGACCAGGAACGTGCCGGTGCCCGGGCCGAACAGGCCGTCGTAGAAGCCGATGCCAAGACCCACGCCCAGCACCGCCGTGAGGACGCGGTGGCGGGAGAGCGGACCCGCCAGGGCGGGGGCGGCGCCGAAGGCGGGGCGGAGCAGGACGAACGCGAGCACCGCCAGCAGGACGACCATGATGAGGGGGCGCAGGACGGCACTGTCGATACCGGAGGCGAGAACGGCCCCCGCGAGCGAGCCGATGGCGGCCGCGACGCCGATGCGTACGGCCATCCGGACGTCCACCGGGGTCTTGCGGGTATAGGTGACGGCGGCGCCCGTCGTACCGCAGATGGCGATCGCCTTGTTGGTGCCGAGGATGAACGTGGGCGGGAAGCCCGGCAGCCCGACCAGCAGGGCGGGGAGCAGCAGCAGTCCCCCGCCGCCCACCACGGCGTCGATCCAGCCCGCCGCTCCCGCCGCCAGGCAGAGCAGGAGCAACGTCATCAGCGGTATGTCAGGCATGACGGGGAGCCTACGAGGCGGGCTCGGGCGGGCCCCGGACGGGCCTGGAGGCGGTCGCGCCTACCGCAACTTCGGGCCGCTGTGAAGGCGTCATCCGTCACGGGTGAGAGTTTGGCAACTACCAGACGCAACTGATCAGTTGATGAGTAGTATCTGCCCGGTTCATGGCCGTGTCCCGGATGGAGGTGTCAAAGGTGCTGTCGGGGACGGTGGCCGTCATCGTGGCCTTGTCGGTCACTCTGGTGCTGGTGTTGCTCCTGGGGCTGCTGTGGGTCTCCAGACTGCGCAGAGCCGTCACCCGGGCCGAGGCCGCGACACTGCGGGAGCGCGAGGTCGCCGGGCAGGAGCGCGCGACCGCCGAGCGGGAGCGGGCCCGCGCCGCCGAGCGCGCCGAGGAGATCACCCGGCTGGCGGCCGTACGGGCGGAGCTGGACGAGGCGGCCCGCCGCGAGCGGATGCTGCGCGACTCCGTCCAGGCGTCGTTCGAGTCCGTCGCCCGCAACATGCACGCCATGTCGACCGTGCAGCAGCAGGTCCTCGACGGCCTGGAGCAGCACGTGGCCGACGCGCGGCTGATGGCCGAGGTGATGAAGGCCGACCACGCCGCCGCCCAGATGACCCGCAAGGCGCAGACCCTGCTGGTGATGTGCGGGATCTGGCCCGCCCGGCGGGAGACCCGGCCGGTGACGCTCTTCGACTGCGTGCGCGGCGCCCAGTCGAGGATCGTGGAGTTCGGGCGGGTGGAGGTGCACGGCGGGCAGTCGCTGTACGCGGTGGCACCGGCCGTCGAGGGGCTGATGCACGCGGTCGCCGAACTGCTGGAGAACGCGACGGTGTTCTCGCCGTCCCGCACCCAGGTGGCCGTCTCCGTCCGGGAGGTGGCGGCGGGCGCGGTCATCGAGATCGACGACGCGGGGCTCGGCATGCCGCTGGACGTGCTGGAGCAGGCCACCGGGCAGCTGCGCGAGGGACTGGATCTCGCCCAATTGGGAGCGGTCCCACGACTGGGGCTCGCGTGTGTCGGGCGCTGGTCGCGGGAGCTGGGGTTCGGCGTCGAGCTGTCGACGGCCTCGGCGTACGGCGGGACCCGGGTCGTGGTCTTCGTACCGCACCGGCTGCTGACCGAGCCGCTGGACAGCGCCCCCAGGGCGGACGCCGAGCAGGTGGTCATCGAGCCGGTGGCGGCGGAGCGCGCCGACCGGGACCCGGCCGGGGACGCCCCCGCGCCAGCCGCCGGCGGCCTTCCGCAGCGCCGCAACCGGCGCCGTACGACACCGCGCGACGCCTCTCGTACAGCCGCCCCGGACTCCGGCGCCCCGGGCTCCGGCGCCCCCGACCCCGGCACCCCGGGCCCCGGCGCGTGGTCCCCCGATGCCGCGCGGGCCTCCATCGCGAGCGTGGTGTCCGGCACCCGCCGCGGGCGGGCCGAGGCGGCGCAGGCCGGGGAGGACGGGGGCCATGACCGGGTGCGCGTCCCGGAGCACGACCGGGACCGGGACCAGGACCGGGACCGGGAAGATCACGAGGATCGAGAAGGAGGCCGGTAGTGGCCGGAACCATATCCAGACTGCCCGACGTTGGATGGATGCTGCGTCCCCTGACCCAGATCGCGGGGGTGCGGCACGCCGTCGTCGTCTCGGAGGACGGTCTGCGCATGGGGCACGGCTCCGCCGAGGGACTGACGGGAGAGGTCCCCGAACTGGGCGTCGCCGAGGCCGAGTCGCTGGCCGCGGCCTGCGCGGCGCTGACGGTGACCAGCCAGTCCACGGTGTCGCTGCTGTTCGGCGAGGAGGCGGGGGTGAGACAGCTGATGATCGAGTCGGACGGCGGATTCGTGCTGTTCACCTCGGCCGGTCAGGGCGCCTCGCTCGGGGTGGCCACCGGCACCGAGGCGGATGTCGGGCTGGTGGCCCAGCAGATGCAAGTGCTGGTGGCGAGAATCGGCGCCCATCTGAGCAGTCGGCCACGGGAGCAGATCAGCGCGCCATGACCGACCCCGGGGAGGAACGAACCACCGCTGCGGTGCGCCCATACGTGATCACACGGGGGCGCGCGGGTTCCTCACGGGATGCTCTGCCGCTGGAGACGCTGGTGAAGGCCTCCGGAAGCGCGCTGCCCCCGACTCTCCAGCCCGAGTACCGGCGGATCGTCCGCTGCTGTCAGGGGCTGCTGTCGGTGGCGGAGGTCGCCGCTCACCTCGGCCAGCCACCGGCCGTGGTGCAGGTGCTGCTCGCCGATCTCATCGACTGGGGGCACATCGTGGCGCGCCCGCCCATCCGGGTGGCCGAGCGCGCCGATATGGACTTGCTGAGGAAGGTGCTCGATGGGCTTGAAAGCAAGCTCTGAGATCGTGGACGACAACATGGATGACACCCACGACATGGACGACGCGACGGTCATGTACGTGCAGCCCAGCGTGTCCGGCGCGGCGAAGATCCTGGTCGTCGGGCCGATGGGAGTCGGCAAGACCACGCTGATCGGCACGGTCTCGGAGATCAAGCCGCTGTCCACCGAGGCGACCATGAGCCGGGCGGGCGCCCGGCTGGACATGCCGGTGCGGCCGACGAAGTCCACCACGACCGTCGCGCTGGACTTCGGACGGATCACGCTGGGCGGCGAGTTGGTCCTGTACCTCTTCGGCACCCCCGGCCAGCAGCGCTTCCTCCCCGCGTGGAAGGACCTGGCGCGCGGCGCCCTGGGCGCGCTGGCGCTGGTCGACACCCGCGATCTGGAGGCGTCGTTCGACGCCATCGGCCACCTGGAGGACCTGGACGTCCCGTTCTCGGTGGCCGTCAACTCCTTCCCGGACAGCGTGCTGCACAGCGAGGACGATCTGCGCTCGGCGCTCGATCTGCTCCCCCACACCCCGCTGGTCATCTGTGACGCGCGCGAGCACACCTCGTCGGTCAAGGCGCTGATCTCGCTGGTGAGCCATCTCATCGAGTCCGTCACGGAGGCGCCGTGACGACCGCGCGCCCCACCGGTACGGCCACCACCCGCGTGCCGCTGTACGGGACGGCGCTGGACGGGCCGCTGACCGACCTGTACGAGCGGATGCGCCGCGACCACGGCAATGTGGTGCCGGTCGAGATCGCGCCCGGGATCGAGGCGTGGCTCGTCATCGGCCACCGTGAGCTGCTCCATCTCACCCGCGACGAGCAGTACTTCTCGCACGATCCGCGCCGCTGGACGCCGCTGCGCGACGGCCGGGTGCCACCTGATTCGCCGCTGATGCCGCTGGTGGGCTGGCGGCCCGCGCTGCTGTTCGCGGACGGCGCGCAGCACCGCCGGATGCGCTCGGCGGTGGCCGACGCGCTGGGCCGGGTGAACGGGCACGAGCTGATCCGTACGGTGCGGGCCACCGCGGAGCGGCTGGTCGCCGGGTTCGCCGATCAGCACCGGGCCGACCTGGTCGCGCAGTACGCGCGCGTCCTGCCGCTGCAGGTGGTCACCGAGCTGCTGGGTCTTGACGCGGAGAGCGGGCCGCGACTGGTCGACGCGATCGCCACCATCGTCGCGCCCACCGTGGCCGCCACCGGCGCCAACAAGCGGATGGGCCGCATCCTGCTGGACCTGATCGCCTGGAAGAAACAGCGGCCGGGCGCGGACCTCACCTCCTGGCTGCTGGAGCACCCGGTCGGGCTGAGCGACGAGGAGGTGCTGCACAACCTGGTGGTGATCATCGTCGCGGGCAACCAGACCACCGTGAACTGGATCGCCTCCACCACGCAGATCCTGCTCACCGATCCCGCGTTCCGCTCCTCGCTGGCCCGGGGCCATCTCACCGTGGACGACGCGCTCGACCTGGTGCTGTGGCGCCAGCCGCCCACCCAGAACTTCCCCGGCCGCTACGCCACCCGGGATCTACGCCTCAGCGGACAGGACGTCCGCGCCGGGGACATGCTGATCCTGGGGCTGGCCGGGGCGAACGCCGATCCGGAGGTGCTGCCCGAGGACGGGCGGCCGGTGGTGGGCAACCGCTCGCACCTGGCGTTCGGCGCGGGACCGCACACCTGCCCGGCGCGCGATCCGGCCCGGCTGATCACGCGTACCGCCGTGGACACGCTCCGCCACCGGCTGCCCGATCTGGAGATCGCGGTGCCGGAGGAGGAGCTTCCGTGGGTCACCTCGCCCTGGTCCAAGGGGCTGGCCGGGCTGCCCGTGCGGTTCTCCGCACCGCAGCTCGCCGCCGAGGCCCCGGCGCCATCGCCCCGCAGACCCGACTCGCCCGCAGGAGACCGCAGATGACCGACAGCCGCTGCCCCGTAGCGCACGACGCCCCTGGACGGCAGGACGACCCCGCGACGCCGCACCGGCTGGAGCCCGACGACCAGCACGCGGTCAACACCGGGTTACGTGCCCGGGGGGCCGCGGTCCCGGTCCTGCTGCCCGGTGACGTACCGGCGTACGCCGTCACCCGGCACGAGGAGCTGAAGGGCTTCCTCGCCCACCCCGACGTGGCCAAGAACGCCTGCCACTTCGCCGCCCTGCAGAGCGGCGGGATCCCGGCCGGGTGGCCGATGCTGACCTTCGCCACCGTGCCCGGCATGACCACCGCCGACGGCGACGACCACAAGCGGCTGCGGTCGCTGGTGACCCGGGCGTTCACCCCGCGCCGGATGGAGGCGCTGCGTCCGGTCGTCCACGAGCTGACGGGCACGCTGCTGGACCGGCTCGCCGAAGCCGCCGACGCGGACCCGGACGGGGTGGCCGATCTGCGCCGCCACTTCGCGCTGCCGCTGCCGATGAGCGTGATCTCCCAGCTGCTGGGTGTCGACGCGG
This sequence comes from Streptomyces sp. NPDC001700, assembly GCF_053596435.1. Taxonomy (NCBI): domain Bacteria; kingdom Bacillati; phylum Actinomycetota; class Actinomycetes; order Kitasatosporales; family Streptomycetaceae; genus Streptomyces; species Streptomyces sp. NPDC001700. The sequence continues at coordinate 138,637 of NZ_JBSFGE010000002.1, forward strand.
CGCACCAGGACCGGCTGCACGAGCTGTCCAACGAGATCGTCTCCACCGCCACCGCCCCCGAGCGGGTCCCGGCGGCCAACCGCGAGATGGTGGCGATTCTCGGCCAGGTGGCGGCGGCCCGGATGGAGGACCCGGGGGACGACCTGACCAGCGCGCTGATAGCGACCCGCGCGGAGGACGGGGACCGGCTCAGCGAGCAGGAGCTGATCGGCACCCTGATGCTGACGATCATCGCCGGGCACGAGACCACCCTCAATCTGATCACCAACGCGGTGCGGGCCCTGTGCAACCACCGCGATCAGCTGGAGCTGGTCCGCTCCGGGGCCGCGAGCTGGGACGACGTGGTCGAGGAGACGCTGCGGTACGACAGCCCGGTGAGCTACTTCCCGTTCCGCTACCCCACCCGGGACCTCCCCGTCGGCGACGCGGTGATCCCGAAGGGCGCGCCCGTGCTCGTCTCGTACACCGCCGCCGGGCGCGACGAGCGGGAGTACGGACCGGACGCGGACCGGTTCGTGGTGACCCGGGCGGCGCGCCATCTGTCCTTCGGCCACGGCGCCCACTTCTGCCTGGGCGCCCCGCTGGCCCGGATGGAGGCCGTGATCGCCCTCGAAGCGCTCTTCACCCGCTTCCCCGGCCTCGACCTGGCGGTCCCGGACGATGAGCTGGTGCCGCACCGGAGCTTCGTCGGCAACAGCCCGCAGAAGCTGCCGATCACGCTGGGGTAGGGGCTCACAGTCACTGCGGGGGCGCGCTGAGGGCAGCGTTGCGTCCGGGAAACGATGGTGATGCGGTCGGGAAACAGCACTCCCGCACGCTTCCTGGCATGACGAAGAGCGCACCGAAGACCGAGACCGCCCCCACGATCGTGCTCGTCGGGCACGGCATGGTCGGCCAGCGCTTCCTGGAGGCCCTGGCCGACCGGGGCGTGACGACGCGCGCCCGGGTCGTCGTGCTGTGCGAGGAGCCCCGGCCCGCGTACGACCGGGTGCAGCTGACCTCGTACTTCTCCGGCCGGACGGCGGACGATCTGTCCATGGTCGAGGACGGCTTCATGGAGCGGCACGGCATCGAGCTGCACCTGGGCGACCCGGCCGAGACCATCGACCGGGCGGCGCGCACGGTCACCGCGCGCTCCGGGCTGACCGTCCCGTACGACACGCTCGTGCTGGCCACCGGCTCGTACCCGTTCGTCCCGCCGGTGCCCGGCAAGGACAGCGAGGGCTGCTTCGTCTACCGCACCGTCGACGATCTGCTGGCCATCGAGGAGTACGCCAAGGACCGGGCGACCGGCACCGTGGTCGGCGGCGGGCTGCTCGGCCTGGAGGCGGCGGGCGCGCTCAAGGGGCTCGGGCTGACCACGCACATCGTGGAGTTCAACGCGCGGCTGATGGCGCTCCAGGTGGACGACGGCGGTGGCGCGGCGCTGCGCCGCACCGTCGAGGACATGGGGCTGATCGTGCACACCGGCGTCGGCGGCAAGGAGATCACCGCCGACACGAACGGCGCGGTGACCGCCATGGCGCTCTCGGACGGCTCGTCCATCGACACCGACCTGGTGATCTTCTCGGCCGGGGTGCGCCCCCGCGACCAGCTCGCCCGCGACTGCGGCCTGACCGTCGGCGAGCGCGGCGGCATCGCGGTCGACGAGCGGTGCCGCACCAGCGATCCGGCGGTGTACGCGATCGGCGAATGCGCGCTGACCGCCGACGGCAAGGTCTACGGGCTGGTCGCGCCCGGGTACGAGATGGCGCAGACCGTCGCCGACGACCTCGCCGCTGTGAACTGTGAGGGCTTCACCGGCGCCGACACCTCCACCAAGCTCAAGCTGCTCGGCGTCGACGTGGCGTCCTTCGGCGACGCGCACGGCACCGCCGAGGGCTGTCTCGACGTCGTCTACTCCGACTCCCGCGCGGGCGTCTACAAGAAGCTGGTGGTCGGCGCGGGCGGCGAACTGCTCGGCGGGGTGCTGGTCGGCGACGCCGACTCGTACGGCATGCTGCGGCCGCTGACCGGTTCCGTGCCGCCCGTCGCGCCCGAGCAGCTGGTGCTGCCCGCCGGGCTCGGCGCGCCCGCCGCGCTCGGCCCGTCCGCGCTGCCCGACGAGGCGGTCATCTGCAGCTGCCACAACGTCACCAAGGGCTCGATCCGCTCGGCGGTCACCGAGCACGAGTGCGTCACCGTGCCCGAGGTGAAGAAGTGCACCAAGGCGGGCACCGGCTGCGGCAGTTGCGTCAAGACGCTCACCACGCTCGTCAACGACGAGCTGGAGGCGAGCGGGGTCAGCGTCGACAAGGGGCTGTGCGGCTGCTTCGGATACACCCGCGCCGAGCTGTACGAGATCGTCCGCACCCTGCGCATCACCACCTACGCGCAGCTGCTGGAGGGCCACGGCCGCGAGGAGGCGCGCAGCGGCGACGGGTGCGAGGTGTGCAAACCGGCCGTCGGCTCGATCATCGCCTCGCTCGCCCCGACGCTCGGCGCCAGCGGCTACGTCCTGGACGGCGAACAGGCCGCGTTGCAGGACACCAACGACCACTTCCTGGCCAACCTCCAGCGCAACGGGTCGTATTCGATCGTGCCGCGCATCCCCGGCGGTGAGATCACCCCCGAGAAGCTGATCGTGATCGGCGAGATCGCCCGGGACTTCGGCCTCTACACGAAGATCACCGGCGGTCAGCGGATCGACCTGTTCGGCGCCCGGGTGGACCAGCTGCCGGTCATCTGGTCCAAGCTGGTGGACGCCGGGTTCGAATCCGGCCACGCGTACGGCAAGGCGCTGCGCACCGTGAAGTCGTGCGTGGGCCAGACCTGGTGCCGCTACGGCGTCCAGGACTCGGTGCGCATGGCCATCGACCTGGAGCTGCGCTACCGGGGCCTGCGCTCCCCGCACAAGCTGAAGTCGGCCGTCTCCGGGTGCGCCCGCGAATGCGCGGAGGCGCGCGGCAAGGACTTCGGGATCATCGCCACGTCGAACGGCTGGAACCTGTACGTCGGCGGCAACGGCGGCGCCGAGCCGCGCCACGCCGATCTGCTCGCCCAGGACCTGGACGACGAGGGCCTGATCCGGCTCATCGACCGCTTCCTGATGTTCTACATCCGCACCGCGGACCGGCTGGAGCGCACCTCGGCCTGGCTGGAGCGGATCGAGGGCGGCCTCGACCACGTACGGGATGTGGTGGTCCACGACTCGCTGGGGCTGTGCGCCGAGCTGGAGGCGCTGATGGCCGACCATGTGGCGGGCTACCGCGACGAATGGGCCGAGACCATCAACGACCCGGAGCGGCTGCGGCGGTTCGTCTCCTTCGTCAACGCGCCCGAATCGCCCGACCCGACGGTCGCCTTCGTGCCCGAGCGCGACCAGGTCAAGCCGGATCTGACGCTGCTGTCCGGCCCCACCATCCCCGTCCGTACCGCCCGCACTCTCGAAGGGACCTCGAGCCGATGACGATGACAACGACCCTGGCACCTGAGCGGATCGACCTGCGCGTGGAACTCCTCGTCGACCAGCGGTGGTTCGCGGTCTGCGACCTCTCCGACCTCATTCCCGGCCGTGGCGTGGCCGCTCTGCTGCCGGACGGCAGCCAGGTGGCGGTCTTCCTGGACCGGGCGGGCAGCCCGTACGCGATCGACAACCGCGACCCGTTCACCGGCGCGTACGTCCTCTCCCGGGGGCTGCTGGGCTCGGCGGACGGGCGGCCGTTCGTGGCCTCGCCGCTGCTCAAGCAGCGCTTCGACCTGGAGACGGGGCGGTGCCTGGACGATGAGACGGTCACCGTCCAGGCCTACGCCACGCGGACGTGTGACGCGGTGTCAGCGCAGGTCGCGTGAGACGAGCAGGCCGCACTGGACGGGGTCGCTCGCGCATCCGGCCAGCCCCGTGGCGAACACGCCGTTCGTCCCGGGGACACCGGCGATGCCGGTCACCGAGGACATCTCGCTGTGCTCGGTGACGTCGGCGGGCAGCTCCTCCGCCGACCACTCCGTACCGGTCCAGCGGGCCAGGGTGGAGTGGCGGTCGCCCGCGCTCCAGCCGCCGGTCCACAGCCGCCCGGCGCCGTCCGCGCCCGCGGCGTTGATCTGGCCGAGGGGCGGCGCGGGGAGCTGCTGCCAGCGGCCGCCGGTCCAGCGGGCGGCCATGGTGGCCCGGGGCGTGTCCTCGTTGGTGCCGCCCACCACGGAGACCGCGTTACGGCCGGTGGCCACGGGGATCCCGGCCGCCCAGCCGGTCGGGGACGGGGCCGGGACGGGCACCTCGCGGACCGTCCAGCCGCTGCCGTTCCAGTGGTGGAGCAGCGGCTTCGTCACCCCGCCGGTGGAGGTGTCGGAGGTGACCCACACGTCGTCCGGGCCGGTGCCGGTGATGCCCGAGGGGCGCACGGTCCCGCCGCCGGGTGCGGCGGGGAGGGACACCCGCTGCCACCGGGAGCCGGTCCAGCGCTCCAGGTAGGAGACCTCGGCGCCGCTCTCCGGGTTCCAGTCGAAGCCGGTCAGCCACGCCGACTTCGGGCCGAACGCGGCGATGTCGAGGGCGAAGCTCAGCGAGCCCTCGGGGGCGGGCGCGTGATCGGCCTTCCGCCACTTCTCGCCGTCCCAGTGCTGGACGACGACCGAGGTGTTGTCGTCCAGCGAGCCCGCGGCCCAGGCGTCGTCGGGCGCGGCCGCGGCGACCTCCTCCAGCCGCGCGGGCTTGCCGCCGGTGGTGGCGGGCGGCACGTCCTTCCAGGTGGTGCCGTTCCAGTGCCGGATGAGCGGGGTGGGCCCGGCGGCGCCGTCCGTGGTCCGGCCCACCACCCACGCGTCGTTGGCGCCGGTCGAGGCGACGTCCCAGAACTCGCGGGAGGCGGTTTCGCTCATCGGCGTCCGCAGCTTCCACGGGGTGGTTGCTTCTGAAGCGGCGTTCGCGGGGGTGCTCAAGGTGCTGAGGGCGAGCGCGCACAGCGCGACCACCGTGCGCGGCTTCACGGCGTCCTCAGCTGCTGGTCGGTCCACTCGGCCGTGACGGTGGCGTTGTAGCCGACCACCGTGCCCGCCGTCAGCCCCGCCTCGGCGGCCTGCGCGTTCGGCTTGACCACCCTCTGCTGGTCGGCCAGCAGGGCCCCGGTCGCCGGGTCCACGATCAGCTCCGAGCGCGCCGTCCCGTAGTCGGTCCCCTCGGTCGCGGGCAGGGCGAAGCCGATGCCCTTGCGGCCCGTCGGGTCGGTCACCTCGCCGAGCGACGCGATGCCCGGCAGCTCCGCGATGACGCGGTACGCGGCGGCCCGCACCTCGGGCTTGACCGGCAGCCGGATCAGCCCGGCCGCCTGCTGCCACATCCACTCGGTGCGGCCCTTGATCTCGCTCCCCCGGTCCTCCTCGTACAGGTCGGCCAGCGTCGCCTTCAGCTTGGCGCTGTCGCCGGGGAGTTTCCGCAGGTCCTCGTAGGTCACATTGCGCGCGCCGAGCGAGGCGATCCGGTCGCCCTGGTTGGTCCGGGTCACCGTGGGTTGCTTCTTCTTCGACCCGGTGTCCATCCGCAAGCCCAGCTTGCCGCCCGACTCGGCGGCGAGCGTCACGTCCTTCGGCGACCCGGCGGCCCGCCAGCGCGCCGCGTCGCGCTCGGTGCGCGGTACGACGCGGTCCTTGAGCCCGGAGATCCACAGGCTCTCCGTACCGGGGCGTACGCCGATGGACTGCTGGTCCGTCGCGGAGGTGAGGACCGCGAAGGCCGTTCCGGAGTGGTCGACGACGCCGGTCCAGGCCGAGCGCGTGGTCGTCTGCCAGTACGTGCCCTCGTGCGCGGCGCGGTCCGCCCGGGCGGCCACGTTCAGCAGCGCGAGACGGCCGTTCTCCGGGGTGTGCCGGGGAGAGTCGTCCGTGGCGGGGGTGGCGGAGGCGCGGGCTCCGTCGGGGCTCCGGGCGCCCTCGGGCAGGGCCACCACCACCCCGACGACGGCCGCAGTCACCGCGACGGGAAGCGCCCAGCGCCAGGTGAACGGCCGGGCGGGGCGGCGGGCTTGGGGCGCGTCCGTCGCATCCGGCGCACTGGCCAGGATGGCGATCAGGTCGTGCCGGGCGCGCGCGGAACCGGCCAGCTGGTCGGGGTCCAGTTCCGGGGGACGCGCGTCCGCCAGGGTCTTCATGACATCGGGCCGCTTGCGTGCCATGTCAGTGCTCCTTCACTGTCACTGTCGGGTGGGCGTCACGAGAGAGCCCGACCGCGGCCACGGCCCGCTCCAGCCGCCGCCGGGCCCGGTGCAGCCGCACCGAGAAGGTGGCGGTAGTGCAGCCGAGGACGCGCGCGGCCTGCCGGGGGCCGAGCCCCTGCCAGGCGACCAGCGTCAGCAGCTCGCGGTCGGCGGCGGACAGCCCGGCGAGGGCCTGCAGCGCCGCCGCGCGTTCGGTCACATCGGCGGCCACGTCGCCGACCTGGGCGCCCGCACTGATCAGGCGCTGCGCCTCCTCGGCGGCCAGCGCGTACTGTCTGCCGTCGCGGCGGCGCAGCTCGCGGGTCAGATTGCGGGCCACGCCGAGCAGCCACGGCAGCGGCGGCGCGGGGATGTCCCGCATCCGGCGCCAGGCGACGGTGAAGGTCTCACTGGTGATGTCCTCACCGACCTGCCGTCCCACCAGGCTGGATGCGTAGGCCAGTACGCGGGGGTGGCACTCCTCGTACAGGTCCCGGAAGCGTTGGGCGTCGGTCACGCGCCGTCTCCTCATCTTGGCTCTCTCACCTGGGAATGGCCGGGAGCCGCGACTTCTTACAGCGTTGTTCTCAGAAACAGCGTTGTTCGCAGAAGAGGAGAGGGATTTTCGGGGCGGCGCGGTGCCTGGACGGCGGAGGCTCGCACCGTCCAGGCGTCTGCGCGAGCGCTCAACTCGTGGTGCAGGTGAACGCGGCGGGCGCGGTGTTGGCGCCGGACCAGGTGCCGTTGAAGCCGAACGACACCGAGCCACCGGCCCCGATGGTGCCGTTGTACGCGGCGTTCGCGGCCGTCACCTGGGCGCCGGACTGGGTGACGGTGGCGTTCCACGCGGAGGTCACCCGCTGGCCGGAGGGGTAGGTCCAGGCCACCTGCCAGCCGCTCACCGGGCTCGATCCGGTGTTCTTGACGGTGACGTTCGCGGTGAAGCCGGTGTTCCACTGGCTGGTGACGGTGTAGCCAACCGCGCAGCTGCCGGTAGGCCCGGGATCGCCGTCGCCGGTCCAGCCGAGGGATTCGGCGATGCCGTAGTAGGCGGGTTTGGGGCGGTAGTTCTCGTCGTACGGGGTCGCGGCGCCCTGGCCCTCGAACACGTCCGGGATCCAGGAGTCGGAGTCGGTGAAGCCCCAGGCGGTGACGCCCTCGCAGCGGGATACGGCCACGCAGGCGTCGGTGACCGCCCGGTAGTCGGCCTTCTGCTGGGCCAGCTTGGCGTCGGTGACCGGGAGCGTCATCCGGATGTCGAGTTCGGTGACGGCCACGTCGACGCCGAGGTCGGCGAAGCGCTGCAGATTGGCCTTCATCGTGGACGGCACCTGGCCGAGGATGAGATGGCCCTGGAAGCCGACGCCGTCGATCGGCACGCCCTGCGCCTTCAGCGACTTGACCAGGTTGTACATCCCGTCGCTCTTCGCGCCGAGACCGTCGGTGTTGTAGTCGTTGAGGTACAGCTTGGCGTCCGGGTCGGCGGCTCGGGCGGCGCGCAGCGCGTCCGCGATGTACGACGGGCCGAGCTTGGTGTGGAAGAGCGACTGGCGGAAGGTGCCGTCCTCGTTGAACGGCTCGTTGACCACGTCCCAGTGGCTGATCCGGCCCTTGTAGCGACCGGCCTCGGTGGCGATGTGGTCGGTCATGAGGGTGCGCAGCTGATCGGCGGTCCAGGAGCCGTTCGTCAGCCAGCCCGGCAGCTGGCTGTGCCAGACCAGGGTGTGGCCGCGTACCTCCATGTCGTGCGCCTCGGCGAAGTCGACGATCCTGTCCGCGCCGGACCAGTTGTACGTGCCGCGGCTCGGCTCGACGGACTCCCACTTCATCTCGTTGCCGGGGGTGATGGAGTTGAACTGCGAGCCCGCGATGTCGGCGTAGGTGCCGGTCAGCTTGGACGCGGTGACGGCGGTGCCGTAGTACTTCCCCTTGGCCTCGGCGAGGTCGCGGAGCACGGGGTCGGCGGCTTGGGCCAGGGCGCTGGGGGTGGCGAGGCCCAGCAGGAGGGCGCCCGCGGTGGCGAGGCCCAGGGCGGTTCTGCGTAATACCTGCGGGTGAAGTCTCATGGCGTACGCGTCCTCCCTACGATCCGGCGAGTCCGTCGCGGAAGGCGTTGTAGGCGGGCTTGGGCTGGTAGTTGGTGTCGTACAGATTCGCCGCGCCCTGGCCCGGGAAGGTGCCCGGCACCCAGGAGTCCCGGTCGCCGAAGCCCCACACCGTGATGCCGGTGCAGCGGGCGACCGCCAGGCAGGTCCTGGCCACCGTCTTGTAGTCGGTGGCCTGCTGCTGGAGCTTGGTGGCGTCGGCGGGGGTGGTCATCCGGATGTCCAGCTCGCTGATCACGACCTCCACGCCGAGGTCGGCGAAGCGCTGCAGATTGGCCTTCATCGTGGACGGCACCTGGCCCACGATGAGGTGGGCCTGGAAGCCGACGCCGTCGATCGGCACGCCCTGCGACTTGAGCGACTTGACCAGGTTGTAGAGGGCGTCGCTCTTGGCGTTCGTGCCCTCGGTGTTGAAGTCGTTGATGAAGAGCTTGGCGCTCGGGTCGGCGGCGCGGGCGGCCCGGAAGGAGTCGGCGATGTACGACTGGCCGAGCTGGGTGTAGAACTTGGACGCGCGGAGGGTGCCGTTCTCGTTGAACGCCTCGTTGACCACGTCCCAGCGCTGGACCTTGCCCTTGTAGCGGGCGACCTGGGTGGTGACGTGGCCGGTCATGATGGTGCGCAGCTCGGTGTTGGAGAACGAGCCGTTGGCCAGCCAGTTCGGCATCTGGCTGTGCCAGACCAGGGTGTGGCCGTACACCTTCTGCTGGTTGGCCTGGGCGAACGAGACGAGGCGGTCGGCGGCGGCCCAGTTGAACTGGCCGCGGTTCGGCTCGACCGATCCCCACTTCATGGCGTTCTCGGCGGTGACGCTGGAGAACTCGCTCTTGGCGATGTTCGCGTAGGTGCCGTCGCCGAGGCGGCCGTCGTTGACGGCGGTGCCGACGAAGCGGCCGGTGCGGTCGGCGACTTCGCGGAGGGTGGGGTTGGCGGCGGCCTGGGCTGGCGCCGCCAGGCCGAAGGCGAGCGCCGCCACCGTAGCGCCAAGTGCGGCGCTGCGGGCGCTGCGTAAGCTCAGAAGCTTCATGGGAGTGTCCCTCTCTTCTCTTCACGTCTGATCCGGTTTTCCGGAAGACTTCTGCAAGGTTCCGAGGGTGCGACCGGAAAGCTAGAGGCGGGCGTGATGCCCGTCAACGGAGGAGGCGGAAATGGCTACGGAGAGCGCGGGCCCCGACGGCGGCACCAGGCCCAAGGTGACGATCACCGCCATCGCCCAGGAGGCCGGAGTGTCCGTGCCCACGGTCTCGCGGGTCGTCAACGGACGGTCGGACGTCTCCCCCGAGACCCGGGCCCGGGTCGAGGACCTGCTACGCCTCCATGGCTACCGCCGCCGCCAGACCGCCCCCGGCGACCGCGCCGCCCTCCTCGACCTGGTCTTCAACGACCTCGACAGCCCCTGGGCCGTGGAGATCATCCGTGGCGTGGAGGAGATCGCGCACCAGGACGGGGTCGGTACGGTCGTCTCCGCCATCCACGGGCGGGCGGGCTCGGCCCGGCAGTGGATGAAGAACCTGCGGGCCCGCGCCTCGGACGGGGTGATCCTGGTGACGTCCGTCCTGGAGCCGGTGGTCCACGCCGAGCTGCGGCGGCTGAACGTCCCCATCGTGGTCGTCGACCCGGCCGGTTCCCCCGCCCTCGACGCCCCCACGGTCGGGGCCACCAACTGGGCGGGTGGCATGGCCGCCACCGAACACCTGCTGAGCCTGGGCCACCGCCGGATCGGTCTCATCGCCGGACCGCCCCGGCTGCTGTGCAGCCGGGCGCGGCTGGACGGACACCGGGCGGCCCTGGAGGCGGCGGGGGTTCCGTTCGATCAAGCTCTGGTCGCACAGGGGGACTTCTACCACGAATCCGGTTTCCACGGCTGCGACCAGCTGATGGCCTCCCCCACCCCGCCCACCGCCGTCTTCGCCTCCAGCGACCAGATGGCCCTGGGCGCCATCGAGGCCCTGCGGCGGCGGGGGCTGCGGGTGCCGGAGGATGTGAGCGTGGTCGGCTTCGACGACCTCCCCGAGGTCCGCTGGTCGGCCCCGCCCCTGACGACGGTCCGCCAGCCCCTGGCCGACATGGGCAAGCTGGCGGCCCGCACGGTGCTGCGGCAGGCGCGCGGCGAGGAGATCGACTCCCCTCGCGTGGAGCTGGCCACGCAACTGGTGATCCGTGCCAGCACCGCTCCCCCGACCGGGACGTAAGCCCCCACCCCGCCCCTCCCCGCAGTATCGACATGCGGCTCCGCCGCGTGGCGGGCTCCACCCCGGCCCCCGGTCCTCAATCGCCGGACGGGCTGGATTTTCCAGCCCCCGCTGGCGAGCAGGGGACAGAACCCCGGCAGGCCGGGAGCAACGTGGCGGAGCCGCAATGACCGAGAGTCAGCCGAAGCGGAGCCCAGGAGCGCACCCCGACGGCGAGGCCCGGGAGCGGAACTCCGACGCGGGGCCAGGGGCGGGGCCCAGGAGCGCAGCCCTCACACGGCCCGCGGCATCACCCCGGTGCGGCCCGGGAGCGGAGACCCGAAGCGGGGTCCAGGGGCGCAGCCCCGGTGGTGCCCGGGGGTGTCCCCGGGTTTCGGAAAGGGGCGGGGTGGGGGACAAACGGCGGGGCCCCGGGGGGGCGGAACCTCGATGGCGGGCGTGGAGGCAGGGCCCGGGGGCGCAGCCCCGGCGGGGGCCGGGGGCGCAGCCCCGGCGGGGGCCGAGGGCGGAGCCCCGGCGGGGGCCGAGGGCGCAGCCCCCGCAGGGCCCGAGGGCGCAGCCCCCGCAGGGCCCGAGGGCGCAGCCCCGGCGGGGGTTCGGGGCGCAGCCCCGATGCGGGGCCCGGGGGTGTCCCCCGGTTTCGGGAAGGGGCGGGGTGGGGGCAGAACCCCGGGCGGCGCCGGAGGTATTGACACCGTGTCAGGGCCCCCATACCGTCCACGCAACCGCTTCCGAGAATTATCGGGCTACTTCCGGAAGGCACGCGATGCGCATACCTCGGTCAAGGTCATCTCTCCGTGCGACGGGCCTCGCGGCGGCAGCCGCGCTCGCCCTCGGGGGAACGCTCAGCGGCTGCGGGAGCAGTGGGCCCGGGGGGTCAGGGGAGGGGGAGATCAGCGTCTGGGTCTACCAGGACCCCTCGACCAAGGTGCAGCGCGACGTCGTCGCACGCTTCAACAAGACCTCGAAGGTGAAGGTCAAGCTCACCCAGGTACCCGGCGACGGGTATTCGGACAAGCTGCGCACCTCGATGGGCACGCCCAACGCCCCCGAGGTGTTCTTCAACTGGGGCGGCGGCAGCATCAGCGAGTTCGTCGAGAAGGACATGCTGCTCGACCTCGGCCCCGCGATGAAGAAGGACCCGTCGCTGCGGAAGGGGTTCATCCCCTCGATCCTCGACGCGGGCGCGATCAACGGAAAGCATTACGGCGTCCCCATGCGCGGCATGCAGCCGGTGATCCTCTTCTACAACAAGGACGTGTTCAAGGAGGCGGGGGCCCAGCCCCCGAAGTCCTGGAACGACATCATCAAGCTCATCGGCACGTTCAAGGGCAAGGGCGTCACCCCCTTCGTCGTAGCCGGTACCGACCCATGGACCGAGATGATGTGGGTGGAGTACCTGGTGGACCGCTACGGCGGGGCCGGGGTCTTCAAGAAGATCCAGAGCGAGGGCAACGACGCCTGGGACGACCCCGCGGTGCTGAAGACGGCGCAGACGATCAAGGACCTGGTGGACCGCGGCGCGTTCGGCAAGAACTACAAGTCGGTCAACTACACGGCGGACGGCGCGTCCACGTACTTCGCCAAGGGCAAGGCCGCGATGCACCTCATGGGCAGCTGGGAGTACGCCAACCAGAAGGCCAATCAGCCCGAGTTCGCCAAGTCGGGCCTCGGCTGGACCACCTTCCCGGCCGTCCCCGGCGGCACCGGCGACCCCAAGAACGTCGTCGGCAACCCGACCAACTACTGGTCGATCAGCGGAAAGCTGAAGGGCAAGAAGCAGCAGGCGGCGATCGACTTCGTGAAGTTCGCGGCCAAACAGGACTACGCCAAGGCGCTGATCGCCAACGGTGACGTCCCCACCACCTCCGACGCGTCCTCGCTGCTGAACGGCCACGAGAACCCCACGTACGCGAAGTTCCAGTACGACATGGTGCGCGAGGCCCCGGACTTCACGCTCTCCTGGGACCAGGCGCTGCCCGCGAAGTACACGCCGCCCCTGCACACCAACATCCAGAAGCTGTTCAACGGACAGCTCAGCCCGACCGCGTTCGTCGATGCCCTGAAGGGCATGTGATGGCGAACGCCGCCACCGAACCCAAGGCCGCCACCGGGCACAAGAGCGTGGGGCGGCCGAGCGCCGCCTGGGCCCTGCCCGGCGCCCTGTTCTTCGTCTTCTTCGCCGTCGCCCCCATGATCCTCGTCGGCGCGCTGGCCTTCACCGACTGGGACGGCATCGGCACCCCGCAGTGGACCGGTGTCAGCAACTGGACCCGGCTGTGGGACGACCCCGACACCCACCAGGCCATCCGCCTCAGCCTCGTCCTCACCGTACTGACCTGGCTGGTCCAGACCCCGCTGGCGCTGCTGCTCGGGGTCTGGGCGGCCGGGCGGCAGCGCAACCGGGCCGTGCTGTCCGCGATCTTCTTCCTGCCGCTGCTGGGGTCGTCCGTCGCGCTCGCGCTGGTCTGGAAGTCGCTGCTGGACCCGAACTTCGGCCTGATCGCGGACATCGGCCCGGCGATCGGCTTCGCGGACGGCGATCTGCTGGGCAGCTCCACGGGCGCGTTCGGCGCGATCCTCTTCGTCACCGCGTGGCAGTTCATCCCACTGCACACGCTGATCTACCAGGGCGGCGCCCGCGCCGTCCCGCGCTCGCTCTACGACGCGGCGGCGATCGACGGCGCCGGCACCGTACGCCAGTTCTTCTCGATCACCCTCCCGCAGCTGCGGAACACCATCGTCACCTCGTCAGTGATCATGGTGGTGGGCGCGCTGACCTTCTTCGACACCGTCCTGATCCTCACCAAGGGCGGCCCCGGCACGGACACCACGATCCTGCCGTACCTGATGTACAGCAACGGCTTCAAGGCGTTCGACCTCGGCTACGCCAGCGCCCTCGCGACCATCCTGGTGATCGTCGCCACCACCGTCTCCCTGCTGCTGGTACGGCTCACCGGCTTCGCCGCGATGCGCAGCACGCGGGAGGGAATGTGAGCGACGTCCTGCACCGGCACCCCCAAGACGGCGTCCATGCGCCGAAGAGGACTCCGGCGGCGGTTCACCCCCGCCCCCGCCGCCGGGGTCTGCCCCGCTGGAACTACGCCGCCGGGCTCGGCTCGCTCATCTGGCTGGGCATCGTCGGACTGCCGCTGTACGTGCTGGTCGCGGCCACCTTCCAGAGCCGCGACGGCTATATCGACGACGGCCCGCTGGCCCTGCCCGACCGCCCCACCCTCACCAACTACCGGCGGGTGCTGGACTCCGGCTTCCCCCAGTACCTCCTCAACACCGCGCTGGTCACGGCCGTCTGCGCGGCCCTCGTGATCGTGCTGTCGGTGACCGTCGGCTACAGCGTCGTCCGCACCCGCAGCCGCGCCTCCCGCCGGATCTTCCAGATCTTCCTGCTCGGGCTCGCGATCCCCTCCCAAGCGGTGATCATCCCGATCTATCTGGTCATCACCAAGCTGCAGCTGTACGACACCCTCCTCGCCGTCATCCTGCCGACGGCCGCGTTCTCCCTCCCCGTCAGCGTGCTGATCCTGGTCGGCACGATGCGCGACATCGACGAGGAGCTGTACGAGTCGATGGCGCTGGACGGCGCGAGCCCGACCCGGGTGCTGCTCCAGCTGGTCGTACCGCTGTCCCGGTCCGGGATCTCCACGGTCGGGGTGATGTCCGCGCTGCACGCCTGGAACGGGTTCCTCTTCCCGCTGATCCTCACCCAGTCCAAGAGCAACCGGATGCTGACGCTGGGACTGTACGACTACGTCGGCGAGTTCCGGATGGACGCCCCGGCGGTGCTCACCGCGGTCGTACTGTCCATCCTCCCGATCTTCCTCGTGTATCTGTTCGCGCGGCGCCAGCTGATCAACGGTCTGATGGGCATGGGCGGCAAGTAGACCGCCTTCCACTTCGCCGCTCACCACAAGGAGCTTCATGCCTCACCCCTGGCAGGACACCTCCCTCCCCGCCGAGGACCGCGCGAACGATCTGCTCGCCCGGATGACGCTGGAGGAGAAGCTCGCCCAGCTCTACAGCGTGTGGCCGGGTTCGGAGAGCGAGGAGGGCGAGGACGTCGCCCCGCTCCAGCACGAGGTGGCGGAGGACGTGGACCTCGACGGCCTCCTCCCGCACGGCCTCGGCCAGCTGACCCGCCCCTTCGGCACCGCCCCCGTCGACCCCGCCGAGGGCGCCGCCGCGCTCGCCCGCACCCAGGCCCGTATCGCCGCCGCGAACCGCTTCGGGATTCCGGCGCTCGTCCACGAGGAGTGCCTGACCGGGTTCACCGCCTGGCGCGCCACCGTCTTCCCGACGCCGCTCGCCTGGGGTGCCTCGTTCGACCCGGCGCTGGTGGAGCGGGCCGCCGGGCAGATCGGCGGCTCGATGCGGTCGGTCGGCGTCCACCAGGGGCTCTCGCCCGTGCTGGACGTGGTGCGGGACGCGCGCTGGGGGCGTACGGAGGAGTCGATCGGCGAGGACCCGTACCTGGTGGCGACGGTGGGCACCGCGTACGTACGCGGCCTCGAATCCGCCGGGATCATCGCCACGCTCAAGCACTTCGCGGGCTACTCGGCCTCGCGGGGCGGCCGTAACCACGCGCCGGTCTCGATCGGCCCGCGCGAACTGGCGGAGATGATCCTGCCGCCGTTCGAGATGGCGCTGCGGGACGGCGGGGCCCGCTCCGTGATGCACTCCTACAACGACCTCGACGGCGTCCCCTCCGCCGCCAACCCGTGGCTGCTGACCGAACTGCTGCGGGAGCGGTGGGGCTTCACCGGCACCGTCGTCGCCGACTACTTCGGCGTCTCCTTCCTGGAGCTGGCCCACCGCGTCGCCGACTCCCCCGGGCGCGCCGCCGCCCTGGCGCTGGCGGCGGGCGTGGACGTCGAACTCCCCGCCGTCCGCTGCTACGGCACCCCGCTGCGGGACGCCGTACGGGCCGGGGAGGTGCCGGAGCGGCTGGTCGACCGGGCGCTGCGCCGGGTGCTCACCCAGAAGGCTGAACTGGGGCTGCTGGACCCGGACTGGTCCCAGGAGGCTCCGCGCCGCGTCGACCTCGACCCGCCCGCGATGCGGGCCGTCGCGCGGCAGCTGGCCGAGGAGTCCGTGGTGCTGCTCGCCAACGACGGCGATGTGCTGCCGCTGGCGCCCGACGCCCGCGTCGCCGTCGTCGGACCGCTCGCCGACGACCCGGCCGCCATGCTCGGCTGCTACACGTTCCCCCGCCACGTCGGCATCGAACACCCCGATCTGCCCATGGGTGTCGACGTGCCGACGCTGCTCGCCGCGCTCCGTGCCGAGCTGCCCGGCGCCCGGATCAGCCACGCCGAGGGGTGCGCCGCGCCCGGCCCGGCGCCCGCCGCGCAGGCCGGACCTGGTTCGGGGGGCGCGGCGGCGCTCACCGCCGAGAGCCGCCTGGCGCAGGCGGCGCGGATGGCGGCGGACGCCGAGGTGTGCGTGGCCGTGCTCGGCGACCGCTCCGGGCTCTTCGGGCGCGGCACCTCGGGCGAGGGGTGCGACGCCGCCGACCTCGAACTCCCCGGTGATCAGGGCGCGTTGCTCGACACACTGCTGGCCACCGGGACGCCCGTGGTGCTAGTGCTGCTCACCGGCCGCCCGTACGCCCTCGGCCGCTGGTCGGGGCTGCTGGCCGCCGCCGTGCAGGCGTTCTTCCCCGGCGAGGAGGGCGGTCCTGCGGTGGCCGGGGTGCTGGGCGGGCGGGTCGGCCCGTCCGGGCGGCTGCCGGTGAGCGTGCCGTACGCGCCCGGCGGCCAGCCGTGGACGTATCTGCAGCCCCCGCTCGGCCGCCTCGGCGAGGCCAGCACCGTCGACCCGACCCCGCTGTTCCCCTTCGGCCACGGGCTGACGTACACCTCGTTCGCCTGGGAGCGGCCGGAGGCGGACGCCGCCGAGGTGCCGACGGACGGCGAGACGACGGTACGGCTGACCGTGCGCAACACCGGCGAGCGGGCCGGGACCGAGGTCGTGCAGCTGTATCTGCACGATCCGGTGGCCCGCACCGCCCGCCCGGTGGCGCGGCTGGTCGGCTACACCCGGGTGCCGCTCGGGCCGGGCGAGTCGGCCGAGGTGCACTTCACCTTCCACGCCGACCTCGCCTCGTACCCGGCGGATCAGGACGGCACCCGGATCGTCGAACCGGGCGCGCTGGAGCTGCGGTTGGCGTCCTCCAGCGCCGACGCCGACGTACGCCACACCGTGCCGCTGACGCTGACCGGGCCGGAGCGCCGGGTGGACCACCGGCGGCGGCTGGTGTGCGAGGCGCGCGTGAAGTGACCGGTGGCCGGTGGGTGTCAGCTGGGCCGGTGGGTGTCAGCGCGGGCCCTCCCCCGCCTCCACCCGCGCCCAGCCTTCCGCGAACAGCTCGGGCAGCGTGCGGGTGGGCAGCGGAAGGGAGTCCTCCACGCGTCCGTCGTAGCCCAGCCGCAGACCGTGGAGGTCCGCCTTCCACACCTCGACCGGCTGGTAGGACTTCTTGGGCGCGGGCGCCCAATCGCCGGGCAGGAAGACCTGGCGACCGGCCCGGGCCCGCTTGTCCGCGACAGCGAGCCCCCGGTCGACCAGCGCGGCGGCGGCCTCCTGGTGCCGGGCGGACGTCCATCCGTTCCAGACGCGGACGCCACGGTCGGTCGGCCGGGGCAGGACCAGCAGCTGCAGATAGAGGACCGCCGGGTCCTGGTCGAGCCCCAGCTTCCCGGCGACCGACGCCACCACGCCGGGCGCCGAGGCCGCCGGATCGCTCTCGTACGCCCCGGCGGGCAGCGCCCCGGAGACGATCCGCTCGACCATGCGGGCGCAGACCGGGCCGCGCAGCCACTCCACGGCCTCCAGCTCACGGCGGCCGACCCCGGGCGCGGACGCCGCCGACAGCCGCTTGGAGCGCTCGTCGTCCCCGTAGAACGCCGGGCGGAAGTAGAGGCGGGTGTTGTCCCGGTAGCCACGGCGGTCGATCATGCCCTCGGCGCCGACCGTGAGCCCGTCGTCCACCGTGGCGACATCCAGCCGCTCCGGTCCGGCGTACGGGCTTCCGCCGAACACCTCGCGCAGCTCCGCGATCGGTTCGTCGGTCTGATGGCGGAAGTAGCCCGCGTCCAGCAGCAGTTCGGGGTGGTTGAGCCGGTCCTTCATGAGGCCGACGAAGCCGGGCACCCCGTCCCGGACCGGGTCCCCGGCGGGCAGCTCGGCGCTGGCCCAGGGAAGGTTGCGGACGGCGCCGCTCAGCAGCTCGTCGAACCGCACGATGTCGTACCGCTCGTCGGCCGCGGTGCATCCGTAGTCGGTCCTGCGGATCCAGGTGTCGAGGTCGGCGCGGAGCGTGGGCTCCCCGGCGGGGTCGGTGAACGCGGCGCAGAAGCGGCCCGCGGACAGCGGGAACGTCCCCCGCTCCACGACCGCGCTCAGCGTGCGCTCCGGGACGACGGTCCGCCGCCCGTACCGCGCCCGCCACGCCTCGGCGATCCGCTCGGCCACCGGCCGCATCCCGCCCGGCTCCCACAGCTCGGCGGGGTCCTCCGGCAGGACGCCCGCCAGCAGCTCCAGCCGCTCCGCCGCGCCGATCCCCGCCAACTCGCTGTTCGCGTCCTCGGCTTCGGCCGTCTTCAGCCGCAGCGTCGCCCGCTCGTCGGCGTCGAGGGTCGGGCGGTAGCTCAGGCTGACCATCCCGGCCAGCGCGAGCGACGCCGCCGCCCGGCCCAGCCCCGTACCGTCCCTGAGCAGGTCCACCGCCGCCCGGTCCCACGGCACGGGCCCCCGCTCCCGCACCAGCGCCACCAGCCGCCGCACCTGCTCCGCGCTGCCCCAGCCGCGCGGCGCCTCGGTGACCTCCGCGATCTCGCCGAGGCTCGGCGGCTCCGCGCCCCCGGTGCGCAGATCGACGAACCGGCTCCGCCGGTCCCTGCCCCACCCGACGCTGACGGCCGCCCCGCGCTCGTCACGCACCGCCGCCCGCTCGGTGACCACGATCCCGGTGCGCAGCCGGGCCGCCGGATCGGCGAACGGCGTCTCCGCCCACATCTCCAGCAGCGCCAGCTGCCGCTGCCGCCGCTCGTCCCGCGTGGGCGCGACGGCCGCCCGCAGCGCGACGGCCCCGATCCGCCCGATGAACCGCGCCCAGGACCCCTCACCGGCCTTCCCGGGCCCCTCCCCCGGCTCCACCCCTGTCTCCGCCGGATCCGCCGGATCCCACGCGCCCCGCAGATACGCCCCGGTCCGCTCGATGCCACCGAGCGCCCCGGGCCCCCAGTACCCCGTGCCGTCGATGAGCCCCGCCAGCGCGTGCACCAGCCAGCGGTCGTCCAGAGCGGCCCACGCGCGCGCGTCCGTCATCGACCCTCCCCCGTTCGATCGCGTCATGGGGAGATCCTCGCTCATGGGTACGACAACGGCGCTCGCAGTCCCCCTCGCACCTTCACCGCCGCGCGCTTAAGCTGTCGCCCCGCGCAACAGCTACCGGCGCGTACCGCAGGCCGCAGACCGCTGACCGCTGACCGCTGACGGCGAAGGAGTGCGTGATGAAGGGCTGGACCGCGAGCGACATCCCCGACCAGACCGGCCGCACCGCCGTGGTGACCGGCGCCAACAGCGGCCTCGGCTACGCCACCGCCCTCGAACTCGCCCGGCACGGCGCCCAGGTGGTGCTGGCCTGCCGGGACGCGGGGCGCGGCAAGGACGCCGAGGAACGCGTCCGTTCCGAGGTGCCGGGCGCGGCCGTCCGGGTGGCGCCGCTGGATCTGGCCGACCTGGCGTCCGTACGGGCCTTCGCCGCCGACCTCCCGGGCGACCGGCTCGATCTGCTGATCAACAACGCGGGCGTGATGGCCATCCCCTACCGCAGGACCGCCGACGGCTTCGAGACACAGTTCGGCGTCAACCACCTCGGTCACTTCGCACTCACCGGACTGCTGCTCCCGAAGCTGCTGGCGGCCGGGCCGGGCGCCCGCGTGGTCACCGTGTCCAGCTTCATGCACCTGCTGGGCACGGTCGATCCGGCCGACCTCTCCATGCAGCGCAGATACCGGCGTTGGGCCGCCTACGCGCGCTCCAAGAGCGCCAACCTCCTCTTCACCCACGAACTGGCCCACCGCCTGCGCACCGCGAACGCCCTCTTGGTGGCGGCCGCCGCGCACCCCGGTTACGCCGCCACCAACCTCATGTCCGTCGCACCGAGGATGCGGGGCCGCCGGGCCACCGAACGCTTCATGGCCATCGGCAACCGCTACTTCGCCCAGCCCGCACACCGAGGCGCCCTCCCCACCCTCTACGCGGCCACCGCCCCCGACGTCCACCAGGACGACTACTTCGGCCCACCCCTCCAGGGCCTCCGCCCCGGCTCCCCCACCCACGCGACCCGCGCCAAGTGGACCCTCAGCGACAAGGCCTCCCGCCAGCTGTGGGCAGCCTCGGAGCAACTGACGGGCGTGCGGTACGCGGCCCTCACATAAGCCGCTGCGGGCAGGGGATCTCGGGCCGCATCCGGTGCGGCCCGCACGCGACCAGGCAGACGGACAGAAACCGCTGCCCCGTCAGATACCACCCCCCGACGACATCCTCCCCGGCCTTAACGGCACCGACCGCGCGAGCCGCCGCGCCCGCTACCGCTCCGTGCGCGTGCGCCTGGCTTTCGAACCAGTCGACTGCCTCGGCGGGGTCGGTCCAGGTCCCTTGGATGAACGACGGCGGCTTCAGCAGCCAATGCGCCACCTCCAGCGGAACGACCTTGCTGGACGTGAACTCGGGGTGGATGGGCCGCCGCGGCCCGTCCTTCGACAACTCATGACCGGAGCCGAGCCAGGTGTAGCCGTGGTGATGGTGCACATGCGCCGCCTTCGCTGACCGCGCGGGCAGTCCCGGCACGCCGACCGGGACTGCCGCGCCTACCGGAGTTACTGACGGCCGCAGCCGTCACCGCCACCGCAGCCGCCGCCCGAAGGGGGTGACGGCGCGTCGGTGTCGGGCATGGTGTCGCCGTCGTCCGGGTCCTGCCGTAAGACGGTCTTGTGTCCTGCCAGCCGCATCGGGATGATTCCCTCCTGTGCTGTCGGCGCGTGGGCTCTCCGCACGCCGTCGTGCACGTGCACCCGTTCCGGCTGGGCTCGACCTGCCAGGGCTCCGGTCCAGTCGGTACGGGGGTCTGAGCGCCGTCTACGGCGAGGTGGCGTTCTTCGTCTGCTCCTCCAGCGCCGCCCGCATCAGGACCTCGGCGAGCCGGTTCGCGCTGTCGAGCGGAATGCGGCCGAGGGCCACCAACGGATAGCCGGACACGGTGAGTTCGCCGCGCAGGGTGGGCCAGTACAGCTCCCCGCCTTTGGCGCCGTGCGGCTCGTCAGGGGTGAAGCCGAGGCGCCCCAATGCCTGGCGTAGCAATTCGGCCACGGCCTGGGCTTCGGCTCTGGGCGTGGCGCACTCATCGGCACCCATCGCCTCGAT
This sequence comes from Streptomyces sp. NPDC001700, assembly GCF_053596435.1. Lineage (NCBI taxonomy): Bacteria > Bacillati > Actinomycetota > Actinomycetes > Kitasatosporales > Streptomycetaceae > Streptomyces > Streptomyces sp. NPDC001700. Next base: position 159,547 of record NZ_JBSFGE010000002.1, read on the forward strand.
GTCCTGTTCGCGGATTCTCATCGGTCACCTCTCCCGCCGTTTCTGCGTGAACGGGACGTTAGGGACAAGGGACCGGGGAGCGCGGGCGATGTTCTCGAATGTTCTCGCCTACCGGCGGGATGTTCTTGATTGATCTCACGTAGGGTCATGAAAGGCATACCGAGCGCACGCATAGGTGCGGCATGCTCGTGGCGTCCAGATCAACCAGGGAGGACGTGATCATGGCGCGACGACTGCGCTTCAACGGCACGGACAGCAAGAGCGGTTCGTGCCCTGCCGTTCACGAGGACCTTGACACTGGTGAAATCATCGTCCAGGGAACACCGCTCACCGATCTCGAGGACATCGCCCAGCTTCAGCACCTGGGCACTGGGGACGCAGCGGTGATCGTCCCGCGCGAACTGCTCGTCAACCACGGCCCCAAGGAGATCGACCGCGTGCCCAAGCTGATCGACTCGGAAGAGTTCAGGAAGCTCTTCGAGACCTTCGAGCACTCGGCCTGGCACCTTGAGACGCGACACGGCTACGCGTCCGACCGCGAGGACGACTCCTATGTGGCTTTCGTCGAGACAGGCATCGCCACATGGGACCTCGATAGCGAGTGGTGCACGAACATGCGGCGCCAGACGTCACAGGGCAAGCACGTCGGCCGGGTCCGCGTCGTCGACGACCCGCCGACCACTGGACAGCTCTTCCTGCTCGACTACGCGAAATGCAACGCCGCCACAGGTGAGGACGTACGCAATCTCTGGCGCGGCGAGGCCGACCGACTGCGACTGCCCGCCGAGGACTTCTGGATCTTCGACTCCCGGCTCGTCGCTCTCCTCAACTTCGATGACGACGACACACTGCTCAATGTCGAGGTGATCACGGAACCCGCAGAGGTCCTGCGGTACTGCCAGGTGCGTGACGCGGCAATGCATCGCGCCATCCCATACGACCAGTTCGCGGCAGAGGTGGCCGCGAACAGCTAGCGAGCGGTATCGGTGAGCACTGACTTTCAACAGGCACGGGTAGCCCTGGGAGCGCGGCTTCGGGAGCTGCGTGCGTCATGTCCTGGAGGCCGACTCACCGGTACACAACTCGCCGAGCGCCTGGGCTGGCCGCACTCCAAGATCTACAAGCTGGAGAACGGGCGCCAGACCGCGTCGGCGGACGACCTGCGTGCCTGGGCGGCCGCGACCGATCAGCCGGAGACCGCACAGGAGCTGCAGTCCCGGCTGAGCGGCCTCGAGTCCCAGATCCGATCGTGGCGCCGCCAACTCGCCGCCGGGCACAAGCCCGTACAGGACACGATCAACGCCGAGCACCAACGCTCCACCACACTGCACGGCTGGGAAAACTGTCTCGTGGTGGGCTTGCTCCAGACGCCCGACTACGCACGATCCGTCTTCACCCAGAACGCAGACCTGCACAAGTCTCCACGCGACACCGAATCCGCGGTACGCGGTCGGCTGCAGCGCCAGCAAGGGCTGTACGACTCGCGCAAGCGGTACCACATCCTCATGTGGGAAGGAGCGCTCCGCGCTCGCGTCTGCCCGCCCTCGGTGCTCGCAGCCCAGCTCGATCGACTCATGAGCGTCATCGGACTGGACACGGTAGAGCTGGGCATCGTGCCGTTCACGGCAGCTCTGAAGATCCAACCCGCTAACGGATTCTGGGTTCACGACGAAAGACTGGTCCTCGTCGAGGACTGGCACGCCGAGCTATGGATCAACGACGCCGACAGCATCGCCCTCTACCTCCGCGCCTGGAACGCCCTCCGCGAATCCGCCGTCTTCGGCGCCGACGCCCACCGCCTCATCCACGAGGCCCGGCGGACACTGATCGGGTAATGTGGCGTCACCCGTACGCACCAAGGAGGTGAGACCCATCAACGCCAGTTCAGGCTGGGTACTCCCTCAAGGATTCGCGGGATAGCTGACCGTCGGGAGCGCCCTCGGGGATTCCGAAAGGCTTCCATGTCGGCACCTTCCATCATCGCCTTTTCCGACGTCGTCGCCCGGCTCCGCGCCGCCGGGTGTGTGTTCGCCGAGGACGAGGCGCGGCTGATCCTTTCCACGGCTCGCACCGCCGACGAAACAGACGGCATGGTGGAGCGGCGCGCCGCCGGGTTGCCGCTGGAGCATGTGCTCGGCTGGGCGGAGTTCCGGGGGCTGCGGTTTTCCGTCGACGCCGGGGTGTTCGTACCACGGCGGCGTACGGAGTTCCTGGTCGAGCGGGCGGCCGCGCTGGCGCGGCCCGGGGCGGTGGTGGTCGATCTGTGCTGCGGGTCGGGCGCGCTCGGGGCCGCGCTGGTGGCGGCGCTGGGCGGGCGGGCCGAGTGGTACGCGGCCGACATCGACCCGGCCGCGGTGCGCTGTGCCCGCCGCAATGTGGAGCCCGCGGGGGGCACCGTATACGAGGGCGATCTGTACGAGCCGCTGCCCGCCACCGCACTGCGCGGCCGGGTCGATGTGCTGCTGGCGAATGTGCCGTACGTCCCCACCCGGGAGGTCGGGCTGCTGCCGCCCGAGGCGCGCGTCCATGAGGCGCGGGTGGCGCTGGACGGGGGCGCGGACGGGCTGGACGTACTGCGCCGGGTGACCGCCGGGGCACCGGGGTGGCTGGCACCGGGCGGCAGTCTGCTGTTCGAGACGAGCGAGCGGCAGGCGTCGCGCGCGCTCGACATCGTCAGGGGCGATGGGCTGGTCCCGCGCGTGGAGGTGTGTGAGGAGCGGGAGGCCACGGTGGTGATCGGGACCGTCAGCCGCTGAGAGGTTCAGATCTCCAGGTCGGCTTCGATCTTTCTCAGCTGGTGGCGGGCCATCGCGAGGTTCGCGCGTCCGGAGTCCAGGACGAGGTAGAGGAAGAGGCCGTTGCCGCCGCGGCTCTTGAGCAGCCGTATCAGGTGGTACTGGGTGCCCAGGGTGATGAGGATGTCCTCGATCTCGTCCTGGATGCCGAGGTGTTCCATGGTGCGCAGCTTGGCGCGGACGACGTCGGTGTTACCGGCGGCCGCCACGTTCAGGTCGAAGTTCGCGCTGCCTCCGAGGGTGCCCAGCGCCATCCCGCTGGTGTAGTCGACGAGCGCGGCTCCGGTGGCGCCCTCGATCGACGAGAGCGCGTCCTTCAGTGCTGCTTCGGTGTTCGACATGACGGGTGTCGTTCCCTTCGTGTTGCGGTGTGGTGCGGTGCGGTGGGCTGCGGTCAGCGGGTGCGGGACCCGCCGCCGCGTCGGGAGGTGGGCCGTACGGGCAAGGGAGGGGCATCGGTGGCGGCGGGTGGCTGTTCGCGGGGGCGGTCCGGCTGCTGGGCGGTGGCCTGGAGCAGTTCGCTGACGCGGCGGCTGGAGCGGCGTCCTTCCAGGTGCAGTCGGCCGACGTTCACCTGTCCCTCGGCCAGCAGGGTCAGCACGGCGGACGGTCCGGCGGCGTAGGTGGCCAGATAGCCGCGGTCGCTGCGGATGAGGAGTTCGCGGAAGCCGCCCTGCCCGGTGGCGTCGGTGAGCCGTAGGGCGATGCCCAGCGCGGCCGCGGTGAGGGCGGCCACTCCTTCCGGCTCGACACCCCGGGTGTCCTGCGCCAGTACGAGGCCGTCGGCGCTGGCCGCGAGCGCGCCGGTCAGCTGCGGCATGCGCGACCGGAGCCGGTGGAGTTCGTCGAGGATTTCGGCCTCGGCCGACATGAGCTGTCTCCTTTCGGCACGCTGTCTGAGCGCGCGGATCACAGGCCCTCCAGCGCGTTCCTGAGGCGGCGCAGGAGGCTGATGTCGGGGCCGGTGGTGGATGTGGCAGCAGTGCGGGGCTGCGGGGCGGCCACGGGGCCGGGCCGCCGCGGAGGCCGCCGGGTCGGTGGCTGCCGGGCCGGTGGCTGCCGGGTCGGTGGCTGCCGGGTCGGTGCCTGCCGGGTCGGCGTCACGATCCCGGCGGCGACGAGACGGCGTACGTCCACGAGCGTGTGGAAGGCGGGGCGGCCCAGGAGGCGGGAGATGTCGGCCGCGGTGCACACCCCGTCGACGTGGTCGAGGACCGCGCGCTGCCGCGACGGCACGTTCGCGTCGAGGGCGCGAGGGGTCCGTACGAGCGGTTCGGTGTCCGCTTCCCCCTCCGGCCAGATCTCGCGCAGCAGCTCCCGTCGCCGCGAGGCCTCCCGCTGCACCGCGCCGACCGGCACGGGGCGCACGGCTCCCATCCAGTGGGCGGCCCCGGACCGGAAGCGGGCCGGGCCACCGCCGGGGGCGAGGACGAAGAACGCCGCGTCGTACAGCGCCCCGAGGTGGCACAGCTCCAGCGCCCCTTCGGGGAAGCGGCCGCTGTCCACCAGAAACCGCCCGACCCGCTGTTCGGGTCCGGCCTCGGCAAGGGCCTGCCGCCACTCCTCGGTGGACAGGGCGCCGCCCGCCGTGAGCAGCAGCCCGAGATCGGGGGTCTCCGGGCTCTCCGCGTGGATGACGTGTCCGCCCGCGAGATGGAGCGTGCCCCGCTCCCGCATGAACGTGCCGGTGGCCTTCTCGGCGGCGAGCCGGTGCAGCAAGGCGCTCACCCCAGAACCAGTTGCCGCGCCATCTCGCCCAGCCGGATGCGGGCGAGGGCGAGATTGCCCTCCGTACGGCCGAGCCACAGATGCAGGAACACACTGCTGTCGAAGGTGGTGCGGACGAACTGGAGGACGTGGTAGCTGTCCCGATTGCTGACGATCACGTCGTGCACAGGCGTGCCGTCATCGGGCCCGTCGGGCCCACCGGATCCCTCGGACCAGTCGGAGCCGTCGGCCGGGGCGAAGGACGGGTATTCCGCCGCCATCCGCGCGAGTTCCGCCGTCTCGGCCGCCGTGGCCTCGTGGTCGCCGCTCGGCGACTCCCCGACCGTGCCCAGCGCCAGACCGCTGGTCCAGTCGACCACGGCGGCACCCCGGGCACCGGGCAGTTTCATGGCCTCCAGCAGACACTCATCGATTCCGGGCACCGTGACATCCCTCCCCGTGGGCGTCGAATGAATATGGAGAACCTAGACTCCGCATGTGGGGAAGTTGTGAAGGCACGGGTAAATTTCCGTGGAACCTGTGACTAATGAGTAGCCGATGTAGTTGTTCTGAAATTCCGTCAGGGAATTCCGTCAATCATTGACGAACCGGGCCATATTGATGGCCGATACGGCGGTCCAGCGCGCGGCGGGCGCCCTCGAGGGCGGGGCCGGTGGCCCGCCGGGCGGACGCGGCGTCGGGGTGGCCGAGCGCGTCCGCGATGTCGCCCCAGGTGCGGCCCGAGGCGAGCAGCGCGTGAACGGCGGCGCCGAGCGCGTGGTCGGTGGCTCGGCTGGCCTCACCGATCCGGCTCAGGGTGGCGAGCAGATCGGGTGCGGTGTGGGCGGCGTCGGTGTGGTGGCCGACGAGGGCGAGCGACTGGTCCGCGGTCACCCACCAGTCGGCGGGAGTGGGGTGTTCTGGAGTCACGGTCACCCGGCCATCGTAGGCTCAGAGGACCGCTGAGTGGGTCACGTGGTCCGAACAGCGGACCTTCCATGACGAGGCTCACGCCTCGATGCGTTCCACCCGGTCGATGAGCAGCGCGTACGCCACCAGACCCACGGCGACGACGATGGCGATGTAGCCGAGCGCCCAGGTGAAGGAGCCGGTCGCGTCGACGATGAAGCCGATGACGAGCGGGGTGAGCACACCGCCCGCGTTGGCCATGAAGTTGAAGACGCCGCCGCCGGTGCCGGTGAGCCGCCGTGGGACGGAGTCCGCGAACAGCGCCCAGCTGTTCTGCATCAGCCCCTGCGCGAAGAACGCGATCGACATGAAGGTGATGACAAGCGGGGCGGAGTCGGTGAAGTTCGCGCAGACGATGATCGAGGCGAGTACGAAGCCGATCATCACCGGAAGCTTGCGGGCGACCGTACGGGACCGGCCGTTGTTCAGCATCCGGTCCGACCAGGCGCCGCCCGCCAGCGTGCCGACGAGCGCCGCGAGATAGGGAGCGGAGGCCCAGAACCCGGCCTTGATGATGCCCATCCCCTTCTCCTCCACCAGATAGCTGGGGAACCAGGTGAGGAAGAAGAAGAGGACGGAGGCGCTGGCGAACTGGCCGATGTACATGCCCCACAGCCGCTTGTTGGTGAGCAGCACCCGCAGATCGGCGCGCAGGGTGGAGAGTTCCGCCTCGGACGCGTTCTCCACGGCGGCCGCCGACTCCTGCTCGTCGGGCTGCTGGATGTGGGCCAGTTCCTCGACGCTCACCTTCGGGCTCTGCTCGGGACGGTCGTACACCCGGCGGAACCAGACGACGGAGAAGAGCAGCCCGACCGCCCCGGTGACCAGGAACACCGAGCGCCAGCCGAAGTGGACGGTGAGCAGCGACAGCGCGGGCGCGGCGACCGCGAGCCCGATGTACTCGCCGGAGGTGTACGTGGCGGTGGCCCGCCCGCGCTCGCTGCCCGGGAACCAGTTGACGACCAGGCGGTTGTTGGACGGGAACGCCGGTGCCTCGAAGGCGCCGAGCGCGACCCGGATCCCGACGAGCGAGCCGAAACCGCGCGAGAGGACGACGGCGGCGGTGGCGAGGGACCAGCCGATCAGGGCGTATCCGAAGGCCAGCTTGGCGCCGATCTTGTCGATGAGACGGCCGGTGGGGATCTGCAGCAGCAGATAGGCCCAGCCGAAGGAGGAGAGCAGGATGCCCTGCTGGGTGGCGGTGAGGTGGAGGTCGTCCTTGATGTGCGGGAGGGCGACCGAAAGGTTCGTGCGGTCCAGGTAGTTGATCGCGGTGATGATGAAGAGGGAGGTGAGCAGCCCGTAGCGGGCCCGGCTGACGGCCGGGCGGGCGGAGTCGGGGACGAGGGGCGGGGGCGCGGCGGTGGCGGGCGTGCCGGTGGTGCTCATGATGAGACTCCTTCGTCTCAGAAAGAGGCGCGGGGAGGGGAGTTCAGTCGGCGGGGGTGAGCGAGATCCAGGTCTTGCCCGCGCGTTCGCGGGCCCCGGCGAACGCCTCCTGCGCGCGCTCCAGCGGGAAGCATGCGTCGATCGAGTCGCCGGGCCGTACCGCGCCCGAGGCGATGTCGGCCAGGGCGTCGGTGAAGTCGCCGGGATGGTCGTAGATGAGCGAGCCGCGCAGGGTGAGCTGCGCGCGGACGACCTGGTTGAGGGTGAGCGGCAACGGGTCGGCGCCCAGCCCGACCAGGACGTACGTGGCGCCCGGCGCCGTACGTTCCAGCGCGGCGCGCAGCGCGGCCTGGGCGCCGGACGACTCGAAGACGTACCCGAAGCCGCCCTCGCCCTCGGCCGCCGCGCGGGCGCCCAGCTCCACGGCGCGCGCCAGCCGCGACGGATGGGGTTCGACGACGGCCGGGCGTACGCCGATGGCCAGCAGCGCCTGGCAGAGCAGCAGCCCCTGGGCGCCCGCGCCGACGACGAGGGTCTTGTCGTCGGCGGTGACACCGCCACGCCGTACGGCGGTACGAGCCACCGTGTACGGCTCGGCGCAGGCCAGGTCGATGGCGCGGGCGGAGTCGGGGACGGGGTGGGCGAAGTGCGCGGGGACGGCGACGCGCTCGGCGAGGAGGCCGGGGGCGTTCATGCCGACGATGGTGCGCTTGGCGCAGGCGGAGGTGAGCCCACGGGCGCAGTCGGGGCACTGGAGGCAGGCGTAGTTGGGCTCGATGACGACCCGCGTCCCGGGGGCTGTCGTGACATGGGCACCGGCCGCGACGACGCGGCCGAAGCCCTCGTGGCCGACCACCCAGGGGAGGGCGGGAGGCTGCCGCGCACCGTCGAAAACAGCCAGGTCGGAACCGCAGATCCCCATCCCGTCGAGCTGGACGAGGACATCGTGGGGGCCGCATACGGGTTCCGGCCAGTCATCGGCGATCTGGAGGCGGCGGGGTGCGGCGAGAACGGCTGCTTTCACCGTGACTCCTGACATTGGTCCGCTGAATGGACCCGGAGGTCCGAGTGACGGTGACGATAGGACGTATGCTGAGCATCGACAAGAGGTTGCGGGCGAGTATCCGCGATGTGACACGACCCGCGCCCCCGGGTACCGCTCTGACGTGCCCGGACGCCCCCGCCGCCACTGAGGCGTTGGTCCGCGCAGCGGACCCGGGCCCATACTGGGGCCGTCGGTGGACCAGCCGGCGGACCGGTGCGAGGAGTGGCGGCATGGGCAAGGGCGGGGCGTCGGACGACACGGGGACCGGCGACGGCAGCCATGTGAGTGACGGTGGCGGCGGCAATGGCGGCATGCGGACGGTCCAGCGGGCCATCGACATCCTCGGCCTCTTCAGCGAGCACCGCCCCGCCCTGTCCATCCGCGAGATCGTCGAGGCCAGCGGGCTGCCGAAGACGACCGTCCTGCGCATCCTGCAGACCCTGCGCCTCAACGGGCTGCTCTGGCTCGACGAACACGGCCGCTACACCGCCGGGCCCACCTTCCTGCGCTGGGTCCGCATGGCGGACCAGGGCTGGCGGCTGCCCGCCCCGGCCCGGCGGGCCCTGCGCGAACTGGCCGCCGAGCACCGGGAGACGGTGCATCTGTACGTACGGCGCGATGTGCACCGCGTCTGCGTCGCCCAGGAGGAAGGGCCGCAGGCGCTGCGCCACATCGTGCAGGTCGGGGACGAGCTGCCGCTCTGGGCGGGCGGTCCCTCCAAGGTGCTGCTGCTCGGCGCCGACGACGCGCTCCTGGACCGGATCGCCCGCCGCTCCCCGAACGGCCCGGCCCACGCCGATACGCTGCGCCGCTGGGCGGCGGAGACGGCCCGGCAGGGGTACGCGGTCAGCCACGGCGAGCACGAGGAGGGGCTGTCCTCGGTGGCCGTCCCGGTCCGGGGGCGGGGCGGCGAGGTGGTCGCGGCGCTCTCCTTCGGCGGCCCGTCGGCGCGCTTCACGCCGGAGCGGCTGCCGAGGTTCGTGGCCTCGCTGTCGAGCGCGGCCCGTACGGTGGCGGGCGGTCTGGGCGCGCTGCCGACGGAGGGCTGACCAGCACGTTCATGCCGTAGAGCGGCGGCAGGGGCTACGACCGCAGCTCCTCCGCCGCGTCCGCCACCCGCCCGATCAGCCGGAGCAGCAGCTCCCGCTCGCTCTCATCCAGTGGCGCCAGGAACACCCGGTTCATCCGCGCCGTCCGCGTCACCAGCTTCCGGTGCAGCCGGACGCCCTCGTCGGTGAGCTTGAGGACGTTGCGGCGCCCGTCGCGCGGGTCGCGGACCCGCTCCAGGAGGCCTCGGCGGCCGAGCCGGGCGACCACGTCGGCGATCGTGGAACGGTCCAGGTGGACGTGTTCGCTCAGGGTGCGCTGGTCGATGTCCGGCTTCTCGACCAGCGCGTTGAGTACCGCGAACTGCGGCGACGTGGTCTCCTCGGACACCATCGCGCCCCACAGCAGCGAGTGGGCCTGCTGAAGTCGGCGGGCCAGATGCCCGGGGTGAGTATTGAGATCGACCGCACCCATGCCCTGACCTCCCGGCGCCCCGCCTTTGGTTCGTGTACTGAACGATTCTGCCCTGTGGAAGCACCAGTGTCGAGCGGCCCATCTTCGTCCTAGACTCCCTTGACGAGCGCCCCGAGCGATGGGAGCGTTCGAGACCGGCAAGAAAATAGTCAGCACACTGAGCATTCCGAAACCGTGTGCGATCACCGCGGAGTGACGATGGCCGACATTCGAAGCCTGCACGACGCCGTGGCGGACCTCATCCACGACGGGGACACCGTCGCGATGGAGGGGTTCACCCACCTGATCCCGTACGCCGCCGCGCACGAGGTCATCCGCCAGGGCATCACCGACCTCACCCTCGTCCGCATGACCCCCGACGTCGTCTACGACCAGCTCATCGGCGCCGGGCTGGTCCGCAAGCTGGTCTTCTCCTGGGGCGGAAACCCCGGCGTCGGCTCGCTGCACCGCTTCCGCGACGCCGTCGAGAACGGCTGGCCCCGACCCCTGGAGCTGGACGAGCACAGCCACGCGGGCATGGCGAACCGCTATGTGGCGGGCGCGTCCAAGCTGCCGTTCGCCGTGCTGCGCGGCTACCGGGGCAGCGACATTCCGACCCGTACGGACACCATCTCCACCGTCACCTGCCCCTTCACCGGTGAGGAGCTGGCCGCCGTCGCCGCGCTCAATCCGGATGTCACCGTGATCCACGCCCAGCAGGCCGACCGCGCGGGCAACGTCCAGCTGTGGGGGCTGACCGGGGTGCAGAAGGAAGCCGCGCTCGCGGCGAACCGGGTGCTGGTGACGGTCGAGGAGATCGTCGAGGAGCTGGAGCCACGGCCCGGCGGGATCGTCCTGCCGACCTGGGTGATCGACGCCGTATCGGTCGTCCCCGGCGGGGCGCACCCCTCGTACGCCACCGGGTACTCGGTGCGCGACAACGGCTTCTACCAGGCATGGGACCCGATCGCCCGGGACCGCGAGGCGTTCACGCAGTGGATCGAGGAGAACGTGCGTACCGAGAAGGCTGCCGTCCGATGACCGAAACCCCTGCCGGAGACTTCACGCGCGACGAGCTGATGGAGGTCAACGCCGCCCGCGCGCTCGCCGGGGCCAAGACCTGCTTCGTCGGCATCGGCCTGCCCAGCACCGCCGCCAACCTCGCCCGCGCCACCGTCAACCCCGGTCTGGTCCTCATCTACGAGTCCGGCACCATCGGCTCCAAGCCGACCCGGCTCCCGCTGTCCATCGGCGACGGCGAACTCGCCGAGACCGCCGACTCCGTGGTCCCGGTGCCCGAGATGTTCAACTACTGGCTCCAGGGCGGCCGGATCGACGTGGGCTTCCTCGGCGCCGCCCAGGTCGACCGCTACGCCAACATCAACACCACCCTCGTGGACCGTGGCCCGGACAAGCCCGAGGGCCGTCTGCCCGGCGCGGGCGGCGCCCCCGAGATCGCCTCCAACTGCGGCCAGGTACTGATGGTGCTGCGCCACTCCACCCGCAACTTCGTCCAGAAGCTCGACTTCGTCACCACCATGGGCCACGGCAGCGGCCCCGGCGACCGCACCAAGCTCGGCATGCCCGGCGCGGGCCCGGTCGCCGTCATCACCGACCTCGGCGTGCTGCGCCCCGACCCGGCCACCGCCGAACTGACGCTGACCGAGCTGCACCCGGGCGTCACCGTCGAGCAGGTACGGGCCGCCACCAGCTGGGAGTTGGCGGTCGCCGACACCGTGACCACCACCGAGCCACCGACCCCCGGCGAACTGGCCGCCCTCCGCGCCCTCAAGGCCGCAGGAAAGGACGCATGATGCCCGCATCGCCCGCCCTGCGTGACGTGTACATCGTGGACGCCGTCCGCACACCCATCGGCAAGTACGGCGGCGCGCTCGCGGGGGTGCGCCCCGACGACCTCGCCGCGCATGTCCTGCGCGGCCTGGTCGCCCGTACGCCCGCGCTCGACCCGGCCCGTATCGACGACGTCTACCTCGGCAACGCGAACGGCGCGGGCGAGGACAACCGCGACGTGGCACGGATGGCCGTCCTGCTCGCCGGGCTCCCGGTCACCGTGCCCGGCGCGACCGTCAACCGGCTGTGCGCCTCCGGCCTGGAGGCCGTGCTGCAGGCGGCCCGCGCCATCGCCGTCGGCGACGCGCATATCGCGCTCGCGGGCGGCGTGGAATCCATGTCGCGCGCCCCCTGGGTGCTGCAAAAGCCGGAGCGCGCGTTCCCCGCCGGGCATCAGCAGCTGTACTCCACCACCCTCGGCTGGCGCATGACCAACCCCGATATGCCGCCCGAGTGGACCGTCGCCCTCGGCGAGGGCGCCGAGCTGATCGCCGACAAGCACGGCATCACCCGCGACGCGCAGGACGCGTTCGCGCTGGCCAGCCACGAGAAGGCGGCGCGGGCGTGGAAGGACGGCGCGTACGAGGCCGAGGTGCTGCCGTACCCGGACACCGATCTCGCCCGCGACGAGACGATCCGCGACACCACCTCGATGGAGTCCCTGGCCAAGCTCAAGCCCGCCTTCCGGCCCAAGGACACGGGCACCGTCACCGCCGGAAACTCCTCCCCGCTCAACGACGGCGCCGCGGCCCTGCTGCTCGTGGACGACGAGGGGCTCAAGGCCACCGGACGCGAGCCCCTGGCCCGCATCGGCGCCTCCGCCGTCACCGGCATCGAGCCGCAGTACTTCGGCCTCGGCCCGGTCGAGGCCGTACGCCGCGCCCTCGCCAAGGCGGGCCGTACCTTCGCCGACCTGACCACGCTGGAGCTGAACGAGGCCTTCGCCGCCCAGTCGCTCGGCTGCCTCGCCGAATGGCCCGGCCTCGACCCCGCCCTGGTCAACCCGCGCGGCGGCGCCATCGCCATCGGCCACCCCCTCGGCGCCTCCGGCGCCCGCCTCGCCGGAGCCGTCGCCCACCAGCTCGCCGCGGCGGGCTCGGGCACGGGCGTGGCGTCCCTGTGCATCGGCGTCGGGCAGGGCCTCGCCCTCGTACTCGAGCGGTAACCCGTTTTTCGGAAGGTACGTCTCGAAAGGTAAGGCGCACGCTCCCCATGACACTCACACAAGCCGACATCGACCGCGAACTCGCCGACAGCCGCGCCGCCTACGACAAGGCGCGCGCCGACGGCGCCCCCGCCGCCGACCACCCCGCGCGCGACTTCGCCCCGTACCGCAGCAGCCTGCTGCGCCACCCGAAGCAGCCGCTGGTCGCGGTGGAGGGCGACCCCGAGACCGTCGAACTGCACACGCCCGTCTTCGGCCACACCGACATCACCGACGTCGACAGCGACCTCACCATCCAGCACCCGGGCGAACCGCTCGGCGAGCGCATCACCGTCTCCGGGCGGCTGCTGGACAGCCACGGACGGCCGGTGCGCGGCCAGCTCATCGAGCTGTGGCAGGCCAACGCGGCCGGTCGCTACGCCCACCTCCGCGACCAGCACCCGGCGCCCCTCGACCCCAACTTCACCGGCGTCGGACGGACGTTGACCGGCGACGACGGCTCGTACCGCTTCACCACCATCAAGCCCGGCGCCTATCCGTGGCGCAACCACGAGAACGCGTGGCGACCGGCGCACCTCCACTTCTCCCTCTTCGGTACGGCGTTCACCCAGCGCCTCATCACCCAGATGTACTTCCCCGGCGATCCGCTCTTCGCCTACGACCCGATCCTCCAGTCCGTGACGGACGAATCGGCGCGGCAGCGGCTCGTGGCCACCTACGACCACGCGCTGTCCCAGCCGGAGTGGTCGCTGGGCTACCGCTGGGACATCGTGCTGGACGGGCCGTCGGCCACCTGGATCGAGGAAGGCCGCTGATGCCCCAGCTCTCCCCCACCCCGTCCCACACCGTCGGCCCCTTCTACGGCTACGCGCTCCCCTTCCCCGGCGGCGGGGACCTCGCCCCCACGGGCCACCCCGACGCCATCACCGTGCACGGCCGCGTCCACGACGGCGCGGGCGCGCCCGTCCCCGACGCGCTGATCGAGCTGTGGCAGGCAGGCCCGGACGGCTCGCTGTCCGGAGCGCCCGGCTCGATGCGCCGCGACCCGGTGACCGGCGGTTTCGCCGGGCGCAACGGCGTCGACTTCACCGGCTTCGGGCGCGTCGCCACCGACGCCGACGGCCACTGGACGGCCCGTACGCTGCGCCCCGGCGCCCCCGCCGCCGTCCCGTACATCAGCGTGTGCGTCCACGCGCGGGGGCTGCTGCACCACCTCTACACGCGCCTGTACCTCCCCGAGGACGCGGCGCGGCCGGGCGCCGCCGACCCGCTCCTCGCCGCGCTGGATCCAGCGCGCCGGGAGACGCTGGTGGCGACGGCGGAGGCCCAGCCGGGGACGTACCGCTTCGACATCCGGCTACAGGGTGAGGGAGAGACGGTTTTCCTTGAGTTCAGCTAGCGACGACGTTGGACTGCTCGCCCCCGCGCGGGTCGGCTCGGCGGTCGAGTCCGCCACCGGCGATACGGCCTTCCTCCAGGCCATGCTCGACGCCGAGGCCGCCCTCGCCCGGGCGCTGGCCCCGGCCGACGCGGCGGCCGTGGTGACGGACGCGGCGCGCGCCGGGCTGTACGACGTACGCGACCTCGCCGAGCGGGCCCGTTCCGGCGGCAACCCCGTCATCCCGCTGGTCGCCGACCTCACGGCGGCGGTGGCCCGTACGGACGGTGCCGCCGCGGCGTACGTCCACCGGGGTGCGACCAGCCAGGACATCGTGGACACCGCCACCATGCTGGTCGCGGCCCGCGCCCTGCCGCTGATCGTCGCCGACCTCGACCGTACGGCGGCGGAGCTGGCGCGGCTCGCCGCCGCCCACCGCGCCACGCCCATGCCGGGCCGTACGCTCACCCAGCACGCGGTCCCTACGACCTTCGGGCTCAAGGCGGCGGGCTGGCGGTCGCTGGTATTGGACGCCCGCGACCGGCTTTTTGTCCTGCGGCCGGTGGCCCAACTGGGCGGTGCGGCGGGCACGCTGGCCGCCTTCGACGACGGCATTCCGCTGCTGGCCCGCTTCGCGGCGGAAACCGGCCTCGCCGAACCCGACCTGCCGTGGCACACCCTCCGCACGCCCGTCGCCGACCTGGGCTCGGCGCTCGCCTTCACCGTCGGCGTGCTGGGGAAGCTGGCCGCCGACGTACTGACTCTCTCCCGTACGGAGATCGGCGAGGTGGCGGAGGGGGCGGGCGGGGGCTCGTCCGCGATGCCGCACAAGTCCAACCCGGTGCGCGCCACCCTCATCGCCTCCGCCGCCCGCCAGGCCCCGGGCCTGGCCGCCACGCTGTTCGGCGCGCTCGCCGCCGAGGACGAACGCCCCGGTGGGGCGTGGCACGCCGAGTGGCAGCCCTTGCGGGACCTGCTACGGCTCGCGGGCGGCGCCGCCCGCGACGCCGCGGAACTCGCCTCCGGGCTGCGGGTCTTCCCTGACCGCATGGCGGCGAACCTGCGCCTGACGGACGGTCTGATCGTGAGCGAACGCCTCATCGCCGCACTTGCCCCGGTGGTGGGCCGCGCCCGAGCGAAGGCCCTGCTGACGCAGGCGGCCCAAGAGTCCAAGCCCCTAGCCGAAGCCCTCCACAACGTCCTCCCCCCACACCACCTACGCGACCTGCTCAACCCCACCACCTACGTAGGCGAAGCCCCCACCCTGGTAGACCGAGCCCTACGCCGCCATGCCCAAGCCTGAGCCCCGCCGATTCCCCACACCGGGGCACGCCCCGGCCCCCACCGGGCGCCGCAAGGCCTCCGGCGGTCCTGCCCCACCCCGCCCCTTCCCGAAACCGGGGCAAGCCCCGGACCCCACGGGGCTCCGCCCCGGACCCCGCTCCTCAAGCGCCGGAGGGGCTGGGAGGTGGGACATCTCCGCCCCCAAACCCCCGCTCCTCAAACGCCGGAGGGGCTGGGAGGTGGGACATCTCCGCCCCAACCGCCGGACGCGGTGGGGACAGGCCGCATCCGCGAGCCCCGCGTCGGCGGTCCGGCAGGCTGCCCCGGGGCCTGTGGCGCCCCGGCGGGGCGAGCATCCCCGCCACTCCGCACCCGTTGTGGGCAATCGTTCCGCAGAGGGGGCACCTCCCAGCGGTAGCTGGGGGAGGAACGGGTGGGCACAACCCACCCACCGGCCCGCACTCGGCAACGAAACCCCGGGTCCCACCGGCCGTGGCCACCCGCCCACCGGCCCGCGCCCGGGCGGCGAAGTCCCGGGGTCCAGGGGCGGTGCCCTTGGTTCGGGAAGGGGCGGGGTGGGGAACAAACACCGGCCACAACCAACCCACAGACCCGCACCCCGGAGAGCAAACCGTGCCCCACACCCCGGAACTCCACACCACCCTGGACGGCCCCACCACCGCCCCACCCCTCATCCTCGGCCCCTCCATCGGCACATCCCTAGCCGTCTGGGAACCCCAACTCCCCGCCCTCGCCCGCACCCACCGCGTCCTGCGCTGGGACCTCCCAGGCCACGGCGCGTCCCCCGCCACCGCACTCCCCACCGACGGCAGCGCCACCATCGCCGACCTGGCCACCCACGTCCTCCGCCTCGCCGACGCGAACAACTGGCACCGCTTCGCCTACGCAGGCATCTCCATCGGCGGCGCCGTCGGCCTGCACCTCGCCACCCACCACCCCGACCGCATCACCTCCCTAGCCGTCATCTGCTCCTCGGCACACTTCGCCGAGCCCCCCGTCTGGCGAGACCGAGCGAAGCTCGTACGCGAACAGGGCACAGAGGCGATGGTGGCCAGCCGCCCTGGCCTCTGGTTCTCCCACACCTTCGCCGAAACGCCCCGCGGCCGCGCCCTGCTCCAGGACCTGCGCGACACCGACCCCACCGGCTACGCCGCCTGCTGCGACGCCCTCGCCGACTACGACGTACGCACCGCACTCCCCACCATCACCACCCCCACCCTGGTCATCGCGGGCCGCGACGACCCGGCCACCCCTCCCCCGCACGCCCGCGAAATCGCTGACGCGATCCAGGGCGCGAGCCTGGTGGAGGTCGCCCACGCGGCCCACCTGGCAGGGGTGGAGCGCCCGGAGCAAGTCACCTCGGCCCTGGTCACCCACTTCGCGCAAGAGAAAACGGACGACGCCTCCCGCCACGCCGCCGGAATGGCCGTCCGCCGCGCCGTCCTCGGCGACGCCCATGTGGACCGCGCGGTGGCCCGTACGACCCCGTTCACCGCCCGCTTCCAGGACTTCATCACCCGCTACGCCTGGGGCGAGATCTGGACCGGCGACGGCCTGGACCGCCGTATGCGCAGCGCCATCACCCTCACCGCGCTCATCGCCCACGGCCACGACACCGAACTGGCCATGCACATCCGCTCAGCGCTCACCAACGGCCTCACCCGCGACGAAATCGGCGAAGTACTCCTGCAGAGCGCGATCTACTGCGGCGTCCCGGCGGCCAACTCGGCGTTCGCGACCGCCCAGCGCGTCTTCGACGAGATCGACAACGACAGTTGATATACGGCCGCAACCCACCTGTCGTAATCCCACCCCATCGTTGATCGTTGAGTCTGACGGCGATACAGACACACCGGCATCGAGGGGGCTCGGCCATATGTCCATCAGCCGTAGGAGACTGCTCGGCACCGGCGGCGGCCTCGTCCTCGCCGGGGCGGCGGCGGCCGGGTGCGGGTCCAACACCGGCCGCGACGGGGACGACAAGGGCAAACCGACCCTGTCGCAGTGGTATCACCAGTACGGCGAACCCGGCACCGAACAAGCCGTGAAACGCTACGCGGACGCCTTCGACGACGCACACGTCGAGGTCCAGTGGCGGCCGGGCAACTACGACCAGCAGACGGCCGCCGCCCTGCTCACCAAATCCGGGCCGGACGTCTTCGAGGTCAACGGGCCGACCCTGGACCAGATCCAGGGCGGGCAGGTGGTCGACCTCACCGACCTCCTCAAGGAGGCGAAGGACGACATCAACCCGGCCGTCCTCGCGCCCAAGACCTACGAGGGCAAGATCTGGGCCATCCCGCAAGTAGTGGACATGCAGCTCCTCTACTACCGCACCAGCATGCTGGAGGACGCCGGGGTGGAGCCGCCCCGCACCCTGGACGCGCTGGTCGACGCGGCGAAGAAGCTCACCACGAAAAGCATCAAGGGGCTGTTCCTGGGCAACGACGGCGGACCCGGCGTCCTCGGCGGGACGCCGCTGCACGCCGCCGGTCTGGAGCTGATCACCGAGGACGGAAAGGTCGGCTTCGACGACCCGGCCGCCGCCCGCGCGCTCTCCAAGCTGCGCCAGCTGTACGCGGAGAAGTCGCTGCTGCTGGGGGCGCCGTCGGACTGGTCGGACCCGGCAGCCTTCACCCAGGGGCTGACGGCCATGCAGTGGTCGGGGCTCTGGGCGCTGCCGCAGGTCAAGAAGGCGCTGGGGGACGACTTCGGGGTGCTGCCGTTCCCCAAGGACGGCGCGCACGGGAGGCCCGCGGTGCCGGTGGGGGCGTACGGGGCGGCGGTGAGCGCCCGTAGCCAACACAAGGCGCTGGCGAAGGCGTTCGTGAAGTGGCTGTGGGTGGAGAAGACGGAGTATCAGGAGGACTTCGCGCTCACCTACGGCTTCCACATCCCGGCCCGGATCTCGCTCGCGCATAAGGCCGCCAAGCTGCGGCAAGGCGCGGCGGGCGAAGCGGTGCGGTTCGCCACCGAGCACGGCCACGCCGAGCCGCTGCTGTGGACACCGGCGAGCAAGGTGGCGTACCAGGACGCGCTGAGCCGCGTCATCAAGGGCGGCGCGAACCCGGAGAGCGAGCTGCGGACGGTGGTCCGTAAAACCACCTCAGAACTGCGCCGCGTACAGAGCCCGCAGAAGAAGCGGTGATGCCGGGCAAGCTGACGGGTCGCCGTAACCGCACGCTCTGGTTCTGGATCTTCGTCGGTCCCTTCGCCCTCGGTCTGACCCTCTTCACCTACGTCCCGCTCGCCTGGAGCGCCTACCTCAGCTTCTTCGACGCGCACAACACGGTCTCGCCCACCCGCTTCGTCGGGCTCGACAACTACACGGCGATGCTGCGCGACGACGCGTTCACCGGCAGCCTGGTGACGTTCCTCGTCTTCACGGCCTTCATCGTCCCGGCGACGTACGTCCTCTCGCTCTCCCTCGCGCTGATGGTGAACCGGCTGCCCCGCGCGCAGGCGTTCTTCCGGTCGGTGTTCTTCCTTCCCGTCGCGTGCAGTTATGTCGTGGCGGCGCTGATCTGGAAGATGTCGATCTTCAACGGGGTGCGGTTCGGGCTGGCCAACACCGTCCTCGGCTGGTTCGGCGCCGATCAGATCGCCTGGCTGTCGACCACAGAGCCGCCCTGGTACTGGCTGGTGATCGTCACCGTGCGGCTGTGGCTCCAGGCGGGCTTCTACATGGTGCTGTTCCTGGCCGGGCTGCAGCGCGTCTCGCCACGGCTGTACGAGGCGGCCGCCGTGGACGGGGCGCGGCCGGGGTGGCAGGTGTTCCGGCACATCACGTTTCCGCAGCTGCGGGCGACATCGGTCGCGGTGGTGCTGCTGCTGGTGATCAACGCGTTCCAGGCGTTCGACGAGTTCTACAACCTGCTGGCCGACTCGCGCGGCTATCCGCCGTACGCCCGCCCGCCGCTGGTCTACCTCTACTACACAGCGCTCGGGCAGGGGCAGAACCTGGGCCTCGGCAGCGCGGGCGCGGTGATCCTGGCGCTGATCATCGCGGTGGTGACGGTGATCCAGGCGCGCTGGTTCGGCCTGGGCCGGAAGGAGGACTGATGCGCCGAAACGCGGAGCACCCGCGCGACGTACGGGACGCCCTGGTCAGCGCGGGACGCGCGGTCCGGCTGGTCCTCCTGATCGCCCTCGCGCTGCTGTTCCTGATCCCGTTCTATCTCCTCGTACGCAACGGCCTGTCCAGCGAGGCGGACATCACCTCGCCCGACTGGACGCTCTTCCCCAGCGAGCTGCACTGGTCGAACGTCAGCGAGCTGTTCGACGATCCCAACGTGCCGATGGCGCACGCGCTGCTCAACTCCTCCCTGATCGCCGTCCTCACCACCCTCGGCACCGTGCTGCTCGCCTCCCTCGCCGGGTACGGGCTGGCCCGTATCCCGTACCGCCACGCCGACGCCGTCTTTTACTACATCCTCGGCACCCTCATGGTCCCGGCCGCGGTCACCTTCGTCCCCAGCTTCGTGCTGGTCAGCTCGCTGGGCTGGATCTCCACGCTGCGCGGCCTCGTCGTCCCGACGCTGTTCAGCGCGGTCGCGGCGTTCATCTTCCGCCAGTACTTCCTGGGCTTCCCGAAGGAGCTGGAGGACGCGGCGCGGGTGGACGGGCTCGGCTACTGGCGTACGTACTGGCTGGTCGTGGTGCCGAACGCGCGGCCGGTCTTCGCGGCGGTCGGCACGATCGTCTTCATCGGCGCCTGGAACGCCTTCCTGTGGCCGCTGGTCATCGGCCAGGACCGGGAGGCGTGGACGGTCCAGGTCGCGCTGTCGACGTTCACCACGGCCCAGAGCGTCAACCTCCACGAGCTGTTCGTGGCGGCCGCGGTGTCGATCGTGCCGCTGCTGGTCGTCTTTCTCTTCCTCCAGCGCTACATCGTCGCGGGCGTCGAGCGTTCCGGCATCGACGACTGACGCCCCGACTGACGCCCCACGCCCCGCGACGGCGCCAATGGGACACCGCCGCGCAGCAGGGCGGCGCCCAGCGGGGTGAGGGTGTGCAGAACGGCGCCGCCCTGGCGCAGCGTGTGGACGAGCCCCGCCTCGCGCAGCACGCTGGCGTGCTGGCTGGCCGACGCGAGCGATACGCCGACCCGGCGGGCGAGTTCGCTCGTCGTACAGCCGCCGCCGACCTCCAGCAGCACGGCCGAGCGGGTGTGCCCGACGAGCTTGCCGAGCGACCCGGCCCGGCCCGGCGCGGCGGGGGCGGCGACCGCGGGCACGATACCGGCCCGCGGCTGGGCCGGGGCGCCGCCGCGGGCGTGCTCGACCGGATACACCAGCACCGGGGTCAGCTCCGGGTTGAGATACGTCACCGGGGTCCTGCGGCAGAAGAACGAGGGCAGCAGCAACAGCCCCCGCCCGCGCAGCTCCAGGTCCCGGTCGACGGGGTAGTCCACCTCCAGTACGGGCGCCCGCCAGCGCATGGTCGGCGGCAGCGAGGCCAGCAGCCCGTCGGCGCCCCCGTCGAGCAGGGCCCGGCCACGGGCCGCCCGGTCCGCCTCGATACGGGCCTGGATATGCGGCCAGTACGGCGCGACGGCGGCCTCGTGATAGGAGCGCAGCACGCCCACCAACCGGTCCAGCGGCCGCCGTTCGCCCTGGGCCAGGCCGCGTATCCATCCCGGGAGGGTCCGGGCCGAGGGCAGCCGGTCGATTTCGGAGTACAGCCGCTCGGCGGGGGTCGCGTGCAGCGCGTCCATGGCGGCGTCGCACCCGATTACGCCTTCGGCGGGCGTCAGGAAGTCGGGGAAATAGCCCCGCGAGGGAATGAGCGGCGCCAGCAGCCGCCCTTCGCCGTTGAGTCGGTTACGCGCCTCCGAGCGCCATTCCCCGTATACGGTCTCCGCCCGGTTCTCCCGCAACCGGTGGAAACTTAAAACGGTCTCCCAGAGCGCGTCCGGGCGGACTGCCATCCGCAGCCGGGCCAGATCGAGTTCACTGAAATGAACACGTAGCACCAGACCCTCACAAGTGACATGGTGACCGGCCCCCCGACCACCGTTGAGTATGCACGGTGGCACGGTCAGTGACCATGCCCTTTTGGCCAGATGTGAAAGGGGGAGCGCTACACCCCGTCCAAGAGGAAAGCTGTTCTCCGGGAAAACCGGACGCGCCGGGGAAACGCTCCCGACGTCAGTCCGTAATTCAACAGGCGGTGCTCTGGGCCGTATTGCTCGTTCCCGTGGGGGGTGACGAGTGTGCGACGGCGACAGGGCACTTGTTGCCGCCCGATCCGATGCCGGGCGGCAACGGCTCCCGTGGGGGGAGTGAGAGGGGGCGGCACCTCCGCACAAAGGTGCCGTCCCTTCAGCCGTTCCGTCGTGCATGCTGCGGCTACCCTCCTCCTCATGCCCGACAACCCCACGCCCGCCCGGCGCGACGACCGCCCCGAGGAGTCCCGGCGCGCGCGCCTGAGCCGGACGTTCGACGAGGACGCGGAGCTGTACGACCGGGCCAGGCCCGGCTACCCGCCGGAGCTGTACGACGACCTCATGGAACTCGCGGGCACCGGCCCCGGCAGCCGCGTCCTGGAGGTCGGCTGCGGGACCGGCCAGGCGACGGTCCCGCTGGCCGGGCGGGGCTGCCGGATCACGGCCGTCGAGGCGGGCCCGCACATGGCCGCCGTCGCCCGCTGCAACCTGGCCGGGGCCTCGGCGGTGGAGGTGGTGACGGCCGAGTTCGAGAGCTGGCCGCTGCCGGAGGAACCGTTCGACGTGGTCGTCTCGGCGACGGCGTTCCACTGGATCGACCCGGCGGTACGCATCACCAAGGCCGCCGACGCCCTGCGCCCGGGCGGCGCACTCGCCGTGGTCCGCAGCCAGCATGTGCGCGGCGGCACCGAGGAGTTCTTCGTCGAGGTCCAGCGCTGCTACGAGCGCTTCGACCCGGAAACCCCACCCGGCCTCCGCCCTCCCGAAGCCGCCGACATCGACGGCTCGGACCACGCGGCGGAAGTGGCCCGAAGCGGCCGCTTCGCCGCCACGACCTTCCGCCGCTACGAACAGGACCTCACGTACACCACCTCGGCCTACCTGGACGTCCTGCGCACCTACTCCGGCCACCGAGCCCTCCCGGCCCCCGCCAGAAACGGCCTGCTGGACTGCATCGCGAACCTGATCGACGGCCGCTACGGCGGCCAGGTGACCAAGCGCTACCTCATCGAACTGGGAGTCTCCCGCAGCCGGTGAGCCTCCCCGGCGCAAGTGAAGGGGGCGGCACCTCCGCACAAGGTGCCGCCCCCTTTGAGATCCGGGGCCGGGTGCCGGGTGAGGGTGGGTGGTCCCGGCTGGGCCCCGGTGGCCTTATCGGTCCGCGCCCGCCGTCAGCGGCCGTTGGCCGCCGCGCGGCCCGACTCCAGGCGGGCTACGGGGATGCGGAACGGGGAGCAGGAGACGTAGTCCAGGCCCACCTCGTGGAAGAAGTGGACGGACTCCGGGTCGCCGCCGTGCTCGCCGCAGACGCCGAGCTTGAGGTCGGGGCGGGTGGCCCGTCCGGCCCGGGCTGCGTCGCGGACCAGGGCGCCGACGCCGTCCTTGTCGATGGTCTCGAAGGGGCTGACGCCGAAGATGCCCTTCTCCAGGTAGGCGGTGAAGAAGCTGGCCTCGACGTCGTCGCGGGAGAAGCCCCACACGGTCTGGGTGAGGTCGTTGGTGCCGAAGGAGAAGAAGTCGGCGGACTCGGCGATCTGAGCGGCGGTCAGCGCGGCCCGGGGCAGTTCGATCATGGTGCCGAGGGAGAGCTTGAGGTCCACGCCGTGGGCGCGCTCGACCTCGGCGATGACCTGCTCGGCCTCCTCGCGGACGATCTCCAGCTCCTGGACGGTGCCGACGAGCGGGATCATGATCTCGGCGCGCGGGTCGCCCTTGGCGTTGCGGCGGGCGGCGGCGGCCTCGGCGATGGCCCGGACCTGCATGGCGAACAGGCCGGGGATGACGAGGCCGAGGCGTACGCCGCGCAGGCCCAGCATCGGGTTCTGCTCGTGCAGCCGGTGGACGGCCTGGAGGAGCCGGAGGTCGTTCTCGTTGTGGTCCTTGCGGGACTCGGCGAGCGCGACGCGCACCGACAGCTCGGTGATGTCGGGCAGGAACTCGTGCAGCGGCGGGTCGAGCAGCCGGACGGTGACGGGCAGCCCGTCCATCGCCTCGAACAGCTCCACGAAGTCCTTCTTCTGGAGCGGCAGCAGCTCGCCGAGGGCGGCGTCGCGCTCCTCCTCGCCGTGGGCGAGGATCAGCCGCTCGACCATCTCGCGGCGCTCGCCGAGGAACATGTGCTCGGTGCGGCACAGCCCGATGCCCTGGGCGCCGAAGCGGCGGGCGCGGGCGGCGTCCTCGGCGTTGTCCGCGTTGGCGCGGACCCGCAGGCGGCGGACCCGGTCCGCGTACGCCATGATCCGGTGCACGGCGGCGACCAGCTCGTCGGCGTCGTCGGCGCCCGCGTGCATCCGGCCCTCGAAGTACTCGACCACCGGGGACGGGACGACCGGGACCTCGCCGAGGTAGACCTTGCCGGAGGAGCCGTCGATCGAGACGACGTCGCCCTCCTCGATGACCAGGTCGTCCTTGCCGTCCGCGCTCGGCACGATCATGCGGCGGCGCTTGGTGTCGACCTCCAGGTCCTCGGCGCCGCACACACAGGTCTTGCCCATGCCGCGGGCGACGACGGCGGCGTGCGAGGTCTTGCCGCCGCGCGAGGTGAGGATGCCCTCGGCGGCGATCATGCCGTCCAGGTCGTCGGGGTTGGTCTCGCGGCGGATGAGGATGACCTTCTCGCCGGAGCGGGACCACTTGACGGCCGTGTACGAGTCGAAGACGGCCTTGCCGACGGCGGCGCCCGGGGAGGCGGCGATGCCGCGCCCGATCTTCCGTACGGCGTCGCCCGCCGCGGCCTCCTCGTCGAAGCGCGGGAACATCAGCTGCGCGAGCTGCGCGCCGTTGACCCGGCGCAGCGCCTCGGCCTCGTCGATCAGGCCCTGGTCGACCAGCTGGGTGGCGATCCGGAAGGCGGCACCGGCGGTGCGCTTGCCGACCCGGGTCTGCAGCATCCACAGCTTGCCGCTCTCGATGGTGAACTCGATGTCGCACAGGTCCTTGTAGTGCGTTTCGAGCGTTTCCATGATCTGCATCAGCTCGTCGTACGAGCGCTTGTCGATCTGCTCCAGGTCGGCGAGCGGAACGGTGTTGCGGATGCCCGCGACGACGTCCTCGCCCTGCGCGTTCTGCAGGTAGTCGCCGTAGACGCCCTGGTGGCCGCTGGCCGGGTCGCGGGTGAAGGCGACGCCGGTGCCCGAGTCGGGGCCGAGGTTGCCGAAGACCATGGAGCAGATGTTGACCGCGGTGCCCAGGTCGTGCGGAATGCGCTCCTGGCGGCGGTAGAGCTTGGCGCGGTCGCCGTTCCAGGAGTCGAAGACGGCCCGTACGGCGAGGTCCATCTGCTCGCGCGGCTCCTGCGGGAAGCTGCGGCCGGTCTCCTGGGAGACGATCGCCTTGAACTCGGTGACCAGCTTCTTGAGGTCGGCGGCGTCGAGGTCGATGTCGACGGTGACGCCCTTGGCCTGCTTGGCCGCGTCGATGGCCTCCTCGAAGAGGTCGCCGTTCACGCCCAGCACGGTCTTGCCGAACATCTGGATCAGGCGGCGGTAGGAGTCCCACGCGAACCGGTCGTCGCCCGCCTGCGCGGCGAGCCCGGCGACGGACTCGTCGGAGAGGCCGATGTTGAGGACGGTGTCCATCATCCCGGGCATCGAGAACTTCGCGCCGGAGCGTACGGATACCAGGAGCGGGTCGTCGGCCTGGCCGAGCTTCTTGCCCATCTTCCCCTCAAGGGCTTCGAGGTGCGCACTCACCTCGTCGCGGAGGGCCGCGGGCTCGGTACCGCTGTCGAGGTAGACCTTGCAGGCCTCGGTGGTGATGGTGAATCCCGGTGGCACGGGGAGACCGAGATTGGTCATCTCGGCGAGGTTCGCTCCCTTCCCGCCGAGGAGGTCCTTGAGATCCTTGTTGCCCTCGGTGAAGTCGTAAACGAACTTCTGCTGATCTTGTGTTTCCGGCACGGGACTCGATCTCCTCGGCTCGGCTGCCCTGACGGCGGGGAGCGTACCCAGATCGAAGGCTCCTGAGTATGTCCACTCCACCGTCATCGGGCTGTAACCACCCGCCTGCCACGTGTTCGAAAGTGCGCCGGGATAGGGAGTGGCGCGGGTCACTCCTTCAAGAGTCGAACGCATGCACACGCCACGCATGTGAGGCGGCGGCCATTCGCTACTTTCCGTTATTACTGGTTCGAGGGCTCGAACATTGAGAGCGTGGCACTGAGTGCCATGCATTGAGGAGGTGAGCACAACGGACGACCGCCGGACCACCTCCGTTCATCCGCTCATCTGAGCGAGGGGGTGATCAGAGTGGCGAGAATCACCCCCCTCCAGGGTGCCTCGTCTCACTCCTTGGACGCGACGAGAGGGGTGTCGCTCAGATGAGCGATTCGCAGGTGAGCGCCGTCGCGGGCCCGGTATCGTGCCCGCATGGGCGATGACGAGGAGGGCCCGTGACCAGCGCCCGGCCCGCGCTCGCGCAGGTGGTGCCCGGCGCGCGGCGCGTCCTCGACGAGAACTGGACCGGCTCCTCCACGGTCCCCTCCCGCGCGCTCTATCCGCACCAGTGGAGCTGGGATTCGGCGTTCATCGCGATCGGATCGCGTCATCTTTCGGTACGCCGCGCCCAGCGGGAACTGGAAACCCTGCTCAGGGCCCAGTGGGGCGACGGACGGATCCCCCACATCGTGTACAACCCGGCGGTGCCGCCGGGCGCCTACTTCCCGGGCCCGGACTTCTGGCAGCCGGACTTCTGGCGCCCGTCCCCAGCAGGCACCGGCGTCGCGACCTCCGGGATCGTCCAGCCCCCGGTGCACGCGCTCGCCTGTCTGCTCGTCCACCGCGCCGACCCGCGCGCCTCGGTACGGTCCGGCTTCCTGGCCCGTACGTATCCCCGGCTCGCCGCCTGGCACCGCTATCTGACCGACCGGCGCGATCTGGGCGGCGGCGGGCTGGTGTCGGTGGTCCATCCCTGGGAGCCGGGCATGGACAACAGCCCCTGCTGGGACGCCCCGCTGGCCCGCGTCGAGCCCGTCCCGCCGGAGGCGTTCCGCCGCGCCGACCTCGACCATGGCGCGGCCGCCGACCGTCCGACGGACCTGGACTACGGGCGCTACGTACGGCTCGCGGCGGACTACCGGGACGGGGGCTACGAGGACCGCCCCGGCGCCCACGCCTTCGCCGTCGAGGACCCGGGCGTCAACGCCCTGCTCATCGCCTCAGAACACGCCCTGGCCGAGATCGCCCAGCACCTCGGCGCGGACCCCCGGCCGCATCGCGCCCGGGCCGCCCGGCTGACGGCCGCCCTGCTGGACCGCCTCTGGGACCCGGCCGCCGGGCTGTTCCTGTGCCGCGATGTGGTGGGCGGCGGCCTGATCCCCGAGCGGAGCGCGGCGGGCCTGCTGCCGCTGCTCGTCCCGGAGCTGCCCCGGGCCACGGTCGGCGCGCTGCTCCGCACGGCGGCGGGCGAGCACTTCGGGCTGGGCACCTCGGTGCGCCTGGTGCCCAGCTACGACCTGCGCGGCCACGCCTTCGACCCGTCCCGCTACTGGCGCGGCCCCGCCTGGTTCAACGTCAACTGGCTGCTGGAGCGCGGCCTGCGGCTCCACGGCGCGGCGGACGAGGCGGACGCGCTGCGGGACGCGGCCGTGGAGGCGGCCGCCGCGACCGGGTTCGCCGAGTACGTCGACCCGTACACGGAGGAGGCACGCGGCACCCGGGACTTCAGCTGGACGGCGGCGCTGGCGCTCGACCTGGCGGTGGCGGTGGCGGCGGATCAGGGCGCCTGATCGTCATCGGCCGCCCGGAGCCGGGCGAGCGCCGTGCGGGTCAGCCGGGTGCATCTGTGGTCGTCG
This sequence comes from Streptomyces sp. NPDC001700, assembly GCF_053596435.1. Taxonomy (NCBI): domain Bacteria; kingdom Bacillati; phylum Actinomycetota; class Actinomycetes; order Kitasatosporales; family Streptomycetaceae; genus Streptomyces; species Streptomyces sp. NPDC001700. The sequence goes on from NZ_JBSFGE010000002.1 coordinate 186,608, forward strand.
CCCAGCACCCGTTCACTCGCCTCCAGCACCGCGCGCCACTCGGCCTCGGCCTCGTCGAGGCGTCCGAGCCCCTTGAGGGCGATGCCCAGGTTGTGGCGGGTCCACAAGGTGGCGGAATCCTCGGCCCCGAGGGCGCGCGTCCGCAGCTCGGCCGTCGCGCGGTTCTCCGCTTCCGCCTCCGCGTAGCGGCCCAGCTTGCCCAGCACATTGCCGAGGCTGTGCCGGGCCGACAGCGTGTCCTCGGCCTCGGGCCCCAGGACCCGCGCCCGCCCCTCGGCCACATGCCGGTACTCCACCTCGGCCTCCGCGTAGCGCTTCTGGTTCCGCAGCAGGTCGGCCAGCATCCGATGGGTCAGCAGGGTGCCGGGGTCGTCCGGCCCCCGCACCCGCGCCTCCGCCCCCATGATCGCGCGGTACTCGGCCTCGGCCTCCTCCAGTCGGCCGAGGTCGCTCAACGCGTTCGCGCGGCAGTACCGGGTCACGAGCGTCACCGCCGCTTCGGCCCCCAGAGTGTCGGTCCGGTCTCGCAGCACCGCGGTGAACTCCGCCAGCGCTTCCTCATATCGCTTGGCCTCGGCCAGGCAGACCCCCAGGCCGTGCCGCGTGGTCAGGGTGCTGAAATGCTCCCCGCCCAGCACGTCGGTCTGCATCGCCAGAAGGCCCCGGAACGCCGCTTCCGACTCTTCGTTTCTGCCCTGATCGGCCAGGAGCATCGCCCGCAGACGGCGCGCCTCGAAGGAATTGACGTGCCGCTCCCCACGGGTCCGGTCTGACACGTCGATCAGCGCCGCGACCTCGGCCTGAGCCTCTTCGTAGCGTTCCAGATCGCGCAGCACGGTGATGTGCCAGTGCGCCGCGTTCAGGGTCCGCTGGTGCTCCGTACCGAGTCCGTCCCCCAACCGGTCGGCCGCCTCCCGCCACAGCTCCTCGGCCTCCTCCTCCCGACCCCGCTCTCCCAGGAGATGCGCCAGCCTGAAGACGGCGTTGGCCCACGCGGGGAGACCTCCCTCTTCCGAGGGTGCGCAGTCCGCGACGGCCGCCCGGCTCTCCAACTCCGCCTCGTCATACTGTCCGAGCTGCGCCAGCGCGTTGGACAGCCACACCCTGGCATTGACCGTGTCCCGGTGCGCCCGACCCTTGAGTTCCCCCAACTCCTCCTGTGCGACGCGGAACTCCCGCTCGGCCTCCTCCGGGCGCCCCAGCGCCATCAGCATGCGGCCACGGCTCACCCGGAGTCCCGCGACAAGCCCGCGCCGGTCATCGGGGCTGCGAAGATGCGCGTCGATGAGCGTGCGGCGCTCCTCCTCCGCGTCCTGCTCCCGCCCGGCGTCTTCGAGCAGGGAGGCCAGGTGGCTGCGCGCGTTCAGCGTGTACTCGTGGTCCCTCCCGTGCAGCCGGCCCGAGATGTCGACCACCGCGCTCAGATGGTGCTCGGCCTCCTCGTGCTCGCCCAGCTTGTTCAGCGCGAGGGCCAGATGACCACGCAGGGTGCGCGACTCCAGCTCCTCTCCGGCCGACACCTCGGGAAGCTGTTCCAGGATCGTGCCGTGCAGTTCGTCCGCGTAGTCCCGCCATCCGCTCTCGGTCAGCGCCTCGGCCAGCCCGGGCAGTCGCCGGACCCCGAGCCAGCCGGACTTCTCGTCCCGGTCCTCCGCCTCCGCCAGCAACAGGTCGACCCATACGCCCACCGGCACCGTCATCCTCTCGTCGGCCGCGATCCGGCGCACCAGGGCGAGGAACGGCGGCTGGACGCGCTCCGACACATGGGAGCGAACGGTGAGATCGGGGACCGGGAGCGTCGGCTCGGGCGGGGACGGCGGCCGCGGCGGCTCCGGGCTCTCGTATCGCTCCTCGTCCCGCAGCCCCAGCCGCTGCAGCAGCTCCGGGGAGGCCGCCGCGAAGGGGCGGGCCTCCTCGGCGACGTGGGAGTCGCCGTGGTCGCCGGAGAGCCGGGCGCGGAACTCGGGGCCGCTGCCCTGGCGGCGCAGCAGGAACTCGGTGACCTGCGCCGCCGTTTCCAGCGCGTCCGAGGTCCGGACCGCGTCCAGCAGGAGATCCGCGACCCCCGGGTGGAACGCGTACTCCTCCGCGCCGCCCGCCCGCCTCCGCAGCAGCCCGCCGAGGAACACCTCGGCCAGCTGCGCCGGGTGGAAGCGCTCCCCACGGCCCGCGCCCGCCTGGTGGATCAGCCGCATCACCGGCAGCGTCAGCGGATGGACGGTGGCCAGCGCCCCGGCCAGCCGCTGGGCCTCGGGCGAGGCGGCGCCCCGGAAGCGGCGCAGCCGCTCCTCGGCCGTCGGCTCGGGGACATGGGCGGTGGCCTGCGCGGCCACCGGCTTCTCCGCCCCGTCCAGCAGCATCACCGGCAGCGCCGCGCTGCCCCCGCCCGTGCCCGTGCCCGTGCCGGTGAGCGCCGCCCAGGCGCCCAGCTCGCCCTCGGCCAGCTCCAGCACGGGTACCGGTGTCTTGCCGTCGTACGACACCAAGCCGCGCGGAAGCACCGGGTGGCGCACGGACAGCGCACGGCATGGCGCGCCCTCCCAGCCGCCCGCGTCGACCAGCAGCCGCTGCGTGGGCATGCCGCGCTCCGGCCACATGCGCGCGGGCAGCGGTTGGAGGACCGCCACCGGCGAGTGGCGGGCCCAGCGGCGCAGCAGACGCGGAATCGCGCCGCTGCGCCACCCCGGGCCCACCCCGTCCGAGAGGACCAGCATCAGGGTGCGGCCGGAGATGTCGGTCAGCTGGCGCGCGGTGCGGCGCGGGGCGCCGGGGGCGTAGGGGCGGGTCGTGAGCAGCGGTTGGGGTTCGTGCCCGGGCGCCGGTCGGGCGTCCTGAGCGCTGTCCAGCCCGTAGGTCCGTACGGAGCGGAAGGTGCCCTGCCGTTCCAGCAGTCCGCGCACCTCGGCGGCGAGCTGCTGCCACAGGACCATCGACGGGCCGTCGTCCACGATGAGCGCGACGCTCAGCCAGCGCTCCGGGCGGGGGCGCAGCACCACGTCCGGCAGACCGGTTTCGGCGATCCACTCGGCGGTGGCGGCCTCGTCGACGCGGAAGGACGTGCGCGACGGCACGCTCCGCCGCAGCGGTCGCAGCGCGCGGGACAGCCCGCGCGCCGTGGGCAGCGCCCGTACGCCCCGGACGCCGACGCCGCGCGCCGGGCGGGCCTCGGTGGAACGGGCGGCGCCCGCGGCGTAGAACCCGGCGGGGGCGAGGGGGCCGGGCTCGGGTTCAGCCGCGGTGTGCGCTCCGGCGGGCGGGCGCCGGGCGTCCTCCCCCTCGTCGTCGCCGTCGGCGGCGCCGGGGGCGGGGCCGGTCGTGCCCGGGGGCGGCGTCCGCTCCTCGCCGTCGCCCTCGGCCCGCGCCGGGGCCGTGGTCGCGGCGAACCACAGGACGTCGCACAGCTCCTCCTGGGAGAGGTCGACCCCCGCGTCCTCCAACAGGGCGCACAGCCGCTCGATCATTACGCGTCGACTTCGTTCAGCGAGCGGAACAGCTTGTCGAGGACGTCCTGGTCGACCCGCACCCCGGTGGAACGCAGGCGGACCGCATTGAGGAGTTGGTCGGTGGCCAGCTCTCGTTCGTTCCGCCGGGCCACGAAGTCGGCGATCAGCTCCCGCGCCCGCGCGCCGACCTCCTCGCCCAGGTGCATGGTGACGATCTGCTGGAGCTGCCGCTCATCGGGTTGCTTGAGGTCGAGCCGTACGCAGCGGCGCAGAAACGCCGGAGGGAACTCACGCTCGCCGTTGCTGGTGATGACGACGACGGGGAAGACGCGGCAGCTGACCCAGCCGCTGGTGATCCCGGCCTTCACCCGGGAACCGGCCGTCTGCACCTGGACCGTCTTCCCCTCCCCCAGACGGGCCAGCTCCGGGATCTCGAACTCGCCCTCCTCGAAGACGGTGAGGAGGTCATTGGGCAGGTCGACATCGCCCTTGTCCAGCTCGTCCACGAGCAGAACGCGCGGTGTGCCGGTCGGCAGGAGCGCGGTGCCGAGCGGGCCGAGCCGCAGATAGTCGCCGATGTCCGGCTCGGTTCCGGGGCTCTCGTCGGCGCGCCGCTTGAGGGAGACTTCGCGCAGTCGGCCCACCGCGTCGTACGAGTAGAGGCCCTCGGTGAGCGTGGAGCGGCTGTTGACCGGCCAGTGCAGCACCTCGCCCAGCTTCAGTTCGCGGGCGATGGCGTGGGCCAGGGTCGACTTGCCGGTGCCGGGGCGGCCGGTGACCAGCAGTGGGCGGTGCAGATGCAGCGCCATGTTGACGACGTCGCGGTCCTCGTCGGTGATCAGATACGGCAGCCCCCGCCCCTCGCCTCGGCCCCGCCCCTCGCCTCGGCCCCGCCCCTCGCCTCGGCCCCGCCCCTCGCCCCGGCGCCGCGCGTCGTCGCCGAAGCGCCGCCACGGCGGGGCGGTGGGCCAGGTCTCCACGTCGTGGGGCTCGGTGTCGCCGCCCTGGAAGAGCCTCCAGTCCTGTGCCATCTTCTTCGTCTCTCCTCAGGGTGCGGACAGGTCGAGTTGGTCGGGGAGCGGGTGGTGCGGATCGTCCCACAGGAGGGCCATGTGCCTGCCGTGGTGACTCCGGTAGGGGTCGCTGTCGGAGCGGAGTTCACGCAGCCGCTGGGGAAGGGAGCGCAGTGGTCTCTCCTCGCCGAGTAGCTTGCGTATCTCGTCCTCCGCTAGGGACGGTTCCGCCTCGCCGTGCCAGATGAGGACGGGCACCCCGCCGAACAGACAGGCGTTGAAGAGGTCCGCCCGGGCCCGCGAGGGGGTGGTCGTCATCGCGCCGGGAGCGTCCACGGTCTGCTGGACGACGGCGTACACCTCACCGCAGTCCATGTCGCCCGGCAGCCAGCGCAGATCCCTGGTGGCGGCGGTGCCGACCCGCTTCCAGCGGCCCTTCCACAGATCGTGGCGCTGGGGTTCACGGAATTCGGTGCAGCGCATGACGACCGGGTAGTCGGTGCCCAGATGCCGCTTGACGGGCCGCGCGAACTGCCAGCGGTGCACGGCCAGTTCGAGGTCGGTGGAGGGAACGAAGAACTCCACCAGGGTGTCCGGGGCGTAGGGCTGGGCGTTCAGCACGGCTTCCAGGCCGTCCCGTATCTCCTCCAGGGAGGCGGGGGTGTCCACCTTGGCCAGGGAGTTGACGTCCTCGCCGCGCCGCGTCCACACCTCGTACGCGCGCTCGGGCCCGTTGGAGGGGTGGAGCCGGATCTGGACGCGCTGGTCCTGGGCGGGACCGGCCGCCTTGACGCCTTCGGCGTACTCCTCGGCCTCGCCGCGCCGCTCCTTCAACTGGCCCTTCATGCCCAGCCGTTCGGCGCACCGCAGCGACCAGGCACGCAGATCGGCGGCGACCGCCCCGCCGTCGACGGCCGCGAAGCGCTCCACGACCCTGAGCAGTTGAGGGAGCTGGTCCGGTTTGGGGAGCAGCTCCTCCAGCGCCTCGGCGAGCGCGGCCGGACCGTGGAACGCCAGATCGACGAGGCCGAACAGCGCGCGGGCCTCCTCGGCGACGTCGTACCGGCCCCGCTCGTCCAGCCGCCCCAGCAGCGCGACCAGCTCCACGTACTCGGCGCGGGTCAGCCACTGGTTCTGGAGGACGTGGCACGCCTTGCGGATCTCCGCGCGGACCGGGGCGGGTGCGCTCAGCTCGGCCAGGAGGGTGACGGTGCCGTGCGGGTTGTCCAGGGCCCAGTCGACCAGTTCCCCGGCCGGGAGGGGAGTCATGGCGGGCGGGCCGGTGGTGAACTGCTCGCACAGCCGGGCGGCGACCCTCGCCGCCGACCCGGCGGGATCCGCCCCGAGCAGCCCCGCCGCCTCCAGTACCACCATCTCCCGGAACCGCCGCTTCTCCGGATCCAGGGGCGGGGCGGGCGGGCCGAGCCGGTCCGTCCGCTCTTGCTGGTCCCAGTCGATGACGTGCATCGTCGGGTACTGTCGGCCGCTCCCGCTCCCGCTCCCGCTCCCGGTCGCGGGTCGTTGGGCGAAGTCGTCCCGTACGCCCTTCCCGACCTGGTCCAGATCCAGCGCCGCTCCGGCGCCGCCCGCCGCTTCGAGCTGCCGCAGCAGAGCAGAGGTGAAGCGCCCGGCTCCCTCCTGCTCCATGGCGACGGCACCGGCCTGGCAGGCGCGCATCCAGAAGACCCGCCGATCGGATCTGGTCTGGGGCGCCTTGGTGAGCGGCTGCGGGGTGTCGGCCAGCTCATGAGTGTGGAGGGGAAGGGCGCGCCGGCAGGCGTCGACGATCACGGTGACCCGGTCCACTCCGTCCCAGGGCAGATGGTCGGTGCGCACCAGGTCGAGCAGGCTGTCGGCGTCCATCCCCTGCAGGTCGGTGTCGGACGTCTCGGGGTACAGCAGGCTCCACCGGCCGCCCGGTGCCTGCACCCCGTGCCCGGCCCAGTAGATCCACAGCCAGTCGCCGTCGATCTCGCGCAGCCCGTCCCGGAAGACCTCGCGCACGTCCCGGCGCTCCGCCGGGCGGTAGCCGGGGTGCGCCGCCGCCAGGGCCTCCCGGTTGCGCTCCATGGGCGAGGCCAGCAACTGGATGTTCTCCGGCGGTACGCCCCTCCCGGCGAGCCAGTTCCGCATCCCGATGGCATCGTGCACCGGGCCGTCGAGGTTCAGATCGTCGCTGCCGTTGTACCGCTCGACCGCCACGATCACGGCATGGGTACGGCGCCAGTCGTGTTCCACCGCTGTCACTTCGGCAGCTCCGGGGCCAGCAGTTCGTACAGCCGCTGGTGGGCGAAGTACGCGGTGTGGGCGCGCGGGAAGGGCTGGCGGGTGTTGACGCGCAGATCGGTGACCCGGTCGGGGAAGACCTTCTCCCCGACGAAGCCCAGCAGATCCTGCTCGTCGTAGACGTTGATCCAGCGGGGGAAGGTACCGGGCAGCGGTTCGCCTCGGCGCAGTGCGGTGAGCGCGTCCAGCTCGTAGAGGAACGGCGCCTGCGAGCCGACCGTCACCAGCAGCTCCACGCCCTCGGGCGGATCGGGCTCGGCGAGCAGATCGACGCAGGCGATCCCGCCGAGGCTGTGGGCGAGCAGCACCACCGGGCCGCCCCCTGACGCGATCGCCTCGCGCACCGCCGTACGGATCGCGGTACGCACCCCGGCGCCGCGCACCTGGTAGCGGAGGATGTCGCCACTGGCCGGGACGGACTTCTCGGTGATCCCGCCACGGAAGGTGTGGGCCAGCGAAGACAGCGGCGAGAGGTAGGAGTTGAGCGCCCGGACGGCGACGCCCTTCGCGGCGCGGACGGCGAATCCGTCCCGGCCGGTGCCGCCCAGCTGACCGGTGAGCGCGCCGACGACGGTGTCCCGGTCGGCGCCGTCCACGGCGAGCGGCTCATCGTCGCCGTGCGGGCCCTCGGCCCGCTGGACGGCCAGCGCGTACACGGCGCGGGCCGCGATGGGCTCGATCCCGTCGGCGTACGGAGTGCCGCCCAGGGCGCGGGAGATCTCCTGGGCGACGCGGCCACCGGCCGGGCCGAGGTGCGGCGCGAGGTCGGCTGCCAGGTCGTCCAGGCTGCTTCCGCCGCCGGTCACCGCCGCCAGGGTCAGCCCGCGCGCCTTGTCCGCCACGGTCTGCCAGGGGTCCTGACGGCCGGGGGCGAAACCGGCCCGCGCCGCGCCCCCGCCGCGCCGCGCCGTCGCCACCTCCGCGAACTCCCGCAGCTCGGCGAGCGGATCCACCTCCAGCAGCGCCCAGACGGCCAGCGGATCGTCCTCGTCCAGCAGCGCGTCACCGCCGACGCCTCGGCTCTTGCTCCGCACCGGGATCGACGCCCCGCCGAGCCCCAGCGACGCCCCGTGCCGCTCTCCCCAGAAGCAGCGGACGACGCGGATATCGGCTCTCGCCCGCCCGAGGCCCTTCACGACCCGCGCGATGCTCTTCTCGTACGACTTGGCCCGGACCCCCGTGCCGTGGACGAAGACGACGCTTGTCACCGATCCCCCCAGATCGTCCGGATCCCACCGCCACCACGAGCCCATCACTTTAGCCCGTGATGACCTCCTGTGACCCCCGAACTACCGAGGTCAGCCGCCCGAGGTGTCCAGCTCCGCGTCCGCCGTCACGCCCGCGCAGTCGTAGGGGTCCGCCAGCCAGCCGTCCGGGAGCACCACGCGGTTGCGGCCGGAGGTGCGGCCACGGGGGCCGTCGGCGCCGGGGGGCCACTCCTGGTCCAGGTCAAGACCGGCCAGCAGCTCGTCCAGCTCGGCGAGGGACGAGGTGATCGCGAGCCGCTTGCGCATCTCGGAGCCGACCGAGAAGCCCTTGGTGTACCAGGCGACATGCTTACGGAAGTCGATCACGCCGCGCTCCTCGTCCTCCAGCCACTGCGCGAGCAGCTCGGCATGGCGGCGCATCACGGCGGCGACCTCCTTGAGCGTGGGCCGGGCGGAACCGGCCCCGCCGCCCGGTTCGAACGCCGCGACCAGGTCGCCGAAGAGCCACGGCCGCCCCAGGCAGCCGCGCCCGACGACCACGCCGTCGCATCCGGTCTGGCTCATCATCCGTACCGCGTCGTCGGCGGACCAGATGTCGCCGTTGCCGAGCACCGGGATCTCCGGGACGGTCTCCTTCAGGCGCGCGATGGCGTCCCAGTCCGCCGTGCCGCCGTAGTGCTGGGCGGCGGTGCGGCCGTGCAGGGCGATCGCGGTGACGCCCTCCTCGACCGCGATCCGGCCCGCGTCGAGATAGGTGATGTGGTCGTCGTCGATGCCCTTGCGCATCTTCATGGTCACCGGCAGCGGACCGGCGCCCGTCACCGCCTCGCGCAGGATCGCGCGCAGCAGGTTCCGCTTGTACGGAAGCGCCGAGCCGCCGCCCTTGCGGGTCACCTTGGGCACCGGGCAGCCGAAGTTGAGGTCGATGTGGTCGGCCAGGTCCTCGTCCACGATCATCCGTACGGCCTTGCCGACGGTCACCGGGTCGACCCCGTACAGCTGGATGGAGCGCGGCTTCTCGGTGCCGTCGAAGTGCACCAGCCGCATGGTCTTGGCGTCCCGCTCGACCAGCGCGCGGGTCGTGATCATCTCGCTGACGAACAGCCCCTTGCCGCCGCTGAACTCCCGGCACAGGGTGCGGAACGGCGCGTTGGTGATCCCGGCCATCGGCGCGAGGACGACCGGTGGCTGGACCGTGTGCGGGCCGATCTGCAGCTGCGTCTGGGTCATGGGGTGAGCTTCCTCGCGGTGCGGGTAGGACGTACGTATGGGTGGCCGTACCGGGCCGTCGTACGCGTCGTGGTACGTGGCGTCGTACGGACCGGACCTCTCATTGTCCCGCACCCGCGCGGGGAATCGGCCGGGCGGTTCATACGGCCGTTCCCCCGACATCGTTGTAGCGTTCAACCATGCCTGAGCTCAGCCCTCGGCGGCGCATGCTCGTGCTGGCGATCTGCTGCATGAGCCTGCTGCTCGTCAGCCTCGACAACACCGTGCTGAACGTCGCCCTGCCCTCGATGCGCAGCGATCTGAACGCCTCCGTCTCCGGGATGCAGTGGACGATCGACGCGTACACCCTCGTCCTGGCGGCGCTGCTGATGCTCGCCGGGTCGACGGCCGACCGGATCGGGCGCAAGCGCGTCTTCCAGACCGGTCTGGTGATCTTCACGCTCGGCTCGGCGCTGTGCAGCCTCGCGCCCAATCTAGGGGCGCTGGTCGGCTTCCGTATGGTGCAGGCCATCGGCGGCTCGATGCTCAACCCGGTGGCCATGTCGATCATCACCAACACCTTCACCGAGCCCCGGGAGCGGGCCCGGGCGATCGGGGTGTGGGGCGGTGTCGTCGGCATCAGCATGGCGGCCGGACCGATCGTCGGCGGGGTGCTGGTGGAGTCGATCGGCTGGCGCTCGATCTTCTGGATAAACCTTCCGGTCGGGCTCGCGGCGATGGCACTGACCGCCCGCTTCGTACCGGAGTCGCGGGCTCCGAAGCCCCGCAGGCCCGATCCCATCGGCCAGCTGCTGGTCATCGCCGTCCTCGGCTGTCTGACGTACGCCATCATCGAGGCGCCGGGGCACGGCTGGGCCTCGCCGCTGATCACCACCTGCGCGACGGTCGCCGTCATCGGGCTGGTCGCGCTGATCCGCTACGAGCGGCGGCGCGCCGAACCGCTCATCGATGTGCGCTTCTTCCACAGCGCCCCCTTCAGCGGGGCGACGGTCATCGCGGTGAGCGCGTTCGCGGCGCTCGGCGGCTTCCTCTTCCTGAACACGCTCTATCTGCAGGACGTGCGCGGGCTCGACGCCCTGCACGCCGGGCTGTGGATGCTGCCGATGGCGTTCATGTGCTTCATCTGCGCGCCGCTGTCCGGGCGGCTGGTGGGCCACGGCGGGCCCCGGCTGCCGCTGCTGCTGGCCGGGGTGACGATGGCGGCCAGCGGGGTGCTGTTCGCGGTCTTCGACGCCCAGTCCACCAATGTGCTGCTGCTGATCGGCTATGTGCTGTTCGGTATCGGATTCGGTCTGGTCAACGCGCCCATCACCAATACGGCGGTCTCCGGGATGCCCCGTTCGCAGGCCGGGGTCGCCTCCGCCGTCGCCTCCACCAGCCGTCAGGTGGGCCAGTCGCTGGGGGTCGCGGTGATCGGCGCCGTGCTGGCCGCGGGCGCGGCGGCCGGGGTGGCGGGAGCGGAGCCGGGCCACAAGGCCTCGGCCTCGGCCGCCGCCGCGTTCGTGGACGCCGCCCGGCCCGCCTGGTGGATCATCGCGGGCTGCGGTGCCGTCATCCTGCTGCTGGGCGCGCTGACCACCGGCCGCTGGGCGCTGGCCACGACGAAGCGCGCCGCCGCGCTGTTCGAGGAGGGCGGGCCGACGGGTCAGACGTCGGCCAATTCGAGCGCGAGGGCGTGAAGCCGGTCCAGGCGCTCACGGGACTCCTCGTCCGCCGGGGTGTACGTGAGCAGCTTGGGCCCGCCGTTGGGGCCGGTCCACAGGCTGGTCGAGGTCAGCCGTACGACGCCCACGCTCGACTGCCGGAAGATCTTGATCCGGTCGCCGGGCCGCACCACCTCATGGCGCGCCCAGATCTCCCGGAACTCCGGTGAGGCGTCCTCCAGCCGCCTCAGCAGCGCCTTCCACGCGGGCTCGGCGACGTGTTCGGCCATCGCGGCGCGGAACTTGGCGGCCATCAGCCGGATCGTCTCGTCCCGCTCGACCAGGCTCGCCCGCCACTCGTCGTGGGTGAAGGCCAGCCACATGCAATTGCGGTCCTCCGGCGGCAGCGTGTCCAGGTCGCACATCAGCAGCCGGTAGGAGCGGTTGTACGCGAGGAGGTCGAACCGGGCGTTCTGTACGCACGCCGGGAACGGCTCCAGCCGCTCCAGCATCACCTGGAGCGACTGCGGCACCCCGGCGCACTCGTTCGCGGGGCTCGGATCGGCCTGTCCGGCGAGGGCGAAGAGATGGGCGCGCTCGCTGCGGTCCAGGAGCAGCGCGCGGGCGATGGCGTCGAGGACCTGCGCCGAGACGTGGATGTCCCGGGCCTGCTCCAGCCAGGTGTACCAGGTGACGCCCACCGTGGAGAGCTGGGCGACCTCCTCACGGCGCAGCCCGGGGGTCCGCCGGCGGCGGCCTCGGGGCAGCCCGACCTGCTCGGGGGTGATCCGCTCGCGGCGGCTGCGCAGAAAGGCCGCCAGCTCGGTCCGTCGGATATCACCTGTGGCAGTCTGCACCGTGATGGTCATGGGTCCAGAGTGCCCCATGGGCTCAGCCGGTTGCCAGGTACTTCTTGTACCAGGATAAAGAGACTCTGGTACCCGTCTGAGTGTGGCGGGATCGTCTGAAGCGTGACCGATACCGAAATCCCCACCAGAACCCTCGCCCCGACGGCCCGGGGTGCCGTCGCGGAGACGCCCGGCGAGCCCGGCCATCTGAGCGGCCCGGGGCTGTTCACCCTGCTGCTCGGGGCGGCCCTTCCTCTGATCGACTTCTTCATCGTCAACGTGGCCCTGCCCACCATGGACCGCGACCTGGCCGCGGGCCCGGCCGTCCTGGAGCTGATCGTCGCCGGGTACGGCGTGGCCTACGCGGTGCTGCTGGTCCTCGGCGGACGGCTGGGCGACACCTTTGGACGGCGCCGCCTCTTCCTCGCCGGAATGGCGGCCTTCGGGCTGACCTCGCTGGCCTGCGGGCTCGCCCCGGACGCCTGGACCCTGGTCGCGGCGCGCGTCGCGCAGGGCGCGGCGGCGGCGCTGATGCTGCCGCAGGTGCTCGCCACCATCCACGCCACCACCAGCGGCTCGCACCGCGCCCGCGCGCTCAGCATGTACGGCGCGACGGCCGGTCTCGCCATGGTGGCGGGGCAGATCCTGGGCGGGCTGCTGGTGGCCGCGGACATCGCGGGCACCGGATGGCGCGCGGTCTTCCTGGTCAACGTCCCGGTCGCGCTGATCGGCCTGGTGCTGGCGGTGCGTACGGTGCCGGAGACCCGCTCGGACCGGCCCGCGCCGGTGGACGTGCCGGGCACGGTGCTGCTGGGCGTCTCGCTGATCACGCTGATGGTGCCGCTGACCGAGGGCCGGGCGGCGGGCTGGCCGCTGTGGACCTGGCTGCTGCTGGGCGCGTTCCCCTTCGTGGCGACCGCGTTCTACGTGATCGAGCGCCGCGCCGACCGGGCCGGGACCACTCCCCTGCTGCCGCCGAGCCTGTTCGCGCTGCGCGCGCTGCGGCGCGGCCTGCCGATCCTGGTGCCGTTCTCGATCGGCTTCGGCGGCTTCATGTTCGTCATCGCGGTGGCGCTGCAGCAGGGTCTGCGGTACGGGCCTGTCGCGGCCGGTATGGCGCTGGCGCCGATGGCCATCACGTTCTTCGTGGCCTCGCTCATGGGGCCGCGCCTGGTCGGCCGGTACGGCAGCCGTGTGGTGACCACCGGCGGCTTGCTCCAGGCGGCGGGCCTCGGGCTGCTGATGCTGGCCGTGGCGCGCGACTGGCCGGACCTGTCCCTGGCCGGACTGCTGCCGGGCGTCGCGCTGGCCGGTCTCGGGCAGGGGCTGCAGCTGCCGGTGCTGATCCGGATCGTGCTGTCCGAGGTGCCGACCGAGCGTGCCGGGGTGGGCAGCGGCGTGCTGGTCACGACCCAGCAGTCCTCGCTGGCCCTGGGCGTGGCCACGCTCGGCACGCTGTTCCTCGCGCTGGCGCCGTCGATGGGCATGGGCGACGCGCTGGTGATCACGCTCGCGGCGCAGCTCGCGGCGGTCGCGCTGACGGTGGCGCTGAGCCTGCGGCTGCCGCGCGTGGTGGCGTGAGCGGGGGCCGTGGGGGTGACAGGTATGCAGTGACAGCTATGCGATGACAGATATTGAAATCTGTCATCGCATCTGCCACGCTCGTCAACGCATACCCGTTACCCGACGTCCCTCCGACGTCCCCCGAGTCCCCGCGAGGAGCACTCCCATGCAGCTGCGCCAACTCGGCACCACCGGCCCCCAGGTCTCCGCACTCGGTCTCGGATGCATGGGCATGTCCGCCCTGTACGGTCCCGCCGACCGCGCCGAGTCCCTCGCCACCATCCACGCCGCGCTCGACGCCGGGATCACCCTGCTGGACACCGGCGACTTCTACGCCATGGGCCACAACGAACTGCTCATCAACGAGGCCCTGCGCACCGCCCCTGCGGCGCACCGCGAAAACGCCCTGCTCAGTGTGAAGTTCGGCGCGCTGCGCGGCCCCGACGGCAACTGGTCCGGCTACGACGGCCGCCCGGCCGCCGTCAAGAACTTCGCCGCCTACTCCCTCCAGCGCCTCGGCGCCGACCACATCGACGTCTACCGCATCGCCCGCGTCGACCCCGACGTCCCGATCGAGGAGACCGTGGGCGCCATCGCCGAGCTGGTCGAGGCCGGGTACGTACGGCACATCGGGCTCTCGGAGGCGGGCGCGGAGACCGTACGCCGGGCCGCCGCCGTCGCCCCGATCTGCGATCTGCAGATCGAGTACTCGCTGATCTCCCGTGGCATCGAGGACGAGATCCTGCCGGTCTGCCGTGAGCTGGGCGTCGGCATCACCGCGTACGGCGTGCTCTCCCGCGGGCTGATCAGCGGCCACTGGAGCCGGGACCGCAAGCTCGCCGACACCGACTTCCGGAGCTTCAGCCCGCGCTTCGGCGGCGAGAACATCGACCGCAACCTCGGCCTGGTCGAGGCCCTGCGCAAGGTCGCCGACGGCAAGGGCATCAGCGTCGCGCAGACCGCCATCGCCTGGGTGCTCGCCCAGGGCCCCAAGCACGCCACGGCCATCGTCCCGCTGATCGGTTCCCGCACACGTGCGCAGCTGACCGAAGCGCTCGGCTCGCTGGGCGCTACGCTCGACGCCGACGACCTGGCCGCGATCGAGGAGGCCGTTCCGGCCGACGCCGCAGCGGGCGACCGCTATGGGCAGGCCCAGGTGGCCCACCTCGACAGCGAGAAGAAGTAAGGGACCCGATGCCGCCGCCCGAGACGCCCCTGACCCCCGACCGCGTCCTCGAAGCCACCGAGGACGTCCTGCGCCGCTACGGCCCGGCCAAGGCCACGGTCGTGGACGTCGCCCGCGCCCTCGGGGTCAGCCACGGCAGTGTCTACCGCCACTTCCGTACCAAGGCGGCCCTGCGTGAGGCGGTCACCGAACGCTGGCTCGACCAGGCCCAGGACGAACTGTCCGCCATCGCCCGCGCCAAGGGCCCGGCCGCCGACCGCCTGCGCGAGTGGCTGGCCACCCTCTTCGCCGCCAAACGCCGCAAGGCGGGCGACGACCCGGAGCTGTTCGCCACCTACCTCTCCCTGGCCGCCGAGAACAGCACCACCGTCGCCCGCCACATCGAGACGATGGTCGGCCACCTCACGAAAATCGTCGAAACCGGCATCGCGAACGGCGAGTTCACCACCCCCGACGCCCGCAGAACAGCCCAGTCCCTCTGGTCCGCCACAGCCCACTTCCACGACCCGGTCTACGCACAGGAATGGTCGGACCCAGGCGCCGAACTGGCCTTCGCGGACCTCTTCGAACTCCTGCTGAACGGCCTGCGGGCGTAGGGAGCGTAGGGAGCGCGAGGCGCCCCCCGCGTCAGGCCTGGGAGGCTGCCCACCACAGCATCGCCGCGGCCACCGCGAAGCAGGCGAGCATGATCAGGAGGGCTTGGCGGCGGGCTGCCGCGTCGGCTGTCATGCGGGGGGAGCCCAGGGCGCCGTGGGCCTGGGCGAGGTGGTCGAGGCCCTTGTGGCGGGCGCCGCCGTAGGTGATCTGTTCCTGCCAGTCACAGTGCAGACAGCCGAGGAGCCGCCGCTGCCCCCGGCCGTAGCCATAGCTGACCTCGAAGACGGTGCCGTCCTCGCTGGTGGCGGTGATGTGGTGCGTCACGCTGCGCATGGTTGGTGAACCCCCGTTCCTGCCGAACCCCTGCCGAACCGAACCTGCCAAGCCGACGACGGGCTCCGGCGCCGCGGCATTCTATCCGCGGTGCCGGAGCCCGTCCTCGTGCTGTGCGTCCTGCCGTACTCGCTGGTCAGCAGCCGATCAGTCGGCCACCCAGGTACGACTGGATCTGGTCGAGGGAGACCCGCTCCTGCTTCATCGTGTCGCGTTCGCGCACGGTCACGGCGTTGTCGTCGAGGGTGTCGAAGTCGACGGTGACGCAGAAGGGCGTGCCGATCTCGTCCTGACGGCGGTAGCGGCGGCCGATGGCGCCCGCGTCGTCGAACTCGATGTTCCAGTGCTTGCGCAGGTCGGCCGCGAGGCCCTTGGCCTTCGGGGAGAGCTGCGGGTTGCGGGACAGCGGCAGCACCGCGACCTTGACCGGGGCGAGCCGCGGGTCGAGCCGCATCACGGTGCGCTTCTCCAGCTTGCCCTTGGCGTTGGGCGCCTCGTCCTCGATGTACGCGTCGAGCATGAAGGCCAGCATGGCGCGGCCGACGCCCGCCGCCGGCTCGATGACGTACGGGGTCCAGCGCTCGCCGGCCTCCTGGTCGAAGTACGACAGGTCCTGGCCGGACGCCGCGGAGTGCGCCTTGAGGTCGTAGTCCGTGCGGTTGGCCACGCCCTCCAGCTCACCCCACTCGGAGCCGCCGAAGCTGAAGCGGTACTCGATGTCGGCGGTGCGCTTCGAGTAGTGGGAGAGCTTCTCCTTCGGGTGCTCGTACCAGCGGATGTTGTTCTCCTGGATGCCCAGCTCCCGGTACCAGTTGTAGCGCTGCTCCATCCAGTACTCGTGCCACTGCTCGTCCTCGCCCGGCTTAACGAAGAACTCCATCTCCATCTGCTCGAACTCACGGGTGCGGAAGATGAAGTTGCCCGGCGTGATCTCGTTCCGGAACGACTTGCCGAGCTGCGCGATGCCGAACGGCGGCTTGCGGCGCGAGGTCTGCTGCACGGCGAGGAAGTTGGTGAAGATGCCCTGGGCGGTCTCGGGGCGCAGGTACGCGACCGAGCCGGAGTCCTGGGTCGGGCCGAGGTGGGTGGAGAGCAGGCCGGAGAACTGCTTGGGCTCGGTGAAGCTGCCCTTGTTGCCGCAGTGCGGGCAGTTGAGGTCGGCCATGCCGTTCTCGGGCAGCTTGCCGTGCTTGGCCTCGTAGGCCTCTTCCAGGTGGTCCGCGCGGAACCGCTTGTGGCAGGAGGTGCACTCGGTCAGCGGGTCGGTGAAGGTGGCGACGTGGCCGGACGCCTCCCAGACCTCGCGGGCGAGGATCACGGACGAGTCGAGTCCCACGACGTCGTCACGCGAGGTGACCATGGAACGCCACCACTGGCGCTTGATGTTCTCCTTCAGCTCCACGCCGAGCGGTCCGTAGTCCCAGGCGGCACGCTGGCCGCCGTAGATCTCGCTGCACGGATAGACGAAGCCACGGCGCTTGCTCAGGCTGACGATGGTGTCGATCTTGTCGGCGGCCACGGTGCTCTCTTCATTGATGACGACATTGGAGGACGCGAAGCGAATGCTTCAGGTTACCGGCGGCGGCACCCCCCGGATCAAATCGATACCGGAAGTGATCAAGAACAAGACCCTTGTTGACAACCGTTTCCATTTTTGTTGAAAATGAGAGTCATGAACATACGCCGCCTCCACCCCGCAACAGCCCTCCTGGGGGCCGCCGCGATGGGCTTGACCACCCTCACAGCCTGCTCCACCGACGCCGGGGACGGAAGGACGGACGGCAAGCTCGATGTGGTGGCGTCGTTCTACCCGATGCAGTTCCTCGCCCAGCGCATCGGGGGGAGCCATGTCCATGTCTCCTCCCTGACCAAACCGGGCGTCGAACCGCACGACCTGGAGATCAGCCCCCGGCAGACGGCCCAGCTCAGCGAGGCCGGGCTGGTGGTCTACCTCAAGGGGCTCCAGCCGTCCGTCGACCAGGCCATCGGCCAGGCCGACCCGAAGCACGTCGCCGACGCCGCCTCGTACACCTCCCTGGAGGACCACGGGACGGAGGTGGAGGGGGAGGACGCCCACGAGCACGCGGAGGGCGGCGAGCACGGTCATGAGGCGCACAAGGCCCACGAGGGCGACGCCGCCGCCGACCCGCACATCTGGCTGGACCCGGTGCGCTACGCCCAGGTCGCCGAGGGCGTCGGCAAGGCCCTGCAGAAGGCGGACCCGGACCACGCCGCCGCGTACAAGAAGAACACCGCCGCCCTGGTGAAGCAGCTCGGCGCCCTCAATGACGACTTCAAGACCGGATTGAAGGGCCGCGGCACGGATACCTTCATCACCACCCACGCGGCGTTCGGCTACCTCTCCGAGCGCTACGGGCTCCGCCAGGAGGCCATCTCCGGCGTCGACCCGGAATCCGAGCCGAGCCCGGCGCGGATGCGGGGGCTGCACACGATCGCCAAGAAGGACAAGGTCAACACCGTCTTCTTCGAGACGCTGGTGAGCGACAAGACGGCGAAGGCGCTGGCGGGCGATCTCCAGCTGAAGACGGACGTCCTCGACCCCATCGAGGGGATCTCGGACAAGTCCAAGGGCCGCGACTACTTCGAGGTCATGCGGTCGAACCTGACGGCCCTGCGCACGGCGCTCGGCGCGAAGTGACGCGTGAGGCGACGCGCGGAATGACCCACGAGACGACGCGCGAGACGACGGAGGAATCCATGGCCAAGGAACCCGACGGCAGCGCACGATCCGGTGAACGCTCCGGCGAACGGGCGGAGCCGGTCACATCCGCCCCGGAGTCAGACATATCCGCCCCGGACCCGGTCATATCCCTGCGCGGCGCCACCGCCTCGCTCGGCGGCCGCCCCATCCTGCGCGGCATCGACCTGGCCGTGGGCCGCGGCGAGGTCGTCGCGCTGCTCGGCGCGAACGGCTCCGGCAAGTCGACCGCCGTCCGCGCCGTCGTCGGCCAGGTGCCGCTGACCGGCGGCGAGCTGGCGCTGTTCGGCACCCCGGGGCGCCGTTTCCGCGACTGGGCCCGCGTCGGCTACGTACCGCAGCGGACGACCGCGGCCAGCGGCGTCCCCGCGACCGTCCGCGAGGTCGTCTCGGCCGGACGGCTGGCCCGCCGCCGGTTCGGGCCGCCGCGCAAGGCCGACCGGGCGGCCGTCCACCGCGCCCTGGAGCTGGTCGGCATGGCCGACCGCGCCCGCGACCCGGTCGGCGCGCTCTCCGGCGGCCAGCACCAGCGGGTGCTGATCGCCCGCGCGCTGGCCGGTGAACCCGAGCTGCTGATCATGGACGAGCCGATGGCCGGGGTCGACCTGGCCAGCCAGGAGATCCTCGCCGGGACACTGCGCGAGCAGGTCGCCGCGGGGACCACCGTCCTGCTCGTCCTCCATGAGCTGGGTCCGCTGGAGCCGCTGATCGACCGCGCGGTGGTGCTCCGCGACGGCTGCGTCGTCCACGACGGCCCGCCGCCCCAGGCCGTCGGCCAGCATGCGCTGCCCGGCCATGATCACGTCCATCCCCACGCGGCGCCCGACGCCGAACCGATCCGGACAGGGTTGCTGACCTGACATGCTGGAAGTCCTCGACTACGCCTTTATGCAGCGGGCCCTGCTCGCCGCCGTCCTCGTCGGCATCACCGCCCCCGCCGTCGGCATCTACCTCGTCCAGCGCCGCCAGGCGATCATGGGCGACGGCATCGGCCACGTCGCGCTCACCGGTGTCGCCCTCGGCTTCCTGACCGGCACCAACCCGGTCTGGACCGCCGTCCTGGTCTCCGCCCTCGGCGCCGTCCTGATGGAGCTGATCCGCTGGTACGGCAAGACCCGCGGCGACCTCGCGCTCGCGATGCTCTTCTACGGGGGCATGGCGGGCGGCGTCCTGCTGATCAACCTCTCGCCGACCGGCTCCAACGCCAACCTCACCACGTATCTCTTCGGCTCGATCACCACCGTGTCGCAGCAGGACGTCGTCGTGATCAGCCTGCTCGCCGCCTTCGTCGTGCTGATCACCCTCGGGCTGCGGCGCCAGCTGTTCGCGGTCTGCCAGGACGAGGAGTTCGCCCGGGTGACCGGGCTGCCGGTCCGTACGCTCAACCTGCTGCTGGCCATCACCGCGGCCGTCACCGTCACGGTCGCGATGCGCGTCGTCGGCCTGCTGCTGGTCAGCGCCCTCATGGTGGTCCCGGTCGCCGCCGCCCAGCAGGCCACCCGCGGCTTCGCGATGACGCTCGCGCTGGCGGTCGGCATCGGCGTCGTGGTCACCCTGTCCGGAACGGTCTTCTCCTTCTACCGGAACGTGCCGCCCGGCGCGAGCATCGTCGTCCTCGCCATCGGCGTCTTCGCCGTCGTCACCGCGCTCGCCGCGCCCCTGGCCAAACGGCGCGCCAAACAGCGCGCCGGACGGGCCGCTTCGACCGAGGGGCGGTGCACCCTCAAGGACGACGTACTCGTGTGATGCTTAGCTAGTCCGTAGCGCATCCGTTAGCTGGCACAATGGCGAAGCAGAGAGAGCGGCAGGCAGAGCGCTACGGGCAAGCGAGGTTGAGGAGGCAACTGTGGCGACCGCGGGTCCCCCAGTACGCGGCCGGTCCACCAGGCAGCGCGCCGCGGTGGCGGCGGCGCTGGATGAGGTGGACGAGTTCCGCAGTGCGCAGGAGCTTCACGACATGCTCAAGCACCGGGGCGACTCGGTCGGCCTGACCACCGTCTACCGCACCCTCCAGTCCCTCGCCGACGCCGGTGAGGTCGACGTCCTCCGTACCACCGAGGGCGAGGCCGTCTACCGCCGCTGCAACAGCGAGGAGCACCACCACCACCTGGTCTGCCGCTCCTGCGGCAAGGCGGTCGAGGTCGAAGGCCCGGCGGTCGAGAAGTGGGCCGACGCGATCGCCGCCGAGCACGGCTTCGTGGACGTCGCCCATACGATCGAGATCTTCGGCACCTGCGGTGACTGCGCGTCCCCGGTGAAGGACGCACAGGCTTAGCCCCCCTTCCTCAGGGCTGGTCCCCGCTGACGTTCCCGTTTCCCCCAGGGCCGTCACAGCTTTGTACTGGAACCACCGTCGTATGCGCACGCACCCTGTCTTGGGGCGATTTGCTGGGTACGGTGTCAAGTACATGCACATTACGGCTGCTTGGGGGAAGCCTGATGTCCTCGCACCTGCCCGGAATGCCGGATTTATTCATCGATCCACCGTCTCCGAAGAAGACCGCGGGCGCCTTCCACACCACCAGCGCCACGGGGCAGAACAAGACCAAGCTGGACGACCCCGAGGCCGCCGGGAAGGCCCATTCGGGGTGGGCGGTCGCGCAGCCCAACCAGGAGTGCGTCACGGCGTGGCGCGACCGGCTGCACGAACTCGGCAAGTCGGCCAGGGAGGCGGCCGCCGCCATCACCGATGCCATGGACGACTACATGGACACCGACCTCTCCATCGAGGCGGAACTCCGCAAGGACGCCCGCTGGCTGGAGGGCGCCTGATGGTCTCCGTACCCGACCTCCGGTCCGCGAGCCCGCAAGCCTGGCGGGACGCCGCCACCGACGCCCTCAGCGCGGCCAAGCACTGCGACGAGATCGGCACCGTCGCCCGCGACGACGTGGCCCGCACCATCGAGAAGCAGTGGGTGTCCGACGCGGGGCTCGCCGCCCGCCGCACCTTCGTCAAGCACGCCGATGACTACGAAGCGGCGAATCTGGCGCTGCGCGAGCTGTGCCGCGTCTACGACGATCTGGCCGACGAGATCGAGGCCGCCCAGCGCGATCTGAACAGCGCACTCGACTACGCGAGCGACCATGAGCTGACCGTCGACGACAGCGGTCGCGTCGCCCGCTCCAAGCCGGTGGCCTCCGCACCCGGTGACGACAGCCAGTCGGAGCCGGTCCGGCACGCCCAGGGCATCATCGAGGACGCCCTGTCCCGCGCGACCAAGGCCGACACCACGGCGGCGGCCGCGCTGCGCACCATCAGCGGCCTCACGAAAATCTCCGATCCACAGCTGATCAAGGAGGCGCTGAAGAAGAACAGCCCGCTGGCGATCGCGCTACGCCTGACGGGCGCGTCCGACGGTACGCACCCGATCAACGTCTCCCCCGCGCAGCTCGCCGCCGTGGAGCGGGCGGCGAAGGAGACCGGTATGAGCAAGACGCTGCTGCTGTCGATCGTCTGGCAGGAGCAGCAGTGGTACCAGAACTACGACAAGGACGGCCGCGGCTTCCTGCCGAGCATCGGCAGGATGTTCAACTGGACGCTGCAGCAGACGATCAAGCCGGACAAGTCGCTGGGCATCACGCACATGAAGCTGGGGACGGCCCGCAACGTCATGGCGAACAACCGCGATGTGTTCACCACGGCGGACGGCACCTACCTGGGAGACCTCAGCGATGCCCAACTCACCAAGTACATCGAGGAGAACCCCAACGAGGACATACGCCTGAGCGCTTACCACCTCAAGGAGTTGCAGACGAATCCGTACGGCTCGGACACGGACAAGCAGTTGTTCGTCCTCTACGCCGCCGACACCCCCGACGTCCGCGAGAAGAACGAGCAGTACGGGGACGACTCGGACCATCGAGGGGG
This sequence comes from Streptomyces sp. NPDC001700, assembly GCF_053596435.1. Taxonomy (NCBI): domain Bacteria; kingdom Bacillati; phylum Actinomycetota; class Actinomycetes; order Kitasatosporales; family Streptomycetaceae; genus Streptomyces; species Streptomyces sp. NPDC001700. The sequence continues at coordinate 208,545 of NZ_JBSFGE010000002.1, forward strand.
CGACATCAAGGCGCGTGGGGAGAACTGGGACAGGCTCCAGCCGCATCTGTCGGACGCCCAGGCGTGGGAGGCCCTGAGCGACGAGGAGCGGCAGAGGGCCCTGGAGCAGCTGGAGGGCGAGACGCCCAAGGGGCACTCGTTCACCATCGACCCGATCTACGGCGACGAGTCGCACGGCACCGGCACCGACGAGCCGGAGCCCGGTACCCCCTCGCCGGAGCCCGGGCCGTCCCCCACTCCGCCGTCCGATTCCTCGGGTGACAAGGACGACGAAGGCGGCGACAAGAAGCCGACCGAGCCCAGCCCCGGTCTCACACCGCGCCCCTCGGCGACGGGCTAGCCCCCGAAGAGATGAGTTCATGAAGCGAGTGATCAGCGTGTTCGCGGCGGGGATGGCCACGGCCCTCCTCGCCGCGTGCGGCAACACGACGGGCGGCGGCGACGGCTCGTCGCCCAGCCCGAGCGCCACGATGCCGGGCAATGTGCCCACCAAGCCCGACTACGCGGACGCGGACGCGGTCGTGGAGGCGCTCGAAGCGGGCGGGGTCCCGTGCGAGATCACCCGCCGCTCGCAGGGCAGCGGGCGCGGGGGCTCAAGCCTCGGATGCGCGTCCGTCATCGACGGCACGAAGTTCGAGAACGACGTTCACGTACTCAATCCGGAGATCTTCGACCGCGACGAGGTCGGCGACTCCATCGCCTCCCACCGGGCGCCACCCACCAGCCACACCCTGGTCGCCGCCGGTCACTGGTTCGTATGGGTCACCGAGCCCCGCTTCGCGAACCAGATCGCGGCCGCTCTCGGCGGCGTCGTACTGCCGCCCAAGAAGGCCAAGATCCCCAAGTACCCGCTGCCCGACATCCCCGCCGCACCCCGCTACCGGACCGTCGGCGCCCTGGCCGACGACCTCGCCGGGGCGGTCGGCTGCGACGACCGGAAACAGCGGTCGGACACGGTGCTGACCTGCACCACCGGCAAGGCCACCGGCTCGCCCAACTGCGCCACCCTCGCCCTGCACGCCTCGGCCGCCGACCGGAACGCGGTGCTCCGCGAGGCCATCGCCTACAAGGGCGTGCCCGCGACCCTGGTCACGGCCGGAAACTGGAGCGTCAACCTCTGCGACTACGACCTGGGGTCACGCGTCGCCGACACCCTGGACGGCACGGTCGTGTCCTACGACGGAGGCTGACGTGCCGCTCCGGTGGTCCCATCCACGCCTGAAGTGGCCCAAACGCGTCGCGGCGGGCACCGCCCTGCTCCTCATCGTGCCCCTCCTCACCGCCGGGGTGTCGCTGCGGCTGCAGTTCGCGGGCGACCCCGCCCCCGGAACGCGTACGCGCGAGCGGGACGCGGCGTGGCTGGGGCACGCCTGGGTCGACGGGCGCAACAGCGAGGCCCAGCTCGCCGAGCTGGTCCAGCGGGTACGCGGAACCGGCATCCGGGACCTGTACGTCCACGCGGGCCCTCTGGAGCACGACGGCCGCCTGCCCCCGGCGCGCTACCCGAAGGCCCGCTGGCTGGTGGACGCGGTGCGGCGCGAGATGCCCGGCGTACGCGTCCAGGCGTGGCTCGGCGACGTCCTGTCCACCGAGGGGCAGACGGGGATGGACCTCGGCGAACGGACGACGCGCGAGCGGGTCGTACGCTCGGCGCGGCAGGTCCTGGACGCGGGGTTCGCGGGTGTCCACTTCGACCTGGAACCCCTGCACTCCGACGACCAGGACTACCTGTCGCTGCTGGACGACGTGCGCGCTGTCACCCGCGCCCACCGCGCGCCGCTGTCGGTGGCCGCGCACCAGATCGATCCCCTCCCCTCCCTCCACTCCGTCGCGGGTTTCGTCACCGGTCACCCCAAGTGGTGGTCGCAGTCGTATTTCGGCGCGGTCGCCCGCCGGGTCGACCAGATCGCGGTGATGTCCTACGACACGGCGATGCCGCTGGCGAGCCTGTACGGGGGCTACGTCGCCCAGCAGACGCGCCTGGCCCTCGAGGCGACCCCACGCGGCACCGACCTGCTGATGGGCCTGCCCGCCTTCCACACCGACGACATCGGCCACCACGAGTCGGCCGAGACGGTGGCGGCGGGCGTCCGGGGCCTCCGCCTCGGGCTGGGCCGCGAGGACGCGCGCCGTGAGCGGTTCGGCGTCGCGCTGTACGTGGACTTCGCGGCGACACCGGGTGACTGGGCCGCGTACCGGCGGGGCTGGGGCGCGCCGGAATCCGGCTAGCGCATGGGCTGGCGCTTCGGCTAGCGCTTGGGCTGGGTGAAGCGCAGCATGTTCCCCGCCGGGTCGCGGAAGGCGCAGTCGCGGACGCCGTACGGCTGGTCGATCGGCTCCTGCAGCACCTCGCCGCCCGCCGCCTGGACGCGCTCGAACGTGGCGTCCACGTCGTCGGTCGCGAAGAGGACCCCGCGCAGCATGCCCTTGGCGAGGAGTTCCGCCATGGTCTGCTTGTCGGCGGGCGAGGCGTTGGGGTTGGCGGCGGGCGGTTCGAGGACGATGTTGACGTCGGGCTGCGACGGCGATCCGACGGTCACCCAGCGCATTCCCTCGAACCCGACGTCATTGCGCACCTCCAGCCCCAGGATGTCGCGGTAGAAGGCGAGGGCCTTGTCGTGGTCGTCGACGGCGATGAAGCAGGTCGAAAGCGTGATGTTGGTGTTCATGTCTGTCACGCTACGACCGGTCGGCGGGCTTCGCTTCTCCATTCCTGACCGGATCCCTGGCCGGATCCCTGACCGGTCTGGTGAAGACCTTGGCGACGCAGGCCGGAATCTCCGCCCCCGGCTCATGATCGCGCGCCCGGTACGCGCTCGGGCTCTCGCCCACCAGCTCCGTGAACCGCGAGCTGAACGACCCCAGCGACGTACACCCCACCGCGAAGCAGACCTCCGTCACCGACAGGTCCCCGCGCCGCAGCAACGCCTTGGCCCGCTCCATCCGCCGCGTCATCAGGTAGCTGTACGGGGTCTCCCCGAAGGCGTCCCGGAAGCTCCGCGCGAAGTGCCCCGTCGACATCAGCGCGCCGCGCGCCAGCGCCGGGACGTCGAGCGGCTCCGCGTAGTCCCGGTCCATCCGGTCCCGCGCCCGCCGCAACCGGACCAAGTCATCCAGATTCACCCCCTGAGGATCCCACGCCGCCCCAAGCGGTTCCGGGTCCCGCTCAGGGGTGCATCCGCGCGCCCTTGAGGACCTTGTCCACCGCGTTGCGCGGGCCGTAGACGGCCAGCCCCACCAGGTCGAGCTGGTCGGTGCCCACCGCCCGTACGGCCGCCCGGTTGTCCCGGTCGTTGCCCGTGCTGAACAGATCCGAGGTGAACAGGGCCCTCGGCAGCGCGCGGGACAGCGCCCGGCCGTGCGCGGTGGTCAGCGTCTCCTTCGTCCCCTCGAAGACCAGCACGGGCTGGCGGAACATCGGCAGATACGCGGTGCCGTCGGCGTCCGCGTACGGCTCGCCGATCACCTCCGGTGCGGTCGCGCCGAGCCCGCTGACGAGGAAGGCGGTCACGTTCAGCCGCTGCCAGGTCTCCAGGTCGTCGCGCAGCAGTACGGCGATCTTTGTGTCGAAGCGGATAGGCGCGTTCTCATCATTCGTGCTCGTGCTCATGGTGTGAGACTGCAGGCCGCACGCCCGCGCCGTCTTGTACGTTCTTTGCATGGCGTCCCGACCGGAAATCTCCGCTTGGCGCCCGTCGGTCCCGGGCGTCAGCGAGGTCTTCCACGCCCACTTCACCGAGCACGCGTATCCCATGCATGTCCATGACGCCTGGACCCTGCTGATCGTCGACGACGGCGCGGTCCGCTACGACCTGGACCGCCATGAGCGCGGCACCCCGAACGACACCGTCAGTCTGCTGCCGCCGCAGGTCCCGCACAATGGCTCACCCGCCACCGCCCACGGCTTCCGCAAGCGCGTCATCTACCTCGACATGACCCAGCTGGACGCGAGCCTCATCGGCCCGGCGGTCGACGGCCCGGACCTCACCGATCCGCTTCTGCGCCGCCGCATCGGCCAGCTGCACGCCGCGCTGGCCGCCCCGGGCGACGAGTTCGAGGCGGAGAGCCGCCTGGCGCTCATCAGCGAGCGCCTGCGCGAGCACCTACGGCCTCGCCTGGCCGTCACCGCCCCGGCGCCCAACCCCGGCATCGCCCAGAACCTCCGCGACCTCCTGGACGAGCGCTACGTCGAAGCCCCCACCCTGGAAGAAGCCGCCCGCCTCCTCCACGCCCACCCCGCCCACCTCGTACGCGCCTTCAGCACGGCATACGGCATCGCCCCGCATCAGTACGTGACCTCGCGCCGCATCGACCTGGCCCGCCGTCTCCTCCTCGACGGCCAACCCCCGGGCGAGGTGGCGGGTGCGGTAGGCCTCTACGACCAGTCGCACCTGACGCGCCACTTCAAGCGCGTGGTGGGGGTCCCACCGGGCCAATACGCCCGCACGGGGGCCACCAGCCGAGGGGCGCTGTGAGGCTCACATCAACATGTCGTCCGCCCACGCCCATAGCTCCAAGGCACCCCGGCGAACGGCTTCCTCCGGGTGGTGTGCGAGCTGCCCGCAGACCGCTGCGACGTCCGGCACGCTGTCCGGTCCCACGAACGCGTCCCGCACCCCGGTCTGCAACCAGTCGGCGTGATTGTCGTCAGCCTCGGCAACGGCGAGCGCGATGAGCCGCACGGCGGCCACCGTGCCCACCCGGGCCAGGGCCTCTGCCGTCCATCGAGTCACCGCCGTGTCCTCGGCGTCCAGCAACAGCCCCGCCAACGCTTCCGCGGCCTCAGGAGCATCAGCGAAGGAGGCGAGGTCACGCCCAGCACGAACACGTCGCGACCACGAAGGAGACGAGGCCTCGGCCAAGGCCGCCTCCAGCCCGCTCATCACCTCCGCCCCGCTTCACCGGCCGCCGACGCCGCCAGAGACATGCGGAATCTACCCAGCCAGCGGTAGCAGAGATCAGGCGTGACGGCCTCGAACAGCTCCGGCGTTGAGATCTCGAACAGGAACTGCGTCAGCAAGTCCTCGTGTCCCTCTTCGAAATCCACGTCGTCGCGAAAGTGCACGGTGTGCGCCCAGAGAGAGAGCTCGCCCGGCTCTGCCAAGCCCTCCACGACCTTCTCCAGCACGGCCGCGACGGTGACGCGGTCGAGGATGCTGACCGATGACGTGTCTTCGTCCTGGCGGACCGCCTGGACGAGGTCGGCCAATGCGCCGCGCCAGCGAAGGAGGTCCTCAACTGCTCGTTTCCCCTCGCTCATGTCCATGCTGGCCACGATCCCCGAGGCGAAGCTCTGGACACAATCGAATTCCGATCTCGTGTCCGCTCACTTCGGGCGGGTGAAGATCTCGACGTCTTCAAGTGCATCCTGGGCAGCACCGGATAGGGCCGCGTCGCCCGCGAGAGCCTCCACCGCAGCCACGGCTGCATCGCCGACGCGACCATGAATTCTGGCCAGATGCCCCACCGCGAGTGCTGCAGCTCGGCGAATTCCCGGGTTACTGTGATCAGCGAACTGAACAACCCATTGCTCGACCCGTACATTATCGGACACGTGAAGAGCTGCCGAGATCAGCGTCTCAGTAATAACGTGCGGGTCCCCAGACGTGAGCCTGTCTTCGACCTCAGCCACCGAAACTGACCCCAACGGTTCATACTTCATAACGCCTCCCGCGCATACGACCCCTAGCTGCCAGGGTCGACAATTTTGCCCTTCGCCGTGACCAATCCTGCTTTTCGAAGCGCACTTTGCATCTGCTGACTGAGCTCATTCCACGTCCGTACATGCCCATGATATACGCCAGTCCCATTATGCGTCTCATCAAACACCGAGAATTCTCCAGTATCATGATCAGCGCTAATGCGACGCGTCGTATTCGGGTTGAAAGATATCGACCTCTCAAGGGCGGCCTGCGGGTTGGTAGGCTCCGGCGCAGCGTCCCCTCTCTGCATCTTGCCGTGCTTGGGTGAAGGCTCAAATTTTAGAGAGCTCTTATCTGGACTCTCGCCACTACCCTTGCACCCCTTAAGACCCAGCGGGTCAAGCCATCCCAGTGAGTTCCTAACGTAACCATGGTGGTTAAGAGCTGGTTGGAGACCGAGGGGGTCGGGAGTGGTGTAGCGGGCGGTTTCGGGGTCGTAGTGGCGGAAGTAGTTGTAGTACAGGCCCGTTTCGGGGTCGGCGTATTGGCCGGGAAAGCGGAGGGGGCAGTCGAGGGCGGCGGGTGGGGTGGGGAGTTGGGTGCCCCAGAGGGTGGTGCGTTGCTGCCAGGCCAGGGTGCCGTTCGGGGCGACCAGTTCGGTGGGGGTGCCGACCAGGTCGGTGATGATGGCGTGAAAGTGGGTTTTGGTGTCCGCGGCGAATTGCGTGATGAGGGACTCGCCCGGGCGGCGGGTGTGGTGGTTGGTTTGGGCCAGGGGGCGGTGGGTGCCTGGGGTGTAGTCCCAGGTGGTGTGGGTGCCGTCCTCCGTGGACTGTTCCGCCAGGCGGGTGTCTTCCCAGGTGAAGTGGAGGAGGGCGGTGGGGGTGCCGTCGTCGGTGAGGCGGTGTTTGGATACTCGGCGGCCTAGGGGGTCGTAGACGTACGCCCACTGAGCGCCGTTGGGGGTGGTGGCCTTGACCAGGCGGTCTTCGGCGTTCCAGGTGTACGTCCAGGTGCGGGTCTGGCCGTTGAGGAGTTTGCGGGTGCGGCGGGTCAGGCGGCCCTGGGCGTCGTGTTCGTAGGTGGTGCGGCCCGCGCGGTGGATGATCGTGCCGGTGAAGGAGCGGTCGCCGGGGGTGTCGTGGGCGGGCGCGGTGGCGTGGGTGAGGTTGCCCGCCGTGTCGTACGCGTACGTCTCGGTCCAGCCGTGGGCGTGGACGGCGGTGACACGGCCCAGCGGGTCGAGGTCGAAGCGGCGGGTGCCGGAGGTGAGTTCGCGGATCTCGGTGAGGTAGCCGTCCGCTCGGTAGGCGTAGGAGCGGTGTTGGAGGAGGTTTGTCAGCAACCCCGGTGACGGTTTGGGCGGTTAGGCGGTCTGCCCGGTCCCAGGTCTGGGTCAGGGATACGCCGTCGCCCAGGCGGCGTTCGGTTTCCCGGCCTGCCGCGTCGTAGGTGAAGGAGAGGGCGCCCGCGCCGTTGTCGAGGGTGGTGGGGCGGCCTGCCGCGTCGTGGGTCCAGGTGGAGCGCAGGCCGCTGGGGGTGGTGCGTTCCGTACGGCGGCCTGCCGCGTCGTAAGCGTACGTCGTGGTGCGGTTGTTGACCGTTTCTGACAGGACGCGGCCTAGGGGGTCGCGTTGGATGGTCAGCTCGGCGTCTGGGGTGGTCGCCTCGGTGAGGTGGCCTGTCACGTTGTACGTGTACCGCGTGGTCTCGCCCTCGTCGGTGCGTTGTTCAACCGCGCGGCCCAGCGCGTCTCGGGTGAAGTGGAGGGTTTCGCCCGCGCCGTTGGTGCGGGTACGCAGACTACCCGCCGCGTCGTGGGTGTAGGTGAGGGTGCGGCCGTTGAAGTCGGTCTCGGCGGTGAGGCGGCCCGCCGGGTCGTACGTGTACGTCCAGGTCAGGCCCTGGGGGTTGGTGACCTGGGTCAGGCGTACCTCGGTGTCGTACGCGAACGAGTACGACGCGCCGTCCGGGTCCGTGCGGGTCGCCGGGACGTCGAAGTGGGTCGCGATGTGGTGGGTGGTGTGGCCCGCCGGGTCGGTGTGGCTGCGGAGGTTGCCTTCGCCGTCCCAGGTCCACGTCTCCCGTACGCCGTCAGGACCCTCCCGCCAGGCGGGCTTGCCCTCGGTGGTCCAGCCCATACGGGTGGTGTGGCCGAGGGGGTCCGTCACCGCCACCACGCGGCCGAAGGGGTCGCGGTGGGCCGTGGTGGTGTGGCCCAGGGGGTCCACCACAGCGGTCGGCGGTCCGGACTCGTCACAAGCCACGTGGGTGGTGTGGTCCAGGGGGTCGGTGACCGAGGTCAGGTGGCCGTGGTCGTCGTACGTGTAGTGGGTGGTCGCGTCGGCCGGGTCGGTGGTGGTGAGGAGGTTTCCGGCGGCGTCGTACGTGTGGCGCCACGTGGTGCCGCCCGGTTCGGTGACCGCCACAGGCTGGCACAGGTCGTTGTACGTGGCCGCAGCATGGCTGCCGTCCGGGAGGGTGACGGCGTTGAGGTTGCCGTCCTCGTCGTACGCGTAGCGGGTGGTGTGGCCCAGCGGGTCGGTGACCGAGAGGCGGCGGTCGCCACGGGTGTTCCACGTGGTGACGGTGGTGTGGCCGAGCGGGTCGGTCTCCTCGGTCACCTGGCCGTCGGTGTTGTAGCGGTAGGTGGTGCGGTGGCCGAGGGAGTCGGTGTAGATGGTGGTGCGTGCCGCGTCGTCGTATTCGAGGGTGCCGTTGTAGACGCCGTCGCTGCCCTCGGTGCGGATCACTCGGCCGTCCGGGCCGTAGACGTACCGGAAGGTGGTGCCGTTGCGGTCGGTCCAGGTGGTGACGCGGCCCTGGGCGTCGTAGGTGAAGCGGAGGGGCTCGTTGCTGGAGTTGATGACCTCGGCGAGGTTCCCGGCCTCGTCGTACGCGTAGCGCATGACGACCGTGCCCGCGCCCTCGCGTCCCTGAGGTTCGTAGATCGACGGGGCCTCGTCGAGGAGGCGAAGGGCGGTGACGCGGCGGTGCTCGTCGGTGTCGATGGCCACGTAGTAGCCGCCGGAGTGGCGGATCGCGAGGGGGTTGCCGGACAGGGCGCGTTCGATGTCGACGCGGGCGCCGTTGCGGTCCTGGAGGCTGTCCAGCCACAGGTGGACGGCGCCGGACTCCTCGGTGGGCGCCGGGCGGGTGAAGGTCCGTACGACACCGGTCTGCGGGTCGGTGACGGTCATGACGCCGTCCGGCTCCCCGTCCCACTCCAGCGGCCAGCGCTCGCCCTTCTCCGGCAGCGTGGGAACGCCCGGTTCCGGCACCGGGTACACGAGCCGCATGCCGTCGGACGCGGCGAACACGACGCCCTCGGAGTCGAGTTGGATGCGCTCGTCCAGCAGGCAGGACCAGGTCGGGCCGAAGCTGGCGCCGCCACGGTAGGAGGAGAGGTGGGTGCGTTCGAAGACCAGCGGCAGCGAGCCGGGGAGGGTGAGGTCGGTCTGCTCCATGAGCATCGCGCCGGTCGCGATGTCGATGGGTTCGCCGCACTTGGGAGTCGACTTGCCGGAGCGGCCCGCGCGGGGCACCTCGATGAGGTTGGGGCGGATGCCGGGCGGCTTCAGCAAGTCGGGGACGCCGCCGGTCTTGGGGATGACGCCGGATTTGACCACGCCCGCTCCGGCGCCGAAGAGGCCGCCGTAGATCATGCCGTCCTTGGCGGCGGCGCTCACCTCGTCCAGGCTGAAGCCACCTTGCTGGCCCAGGGCGATCTTGAGCGGCTGCACGACGGCGAGGTCCACGGTGATCGACGCGAGGCCGGTGTACACGGCGCCGACCAGCATCTCCGCGGCGATGGTGGCCACCGCCCCCTCCACCGCGACGCCCAGGCCCGCCGACATAGCGATGATCTCCCCGGCGACCGCGTCGGAAGCGCCCCCGGTCGGCAGGGTCAGCAACCCTCCAGCGACGATCGCCACGGCGTCGATGGCGATCTGCGTCCACAGCTTGTCGATCGCCTCATCGACCTCGTCGGCGAACGCGTCCAGCGCCTTGGCCATGCTGCGGGCGGACTTGGCGAGGTCGCTCAGCCAGCCCCCGTCCTTGCCCTTGGCGTAGCGCCCCCAGAAGGTCTCGAAGGCGTCGATCGCCTCGCCCTTGTTGTTGTGGATGAGCATCGTGGCGGCCTTGTTGGTCGCGGCGCGTACGTCATCCACGCTGTCGGCGAAGGTACGCCAGGCGTCGGCGGCGTGGCGCAGGGTGCCGGAGTTGGCGTCCGGCCACCACATGCCCAGCTCCAGCAGGATCGCCTTGGCCTTCTCCTCGACCTCGCTCCCGAAGCTCACTTGTGGCCGTCCCCACCAGGCGCGTTCTTCGCCTTGGTGAACATGCCCTCGATCAGCTTGTCGTTGTCGACGTGACCGTCCGCCATGTCCTGCAGCGCCTCGTGGATGCTGGTCAGGCCGAGGACGAGGACGCCGGTCGACGACTCGATGTCCTTCTGGTTCGGCTTGTAGTTCTTCGCGAACTCCTTGCCCGGCTTGTCGTCCCCCCATGGCTCGCCATAGCCGTCGAGCGTGTTGATCAGCGTGGTCAGCGCGTCACTCAGCTTGACCGCCTGGCGGTGAAACGTCGGTGAGACGGACTTGATGTCCGCCACCTTGATGTCCAGGACCTTGCCCTTGCCGTGGCCATCGCTCATGCCACGTCTCCCCCTCTGGCCTGCACGGTGCAAAGTGTCCAGGCTAGGGGGGGGACGTGATCATGGACTGTTCAATGCGGGCTCTATGGCACGCAAAAAGTCCGCGCTGACCAGGGCCGATCTGATCAGACGCCCTGCGGGTCGTCCTTCTTCAGCTGGTCCTCGTTCGGGATCGCCCCGCCGAAGCGGCGGTCGCGGGAGGCGTACTCCAGGCAGGCGCGCCACAGGTCGCGGCGGTCGAAGTCCGGCCACAGCACGTCCTGGTAGACCATCTCGGCGTACGCGCTCTGCCAGATCAGGTAGTTCGACGTGCGCTGCTCGCCCGACGGGCGGAGGAAGAGGTCCACGTCCGGCATGTCGGGGAAGTAGAGGTACTTGGCGAGCGTCTTCTCGTTCACCTTCGACGGGTCGAGCTTGCCCGCGCGCACGTCCTCGGCCAGCGCCTGCGCCGCGTCCGCGATCTCGGCGCGGCCGCCGTAGTTCATGCAGAAGTACATCGTCATGGCGTCGTTGTCCTTGGTCTGCTCCTGCGCGACCTGCAGCTCCTTGGCCACCGACTTCCACAGCTTCGGCATCCGGCCGACCCAGCGGATCCGGATGCCCAGCTCGTCCATCTCGTCGCGGCGGCGGCGGATGACGTCTCGGTTGAAGTTCATCAGGAAGCGCACCTCGTCGGGCGAGCGCTTCCAGTTCTCCGTGGAGAAGGCGTAGAGGGAGAGGTTCTGGACGCCCATCTCCAGGCAGCCCTTGAGCACGTCCAGCACGACGCCCTCACCGACCTTGTGCCCCTCCGTACGCGGCAGCCCGCGCTCCTTGGCCCAGCGGCCGTTCCCGTCCATCACGCAGGCCACGTGGTTCGGCACCAGCTCGGCGGGGATCTTCGGCGGGCGGGCGCCGGACGGATGCGGGTCCGGGGCCCGGTACTCGCGCCGCTGTCGGCCCAGAATCCCGCGTCGTGCCATGGCTTCGCGTCTCCTCAAGTGCGTATGCGTGTGTGGATGTGGATGTGGGTGTGTGCTGTGTTGTTTTGGGGTTACTTCTCTACGTACCGGAGCGACCTCAGGCCCCGCTCCAGGTGCCAGTGCAAGTACGCCGCGACGAGCCCGCTGCCCTCCCGGGCATGGCGCAGCTCACAGGCGTCCGCCGTCTCCCAGTCGCCGGTCAGCAGCGCGCCCAGCAGCGTCAGCGACTCCGCTGAGGGTACGACGCTTCCCGGCACCCGGCACTCTCCGCAGATGACCCCGCCCGCGCCGACCGAGAAGAACCGGTTCGGACCGGGCATCCCGCACTTCGCGCAGTCGTCGAAGCTCGGCGCGTAGCCGTTCACGGCGAGTGAGCGGAGCAGGAACGCGTCCAGGATGAGATGCGGCTCATGCTCCCCGGAGGCCAGCGTACGCAGCCCGCCGACGAGGAGCAGATACTGCTGTACGGCGGGCTCGCCCTCATGATCGGTGAACCGCTCGGCCGTCTCCAGCATCGCCGTCCCGGCGGTGTAGCGGGCGTAGTCGGCGACGATGCCGCTGCCGTACGGAGCGATCGTCTCACTCTGTGTGCACAGCGGCAGCCCGCGGCCGATCAGCTCCCCGCCACGGGCGAAGAACTGCACGTCCACGTGCGAGAACGGTTCGAGGCGCGCGCCGAACTTCGACTTCGTACGGCGCACTCCGCGGGCCACGGCGCGGACGCGGCCGTGGTTGCGGGTGAGCAGGGTGATGATCCGGTCCGCTTCGCCCAGCTTCTGGGTGCGCAGCACGATGCCGTCGTCGCGGAACAGACTCATGCGGCTCATTGTCCCTCAGCGGGACAGGTGGTCCAGCCGCGCACCCAACGCGGAGCAGACCCCGTGAGCCGCTAGCTCCCGCTCATGTCGGCGTCCTCAAGGAGCTTGAGCGCGAGCTGCCGCAGCTCCGGGCCCGCCTTCTCCGGGGTGCCGGTGTCGAAGGGCGGGTCGGGGTCGTACTCCACGGCGAGTTGCATGGCCTGGGCGGTCCGCTCGTCGGAGAGGCGGGCGGCGAGGTGGAGGCCCATGTCGATACCGGCGGACACCCCCGCCGCGGTGATGATCTTCCCGGTCTCGACGAACCGCCCCGGGGTGTACGTGGCACCGGCGTCCGCCAGGTAGGAGCGGGAGGCCCAGTGGGTGGTGGCGGGCCGACCGCGCAGCAGCCCGGCGGCGCCCAGGATCAGGGATCCGGTGCACACCGAGGTCGTCCACAGCGATCCGCGGTGGATGCGGCGGATCCACTCCAGGACGGCGGGGTTGGCCATGGTGGCCGCCGTACCGCCGCCGCCCGGCACCAGCAGCACATCGGCCCGCTCCACGCTGTCCAGGGAGCGCTCGGCCACTAGCCCCAGCTCCCCGGTGTCGGTAAGGAGCGGTCCGGCCTTCTCGGCCACCATGGTCACGGTCACCCCGGGTACGCGGCACAGCACCTCGTACGGGCCGATGGCGTCCAGCGCGGTGACCCGGTCGTACAGCAGCACCGCCACCCGCACCCCGGCGTCGCGCGTCCCGGCCGCGTCCGCCCGCTCCGCCACCTCGACCCGCTCCGCCTCCCCCTCGGCGCGCGCCGGAGCCGCCGCGCCGACCGTCAGCAGCCCCGCGCCCAGCCCGCTCGCCGCCGCCGTACGCAGCAGCTTGCGACGGCCGCGGTCAACGTCTTTCGCCATCAGTGACTCCCTGATCCGTGGATGAGCCGACGGGCGTCGGCGAAACAGGTAGTCGTTCCGGAGGGCACCCAAGTTCCCGGAGTCGGCGCTCCGGCTGGGTGGGCGTCATGCGGTGCGTATGCCCGGGCAGTTGGGGGCGCGGGCGGTGTGATCCGGGTCAGTGGGCGGCCGTGGCTCCGGCGGACGTCCGGATCGCGCCCGGGACCCTTTCCGCGGGGCGCTGCAGCTGCCAGACGTGGGCCGGGGGCAGGTTGGCCCACACCGCGCTGCGGCCGGTGGCGTAGTGGCGCTGGTAGTCGGCCAGCACCTCTTCGGAGGCCTGCTGCCGCCGCGCCTGGGTACGGGAGGCCAGCGCCAGCAGGGGACGGGTCTGCCGGGCGCCGCAGTAGGCGAAGTACGTCAGCAGACCGCCGGGGCGCAGCAGCTCCAGATACCGGCCCATGATCGCTTCCACCTGGTGGGGGTCGAAGTTGGCGAAGGGCAGGCCCGAGATGATCGCGTCGTAGCGGCGGCCTATGTCCAGCTCCTCGACGTACGCGTGGTGCACCCGGGCCTGCCCGGGCTCCCCGGCCAGGCGCGGGTGGGTGCGGACGAGGTCGCGCAGCCGGTCGGTGAAGCGGGAGTTGGCCTCGACGATGTCCAGACGGCTGCCCGCCGGGAGCTGGTGGATGAGGGAACGGGTGACGGACCCGGTACCGGCGCCCACCTCCAGGACGTTCAACCGCCGCCCCGCCTGTGAGCGCAGCGGCTCGGTCAGCGCGTGGGCCAGCGCCCGGCCACTGGGGGCGAGGGCCCCGGTGGTGCGGATGTCGCGGGCTGCCTCGAGCAGGAACATCCAGTTGTTCCCGGCACCGCTCTGCGCGAGGCCACGTTTTGGCGAGGGGGTGTTCGAGTCGTCCATGGCACGACGCTACAAACAGCCCACGCGGCGGCCGATCCTTCTCCGTGTGACGGTGCCCACCCGTGACGGCGGGGTGGCGGCACGGAAGGCCGGTGAAGGGGCGCCGAGGGGCCGACTGCCGCGTGTTCCGGGGCGAGTTGACGCGGAAGACCGGCGGGGGCACGGGCGGGCACCGGGGCCGCGTGGCGCTGGTCACACTCGGGGCGCGGGTCGACCGCCCGTGACCGCTACCCGACGGTACGCACGGACGTGGCGTACGCCGTACGGGGTCCTCCCCTTGCCCCGATGTCACAGCCCCGTGCCGGGGCGGGCCTGGTTGGGCCACAACCCGGGCCCGGCAGGGGAGTTGCGGGCGGCAGGGCGGGAGGGGTTGCGCACACTGGATGCCACGGGGCGGGTCAGCGCGCAGCTGACCTGCGGAGAAGCGACAGCGGAGGTGTGCCATGGCGGCTGGTTGCCGGGACTGCGAGAGGTGTACGAAGTCATGGCTGGGGCGGGTGCTGGAGAACGCGGCCGTGGGGCTGATGCACGTGTGCACGATCGGCATCAGCTATCTGATCAAGAGGGGCTTCAGGCGGCACTGCCCCCAGTGCAAGCACCTGCTGTCCCGGCATGCGCGCAGGGCGGACGGCTCGTTCCGCGACTAGCCCGGACCAGCAGCGCGTCAGGCCGCCGAGGTCCGCTCCGCGAGCCAGCCCGCCATCGCCCGTACGCCGAGGCCGATGGCGCGCTCGTCCGGGGCGAAGTCGGGGAAGTGCGGATAGGCGGTGGTGAGGGGCGCGCCGGGGGTGCGGACGCCGAGGAAGGTGTACGTACCGGGGACGCGGTCCAGGTAGAGGGCGAAGTCCTCGCCGCTGAAGGGCGGGAACGCGGCGTGCAGCTCGGCCACCGCGCCCCGGCCGACCGAGCGGCGCAGATGGGCGGCGAGCCTGCGGCCGTCGGGCTCCGGGCAGACCATGGCGGGGAACGGCTCGGCGGGAAAGCTCACGGCAGCTCCCGGGTACGAGGCGGCCAGCCGCCGGATGTCCGCGCGCACCTCCCGATACCGCTCCTCCGGCCAGCAGCGGTAGGACACGCTCACCGTGGCGTCCCGCGCGCTCGCCCGGAGGGCCACGAAGCGGGCCAGCGGTCCGCCCGGCACCTGGGCGTCGGCGACCAGCCGCGCCAGGTCGGCCGGTGACTGCGGCTGGCTCACGGTGGCGAGTGCGGCGATCTCGGCGGCCAGCCGTCCCGCGCCCCCGGGCGCGTCCGGCCCCGAGAGCGTCGAGAGCGTTGAGAGTGTCACCTCCGCCTTGTCCTGCCCCGGCAGCCCGTAGCCCGCGGTCGTGGCGAACCGGCCGACGGGGAACGGCCCGCAGTGCAGCGCGTGGATCTCCTCGGCCCCGGTGCGCTCCAGCACGCCCGCGTCGATCAGCGCACGGGCGCCGGACAGGCTCTCCTCGGCGGGCTGGAAGAGGAACACCACCGTGCCGCTCAGTCGTGTGCGCAGCCGTGCCAGGACCCGCGCGACGCCGAGGGCGACCGTGGTGTGGATGTCGTGCCCGCAGAGGTGAGCCGCCGCCGGGCCGCCCCCGATGATGTCCTGGGGCGGCACCGCGTCCATGTCGGCCCGGTACGCCACGGTCCGGCCCGGACGTACGCCCCGCAGGACACCGACCACGCCGTGGCCGCCCACCCCCGTGGTGACGGCCAGCCCGGCCGCCCGCAGCTCCCGCGCCACCACCCCGGCGGTGCGCCGCTCCTCCCCCGGCGTCTCGGGGTGCCGGTGGAGGTCCCGTCGCAGCGCGATCAGCCCGCGCTCCAGGCGCGCCGCCTCGGCGTCCACCGCCCGCTGCGCCGCTCCCCGTGCCCCTCCGACCGCGACCGCGCTCCCCGCGCTCCCCCACGCCACCCCCGCACCGGCGGCCGCCGCCCCGGCGAGCAGCGTACGGCGGGCGGGAGCGCGCCCCTGGAGAGATCTGGCCGTTCGTTCCTCGTGGTGTGTTGTCATGCCGCAACGATCGCCGCACGCACACGCCGTGGCCCATCCGGCGGGCCACCGCCCCGGGGTGGGGGCAGCCGGTGGGGCAGCCCCCTCAGACGCGGTCGAACGGCTCGGCGTAGGCGAACGGGCCCTTGAGGGTGGGTTGATACGCGGTCAGGGGCCGGACCTGGAAGTAGTCGCCCCAGGCCGGGTCGGGGGCCGTGATGCCGTACGCGGACGCGGGGCGGAAGCCGAAGCGGCCGTAGTACGCGGGGCTGCCGAGGAGCGCGACCAGGGATTCGCCGAACGCGTCCGCCGCGCCCAGGATCGCGTGCATCAGCGCCAGTCCCACGCCCCGGCGCTGGTGGGCGGGGTGGACGCTGAGGGGGCCGAGCCCGAGGGCGAGGTCGGGGCCGACATGGCCCCGGGTGCACACCACATGGCCGATCACATCACCTCGGTCACCGGCCGCGACGAACGACAGGGCGGGCAACCAGGCGTCGCAGGTCCGGAGTTCACCGAGGAGGGTGACCTCGACCGGGACCGCGGCCTCCGACTTGCCGAACGCTGCCGCCGTGACGTCGCGCACACCGGCGATGTCGGAGGGGGTTTCTCGTCGGATCAGCATCGGCACAGGATGCGCGGCGGATCATGCTCGGGGCAACCCATTTGTGCCGTACGGAGCCACTACGCGGAGCGCGCGCGGGTGGCGAGGGCCTGTTCGGCCCGGACGTACGTCACGTCGTGATCGGCGAGGACGTTCGCGGCGACGCCGGGGCGGGCGAGGAGGGCGAGCAGGAGGTGTTCGTCGCCGATGGTCTTGTCGCCCCGGCCGATCGCGATCCGCAGCGACCGCTCCAGGACCGACTTGGCCTCGGGCTCGAAGCGGGCCCGGGAGCGACGGCGGCGGCGCGGGGTGGCCAGGGCTCCGGCGCCGTGCGCCTCCTCCACGCGGGAGACGATCGCGTCCACGTCGATGCCGAGCCCGGCCAGCGCCTCCGCGTCCGCGTTGGAGATGCCGCCACGGCGGCGGACGTCGGCCAGGGCGCGTTCGATCGAGGCGCGCCGGGCGGTGGCGCCCAGGGTGGTCAGGACGTGGGCGGCGGGGGTGTTCGTACGGCCGCCGTCCGCGCGGTCCAGGAGCGCGAGCAGCAGCTCGGGCTCGCCGACGGTCGCGTCGCCCGCCTCGTCCGCCTGCCGGACGGCTCCGCGGACGACCTCGCGGGCACTGGTGGTGAACCTCTCGAACATCAACGCCTCCCGTGCTTCTTGTGAACGGCCTGACGGCTGACGCCCAGTTCGGCCGCGATCTCCTGCCACGACCAGCCCTTGGCGCGGGCGCTGCGCACCTGTACGGCCTCCAGCTGCTCCAGCAGGCGGCGCAGCGCGGCGACGGCGCGCAGTCCGACGCGGGGGTCCCGGTCGCCGGCGCGCTCGGCGAGATCCGTTGCTTCGGTCATGCCGTCAATCTACGTTGACGCACCCCGAGCGTCAACCCTGATTGACATCCACCCGCCCGCGCTCATGGGCTCGACGCGCCCGAGCCTTGCCGGGAGATGTTCGGAGCGTCCCTGAGCTGATGCGAGGGCGCGGGGCCCGATTTACGGTGGTTCGAGGGGGCCGCGACGACCCGTGGAGGTGGCACCACATGGCGGGCAAGTTCGAGATCTACGAGGACAAGCGCGGCAAGCACCGCTTCCGCCTGAAAGCGGGCAACGGCGAGATCATCGCGGTCGGCGAATCGTACGACTCCAAGACCGCGGCCCAGAAAGGCGTGGAGTCGGTCAAGAAGAACGCGCCCACGGCCGAGGTCAAGGAGATCCCGACCGAGAAGTCGTAGGACGGGGACCGGGGGTCCAGGAACCACGGTAGCCGCGCCGTACGGCCGACGGTGTCCGTACGGCGCTCGCTACCCTCCCGTTCGTGACCACACCTCCGATATCCCGGACCCTGGCCGCCGCCCGCACGCGGCTGCGCCGGGCCCGCGCCAGAGCCGTCCGCCTCTGGACGCACCCCCGGCTGCGGTGGCCCAAGCGCGTCGTGGCCGCCCTCGCGGGGTGCCTGGTGCTGTCCCTGCTGGCCGCCGGGATCGCCCTGCGGCTCCAGTACGCGGGCGACCCCGAGCCCGGCACCCAGACCCGGGGCCGGGACGCGGTATGGCTCGGCCACGCCTGGGTGGACGGCCGCAACGGCGACGCCGAACTGGCCACCCTGGCCCGGCGCGTACGCGGCACCGGCATCCGCGACCTGTACGTCCACGCGGGCCCGCTGGAGCACGACGGCACCCTGAACGCGAAGCGCTACCCGCGCGCCGGGTGGCTCCTGAAGGCCGTCCACCGCGAGCTGCCCGGCGTACGCGTACAGGCCTGGCTCGGCGACGTCCTGGCCACCGAGGGCCCCACCGGGCTCCGGCTCACCGACCCGCGCAGCCGCGCCCACGTGGTGCGCTCCGCCCGCCAGGTGCTGGACGCGGGCTTCGACGGCATCCACTTCGACCTGGAGCCGCTGCACTCCGGCGACCGCGACTACCTCACCCTCCTCGACGGCCTGCACGCCCTCACCCGCGACCGCCGCGTCCCGCTCTCGGTCGCCGCCCACCAGATCGACCCGCTGCCCGCACTGCACTCGGTGGCGGGCTTTCTCTTCAACCACCCCAAGTGGTGGTCACAGGCGTTCTTCGGCCAGGTGGCGCGGCGGGTCGACCAGATCGCGGTCATGTCGTACGACACGTCGATGCCCCTGGAGAGCCTGTACGGCGGCTACGTGGCCCAGCAGACCCAACTCGCCCTGGAGGCCACCCCACCGGGCACGGACCTCCTGATGGGCCTGCCCGGCTACCACACCAACAACTGGGGCCGCCACGCCTGGGCCGAGACCGTCCCCGCCGCCATCCGCGGCACCCGCCTCGGCCTCGGCCGCAAGGACCGCGACCGGAAACGCTTCGGAGTGGCCCTCTACGTGGACTTCGCCGCGACGGACGCGGACTGGGCGGCCTACCGCGAGGATTGGGGCGCGCCAGATCCAGGCTGAGCCGCGCCCTCACACCCCGAACCACCCCGGCACATCGAGGGGAAAGCCGCCCCCGGGCACCACGGCTTGCAGATCCGCCTCCAGGGCCCGCAGCCGGTCCGCCCCGAGGGCGGCCGCCCACTGGGCGCGCAGCTCCTCGAAAATGGCCGCCGAACGCGCCAGCGCGTCGAGCCCGTGCGGGGTGAGCCGGACGACCTTACGGCGGGCATCGGCGGGATCGTCGGCCCGCACCGCGTACCCCAGGGCCACCAGCCGGTCGACGGTCTTGCCCGCGGCCTGCTTGGAGACGCCGAGGCGACGGCCGAGCTCACTGGCGGTGCTGCCGCCCCGCCCGATGGCCTGCAGGGCGAAGCCGTACGCCGGACGGACATCCGGATGCCCCTGCCGGGCCAGCTCGGCGTGGAGCTGGTCGATGAGGGCACGGAAGCCCGAGAAGAGCAGCAGGGGCAGTTCGAAGCCGGGGGTCTCGTCAGCCATGGCGACCACACCTCTTGCCCAGATAGACAACCTGGTTTACTTTTTCGACAACCACATTGTCGATAGTAGACCTGGGGGGATTCACCATGCCTGTCGACCAGTTCACCGATCACACACCGGAATCCGCACCACCCGCCGCGCGGCGGGCCATGGAGGCGACGGTTCAGCGGCTCGGCTACCTTCCGGCGCCCGTGGGGCGGCTGGCCGAGTCGCCGGAGCTGCTGGACGGATTCCTCAGGCTCAGCGGGCTGTTCGAGGCGGCCACGCTGGACCCGCTGGCCCGCGAGGTGGTCATCATGACCATCGCGACCCGCACCGGGTGCCATGTGTGCGTCGCCATGCACACCGGAAAGCTCACCGCGCTGAGCGCCGACGGCGAACTCATCGCCGCACTGAGGGAGCAGCGCGCGCTGCCCGATGAACAGCTGAACGCCATCAGGGAGTTCACGCTCGCCGTCATGGACGACGCCGGGGCCGTGCCGGACGAGACACTCGACACCTTCCTCGGGCAGGGGTTCACCCGGCGCAACGCGCTGGAGGTCGTGCTCGGCGTCGGCGCGTACACCCTGTCCACGTACGCCAACCGCATGACCCGGGCACCCCTGGACGCGCCCCTCGCGCCGTTCGCCTGGAGCGCCTAGAACGCGGCTCGTGTGGCGGCCAGGAGGCGGGCTGTGTCGTCGGGGCAGATCATGAGGGCTCGGCCGACCGTTTCGAGGACCGCGCGTTCGGCCGGGCGGTAGGGGCCGTCGGCGACGGCGATACGGGCGCCCTGGAGGAGGATCGCCTCGCGGCCGGTGGGGGCGAGGTGGGGGGCCAGGGGTTCCAGGGCCTCGTGCAGTTCGATGGCGAGCGCCGTACCGCACGGGTCGAGGCCGTCGCGCTCGCCGGTGGCGGCGCCGGGGAGGCGGCCGGTGTCGGCGGCGAGCGCCTCGATGAGCGCGAGGAGCTGGCCTTCGTCGCAGTCGGCGAACCCGGCGGCGCGCACCGCGCCGACCGCGACCTGCCGCACCGCCGTGGCCTCGGTGCCGCCCGCGGCGAGGACCGCGAGGGCGACCGTGTGCACGGCGTCGCGCAGCATCGCGGAGAAGCGCGTGGTGGTGGGGTGATCCAGGGCCTCGGTGCCGAACTGGGTCGCGCAGGCGGCGCATTCGACGACTGGCGCGACCGGCCCGCGGGGCAGCAGCGGCAGGCCGAGCACCACGATGCGTCGGCGGCCGGTGCGGCGGCGATAGTTGCGGTCGCCCCCGCAGTCGGGGCAGAAGAACTCACCATCGCCGACGGTCCGCCACAGAGTTCGGACGCCTACCACACACAGGTCCCGGTCACGGCGGGCTCGCGCGTGCACCACGTCACACCTCCATAACGCTTCGGCCACGTTGCCGCGTTGACGTGATGCTAGCCACATCCATGATGTGCCGTCAGTACCCCGAACGGAGACAACAGGCCAAACCCGAGGCCCCGCCCACCTCACGCGGTGAACGGGGCCCCTTGTGGGTGACAAGCCCGGCGGGCGTTTACCGCCGTGCGCGGTTGACCGCCGAGACGACGGCCTTCAGGGAGGCGCGCACGATGTTGGCGTCGACGCCGACGCCCCACAGCACCTTCCCGTCGATCGCGCATTCGATGTACGCGGCGGCCTGTGCGGCCGCGCCCTCGCTCAGGGTGTGCTCGGAGTAGTCCAGCAGCCGTACGTCGATGTCGATGGCGCCCAGGGCGTCGAAGAAGGCCGCCAGCGGGCCGTTGCCGGAGCCGGTCAGGACGGTCTCGGTGCCGTCCACGACGGCCTCGACGGTGAGCGCGTCGGTGCCCTCGCTGCTGGTGGACGTCTGGGCGGTGCGCAGCGCGATCCGGCCCCACTGGTTGTCGTCCGTCGGCAGGTACTCGTCCTGGAAGGTCGCCCAGATCTGGGCCGGGGTGACCTCGCCGCCGTCGGCGTCGGTCTTGGCCTGAATCGTCTTGGAGAACTCGATCTGCATGCGGCGCGGCAGATCCAGGTTGTGGTCGTTCCGCAGGACATAGGCGATACCGCCCTTGCCGGACTGCGAGTTGACCCGGATGACGGCCTCGTAGGAGCGGCCGACGTCCTTGGGGTCGATCGGCAGGTACGGGACGGCCCACTCGATGTCGTCGACCGTCTTGCCCTGCTCGGCCGCACCGGCCTCCATCGCCTCGAACCCCTTCTTGATGGCGTCCTGGTGGGAGCCGGAGAAGGCGGTGTAGACCAGATCGCCCGCGTAGGGGTGGCGCGGGTGGATCTGCATCTGGTTGCAGTACTCGGCGGTGCGGCGGATCTCGTCGATCTGCGAGAAGTCGATCTTCGGGTCGACACCCTGGGAGAACAGGTTCATGCCCAGCGTCACCAGGTCGACGTTGCCGGTGCGCTCGCCCTGCCCGAACAGACAGCCCTCGATACGGTCCGCCCCGGCCATGATCGCCAGCTCGGCGGCGGCGACGGCCGTGCCGCGGTCGTTGTGCGGGTGGACCGACAGGCAGATGTGCTCGCGGCGGGACAGGTTCCGCGACATCCACTCGAACCGGTCCGCGTGGGTCGAGGGCGTCGAGCGCTCGACCGTCGCGGGCAGGTTGAGGATGATCTCGCGGCCGGCCTCGGGCTGCCAGACGTCCATGACGCCCTCGCAGACCTCCAGCGCGAAGTCCAGCTCGGTGTCGGTGAAGATCTCGGGGCTGTACTGGTAGCCGAAGACCGTGTCGTCGCCCAGGATCTTGTCGGCGTACTCGACGACCAGCCGGGTGCCGTCCACCGCGATCTGCTTGACCTGCTCACGGGTGCCGCGGAAGACGACGCGGCGGAAGGTGGGCGCGGTGGCGTTGTACAGGTGCACGGTGGCCTTGTGCGCGCCGCGCAGCGACTCGACGGTGCGCTCGATCAGCTCTTCGCGGGCCTGGGTGAGGACGGAGATCGTCACGTCCTCGGGGATCGCGTCCTCCTCGATGATCGACCGTACGAAGTCGAAGTCGGTCGAGCCGGAGGACGGGAAGCCGACCTCGATCTCCTTGTATCCCATGCGGACCAGCAGGTCGAACATCTCGCGCTTGCGCACCGGGGACATCGGGTCGATCAGCGCCTGGTTGCCGTCCCGCAGGTCGGTGGACAGCCAGCGCGGCGCGGCGGTGATCCGGTTGTTCGGCCAGGTGCGGTCGGGGATGTCGACCGCCTCGTACGGGCCGTACTTGTGGATCGGCATGCCCGAGGGCTTCTGGGTGACGGTCGCGGCGGTGATGGGGGTGGGGCGGCCTACGGCGCGCTGACCGGGATTGTCGGACGTGCTCATGATGCGTGGGCTCCTCTTGGATCCGCTCGTGGTGTCCGCTGGGACTCCGCTGGGACGAAAGTCCATGGGGCGGCCGACGGGGCGTAATCACCGCAACACCGAACTCCGCGGGGAGGGGGTCGGCCTACGACTACAGGCCCTCGCCGCGGCAGCTAAGAAGAAGCAGCCCGAAACGCATGATGCCGAGCAGCCTAACGGAAGAGGTGCGCCGCACGAGACCCCGTATCACTATGCGGACCACGGCATCTCGCGCGGAGGAATAAGCATGAACCACTCGATTTCATCAATCATGACCGCAAGGCGTGACAAGCGGTAGACGCGGTGCGACATTGCCTGGATGGATGTCAACGCGAACTCCCGCCGCCGTGGTGTCTTCTGCACGATCGTGCCGCCGCATGTCCTCGACAAGGTCTCCCAGCACGAGGACTCCGCGCTCGCCGATCCCGCCCGCCGCACCCTGGAGCGGGACGCCCTGGAGCGCACCCGCCGCCGGATCACCACCGTCCGCGGGATCGCCGCCCCCACCCTGGAGGGCGCGCCCTCCGACCGGCCGAAGCGGACGATCTACGACTCCCAGCACCAGTCCGCGCTGCCGGGCAAGAAGGTGCGCGGCGAGGGCGACACGGCGACCTCGGACGAGTCCGTGACCCGGGCGTACAACGGGCTGGGCGCGACCTTCGAGCTGTTCCTCAAGGTCTACGGCCGCCACTCGATCGACGACGCGGGCCTGGCGCTGGACGCCAGCGTCCACTACAGCCAGGACTACAACAACGCCTTCTGGAACGGCGAGCAGATGGTCTTCGGCGACGGTGACAACGAGATCTTCCTCGACTTCACCATCCCCATCGACGTCATGGCCCACGAACTGACCCACGGCGTCACCCAGTACACCGCCAACCTGGAGTACTTCGGCCAGTCCGGGGCGCTCAACGAGTCGATGTCCGATGTCTTCGGCTCGCTCGTCAAGCAGCACGCGCTGGGCCAGAGCGCCGACGAGGCCGACTGGCTGATCGGGGCCGGGCTGCTGGCGGAGCGGGTCACCG
Organism: Streptomyces sp. NPDC001700; assembly: GCF_053596435.1. NCBI lineage: Bacteria > Bacillati > Actinomycetota > Actinomycetes > Kitasatosporales > Streptomycetaceae > Streptomyces > Streptomyces sp. NPDC001700. Next base: position 232,224 of record NZ_JBSFGE010000002.1, read on the forward strand.
GCGTGGCCCTGCGCTCCCTGAAGGCCCCCGGCACGGCGTACGACGACGACGTCCTCGGCAAGGACCCGCAGCCCGGCACGATGGACGACTACGTGCGCACCTCGCGGGACAACGGCGGCGTCCACATCAACTCCGGCATCCCCAACCACGCCTTCTACCTGGCCGCCACGGCGATCGGCGGCAACGCGTGGGAGAAGGCCGGGCGGATCTGGTACGACGTGCTGACCGGTGGCGAGCTGTCCTCGGAGGCGCAGTTCGACGACTTCGCCCGGCTCACGGTCGCCGCGGCGCAGGCCCGCTACGGCGAGGGCGAGGAGCGGGACGCGGTGCGGGGCGCCTGGGAGGGCGTGGGGATCACCGATCTGGACGCGCGGTAAGGCTCACCCTCGGGTACTGATGGACCTATGCGTATCTCCGTGACCCGCTCCGGCGGATTCGCCGGAATCGAGCGCCGGGCCGATCTGGACACCTCCGGACGGCCCGACGCCACCCATCTGGCCGCCCTGGCCCACCAGGCCGTCGAATCCGGCGCCCCGGCGGCCACCCGCGGCGTCCCGGACGGCTTCCACTACGAGATCACGGTGGAAGGCCGCACGGTCCACGCCGCGGACCCGCACCTCAGCGACGCCCAGCGCGAGCTGGTGCGGACGGTGCTCAAGGAGGGCACGTAAGGGGCTCAGAAGCCAAGCCGACGGAGTTGCTTGGGGTCGCGCTGCCAGTCCTTGGCGACCTTGACATGCAGGTCAAGATAAACCGGCGTACCGAGCAGCGCTTCGATGTGCTTGCGGGACTTGGAGCCGACGTCCTTCAGGCGGCGGCCCTTCGGGCCGATGACGATGCCCTTCTGGCTGGGGCGCTCGATGTAGAGGTTCGCGTGGATGTCCAGCAGCGGCTTGTCCGCCGGGCGGTCCTCGCGCGGCAGCATCTCCTCCACGACCACCGCGATGGAGTGCGGCAGCTCGTCCCGTACGCCCTCCAGCGCCGCCTCGCGGATCAGCTCGGCGACCATCACCTGCTCCGGCTCGTCGGTGAGGTCGCCCTCGGGGTAGAGGGTCGGGCCCTCGGGGAGCAGCGGGACGAGCAGATCGGCCAACAGGCCGACTTGCTGGTCGCCCACGGCCGAGACCGGGACGATCTCGGCCCACTCGATGCCCAGTTCCTTGCCGAGCCGGTCGATGGCCAGGAGCTGCTGGGCGAGTTGCTCGGATTCGACCAGGTCGGTCTTGGTGACGATCGCGACCTTGGGCGTCTTCTTGATCCCGGCCAGCTCACCCGCGATGAAGCGGTCACCGGGGCCCAGCTTCTGGTCGGCGGGCAGGCAGAAGCCGATGACGTCGACCTCGGCCCAGGTGGTCCGTACGACGTCGTTCAGCCGCTCGCCGAGCAGGGTGCGCGGCTTGTGCAGACCGGGGGTGTCGACCAGCACCAGCTGTGCGTCGGGGCGGTGCACGATGCCGCGCACGGTGTGCCGAGTGGTCTGCGGGCGGTTTGAGGTGATCGCGACCTTCGTCCCCACCAGCGCGTTGGTCAGGGTCGACTTGCCCGCGTTCGGGCGACCGACGAAGCAGGCGAAACCCGAGCGGTGCGGGGTCTCCCGCTGCTCGGTCGGGGACGAGGGGATACCGGCAGTCATGGCCACCATTCTCCCCGATGCCCCGGCCCGCTCCTACCAGCCGCCCATCACCCGCCCCCGCACCCCCTTCCCGGCCGCGTCAGACGGGCAGCGTGGCGCGCAGAGTGCCGTCCGTGGCCGCCAGCAGGATCGGGGTCCCGGCGCCCCCCAGGTCCCGTACGGCCGCGCGGTCCTCGTCGGTGGCGGTCTCGGCGTCGGTCACCACGGCCACGGCCTCCAGCGACTTCGCGCCGCTGGCGACGGCCATCGCGACGGCGGTGCGCACCGCGCTGAGCTGGAGCGAGTCGAGGGCGACGGTACCGGCGACATACGTACGCCCCGTCTCGTCCCGTACGGCGGCGCCCTCCGCGACGCCGTTGCGGGCCCGCGCGGAGCGGGCCAGCGTGATGATCTTGCGGTCTTCGGGGTCCAGCTGCGCTGCTTCGCTCATACGGATGAGCATAGGACGGGCCGCTGACAGGCCGCTGACCGGGCGTGACACCGGTTGCGGGCAGGGGCCCGCCGGTACGCGTGGGCCCGCGCCGGGCCGCAGTGGCAACGGCCCGGCGCGGGCGGTACGGAAGCCGCTACGGGAGCAGCGGCAGCGGCTGGAACGTCAGCGTGGCCGACGCCGTGGCCGGGCTGAGGCCCGGGGCACCCGCGAAGGTGGCGGTGTAGGTGGCGGCGGTCAGTACGGTGGCCGGGACGGTGACGTTGGTCAGCGTCGCCGTGCCGGACGCGTTGGTGACCGCGCTGCCCAGGGCGATCGGGCCCACCGCGGAGTTGGCCGTGAAGACGATCGTCTGGCCGGGGACGGGGTTGTTGGACTGGTCCTTGAGGGTGGCGCTGAGGGTCGGGATGATGAGCTGGCCGTTGAGCCGCAGCCGGATGACGGCCGGGGTAGCGGTCATCGTGGTGCTCGCCGAGCCGGCGACGGTCTGGGTGAGCGACGCGGTCGACGGGCCGTAGCAGGTGTCGCCGCTGTAGGTGGCGGTGACCGTGTGGGAGCCGGTGGTGAGCGCGTTGGTGCTCACGGTGGTCTGTCCGGCCGCGTTGAGCGTTCCGGTCAGGGTCGGACCGCCGCTGATCACGAACGTGACGGTGCCGGTCGGGGTGCCGGTCGAGGGGGCCACCGGGGCCACGGTGGCGGTGAAGGTCACCGTCTGGCCGGGGGCGGAGGGGTTGGGGGCGGAGGTGAGCGTGGTGGTGGTGCTGGCCGTGTTCACCGTGGCGGTGGCGGTGCCCGTCGATCCCGCGACGCCCGTGCTGCCGCCGTAGGTGGCCGTGACGGTGTGCGAGCCGACGCCCAGCGCACTGGTGGTGACGCAGGCCTGACCGCTGGCATTGAGCGTTCCGGTCAGGGTCGGACCGCCGCTGATCACAAAGGTGACCGTGCCGGTCGGGGTGCAGGTGCCCGGAGCCGTGGCCGTCACCTGGGCGCAGATCGTCACCGGCTGGCCGCAGACGGACGGGGTCGGCGAGACCGTCACCGCCGTGGTGGAGCTGGCCTGGTTGACGGTGACCGAGCCGCTGCCCGTGGAGGGAGCGACGCCGCCGCCTCCCCCGAAGGTCGCCGTCACGGTGTGGGTGCCGTTCGGGATGGCGGTGGTGGAGACACAGGCCTGACCGGTGGCGTCCACCGTGGCCGTGAGCGTCGGGCCGCCGCCGGAGACCGTGAAGGTCACCGTGCCGGTCGGGACGCAGGTGCCGGGCGGCACCGTGGTCACCTGGGCGCACAGCAGGACGGTCTCGCCGCAGACCGACGGGTCGGGCGTGGCGCTGACCGTGGTGGTGGACGAGGCCGGGTTCACCGTGAGCGAGGTGGTGCCCGTCGAGCCCCCGACGCCGGAGTCGCCCGCGTAGGTGCCGGTGATCGTGGACGTGCCGACCGGTACCGCCGTGGTGGTCACACACGCCTGGCCGGTGGCGTCCAGCGTCGCCGTGAGCGTCGGACCGCCCGAGATCACGAACGTCACCGTGCCGGTCGGGACGCAGGTGCTGGGCGGGTCCACCGTCACCTGGGCGCAGATGGTGACCGTCTCACCGCAGACGGACGGGCTCGGCGTCGCCGCGACCGTCAGCGTGGACGTGCCCTGGCTGACCGTGACCGTCCCGGTGCCCGTGGAGCCCGCGACGCCGGTGTCACCGGAGTAGGTGGCGGTCACGGCATGGGTGCCGACGGGGATGGCGCTGGTGGTCACGCACGCCTGCCCGGTGCCGTCCACCGTGGCCGTGAGCGTCGGACCGCCGGTGACCACGAAGGTCACCGTGCCGGTCGGGGGGCAGGTGCCGGGCGGCACGGTCGTCACCTGGGCGCACAACAGGACCGACTCGCCGCAGGCGCCGGGGTCGGGGGAGGTGACGGTGGTGGTCGAGGCCGCCTGATTCACCGTCACGCTCGCGGTGGCCGTGGAGCCCGCGACCCCGGCGTTGCCCGCGTAGGTGGCGGTCACGGTCTGGGTGCCCACGGGGATGGCGGTGGTGGTCACGCACGCCTCGCCCGTGGCGTCGAGGGTCGCCGTCAGCGTCGGACCGCCGGTGATCACGAACGTCACGTCACCGGTGGCCACGCAGGTGCTGGGCGCTCCCACCGACACCTGCGCGCAGATGGTCACCGCCTCGCCGCAGACGGACGGGCTCGGCGTCACCGACAGGGAGACCGCGGACGTGGCCTGGTTGACGGTGGCCGTCGTGGTGCCCGAGGAGCCCGCGACGCCGGTGTCACCGGAGTAGGTGGCGGTCACCGTGCTGGTGCCGCCGGGCAGTTCGTCGCTGGTCACACAGGCCTGGCCGGTCGCGTCGAGGGGCGCGGTGAGCGTCGGGCCTCCGGTGACGGTGAAGGTCACCGTCCCGGTGGGCGTACAGGTCCCCGGCGCGTCCACGGTCACCGTCGCGCACAGCGTCACCGACTGGCCGCACACGGACGGGTCGGGGTCGGCGGTGACGACGGTGGTCGAGGACGCCTGGGCGATCGTGAGCGGGACCAGGGGCGAGTTGGACGCGGAGAACTCGGTGTCGCCGCCGTAGAAGGCCGCCGCCAGATGAACGCCGATGTCCAGGTCGGTGACCGTGACGGAGGCCTGCCCGGTGGCGTCGAGGGGTGCGGTGAGGGCCGGTCCGTCGGCGCTGATGATGAACGTCACCGTGCCGGTCGGGACCCCCGCGGCGGGCGGGGCGGCCACCACGGACGCGGTCAGGGTCACCGCTTCGCCGCAGACGGCGGGGTTGGGCGAGACGGTCAGGGAGGTGGTCGTCGCCCCCTGGTTGACCTGCTGGATGCTGGTGCCCGTCGAGGGTTCCAGGTTGGCGTCGCCGCTGTAGGTGGCCGTCACCGTGTGGGAGCCCACCGCGAGGGTGCTGTCGGTGAAGACGGCCTGCCCGCTGGCGTCGACCGGGACGGTCACCGGCGCACCGGCGTCCAGGGTGAAGGTGACCGTACCGGTCGGGGTGAACGCGCCCGGCGGAACGGAGGCGACGGTCGCGGTATAGGTGACGGTCTGACCGGGGACGGACGGGTTCGGGGTGGAGGTGACCGTGGTGGTCGAGGAAGCCATGGGAGCGGCCCCTTCCCGGGGTGCGGTGTGGGGAGGGGTGGACCGCCCGGGTCTCCGCGCGGAGTGCCGCGGAGACCCTGTTCGCCCTGCGTGGGGGTGCCCATACGGCCGACCTGCCTACGTCAGAACGACAGGCCGACTGTCCCCCGCCAGGGGGATGGGCGGCCCACCGGTCGGTATCTGCAAGTAAGCCGTTGCCTACGCCAGATGGGCCAGACCGCAGAGGGTGAATGCATCCGTATGGCGCAGCGCGACCCCGCGCGTCCGTGCGCCTCCCCGCGCGGGCGTGATACGGGGCGCCCCCGCGCCCCCCATCACTTCCCACTCGTCCCGGCGGGGCCTTACGACTCGGCCGCCGCCGTCTCCCGTACCGGCTCCACCAGCACCGTCACGATGCGGTTGCGCCGCCCCGCCGGGGATTCGGCGGTCAGCCGCAGCGCCTTCAGGGCCGGGTCGGTGCCGCCCTCGGGGACGTCGACCTCGGCCGTGGCGCCCGCGATCGGCACCCGGCCCAGCGACTTGGCGAGCAGCCCGCCCACCGTCTCGACGTCCTCGTCCTCCAGGGCCGTGCCGTACAGCTCGCCCAGGTCGCCGAGGCCGAGCCGGGCGGTGACCCGGTGGGTGCCGTCGCCGAGGTCCTCGACGGGCGGCAGTTCGCGGTCGTACTCGTCGGTGATCTCGCCGACGATCTCCTCAAGGATGTCCTCGATGGTGACGATCCCGGCCGTGCCGCCGTACTCGTCGATGACCACGGCGACGTGGTTGCGCTCCTGCTGCATCTCGCGCAGCAGGTCGCCCGCGTTCTTGGTGTCAGGGACGAACGCGGCGGGCCGCATCGCGGTGGAGACCAGCTCGGACTCGGACTCGCGGTTGATGTGCGTCTTGCGGACCAGGTCCTTGAGGTAGACGATCCCGACGATGTCGTCCTCGTTCTCGCCGGTGACCGGGATCCTGGAGAAGCCGGAGCGCAGCGCGAGGGTGAGGGCCTGCCGGATGGTCTTGAAGCGCTCGATGGCCACCAGATCGGTGCGCGGCACCATCACCTCGCGCACCAGGGTGTCGCCCAGTTCGAAGACGGAGTGCACCATGCGCCGCTCGTCGTCCTCGATCAGCGACTCCTGCTCGGCGAGGTCGACCAGCGCGCGCAGCTCGGCCTCGGAGGCGAACGGGCCCTTCCGGAAGCCCTTTCCGGGGGTGAGCGCGTTACCGAGGAGGATCAGCAGCGGCGGGATCGGGCCCATGATCCGGGCGAGCGGGAGCAGCACATAGGCGGCGACCGTCGCGGTGTTGAGCGGATGCTGGGCGCCGATGGTGCGCGGCGAGACGCCGACGGCCACGTACGACACGAGGACCATCACGCCGATCGCGACGGTCAGCGCCTTCCAGGTCTCCGGGAACGCGTGCAGACAGCCGTACGTGACGACAGCCCCGGCCGCCACCTCGCACGCGACGCGCACCAGCAGCGCCACGTTGAGATAGCGGGTGGGGTCCTCGGCGACCAGCATCAGCTTGGCGCTGCCCCGCCGCCCGTTCCGCACCGCTTCCTCGGCGCGGAACCGGGTGGTGCGGGCGAGGCCCGCCTCGGCGCAGGCCGCCAGCCAGGCGACCACCACCAGGAGGACGGCCGCCGTGAGGAGCTGCCCGTTCATCGCGTGGTGGGGGCCGGGGAGGGCCCGGTCAGTCCGTACTCGGCCCGCCAGCCGTCGATGATCGCCGCCTGGAGGCCGAACATCTCGGCGCGCTCGTCCGCCTCCTCGTGGTCGTAGCCGAGGAGGTGGAGGACGCCGTGGACGGTGAGCAGCTGCAGCTCCTCGTCCATGGAGTGCCCGGTCGGAGCCTCCTCGCCCTGCTTCTTGGCCACGTCGGGGCAGAGCACGATGTCGCCGAGGAGGCCCTGCGGGGGCTCCTCGTCGTCCTTGACGGGCGGCCGCAGCTCGTCCATCGGGAAGGACATGACATCGGTCGGCCCCGGCAGGTCCATCCACTGGATGTGGAGCTGCTCCATGGCGTCGGCGTCGACGACGATCAGCGACAGCTCGGAGAGCGGGTGGATACGCATCCGGGCCAGCGCGTAGCGGGCGACGTCCAGGATCGCTCGCTCGTCGATGTCCGTGCCGGATTCGTTGTTGACGTCGATCGCCATGGGGTGGTTCGTCTTTTCTCGGGTCTGTTCGGGGACGGTCACTTGCCGTTGCGCTCGTCGTACTGCTCGTACGCGTCGACGATACGGCCGACGAGCTTGTGCCGGACGACGTCCTTACTGGTGAGCATGGAGAAGTGGACGTCGTCCACGCCGTCCAGGATCTCCCGCACCTGGCGCAGACCGCTCTTGGTCCCGCCCGGGAGGTCGACCTGGGTGATGTCACCCGTGATCACGATCTTGGATTCGAAGCCGAGCCGGGTGAGGAACATCTTCATCTGCTCGGGGTTCGTGTTCTGCGCCTCGTCGAGGATGATGAACGCGTCGTTGAGCGTCCGGCCGCGCATGTACGCCAGCGGGGCGACCTCGATCGTGCCCGCGGCCATCAGGCGCGGGATGGAGTCGGGGTCGAGCATGTCGTGCAGCGCGTCGTACAGGGGCCGCAGATACGGGTCGATCTTCTCGTAGAGCGTGCCGGGCAGGAAGCCGAGCCGCTCCCCCGCCTCGACCGCGGGCCGGGTCAGGATGATCCGGTTGACCTGCTTGGACTGCAGGGCCTGGACCGCCTTGGCCATCGCGAGATAGGTCTTGCCGGTACCGGCCGGGCCGATGCCGAAGACGACGGTGTGCTTGTCTATCGCGTCGACATAGCGCTTCTGGTTGAGCGTCTTGGGGCGGATGGTGCGGCCGCGGTTGGACAGGATGTTCTGAGTGAGCACCTCGGCGGGCGTCTCGGCCGCCTCGCCCTCGCCGTTCTCCGCTGCGCGCAGCATGGAGATGGAGCGCTCCACCGCGTCCTCCGTCATCGGTTGACCGGTGCGGAGCACCAGCATCATCTCATCGAACAGACGCTGGACCAGGGCTACTTCCTCAGGGTCCCCGGTCGCGCTGACTTCATTGCCCCGGACATGGATATCGGTCTTCGGGAACGCCTTTTCGATCACGCGGAGCAACGAATCCCCGGACCCCAGGACCATGACCATCGGGTGCTTGGTCGGGACCGTGAACTGTGCGTGCGCCTGCGGTGCTGTGGTTGGTTGCGTCATGGGCTCGGCTCTGCGGCCTGCTCCTACCTCCTGCGTCAAGGGTTCTCGCTCCTCGACAACCTTGAGATACCAGGGTACGACGGGGCACCGACAACACCCGAGCGCTTTTCACCCCCGGCGGAAACCGATGGTGGGAACGGCCCGGCGCAGCAGCCCTGGGCGGGCGGCGGTCGGCAGCAGACGGTCGAGGAAGGCGTACCGGCGCAGCGCGCTCGGGGACTGGTCGTCGTACGAGCGGGCGTGCTGCCACCAGGCGCCGATCTCGCACCAGCCGGGAGCGGACAGCGAGCCGCCGAACTCCTGGACCGACAGCGCGGCCGTCAGCCCGGCGAACGCGAGCCGGTCGGCGAGCGGCCAGTCGGCGAGCGTGCCGGTGACGAAGCCCGCGACGAACACATCGCCCGCGCCGGTCGGATCCAGGGCCTCCACGGCGATCGCGGGCACCTCGGCGGTCTCACCGGTGCGGCCGTCCACCGCGTACGCCCCCTCCGAACCCAGGGTGACCACGGCGAGCGGCACCCGGTCGGCGAGCGCGCGGGCGGCGGCCCGCGGGCATTCGGTGCGGGTGTAGCTCATCGCCTCGGCCGCGTTGGGCAGGAACGCCTCGCAGTGCTCCAGATCGGCGAGGTCCGCCGGGTCCCAGCGGCCGGTGTCGTCCCAGCCGACGTCCGCGAAGATCCGGCTGCCGCGCCGCGCGGCCTCGGCGACCCACTCCTCCCGGCGGCCGGGGACCAGGGAGGCGATGGCGGCCCGGGCCGGGGGCGGGCTGCTGGGCGCGGCCTCCTCGGGCGGCGGCGCCTCGTGGCCGTGGCTGACCATCGTGCGCTCGCCCTCGTACGCCATGGAGACGGTCACCGGGGAGTGCCAGCCGGGAATGGTGCGGGAGAGCGCCAGATCGATGCCCTCACCGCGCTCCAGCGCGTCCCGGCAGTAGTCGCCGTAGTGGTCGTCGCCGAAGGCGGCGGCGAGCGAGGTACGCAGCCCCAGCCGGGCCAGCGCGGTGGCCATGTTGGCGACGCCGCCGGGGCTGGACCCCATGCCGCGGGCCCAGGACTCGGTGCCGCGGACAGGCGCGGAGTCCAGGCCGGTGAAGATGATGTCGAGGAAGACGGTGCCGGTGAGATAGACGTCACAGCCCGTGTCGCCGGGGCCCCGGACGGCCGCGAGCGGATCGAGCAGGGGGCGGCTCGCCGAGGGCTGGTCACCGTCGTGTGTCGTCACCGTGTGCTCCCAGGTCGGGCCGTTCTGTTCTGTCGCTGCGGGCGGGGCGGATGCGGCCAGTGTGCCCGATCGCGGCGGAGCGCGACCGGAGAGCGCTAGCGGCGCTTCGGTACGGCGACGCTCATCAGGTCCTTGGCGACGGTCAGCTCCCCGTCGAAGCCCGCCGCCCGCGCTTGGCGCTCGAACTCGGCCGGGTCGCCGTACCGCTGCGAGAAGTGCGTCAGTACCAGGTGGCGTACGCCCGCCCCGGCCGCGATCCGGGCCGCCTGCCCGGCCGTCAGATGGCCGTGCTCGGTGGCGAGGGGCTCGTCCTCGTCCAGGAACGTCGACTCGATCACCAGCAGATCGCAGCCCTCCGCCAGCGCGTGCGCGCCCTCGCACAGCCGGGTGTCCATGATGAAGGCGAACCGCTGGCCGCGCCGGACCTCGCTGACCTCCTCCAGCGTGACCGTGCGCCCGTCCCGCTCGATGGCGCCCTCGCGCTGGAGACGGCCGATCTCGGGCCCGCGCACCCCGTGCGCCGCGAGCCGCTCCGGCAGCATCCGGCGGCCGTCCGGCTCGACGAGGCGGTAGCCGTACGACTCGACCGGGTGCGAGAGCCGGGCCGCCTCCAGGGTGTACGCGGGGGTACGGGCGATCACCCCGCCCGCGCCGCCGACCGGCTGCTCGGCCAGCTGGACCGTCTCGCGGTAGGCCGTGGCGTACCGCAGCCGGTCGAAGAAGCGCTGTCCGCTCGCCGGGTAGTGCGCGGTCACCGGGTGCGGGACCCGGTCGAGGTTGATCCGCTGGATGACGCCGGACAGCCCCAGCGAGTGGTCCCCGTGGAAGTGGGTGATACAGATCCGGTTGATGTCATGGGCGGCGACCCCGGCCCGCAGCATCTGCCGCTGCGTGCCCTCGCCGGGGTCGAACAGCACGCCCTCGCCGTCCCAGCGCAGCAGATAGCCGTTGTGGTTGCGGTGCCGGGTGGGCACCTGGCTGGCGGTGCCGAGGACGACCACTTCACGTGCGGACAACGGGACTACCCGGGGGGCCAGTTGAGGCCTCGGCCGCCGAGGACGTGGGCGTGCGCGTGGAAGACGGTCTGCCCGGCCCCGGAGCCCGTGTTGAACACCACCCGGTAGCCCGTGCCGTCGATCTTCTCGTCGGCGGCGACCGTGGCCGTCTCGCCCAGCACATCGGCGGCGATCCGCGGCTCGGCGGCCGCCAGGGACGCGGCGTCCGGGTAGTGCGCCTTGGGGATCACCAGGACATGCGTCGGCGCCTGGGGGTTGATGTCGCGGAAGGCGACGGTGGTGTCCGTCTCACGGACGACGGTCGCCGGGACCTCCCCCGAGACAATCTTGCAGAACAGGCAGTCGGCCTGCGGTTCTCCCGCCACCGGTGGCTCCTTACGGATCGTCGGCTGGATCATCAGCACTTCTGGATCATCAAGGCTTCCGCACGGGATGCTACCGGGCCTCCCGCAGGGCGGTGCGCTCGAACCAGATGGTGATCAAGGAACGTCCACGGGAGCCTATTTCCCGGGCGCGGTGGTCCCGCGATCCCACGGGTGGGTGGTGGCCTCGTCCCAGGGGTGGGTGCGGGTCGGCGTGGGGCTCACCGTGCTGTCGCGGCCGTCGGTGTCGCTGCCGCCTTCGCACTCGCCGATCACATTGGCCTGGAAGACCTGCTGACGCTCCACCGTGCCGGTCAGATCGCCGCGCACACAGTGGTTCTCGCGCACATAGGTGACCTTGCCTCTGATCCCGATGGCCTTGCCGTCCTCGGTCCTGCCCCGGCAGTCCACCGAGGCGTCCGTGGTGCCCGAATCACCGGCGCTCGATGCCGAGGCCCCGGCCGTGGGGCCGCGCTTCAGATCCGCGTTACAGGTCAGCCAGCGCACCCCGATGCCGCCCCGCTCCAGGGCGGAGGTGCCGACCTTGTCCGTGGTGATCGAGACGGCGACCGCGGTGACCGCGCCGTCCCTCGGCTCACAGCCCGTCACCGCGATGGCCGCGACGACCGTGGCCACGGCGGCCAGCAGCGGCCGCCCGTGCCGTACATGATGGCTTAATACCCCCATAGAGGACAGGTTCCCATCACCCACGGCGAACCGGAAGACCTTCGTCGGCCACCCGGGCGCCCTCGGCGTCAGCTCCAGCGGCCGGTGCGCCCCAACAGCAGTGCCGCGGCGGCCGTTCCGGCCGTGGAGGTGCGCAGCACGCTCGGGCCCAGCCGGTACGGCCCGGCACCCGCCGCGGCGAAGGCCGCCAACTCCTCCGGCGAGACGCCCCCTTCGGGGCCCACGACGAGCACGATATGCCCCTCGTGGGGCAGTTGGGCCGTCGCCAGGGGCTCGCTGCCCTCCTCGTGGAGCACGGCCGCGAGGTCGGCTTCGGCGAGAAGCCGAGCAACCTCCTTGGTCGTCATCGCGTCCGCGACCTCCGGGAAGGTCAGACGGCGGGACTGCTTGCCCGCCTCGCGCGCGGTCGACCGCCACTTGCCGAGCGCCTTCTGCCCGCGCTCGCCCTTCCATTGGGTGATGCAGCGGGCGGCCGCCCACGGGACGATCGCGTCGACGCCCGTCTCGGTCATGGTCTCCACGGCCACCTCGCCGCGGTCGCCCTTGGGCAGCGCCTGCACGACGGTGATCCGCGGGCTCGGCGCCGCCTCCCGGCGTACGCCGTCGACCTCGACCAGCAGCCGGTCCTTGCCCTCGACGGCCGCCACGGTGCCCGATACGCCCGTACCGGCGCCGTCCGTGAGGACGACGGCCTCGCCGACCCGCAGCCGCTTCACCGAGACCGCGTGGCGCCCCTCGGGGCCCTCCAGCGCGATACGGGCCCCTGTGGCCGCTCCCGCGAGGTCGTCGGCCACGAACACCGGGGCGCTCACGACACCACGCCTCGCGGGGCCTGGAGCCCGTAGCCGGACCGCGCCGCGTCCAGTTCGACCACCAGGGTCTCCACCAGCCGCGCGGCGGGCAGTTCGCGCGCCAGCCGGTGCCCCTGCCCGGCCCACAGCGCCATGCCCTGCGGGTCGCCCTCCTTGGCCGCCGCCTTGCGCAGCCCGGAGGTGAGGTGGTGCAGCTGGGGGTAGGCGGCCGGGGCGTACGGGCCGTGGTCGCGGATGAACCGGTTGACCAGCCCGCGTGCCGGGCGGCCGGAGAACGCCCGGGTCAGCTCGGTCCGGCCGAAGAGCGGATCGGTCATGGCCGACTTGTGCAGGGCGTTCGCGCCCGACTCGGGGCAGACCAGGAACGCGGTGCCCAGCTGTCCCGCCGACGCGCCAGCGGCCAGCACCGCGGCGATCTGCGAGCCGCGCATCAGCCCGCCCGCCGCGATGATCGGGATCTGCACGGTCTCGCGCACCAGCGCGACCAGCGACAGCAGCCCGAGCACGGCCCCGGGGGCGTCGTCCGCCGGGTCGTTACGGAAGCCGCCCTGGTGGCCACCGGCCTCCACGCCCTGGACGCAGACGGCATCGGCACCCGCCCACTGGGCGGTCTCCGCCTCGACCGGCGAGGTCACGGTGACGATGGTCCGGGTGCCCACCCGGGCGAACGCGTCCAGCACGGCGCGGGTGGGACAGCCGAAGGTGAACGAGACCACCGGAACGGGGTCGTTCAGCAGGATCGCCAGCTTGGCGTCGTACGCGTCGTCCGAGCTGGCCTCGGGGTCCCCGAGGGCGGCCTGGTAGCGGGACGCCTCACCCGCCAGGCGGTCGGCGTAGACCGCCACGGAGGTCGGGTCGCCGGGCGGCTGCGGCATGAACAGGTTGACGCCGAAGGGGCGGCCGGTCAGCCCGCGCAGCTGCTTGATCTCCTCGTACATCGCCTCCGGCGTCTTGTAACCGGCGGCGAGGAAACCGAGGCCCCCGGCCTCGATGACAGCGGCGGCAAGCTGCGGGCAGGAGGCCCCGCCCGCCATCGGAGCCTGCACGATCGGGTACCGAGCGAGATCGGTCAGCGCGGAGGACATGGCCACATCGTGCCATGTCCCCCGCGACGATCCGTCACCGGATCAGCGTCCGCCGAAGGCGTTCCGGCCGGGCGCCTAGCGTCCGTTGGCCGCATCCCCCGGGGGCCCCCGGCCGGGCGCCTAGCGTCCGTTGGCCGCATCCCCCGGGGGCCAACCCCCGGACCCCCGGCCGGGCGCCTAGCGTCCGTTGAACGCGTCCTTGAGGCGCGAGAACAGCCCCTGCTGGCCCGGCTTGAACTCGCCGGTCGGCCGCTCCTCGCCGCGCAGCTTGGACAGCCGCCGCAGCAGCTCCTCCTGCTCGGGGTCGAGCTTGGTCGGGGTCATCACCTCGACGTGCACGATCAGATCGCCCCGGCCGCCGCCGCGCAGATGCGTGATGCCGCGCTGGTGCAGCGGGACCGACTGGCCGGACTGGGTGCCGGGCCGGATGTCGATCTCCTCCAGGCCGTCCAGCGTCTCCAGTGGCACCTTGGTACCGAGGCACGCCGCCGTCATCGGGATCGTCACCGTGCAGTGCATATCGTCACCGCGCCGCTGGAAGACCGGGTGCGGGACCTCGTGGATCTCCACGTACAGGTCGCCCGCCGGGCCGCCGCCCGGGCCGACCTCGCCCTCGCCCGCGAGCTGGATGCGGGTGCCGTTGTCCACACCGGCCGGGATCTTCACAGTCAGCGTGCGCCGCGAGCGGATCCGCCCGTCGCCCGCGCACTCCGGGCACGGGGTCGGCACCACGGTGCCGAAGCCCTGGCACTGCGGGCACGGCCGCGAGGTCATGACCTGGCCGAGGAAGGACCGCGTCACCTGCGAGACCTCACCGCGGCCGCGGCACATGTCACACGTCTGCGCCGAGGTGCCCGGCGCCGCGCCCTCACCGCTGCAGGTCGTGCACACCACGGCGGTGTCGACCTGGATGTCCTTGGTGGTGCCGAACGCGGCCTCGCTCAGCTCCACGTCGAGGCGGATCATGGCGTCCTGGCCGCGCCGGGTGCGGGACCGCGGGCCGCGCTGCGAGGCGGTGCCGAAGAACGCGTCCATGATGTCGGAGAAGTTGCCGAAGCCCGCGCCGAACCCACCGGCGCCACCGCCCGCGGCCGACCCCGACGGGTCCCCGCCCAGGTCGTAGACCTGCTTCTTCTGCGGGTCCGACAGCACCTCGTAAGCGGCGTTGATCTCCTTGAACCGCTCCTGGGTCTTCGGATCCGGATTGACGTCCGGGTGCAGCTCGCGTGCGAGCCGGCGGAATGCCTTCTTGATCTCGTCCTGCGAGGCATCGCGCTGCACGCCCAGGACTGCGTAGTAGTCCGTCGCCACTTACGACTCCGCCAGGATCTGTCCGACGTAACGTGCCACTGCGCGTACCGCTCCCATCGTTCCGGGGTAGTCCATGCGGGTCGGTCCGACCACGCCGAGTTTGGCGACGGCTTCGTCGCCCGAACCGTAGCCGACCGCGACGACCGAGGTGGAATTCAGCCCCTCGTGAGCATTCTCATGCCCAATACGCACGGTCATACCCGAGTCTTGCTCGCCGAGCAGCTTGAGGAGGACGACCTGCTCCTCAAGTGCCTCCAGCACGGGCCGGATCGTCAGGGGGAAATCATGCACGAAGCGCGTGAGGTTCGCGGTGCCGCCGATCATCAGCCGCTCTTCGGTCTCCTCGACAAGCGTTTCGAGCAATGTCGCCAGCACGGTCGAGACCGTCCCCCGGTCCTCCTGCTCGAAGGACTCCGGAAGATCCTGCACCAATTGCGGCACATCCGCGAACCGCCGCCCCACGACCCGGCTGTTGAGCCGGGCCCGCAGATCCGCCAGCGAGTCGTCGCTGATCGGAGCCGGGCAGTCCACCACGCGCTGCTCGACCCGGCCGGTGTCGGTGATCAGCACCAGCATCACCCGGGCCGTGGCCAGCGGCAGCAGCTCCACGTGCCGCACCGTCGAACGGGTCAGCGACGGATACTGCACCACCGCGACCTGCCGGGTCAGCTGCGCCAGCAGCCGGACGGTGCGCCCCACCACGTCGTCGAGGTCGACGGCGCTGTCCAGGAAGTTCTGGATGGCCCGCCGCTCCGGGGCGGACAGCGGCTTCACTCCGGCCAGCCGGTCCACGAAGAGCCGGTAGCCCTTGTCCGTGGGGATGCGCCCGGCGCTGGTGTGCGGCTGGGCGATGAAGCCCTCGTCCTCCAGCGCGGCCATGTCGTTGCGCACCGTGGCCGGGGAGACCCCCAGCCGGTGGCGCTCGGTGAGCGCCTTGGAGCCGACCGGCTCCTCGGTGCCCACATAGTCCTGGACAATGGCACGCAGCACTTCGAGTCTGCGTTCGCTGAGCACCCCGCGCACCTCCAGTCCAGCCGTGTCATCAGGTCGTCCCTCTGGCACTCAACGGTCACGAGTGCCAGAACCCCTCAGCCAGTGTACGGCGGGGTGCGGTGGGCACGGCAAGAGCCGCCCCCCCGCCGGCGCCCCGGCCACCCGTCACGCTATCGCTGTTGGAGCTAGCGTCTCGGTATGGAGACGTGTTGGGAAGAGGCCGGGTGGGAACAGCTCGGTCCCGATGTCGCCCGCCGCAGGCTGCCCGACTGGGACTGCACGATCGGCGTGATCACCGGCCGGACGGACGTCCTCGTGGTGGACACCGGCTCGACGCTGCGCGAGGGCGCGGCGCTGCGGGCCGAGATCACCCGGCTGACCGGCCGCCGTCCGACCCGGATCGCGCTCACCCATCCGCACTTCGACCATGTCCTGGGCACGGCCGCGTTCGCGGGCTGCGAAGTGTACGGAGCCACCGGCGTGGACGGTCTGCTGCGCCGCGACCGGGAGGCGCTGCGCGAGGACGCCATACGGCACGGTGTGCCCCCGGGGGCCGCCGCCGAGGCCGCCGATCACCTCGTACCGCCGCATCACGTGGTCTCCGGGGAGATCACCCTCGACCTGGGCGGCCGGTCTGTGCTTCTGGCGAACGTGGGCCCCGGGCACACCGCCCATGACCTGGCCGTTCTGGTTCCGGGCGGCGTGCCGGGGCAGCCGGAGGTGGTGTTCTGCGGCGATCTGGTCGAGGAGTCGGGCCCGCCGCAGGCCGGACCCGACGCGATCCCCGCCCACTGGCCCGCCGCCCTCGACCGGCTGCTCGCCCTCGGCGGCGAGGACGCGCGGTACGTCCCCGGCCACGGGTCGGTCGTGGACGCGGCCTTCGTACGGGCCCAACGCGACGAACTGGCCGCACGCTTCGGCGTGTCCCGCCCAGGCGCCTCCCCTTAACGCGCCTCGGCGTGTCCCGTTAACCCGCCGCGCTATCGTCATCCGGATGCGCAGCCGACACTACGACTCGGATCTCACCCCGCCCTGGAAGCGGCAGCAGCCCGCCCCCGAGGTCCCCGCGGACCCGGACCTCGTGGTCGAGGAGGTCACCACGGGGTTCTGCGGTGCCGTGATCCGCTGCGAGAAGACCGCGCAGGGGCCGACGGTCACTCTTGAGGACCGCTTCGGCAAGCACCGCGTCTTCCCCATGGAGCCGCGCGGCTTCCTCCTGGAGGGCCGCGTCGTCACCCTCGTACGCCCGCGCGCGACGGCCCCGAGCGCCCCGCAGCGCACCGCCTCCGGCTCGGTCGCCGTCCCGGGCGCCCGTGCGCGGGTCGCCCGCGCCGGGCGCATCTATGTGGAGGGCCGCCACGACGCGGAGCTGGTGGAGCGGGTCTGGGGCGACGATCTGCGCATCGAGGGCGTGGTCGTGGAGTACCTGGCGGGCGTCGACGACCTGCCCGCCATCGTGCGCGACTTCTCCCCCGGCCCGGACGCCCGGCTCGGTGTCCTGGTGGACCATCTGGTGGCCGGGTCCAAGGAGTCCCGGATCGCCGAGCAGATCACCGACGAGAGCGTGCTGGTCGTCGGGCACCCCTTCATCGACGTGTGGGAGGCCGTGAAGCCGTCCTCGCTGGGCATTGCGGCCTGGCCGACGGTGCCGCGCGGCCAGGACTGGAAGACGGGCGTCTGCCGGGCGCTGGGCTGGCCGGAGAACACGGGCGCGGCGTGGCAGCGGATCCTGTCCGCGGTCCACTCCTACAAGGACCTGCGGCCGGAGCTGCTGGGGCGGGTCGAGGAGCTGATCGATTTCGTGACGGCGCCCGAGGCCGGTTAGTCGACCACGTCCCGCACCACCGCGTCGGCCAGCAGACGGCCCCTGAGCGTGAGCACGGCCCGGCCCTGCCGGTAGGGCTCCGGCTCCAGCAGCCCGTCCTCCAGCGCCCGCGCCGCGGCCGCCGCACCGGCCGGGCGCAGCAGCTCCAGCGGGCATCCCTCGGACAGCCGCAGCTCCAGCAGGATGCGCTCGACCCGGCGCTCCTCGTCGGACAGCAGCTCCCGCCCGGCGCCCGGTGAGCGGCCCTCGCTGAGCGCCTGGGCGTACGCGCCGGGGTGCTTGACGTTCCACCAGCGCACGCCGCCGACGTGGCTGTGGGCGCCGGGGCCCGCGCCCCACCAGTCGGCGCCGCGCCAGTACAGCTCGTTGTGGCGGCAGCGGCCCTGGGGCGAGGTGGCCCAGTTGGAGACCTCGTACCAGTCGAATCCGGCCGCCGACAGCATCTCCTCGGCGATCAGATACCGGTCCGCGTGGGCGTCGTCGTCGGTCATCGGCACCTCGCCGCGCCGGATGCGCCGCGCCAGCTGGGTGCCCTCCTCGACGATCAGCGCGTACGCCGATACGTGGTCCGGGCCCGCGCCGAGCGCCGCCTCCAGGGTGGCCCGCCAGTCGTCGTCGCTCTCGCCGGGGGTGCCGTAGATCAGGTCCAGGTTCACATGGTCGAACCCGGCCGCCCGCGCCTCCGCGACGCAGGCCTCGGGGCGCCCGGGGGTGTGGGTGCGGTCCAGCACCTTCAGGACGTGCTGCCGGGCGCTCTGCATCCCGAACGACACCCGGTTGAACCCGGCCTCCCGCAGCGCCTCCAGATACCGCGGATCGACCGACTCCGGATTGGCCTCGGTGGTGATCTCGGCTCCGTCCGCGAGCCCGAACTCGTCGCGGATGGCGCCGAGCATCCGCCCGAGGTCCGCCGCCGCGAGCAGAGTGGGCGTGCCGCCGCCGACGAATACGGTCTCGACCGGGCGCGGGTCGTCCCCCAGCACCTTCCGCGCGAGCCGCACCTCCTCCGCGACCTGCTCGGCGTAGTTGTCCCGGGAGGCGAGCACGCCGCCGGAACCGCGCAGCTCGGCGGCGGTGTACGTGTTGAAGTCGCAGTACCCGCAGCGGGTGGCGCAGTAGGGCACGTGGAGATAGAACCCCAGCGGCCGCCCCGCCGCCGCGGCCAGCGCGCCGGGGGGCAGCGCGCCGTCCTGGGGCATGGGGTCGCCGTCGGGCAGTACGGAAGGCATACGCCCCATTGTCCGCCATGGCGCGGGCGCGCCCCGCCCACGGCCGCTCCGCTCCCCCGCCGGGCTCCTACAGCGCTCTGCTGACGGCTACAGCGCTCTGAGGACCAGCATCGCCAGGTCGTCGTCCGGCGGCTCCACCGCGAACTCGTCCACCGCCCGCCGCACCCGCTCCGCGACCTCCCGCGCGCTCATCCCGGCGCAGCCCGCGAGCACCGCCGCGAGGCCGTCCTCGTCGTCGAACTGGCGGCTGCCGGAGCGGTGCTCCGTCACCCCGTCGGTCACGCACAGCAGGGTCTCGCCGGGCGCCAGATCGAACGTTTCACTCTCGTACGCGGCGTCCTCGACCACGCCGAGGAGTATCTGCGGCACGGCGACCGTTCGTACCGTTCCATCGGGCTGGAGGACCAGCGGCAGCGGATGGCCCGCGCTCGCCAGCGTGCACCGCACGCCGCCGCCCTCGTCGCCCGGTCCCAGCGGCACCAGCTCCCCGTAGAGGAGCGAGAGGAACCGCGCCGGGCCGCCGCCCGGGGGCAGGCCCGCGCCGCCCGGGTCGGCGCCGCCCGCGGCCTCGACGGCCTCGCCGACGGCCTCCTCGCCCAGCAGTTGGTTGAGGCGGTCGAGGACCTCGCCCACCTCGTAGCCCTCGCGGCCCAGCAGCCGCAGCCAGGGCCGGACCAGTCCGGTCACCACGGCCGCTTCAGGACCGTTTCCGCAGACGTCGCCGAGGACGAAGCACCAGCGCCCGTCACCGGCCGGGAAGACGTCGTAGAAGTCGCCTCCGGCCGAGATGTCGCCGGTCGGCTCGTACACGACGGCCGACTCGACGCCGGGGATGCGGGCGATCCCGGAGGGCAGCAGCCCGCGCTGGAGCACCCGGCTGATGGTGGCCTGGCGGGTGTAGCGCCGGGCGGAGGCGAGGGAGAGCGCGACGCGACGCGCGAAGTCCTCGATCAGGCCGACGACTTCGTCGGGCATGCGCACCAGCCCGGCCCGGCCGATCAGCAGCGTGCCCAGCGCGCGCCCGCCCGCGATCAGCCGGCAGGCCAGGGCCGCGCCGCCGGGCCCGTACGCCGCGGGGTCGGCGGGCCAGGGCCAGTCCAGGGCGCCGCCGCGCGCGGTGGCGGGCAGCTGGGGCGGTTCCTTCTCCAGCACCTGCCGCAGCCCCTCCATGCGGCTCTCGCTGGCGTGCCAGACCCGGGCCAGCCGCGGCGGTCCGCTGCCGGAGTCGAGCCAGACCGCGCACCAGTCGGCGAGCCGCGGCACCAGCAGCTGTCCGGCCAGCGAGGTGACCAGCTCCTCGTCGAACTGCCCGGCGAGCAGGTCGGACGCCTCGGCGAGGAAGGACAGCGCGCCGTGCCGGGTCCATTCCGGATCGGCGCGGCGGGCGGGCACCCGGCGCGGCACGGGGGCGACGATCCCGGTGCCGCGCGAGGCCCACGAGGGCGCGAGGTCCCCGGCCGCGGGCTCCTCGGGCACCGCCGGTTCGGCGGCGGGCGTGACCGACACCTGGAACCACACGGTCTTGCTGGCGCGGCGGTACGTCGTCCCCCACGCCTCGGCGATCTCGGCGACGAGCCGCAGCCCGTGGCCGCCCGCGCACTCCGCGCCGTCCACGCCGTCCGGCGGGTCGCCGCGCAGCACCCGGGTGGGGTGGTGGTCGGTCACCTCGACGACGAGGGAGGGCGGATCGCCCTCGTGGCTGGACACATCGAGCGCGCAGCACACCTCGACGGCCGTGCCCGCGTGCACCACGGCGTTGGTGACCAGCTCGCTCACCAGCAGGACGGCCTCGTCCGCGGTCCGTTCGGTGATCCGGTCGGCGGCCGGTACGTCGAGCGCGACCCACTCGGCGAGCGCGGCGCGCACGAACCGGCGTGCGGCGGACGCCGCGAGCGGGCTGCCGGGCAGGCTCGCGCGGGCCGAGGCGCTGGTTCGTACAGGACCGATTCCCCCGACCGGCAGAGCCACCCCGCCTGCGGATGCAGACGGGGTGGAAGATGACGTCCCCACTGTGCGGCTCCTGAGAAGCTCCGTCATATGCGCCGTAACCCGGCACGGACAGAGTGACAGACGGACCGCAGTTATATGCACCGAGTCACGCAAGTTAACTGTGTTGAGGGGAAAAATCGTGCGTAGGACGAGCCTGTTCCGGTAATGGCCCTTCCGGTGAAGGCCCTGCCGTCAGGCCTCGCGGGTACCGGCGTACATGTCCTCGATCAGGGCCTTGTACTCACGCTCCACCACGGGTCGCTTCATCTTCAGACTCGGCGTCAGCTCGCCGTGCTCCACGTCCAGATCACGCGGCAGCAGCCGGAACTTCTTGATCGTCTGCCAGCGTTGCAGCCCCTCGTTGAGCCGCTGCACATAGCCGTCGATCAACTCCCGCACCGCCTCGGTGTCCACGACCTCGGCGTAGGACTTCCCCGCCAGGCCGTGCTCCCGCGCCCAGCCCATGAGGGTCGGTTCATCGAGGGCGATCAGCGCGGTGCAGTAGTTGCGGTCCGCGCCGTGCACCAGGATGTTGGAGACGAACGGGCACACCGCCTTGAACTGGCCCTCGACCTCCGCCGGGGCGACGTACTTCCCGCCCGAGGTCTTGATCAGGTCCTTCTTGCGGTCGGTGATCCGCAGATAGCCATCGGGCGACATCTCCCCGATGTCGCCGGTGTGGAACCAGCCGTCGGACTCCAGCACCTTCTCGGTCAGGTCGGGCAGCCCGTGGTAGCCCTGCATGATGCCGGGGCCGCGCAGCAGCACCTCGCCGTCGTCGGCGATCCGCACCTCCGTGCCGGGGAACGCCTTGCCGACCGTACCGGTGCGGTAGTCCGGCGGGTTGAGGAAGCTGGCGGCGCTGGACTCGGTGAGCCCGTACCCCTCCAGGATGTTGATCCCGGCGCCCGCGAAGAAGTAGCCGATCTCGGGGGCCAGCGCGGCCGAACCGGACACGGCGGCGCGCAGCCGCCCGCCGAACGCCTCGCGCAGCTTGGTGTAGACGAGCTTGTCGGCGGCGGCGTGCTGGGCCTTGAGGGCGAAGGGAACGGACGCGGTGCCGGTGCGGCGGAAGTTGTCCTGGGAGGTCTTCGCGTAGTCGCGGGCGATCCCGGCCGCCCACTGGAAGATCTTGTACTTGGCGCCGCCGCCCTCGCGGGCCTTCTGCGCGACCCCGTTGTAGACCTTCTCGAAGATCCGTGGCACGCCGCACATATAGGTGGGCCGGACGACCGGCAGATTCTCGATGATCTTGTCGACCCGGCCGTCCACGGCCGTCGTGTGTCCGACGTAGATCTGCCCCGCCGTCAGCACCTTGCCGAAGACATGCGCGAGGGGCAGCCACAGGTACTGCATGTCGTCCGGGTAGAGCAGCCCCTCCTGGGTGCCGATGGCGATGGCCATGTAGGACCAGGAGTCATGCGCCAGCCGTACGCCCTTGGGGCGGCCAGTGGTACCGGAGGTGTAGATGAGCGTCGCCAGCTGATCGGCGCGCAGCGCGTCCGTCCGCTCCCGTACGGCGTCGGGGTGCTGGGCCAGATGCGCCGCGCCGCGCTTCTCCAGCTCGGCGAGGGAGAGCACCCAGCCCTCCGGGTCGCCCCCCGAGGGGGTCGCGTCCTCGGCCTCGATCACCACCACATGGGCGAGGTCGGGCAGTTCGTCGCGCTTCTCACGGACCTTGGCGAGCTGGGCGCCGTCCTCGGCGATCAGGACCCGGCTGCCGGAGTCGGCGAGGATGAAGGCGGTCTCCTCGGCGTTGGTGCTCGGGTAGACCGTGGTGGTCGCCGCGCCCGCGCACAGCACACCGAGGTCGCCGAGGATCCATTCGACGCGCGTCGAGGAGGCGAGCGCCACCCGCTCCTCGGGGCTGACGCCGAGGGTGATCAGCCCGGCGGCGATGGCGAAGACCCGGTCCGCGCTTTCGCGCCAGGTCAGCGGGCGCCACTCGTCCGGGCCCCGGCCGGAGGCGGGCGGCACCGGATAGCGGTACGCCTCCTTGTCCGGTGTCGCCTCGACGCGCTGGAGGAAATGCGTCGCCAGGGACGGCGGCCGGTTCTCGAGCAGATTCTGGGTGTCGGTCACGGCATCCTCCGGGGCCCGCCTCAGTGCTTGGTGACTCGCGAGTAACCTTCGCGTGGCGATCAGCGTAAGGGCCGGAACCGTACTGCGTAAGGGGTTCCGGGCCTCGTAATTCGAATGAGGAAGACTTCCCCGTCCATCGAGCGTCACACGACAACGGGCCCGGCGCCTCCTTAAGCGCCGGGCCCGTTTCGACTACGACTACTTCTTCCCCTTGCTGTCGCCGCCGCCCGCGTCGTCGGAGGACAGCACCGCGATGAAGGCCTCCTGCGGCACCTCCACGCTGCCGACCATCTTCATCCGCTTC
This sequence comes from Streptomyces sp. NPDC001700, assembly GCF_053596435.1. NCBI lineage: Bacteria > Bacillati > Actinomycetota > Actinomycetes > Kitasatosporales > Streptomycetaceae > Streptomyces > Streptomyces sp. NPDC001700. The sequence continues at coordinate 255,492 of NZ_JBSFGE010000002.1, forward strand.
TTGCCTTCCTTCTGCTTCTCCAGCAGCTTCCGCTTACGGGAGATGTCACCGCCGTAGCACTTGGCGAGGACGTCCTTGCGGATGGCGCGGACGGTCTCGCGGGCGATGACCCGGGAGCCGATGGCGGCCTGGATCGGCACCTCGAAGCTCTGCCGCGGGATCAGCTCGCGCAGCTTGGCGACCAGCCGGACGCCGTACGCGTACGCCTTGTCCTTGTGGGTGATCGCGGAGAAGGCGTCGACCTTGTCGCCGTGCAGCAGGATGTCGACCTTGACCAGGTCGGAGGCCTGCTCACCGGTGGGCTCGTAGTCGAGCGAGGCGTAACCGCGGGTCTTGGACTTCAGCTGGTCGAAGAAGTCGAAGACGACCTCGGCGAGCGGGAGCGTGTAGCGGATCTCGACCCGGTCCTCGGAGAGGTAGTCCATGCCGAGGAGCACGCCGCGGCGGTTCTGGCACAGCTCCATGATCGCGCCGATGAACTCGCTCGGGGCGAGGATCGTGCCCCGGACGACCGGCTCGTGCACCTTGTCGATCTTGCCTGCGGGGAACTCGCTGGGGTTGGTCACCGTGTGCTCGGCGCCGTCCTCCATGTCCACCCGGTAGACCACGTTGGGCGCGGTGGCGATCAGGTCGAGGTTGAACTCGCGCTCCAGGCGCTCGCGGATGACCTCCAGGTGCAGCAGCCCGAGGAAGCCGACCCGGAAGCCGAAGCCGAGGGCGGCGGAGGTCTCCGGCTCGTAGACCAGCGCGGCGTCGTTGAGCTGGAGCTTGTCCAGGGCCTCGCGCAGCACCGGATAGTCCGAGCCGTCCAGCGGGTACAGGCCCGAGAACACCATCGGCTTGGGGTCCTTGTAGCCGCCCAGCGGCTCCTCGGCGCCCTTGGTGAACTGGGTGATCGTGTCGCCGACCTTGGACTGGCGGACGTCCTTCACACCGGTGATCAGATAGCCCACCTCACCGACGGACAGGCCGTCGGAGGCGGTCATCTCGGGTGAGTTGGTGCCGATCTCCAGCAGCTCGTGGGCGGCGCCGGTGGACATCATCCTGATGCGCTCACGCTTGCTGAGCTTGCCGTCCACGACCTTCACGTACGTCACGACACCGCGGTACGCGTCATAGACAGAGTCGAAGATCATCGCGCGGGCGGGCGCGTCCTTGACCCCCACGGGCGGCGGGACCAGCCGCACCACCGTGTCCAGCAGCTCGTCCACGCCCTCGCCGGTCTTGGCGGAGACCTTGAGCACGTCGGAGGGGTCGCAGCCGATGAGGTGCGCCAGCTCGGCGGCGAACTTCTCGGGCTGGGCGGCCGGGAGGTCGATCTTGTTGAGGACCGGGATGATCGTGAGCTCGTGCTCCATTGCCAGATAGAGGTTGGCGAGGGTCTGGGCCTCGATGCCCTGGGCCGCGTCGACCAGCAGGACGCAGCCCTCACAGGCCGCCAGCGAACGCGAGACCTCGTAGGTGAAGTCCACGTGGCCAGGGGTGTCGATCATGTTGAGCACATGGGTGACCGGCTGCGGCTTGCTCTGCTCCTCGGTCAGCGCCCAGGGCAGCCGGACCGCCTGGGACTTGATCGTGATGCCGCGCTCGCGCTCGATGTCCATCCGGTCGAGGTACTGCGCGCGCATCTGTCGCTGCTCGACCACACCGGTCAGCTGAAGCATGCGGTCGGCAAGCGTCGACTTGCCGTGGTCGATATGCGCGATGATGCAGAAGTTACGGATCAGAGCCGGGTCGGTACGGCTCGGCTCCGGCACATTGGTAGGGGTCGCGGGCACGCAGCGTCCTGTGTCTAGGCGGGACTCGGTCTTCTCGGTTTCCCCATGGTCCCATGAACGGCGACCGCTTCCGGGTTTGGGAGGCCAGCAGCGCTGCTGGTAATCTGGCCGACTGTGTCTTACGCGACCCTCTCGCGCGGGACGCGAACGCACGACAGACAGCGAAACCATCGAACCTGCGAAGGCTCTTTCACGTGGCGAACATCAAGTCCCAGATCAAGCGGAACAAGACGAACGAGAAGGCGCGACTGCGCAACAAGGCCGTCAAGTCCGAGCTGAAGACCGCCATCCGCCGGACCCGCGAGGCCGTGGCCGCCGGTGACGCCGAGAAGGCCACCGCCGCCGCCCGCGCCGCCGCGCGCAAGCTGGACAAGGCCGTCAGCAAGGGCGTGCTCCACAAGAACAACGCCGCCAACAAGAAGTCGGCCATCGCGCAGCAGATCGCCGGCCTCAAGGGCTGACTCTTCCGGGCCACCCGCACGGGTGACCCACCGGGGCGACTCCTCGCCCCCACCCCACCGTGGGGAACATCCGAGCCCTCTACCTCGGATCACGGACAGCCTTCGTAGTACGCCACGCTACGTTCAATGCCCCCGGGCCCACTCCGGGGGCATTGCTGTGTCCGGCAGTGCTGTATCCGGCTGCGCTATGCCCGATGCCCCCTGCACAGCGGGGGGATTTTGGTGTTTCTACGGGTATGTTCACGTCATGTCGATACCGGGGGAGACACCCAATCCGTACGGGCCGCCGCCGCAGCCACCTCAGCCGCCGCTCCCGCCCCAGCAGACCCCTCAGCCGCAGGCCTCGCCGCCGCAGCCGCATGCTCCGGCGTACGCGCAGCCGACCATGCCCGGGATTCCCGGGCCGCCTCCGGGGCCCGTGGGCGGCGGATACGGGGCGTACGGAGCGCCCTCCCCGATGCCGCCCGGGCCCGGTGTCGGAGGCGGGGGCGGGGGCGGCGCCGGTGGCGGAAAGGGCTGGCTGTGGGCGCTCGGCGGGGCCGTCGTCGCCTCGGCGGTCTGGGCGGGCGTGCTGTTCGCGACCGGAGGGTTCGACGGTGAGCCGGACGCCGACCTCGCGGGCTACAGCTACACCAGCAATCTGTGCGCCTCGACGGACCTCGAGGCCATCGAGGACGCCGGATACGAGCAGAAGGACTCCACCAGCTCGTCGAATCCCCGGCACAGCTCCTCCCGGGCCCCGGCCCTGGACTCGATGAGCTGCAGCATCGACTTCGAGCCGACCGACGCGTCCACCAGCGACTACTCCTCGGAATGGCTGTCCACGACGGCCGGTCTGCACCGGAAGACCGACCCGGAGCCGGAGTTCGAGGCCCAGTACCGGCAGTACGAGGACCAGCGGACCTCCAGCTACACCTACAAGGTGAGCGAGGTGGACGGCCTCGGCGACGAGGCGTACGTCGTCACCCAGCAGAGCACCGGCAGCAGCGACACCGGGGCGTATGTGATCCTCGGCGTGCGGGAGGGCTGGATGACCTATCAGTCGACGTGGTCGGAGTACGTATCCAGCTCGTCGAGCGCCGACCCCATGACGACGGAGGAGGCCACCGAGATGCTCGAAAAGAGCGCCCGGGCGACCCTGGCGAAGCTGAAGGAGTAGCGCCTGCCGGGGCTGCCGGGGCTACGAACGGCCTGCGCGGGCGGCACGGGCGATGGCGACGACGGCCTTCTCCAGGGCGTATTCCGGATCGTCCCCGCCGCCCTTGACGCCCGCGTCGGCCTCGGCGACCGCGCGCAGCGCGACCGACACCCCGTCCGCCGACCAGCCGCGCATCTGCTGCCGCACCCGGTCGATCTTCCAGGGCGGCATGCCCAGCTCACGGGCGAGATCACCGGGTCGGGCACCGCGCGGGGCGGAGGCCAGCTTGCCGATGGCGCGGACGCCCTGGGCCAGGGCGCTGGTGATCAGCACCGGGGCGACGCCCGTGGCCATGGCCCAGCGCAGCGCCTCCAGCGCCTCGGCCGCCCGACCCTCGACGGCACGGTCGGCGACGGTGAAGCTGGACGCCTCGGCCCGGCCCGTGTAGTAGCGGCCGACGATGGCCTCGTCGATCGTGCCCTCGACATCGGCCGAGAGCTGGGACACCGCGCTGGCCAGCTCGCGCAGATCGCTCCCGATGGCGTCCACCAGCGCCTGGCAGGCCTCCGGTGTCGCGGACCGGCCGCCGGTACGGAACTCCGACCGGACGAACGCCAGCCGGTCGGCGGGCTTGGTCATCTTCGGGCACGCCACCTCGCGCGCCCCGGCCTTGCGGGCGGCGTCGAGCAGCCCCTTGCCCTTGGCACCACCGGCGTGCAGCAGCACCAGGGTGATCTCCTCGGCGGGGGCGCCGAGATAGCCCTTCACATCCTTGATCGTGTCGGCCGACAGGTCCTGTGCGTTGCGCACCACCACGACCTTGCGCTCCGCGAAGAGCGACGGGCTGGTCAGCTCGGCGAGGGTGCCGGGCTGCAGGGCGTCGGGCGTGAGGTCGCGCACATCGGTGTCGGGGTCGGCGGCGCGGGCTGCCGCCACCACCTGCTGCACGGCGCGGTCGAGCAGCAGATCCTCCTGGCCCACGGCAAGGGTCAGCGGGGCGAGGGGGTCGTCGGATGTCGTCTTCCTGGCCATCGCGGACAGCATCCCACGGACCGCCGACAGCCCGGACTTCCGTGCCGTTCGTATGCCCGACAATGTTCCGGTGATGGATGGAGGACTGAACGGCGTGCGCCATGTGCTGGTACTGCCCGAACGCGACGCGGCCGAGGAGGTGGCCGAGGCGCTGCCCGAACGCTTCGGCATCGCGGAGGAACCCCAGCTGGTGCGCGACGCCCTGGCTGGTGAGGACGACGCCGAGGACGCCCAGTGGCTGGTGGTCGTCGAGGACCCCGCCGCGCGGCTGGACCCGGCCGCGCTGGACGCCTTCGCCGAGGAGTACGAAGGCTGGCTGGAGACCGACTGACCGCCGTTCCCTGGCGCAGCCGCCGTCCTGAAGCAGCCGCCGTCCGCTGCCCGCCCGTTCGCTACCCGGTGACCAGCGCCAGCGCGAAGCCGTCGTACCCCTTCTCGCCGACTGTCTGCACCGCCGTCGCCGTCAGCCGGGGCTCCCGCGCGATCAGCTCCGTGAAGCGCCGTACCCCCTGGACGCGGGGGTCCGTGCTGGCGGGGTCCGCCACCTCCCCGTCCCGCACCACGTTGTCCCCGACGATGAGGCTGCCGGGCCGGGTGAGCCGCAGCGCCCAGGCGAGGTAGTCGGGGTTGCCGGGCTTGTCGGCGTCGATGAAGACCACGTCGAAGGGGCCGTGCCCCTCCTCGGCCAGCCGGGGCAGCGACTCCAGCGCCTGGCCGGTGCGGATCTCAACGACCTCGCCCAGCCCCGCCCGCTCCACATTGGCCCGCGCCACCTCGGCGCACCGGGGGTCGGCCTCCAGGGACACCAGCCGCCCGCCCTCGGGCAGCGCCCTGGCCAGCCAGATGGTGCTGTACCCGCCCAGGGTGCCGATCTCCAGGATCGTGCGCGCCCCCTGGATCCGGGCCAGCAGATGCAGCAGCTTTCCCTGGTTGGGCGCCACCTGGTGCGGCGGCAGCCCGGCGGCCGCGCTGTGCTCCAGGGCGGCGTCCAGGGCCGGATCCGACGGTGCCAGAAGGCCGTTGAAGTAGTCATCGACCTTGGTCCACTGTGCGAGCGACATGAACGAGCTTCCTTTCGGAACCGGTTGAGTCCGCCCCTGGAACCTACTGGCACCCGGCGCCCCCTGCTCCCGCCTCTCCCTCTACCCCCACCAGCCACTGCCCGCAGTCGCGGGCCGGTCACCGCGATCGGCCCGTCCCGGTCGGTCCGCAGCACGGCGGCACCCCTGGTTTCCAGGGCCGCGACAGTACGGGGCGATGGATGCCCATACGGGTTGTCCGCACCGCAGGAGATCAGGGCGATCCGTGGGCGCAGCCGGTGGATCAGCCGCGGGTCCTGGTAGGCCGAGCCATGGTGGGCGACCTTGAGCACATCCACCGGGGGCAGCGCCGGATGCGCCGTCAGCAGCGCCTGCTGGGCGGGGGGTTCCAGATCGCCGAGGAGCAGCAGGGTCAGGCCCGCCGTACGGACCAGCAGGGTCACACTCGCGTCGTTCGGCCCCTCCTGCGGCGGGGTAGCGGGTGGAACGGCGGCCGGGGAGGCGGGGCCCGGCCACAGGACCTCCCAGGACAGCGGGCCCGACCGGCGCCGCTCCCCCGGCACGGCCGTCACCACGGGCACCCGTGCCGCCACGGCCAGGCGCCGCACGTCCGCGGCCTGGCCGGGCGGTTCCGCCAGCCCGGTCGTCTCGATCGCCCCCACCGAGCGGCCGCGCAGCACCCCGGGCAGCCCGGCCACGTGGTCGGCGTGGAAGTGGGTGAGGACGAGGAGCGGGACGCGGACCACGCCCAGCGTCCGCAGACAGCGGTCGACGGCCCGTGGTTCGGGACCGGCGTCCACGACGACGGCCGTGCCGGGGCCCGCCGCCAGGACCAGGGCGTCCCCCTGGCCCACATCGCAGGCCACCATGCGCCAACCGGGCGGCGGCCACCCGGTGATGACCCGGGTCAGCGGCGCGGGCCGGACCACCGCGAGCAGCAGGAGCAGCGCGCAGACCGCCCCCAGCCACCGGTGCCGCAGCAGGTGGCGCCCCAGGAGGACGGCTACCAGGGTGACCGCCGCCAGCAGCAGCCCACCGGGCCAGCCGCCCGGCCAGCCCGCCTCCGCCCCGGGCAGCCCCGCGCCGGTCCTGGCCACCCCGGCGATCCACTCGGCAGGCCAGCCCGCGGGCCAGGCGATCCACCGGGCGACCGGAAGCGCGAACGGGGCCACCGCGAGCGCGGCGGAGCCGAGGATCATGGCAGGTCCCACCGCCAGCTCGGCGAAGAGATTGCAGGGGATCGCCACCAGGCTCACCCGCTCGGCCATCATCACCACCACCGGGGCGCACACCGCCTGCGCCGCGGCGGCGGCCGCCAGCATCTCGGCGGGCCGGGGCGGCACTCCACGGCGCCGCAGGGCGGCGCTCCACCCCGGTGCGAAGGTGAGCAGCGCGCCGGTGGCCAGGACGGACAGCAGGAACCCATAGCTCCGGGCGAGCCACGGGTCGTACAGCAGCAGCGCGAGGACCGCGGCGGCCAGGGCCGGGAGCAGGGAGCGGCGGCGTCCGGTGCCGATGGCAAGCAGCGTGATCAGGCCGCATGCCGCCGCCCGCAGCACGCTGGGGTCGGGTCTGCAGACGATCACGAAGCCGAGCGTGAGCGCGCCGCCGAGCAGGGCCGTCGTCCGGAGCCGTATGCCGAGCGCCGCGGCCAGCCCGCGCCGCTCGGCCCGCGCGGCGAGGTGGGGAGGGCCGGTCAGCAGCGCCAGCAGCAGCGTGAGGTTGCTCCCGGAGACGGCCAGCAGATGCGTCATGTCCGTGGCCCGGAACGCCTCGTCGAGATCCGGCGGTACCCGTGAGGTGTCTCCCACGACCAGCCCCGGCAGCAGTGCCCGCGCGTCCGGGGACAGCCCGTCGGTCGCCGTCCGCAGCCCGGCGCGCAACCGGCCCGCGAACCGCTGGACCGAGCTGGGCGCCCCGATGACGCGCGGCGGCCCGCCGCCACCGCGCACCACCGCCGCGACCCGGTCCCCCTCGTGCAGCGGTGGCGCCAGGCGGCCGTGCACCCGCAGCCGCGTGGACGGCAGCAGCCGCAGCCACGCCGCGCGCTGCCGGGCCTCCGGGCGGACCGTGACCAGGACCGGGGCCCGGGTGTCCGTCGTCGTGCCGTCGGGCCCGGTGATCCTGGTGGCCTCGGCCTCGACCACCACCGAGACGGGCGCCAACGCGGCGCCGCGCACCCGGGGGCGGCTGAGCCTCGGATCGCGCGTGACCGTCACCTCGGCCGTAGCCTCGGCGAACTCCCCGGCCAGCGCCGGGACCGGTCCGCGCCGCACATCCGCCGCGTGCAGCGCGGCGACCGCCCCCGCCGTGGCCCCGCACAGCAGGACCGCCGCCACGGCCCCCGCCGTCCGCCGCCGGGTCCGGCCCATGGCGGCCCGGCGCCGACGGGTCCCGTACAGCAGGACGGCTGCCGCCAGGAAGGCTCCCGCGCAGGCCACGGCCACCGTGCGGCCCGACGTGCCCAAGGCGATCGCCGCCGCGGCCCAGGCCGCCAGCGCGGGCGGCACCAGGCGGAGGTCCGCCGGGCCCTCCTGGCGGGGATCGGACGCCCCGCGCGGAGAGGCGGCCGCCGCGTGCACCGCGGCGCGGGTGCGGGTGGTTGGTAGGGACGTCATGGCTGAACCAGCGGGCGGAGATCCGCGAACCGGCGGTCGCCGATGCCGTTGACCTCGCGAAGCTCATCGATGGAGCGGAATCCGCCGTGCTGGGTGCGGTAGTCGAGGATGTGGCGGGCCAGGACCGGGCCGACCCCCGGCAGGGTGTCGAGCTGTTCCGCCGTCGCCGAGTTGAGGCTGATCACCCCGGCGGCCGGTGCGGCGGGTCCGGGCCCTGCACCTGGGCCGGGGGCCGGGCCGGTGGCGGCGGGGCCTGCCGGGGCCTGGTTCGCCGGGGCGCCGACCACGATCTGCTCACCGTCCACCAGGGGCCGGGCCCGGTTCAGTCCGCTCGTGTCCGCGCCCGGCCGCGCCCCGCCTGCCGCCTTGAGCGCATCGGCGACCCGTGCCCCGGACGGCAGTTGGCGCAGCCCCGGACGGCGGACCTTGCCCGTCACATCGACCACGACCGACCGTCCGCCGCCAGCCCCGTCCGTCGGTCCTGGGCTGGCGGCCGCCGCACGCGCGGGCTCGGGCTCGGGAGCCCGCACGGTCTGCGGGCGGCCGCTCCAGAAGTGGTAGACGGCGAAGGCCACCGCGACGACGAGGGCGACCGCGAGCGCGGCGACGGTCCGTAACTCCATGCCGCAGCGCAGCTGAAGCCATAGCGGAAGGCGTTCGCGCAGCGCCAGCCACATCCGTTCACGGCGGCGAAGCGGCGAGCCGGGCCCGCGGCCGGTCTTCTCCTCGGGGGCGTCCTCGCCCCCGCCGTCCGGCACGGCCCAACGCGGCACGCGCCGCCGGGCCTGGCCGCCGGACTCCCGTCCCGAGGGCACGCCCACGTCGTCGACCGAGCCGACACCCGCTCCCAACCCCCGGACGGACGCCCGCCTCGGCCTCGGCGCCACCCCCGACCCGGGTGCCGGATTCGGAGGGGCGACCGGGCTTGGAGACGGCGCCGGAACTGGCACGGTCCCCCGACTCGCAGCAGGCCCCGCGCCCTTGGCGGCCGCCCGCCTCGACGCAAACACCGCCCCCAGGTCAGACACCCCGCCCACGCCCAAGTCCGCCCGGCCAAACCCGGACGCCTGCCCCGAGGCGGTCACCGCACCCGAGACCGAGGCCGCCCCTGAGCCAGATGCCCGGCCCACCCCTGGCGCCTGGCCCGGAACGGACGCCGGAACCGGGGCGGACGGCAGAACCGGGGCCCTGGTCGAGGTCCAAGCGGACGCCGGAGCCGAAGCAGACCCTGGGCCCGGGGTGGGGACTGGGCTTGCGGCGGATGCCGGACTAGCAGCGGGCGCTGGGCGCGAGGCAGGAGCCGAAGCCGAGCCAGGAGCAGAAGCCCGACCCCCGGCAGGCACCGAACCTGGAGCAGGCGCCGGGCTGGCGGCAGGCGCCTGAGCCGAACCGGACACCGTGCCAGGAGTAGGGGCGCGACTCCACACGGGCACCGGGCCGCGAGCAGAGGCCGGACCCCGAGCGGGCGCCGCGCGTAGAGCGAGGGCCGGGCTGGCGGCGGGAGCCGAAGGCGCAGCGGGCGCCGGGCTGGCGGCGGGCGCCGGAGCCGAACCAGACACCGGGCCAGGAGCAGAAGCCGGACCCCAAGCAGGCACCGAGACCGGAGCGGGCGCCGGGCTGGCGGCGGGCGCCGGAGCCGAACCAGACACCGGGCCAGGAGCAGAGGCCCCACCCCGAGCAGGCAGCGGGCCAGGAGCAGAGGCCGGGGGCCGGGTGGGAGGCGGGGGTGGCTGTGTGGCGGGGGGTGTTGGGGGGTTAGGGCTTCGGATGGGTGGGGTGGGGAAGAGGGCCGCCGCGCGGGCGTGGCGGGGTGGTGGGGCCGGGCAGCGGGGGGCCGTGAGGCGGCGGTGGGGACGGGCCTCGCGGTGGCGGCCTCGGGCCGGACGGGCGGTAACTGTGTGTGATCGGGTCCTCATGCCACCCGACGGTAGGCACCCGCGCCCGATCCCGCTGAGCGGTCACGGATTCCGGGGATAACCCGGGGTTTGTGGAAAAGTCCGTCACCCGAGCAGGTGATCAGCGCGGTGAGACCACCGCGCCCAGCAGCCCCGGCCCGGTGTGCGCCCCGATCACCGCGCCCACCTCGCTCACGTACAGCTCCACGAGCCCCGGTACCCGCTCCCGCAGCCGCTCCGCGAGGGCGGTCGCGCGCTCGGGCGCCGCGAGGTGCTGGACGGCGATATCCACCGGGCTCCGGCCCGCCCGCTCCACCACGATCTCCTCGAGCCGGGCGATCGCCTTGGAGGCGGTGCGGACCTTCTCCCGCAGTTCGATCCGGCCCTCGTCGACCTGGAGCAGCGGTTTGACCGCGAGTGCGGAGCCGAGGAGGGCCTGCGCCGCGCCGATGCGGCCGCCACGGCGCAGATAGTCGAGGGTGTCGACGTAGAAGTAGGCGGCGGTGCCGTCGGCCCGCTTCTGGGCCGCCGCGACGGCCTCGTCCAGCGTGCCGCCGCCCTCCGCGGCCTCGGCCGCCGCCAGGGCGCAGAAGCCGAGCGCCATCGCGACCATGCCGCTGTCCACCACCCGCACCGGTACAGGCGCGTCCTGCGCGGCGAGCACCGCCGCATCGTAGGTGCCGGAGATCTCGGCGGACAGATGCAGCGAGACGATGCCGGTCGCGCCCTCCGCCGCGGCCGCGCGGTAGGCGTCCGCGAAGGTCCCCGGGCTGGGCCGGGACGTGGTCACCGGCTTGCGCTTCTGCAGGGCCTCCGCGAGTGACAGGGCCGAGATCTCGGTCCCTTCCTCCAGCGCCCGGTCTCCGAGCACCACCGTCAGCGGCACGGCGGTGATGCGATGCCGCTCCATCGCCTCCTGCGGCAGGTAAGCCGTTGAATCGGTCACGATCGCGACATGGCGGGACATGACTGGGAGATTATCCGGGGAGGCCCCGGGCCGACAGCGCGACCCCACCGACGATCACCGACCCTACCGGTAAGCCCGTGGTCAGGCGGTGTTCTCGGGGCGGGCGGACTTCTGCCAGGAGTACGGCTGCGGCCGCGGCGCGGTCCCCAGGGAGGGCGGGTCCTGCCGGGGCCGGGGCGCTTCCTGGCGCGGCGGGTCCTGCCGGGATGCGGGCTTCGCGGGCTCGCCCGCAGGCTCGGGCTCCGCCGCCGTCCAGTGCCGCAGCGCCCCCGCCTCCATCTCGATCTCGCGTCCCAGCGCGTCCAGCTCGTCGTGGGCGAACCGCTGGGCCCGCTCCCGCACCGCCCACCGCAGCGAGTCCGCGGAGTGCGTGATCCGCTCCGTACGCTCCCGCAGCTCCGGGAGCAGGGCGGCGAGGCGGGTCCGGTCGGGCTCCCGCTCCAGCCGCTTCAGGTCGTCGTCCAGCTCGCGGCCGTGTTCGCTGAGCCGCCGGAACAGGTCCAACGACTCCGCGACGGAGCGGTCTTGGCCCGCCACCGCCTGCAGCGCCTGCTCGGTGGCGGACATCGACGAACGCAGCGACAGCCGCAGCTCGGCCAGCTCACCGGCCGCGCCCGGGCGGGAGAACTGGCGGGCCCGGAGCCGGGTGTCCTCGACCGTGCGGCGGGCCTGGTCCACGGTGCGATCGAGTCCGCGCTTGGCCGTCCTGACCACCCGCACGGTGACATAGGCGCCGGTCACCATGAACATGATGAAAAGCAGCAACAGGATCCAGATGGCTTCCATGTGCGCTCCTTCGGGCGGCGGTCACCGCGGTGGCAGCTGTCCTCCCAGCGTAAACGGACCGGGCGGGCCGAGGGTTCCTGACGAACCCCCAGCCCGCCCTTACGGGTATCCCCCGAGCCCCGAGCGGTCAGGCCGGAACGATGTTCACCAGCTTCGGCGCCCGCACGATCACCTTGCGAATGCCCGCGCCGTCCAGCGCCGCGACCACCGCCGGGTCGCCCAGGGCCAGCGCCTCCAGCTCCTCGTCGGAGACCGACGGAGCGACCTCCAGCCGGGCCTTGACCTTGCCCTTGATCTGGACGACGCAGGTCACCGTCTCGTCCACGACGTACGCCGGGTCGGCGACCGGGAAGGGCTCGTGGACGACCGACGCCTCGTGGCCCAGCTTGCGCCACAGCTCCTCGGCGATGTGCGGGGCCAGCGGCGCGATCAGCAGCACCATCCGCTCGGCGACCGAGCGCGGCACCTCGCGCACCTTGGTGACGTGGTTGTTCAGCTCGGTGATCTTGGCGATGGCGGTGTTGAAGCGCAGCCCCACCATGTCCTGCCGGACCCCGTCGATCGCCTTGTGCAGGGCGCGCAGCGTGTCCTCGTCGGGCCCCGCGTCAACGACGGTGACCTCGCCGGAGGCCTCGTCCACGACGTTCCGCCACAGCCGCTGCAGCAGCCGGTACTGGCCGACGACCGCGCGGGTGTCCCACGGGCGCGAGACGTCCAGCGGGCCCATGGCCATCTCGTACAGGCGCAGCGTGTCCGCCCCGTACTCGGCGCAGATCTCGTCCGGGGTGACAGCGTTCTTCAGGGACTTGCCCATCTTGCCCAGCAGACGGGTGACCTTCTCGCCCTCGTACCAGTACGCCCCGTCCCGCTCCTCGACCTCGGCGGCCGGGACGGCGATGCCGCGGCTGTCCCGGTAGACGTAGGCCTGGATCATGCCCTGGTTGTACAGCTTGTGGAACGGCTCGGCCGACGAGACATGGCCCAGGTCGAACAGCACCTTGGACCAGAAGCGGGCGTACAGCAGGTGCAGCACCGCGTGCTCGGCGCCGCCGACGTACAGGTCGACACCGCCGTGCGGCTGGCCGTCGCGCGGGCCCATCCAGTAGCGCTCGGTGCCGGGGTCGACCAGCCGCTCGCCGTTGCGCGGGTCCAGGTAGCGCAGCTCGTACCAGCAAGAGCCCGCCCAGTTGGGCATGGTGTTGGTCTCGCGGCGGTACGGGCGCGTGCCCCGCCCGTCGCCCAGGTCCAGCTCCACGTGGACCCACTCCTCGTTCCGGGACAGCGGGGTCTCCGGGGAGGTGTCGGCGTCGTCCGGGTCGAAGGTGCGCGGCGAGTAGTCCTCGACCTCGGGCAGCTCCAGCGGCAGCATCGACTCGGGCAGCGGGTGGGCCACGCCGTCCTCGTCGTAGACGATCGGGAAGGGCTCGCCCCAGTAGCGCTGGCGGCTGAACAGCCAGTCGCGCAGCCGGAAGTTGACGGTGCCCTCACCGATCGAGCGGGCCTCCAGCCATTCGGTGATCCGGGCCTTGGCCTCGGTCACGCCCAGGCCGTCCAGCGAGACGCCGTCACCCGCCGAGTTGACGATCTTGGCGTCGTACGAGCCGAACGCGTCGTCCCAGGTCGACGGGTCGGTACCGCGATCATCAGAGGGCTCGACGACGCAGCGCATCGGCAGCTCGAAGGCGCGGGCGAAGGCGAAGTCGCGGCCGTCGTGCGCCGGGACGGCCATGATCGCGCCGGTGCCGTAGCCCATCAGCACGTAGTCGGCGATGAAGACCGGCACCCGGTCGCCGCTGACCGGGTTGACCGCGTACGCACCGGTGAAGACGCCGGTCTTGTCCTTGGCCTCGGCCTGCCGCTCGACGTCCGACTTGGCCGCGGCCTGCTTGCGGTACGCGTCCACAGCGGCGGCCGGGGTGGCGTGGCCGCCGGTCCACACGTCGTGGGTGCCCTCGGGCCAGGCGGCCGGGACGATGGAGTCGACCAGGTCGTGCTCGGGCGCCAGCACCATGTAGGTCGCGCCGAACAGGGTGTCCTGGCGGGTGGTGAAGACCGTGATCTTCGCGTCGGCGTGGTCCTTCACCGGGAAGTCCACCCGGGCGCCCTCGCTGCGGCCGATCCAGTTGCGCTGCTGCAGCTTGATGGCCTCGGGCCAGTCCAGCGCGTCCAGGTCGTCCAGCAGCCGGTCCGCGTAGGCGGTGATCCGCATGTTCCACTGGCGCAGCTTGGCCTTGAAGACCGGGAAGTTGCCGCGCTCGGAGCGGCCGTCCGCGGTGACTTCCTCGTTGGCCAGCACGGTGCCCAGCCCTGGGCACCAGTTGACGGGCGCGTCCGAGGCGTACGCCAGGCGGTAGCCGCCCAGGACGTCCGCCCGCTCGGCCTCGGTCAGCGCGTCCCAGGCGCGCCCGTCGGGGGTGGCGCGCTCACCGGAGGCGAACTGCTCCACCAGGGTGTCGATCGGGCGCGCGGTCTTCGCCTCCGGGTCGTACCAGGAATTGAAGATCTGCAGGAAGATCCACTGGGTCCACTTGTAGTAGTCCGGGTCGATCGTGGCGAAGGAGCGGCGCGGGTCGTGGCCCAGGCCCAGCTGTCGCAGCTGGCGCCGCATGTTGATGATGTTGGCGTCGGTGCTGGCCCGGGGGTGGGTGCCGGTCTGCACCGCGTACTGCTCGGCGGGCAGGCCGAAGGCGTCGAAGCCCAGGGTGTGCAGGACGTTGTGACCCGTCATGCGGTGGTAGCGGGCGTACACATCGGTGGCGATGTAGCCCAGCGGATGGCCCACGTGCAGCCCCGCACCCGAGGGGTACGGGAACATGTCCATGACGAACTTCTTCGGGCGGGCGACGACATCGGCGTCACCGGTCAGGTCGCCGCCCGGGTTGGGAGCGTTGTACGTGCCGTTCGCGTCCCAGAAGTCCTGCCAGCGGGCCTCGATGTCAGCGGCCAGCGCGGCCGTGTAGCGGTGCGGCGCGGCCACCTCGGCTGCGGCATTGGTCTCGCTCATGATCCTCAAAGCTCCATTGGTCGTCTCTGCCCGCGGTACAGGCCGATTCCCTCTTGTCCGGTGAAACAAAAAGGCCCCTCACACAGGAGGGGACGCCGCGCCGATGCCGACCGAAGATGATCGCGGTCGGGACTGATCAGCGCGGCCCGCTAAGCAGAAGGCGTACGGCACGCATGGGGTCAGGTTACCGCAGGGCACCGAGGACCCGCATCGAGGTTGTACGCGAGCGAGGAAACGCGAAACGGGCCGTCCGCTCCGGACGGCCCGCTCCTGGGATTGTGGAGCTAAGGAGAATTGAACTCCTGACCTCCTGCATGCCATGCAGGCGCTCTACCAACTGAGCTATAGCCCCAGGTCTTGCTGTTCCGCCCGGTTTCCCTGTCCGGTTCCCCTCGGCGGCATCGCCTACATTACACGGACGCCCCGGGCTTTAGCCAAATCGATTGCCGCGCGGGTCCTGACCAGTGCCCTCACGCCGTCGCGAACGAGTAGAAACGCTTCAGCGTGCAGTGCTCTTCGAGGAGCCGACCATAGATCGGCTCGCCCTCCAGCTCCCGATAGGTCTCGATCGGGTCGCCCTTGATGATCAGCGCCTGGGCGCACTCCGCGCACCAGTACTGGTAGTCGGAGTTGAGCGGCTCCATGTCCCGGACGATGGGTGTGCCGCCGCCACACCAGTCACATTTCCGGCTGTGTGCTCCCATGTCACTCAGCTCCAGCTGTGGCCGCAGGCCGTACACACGTAGGAAACACCGCCGTTGTCACCGAGTACCTGAGCCACATGGCCGGAGCCGCAGGCCGGGCATTCGATGCCCTCCCGAGCTGCCTCGGAAAGGTCCTCGAACGCGTCGAGGATGCTGGTCGGCATCCCACCCGTCCCTCCCCATCGGACTATCGGCCCTGCGCCCCCGCCGGCGGTCCGATTCTGCCACGGGGCGACGCCCAGGTCAGCGGAGATGCGAACAGACGCCTCACCAGACTCATCAGCGCCCCGCACACCGCCACTTCCGCCGAGCCTCGCGCGCTCGGGCGGTGTCGTCCAACCTACCCAGGAAGATCGCACCGAACCCAGCCACCCCGGCGACAGGCCGAGTTGAGCCGACGTCAACAGGGGGCGGCCACAGGCGAGACGGGCCACGCACACGCGCCGCGCGCACAAAAGCGGCGATCCCGCCTCCCGGTGAGGGAGACGGGATCGCCGCCATCTGTGGAGCTAAGGAGAATTGAACTCCTGACCTCCTGCATGCCATGCAGGCGCTCTACCAACTGAGCTATAGCCCCGCTGCTCTCCGCGCCGCTGCGCTTCGAACAAGAAGGAGCTTAGCCGGTGACCAGCCGGAAAAGGAAATCGAGCCGGGAGGGGGCCGCCGGCCGTCGCCTAGGCGTCGCCTAGGCGTCGTCACCGAGGACGGGCTCGGGGAGCGATCCGGCGTTGTGCTCCAGCAGCCGCCAGCCGCGCGCGCCCTCACCCAGCACCGACCAGCAGCAGTTCGAGAGGCCGCCGAGCGCCTCCCAGGTGTGCGCCTCCAGGCCGAGCAGCCGCCCGATGGTGGTGCGGATCGTGCCGCCGTGACTGACCACCACGAGGGTGCCGCCGTCAGGCAGCTTCTCGGTGGCCTCCAGCACGACCGGCGCCGCCCGGTCGGCGACCTCGGACTCCAGCTCGCCGCCGCCGCGCCGCACCGGCTCGCCGCGCTTCCACGCCGCGTACTGGTCGCCGAACCGCTCGATGATCTCCTCGTGCGTGAGCCCCTGCCACTCACCGGCATAGGTCTCCCGCAGCCCCGCGTAGTGGTCGACCGTGAGCCCGGTCACGGTCGCCAGCTCGGCGGCGGTCGCCACGACCCGCTTGAGGTCGGAGGCGACGATCGCGTCCGGCCGCAGCCCGGCCAGCAGCCGGGCCGCGCGGTGGGCCTGGGCGACGCCGGTGTCGGTCAGCTCGATGTCCAGCGAGCCCTGGAAACGGCGCTCGATGTTCCAGGCCGTCTGGCCGTGCCGCCACAGGACTATGCGGCGGCCGCGGCCGCTCATGGTGCCGTTCAGCTCAGCTCACCGCCCGCACCGCCGTCCGGGCCCTGCGCCTGCGCGTACTCCTCCGCCTTGCCGCGGGTGGCCTGGGCGTCGGCCGGAAGCTCCAGCTGCGGGCAGTCCTTCCACAGCCGCTCCAGGGCGTAGAAGACGCGCTCCTCGCTGTGCTGGACGTGCACCACGATGTCCACATAGTCCAGCAGCACCCAGCGGGCCTCGCGGTCGCCCTCGCGGCGCACCGGCTTGGCACCGAGGTCCTTGTTCAGCCGCTCCTCGATCTCGTCGACGATCGACTTGACCTGGCGGTCGTTGGGCGCCGAGGCCAGCAGGAAGGCGTCGGTGATCGAGAGCACGTCGCTGACGTCGTACGCGATGATGTCGTGCGCGAGCTTGTCGGCGGCTGCCTGGGCGGCGGCGTTGATGAGCTCGATGGAGCGGTCCGTGGCGGTCACAAGCGAGGCTTTCCGGTCGGTGGGGACCCTCAGGGTCTGGCCCCCCAAGGGTCTCACGCCCCACCGACACCGCTCGCGGCCATTACCCCGTGACCGCCGTGACCCTCGTGACTCTCCTGGCCCTCCGGTCGGCCGCGACTCAGCCCTGGGGGTCGTAGTCCGCGCCGAGGACCACCGTCACGTCCGCGTTGGCCGCGCCCTTGCCCTTGGTGACCGACGTCGCGGGCAGTCCGAGGGTCTTGGCGACCTCCTTGGCCTGCCCGGCCTGCTTGGCGTCCGCGTACGTCACCCGCGAGGTCTGCTGCGGAGAGCCGCCCTCGGTGGCCGCGACGACCGTGAAACCGCCGTTGACCAGCGCGACCCGGGCGGCGCCCGACGCGTCCTGGCCACCCCCCGCGCTGGTCACGCTCACCCGCGCCGCGGAGCCCGGGTCGGTGTTCTTGACCGTGCCGCCGAGGACGCTCTTGACGACCCGGTCGGTCGCCCGGGCGCTGAGCGTGCCGTCGCTCTGGACCGGCAGCATCATCGTGTCGTAGTCGCCGCCCTTGGCCTGTCCGGCGAGCCGCGCCAGCGAGGCGCCGAGCTGCTGCTCGGACAGCGACGGGTCGGGGATCTGGGCCAGCTGCTCGACGGTCTTGGTGGCGCCGCCCGTGTCGCTGGAGACCTTCTTCAGGGAGGCGTCCATGACCTGGCCGAACCGCGCGAGCTGCTTGGTCTGCGCCTCGCCCGGGGCCCGGTAGGTGGCGTACGCCACCGCCGCCTGGCCGCTCAGCACCTGCTCCTTGCCCCGCTTGACCAGCGGGTCCTCGCCCTTCCGGGCCGCCGGGACGGTGGTGTCGGTGTCCAGGGTGATGCTGCCGACCAGCTCGACGAGGTTCTCCAGATAGGGCGTGTCCAGCCGCCAGGTGCCCTGGATCTTCGAGCCCAGCAGGGTGGACAGGGAGTCCCGGGTGGCGTCCGAGCCCTCGTCGGTCACCGACTTGCCGAGCGTGGTGGAACCGCCGTCCTCGGTGGAGACGGACAGGTCGTTCGGCAGCAGGACGGTGGTGCCCTTCTTGGTGGTCTCGTTGTCCACCAGCAGCGCGGTGGACGTACGGCCGCCCTTCAGCTCCCGCAGATGGACGACGATCACGTCGCGCTTCTGCGGCCCCCCGGCCGCCGCCTGGGCGTCGCCGTCGGCGGAGAGACCGGGCAGCTCGCCCGCGTACCAGAGGTAGCCGACCCCGCCCACGGCGGCGAGGACCAGCACCGTGACGAGCGCGACGAACCGGTTGCGGCCCTTGCGGCGGCGCTCGTCACGCCGCTCGGAGCGGGTCTCGGCGAACTTCAGCCAGTCGATGACGTCTTCGGAGTCCTCGTCGGGCTCCTCCACGAAGGAGAACTGCTCGGTGCGGTACTCCGGACCCTCCGGATCCGTGCCGGGCTTGCCCGCGCCGCCGGGCTTCCGGGGGCCGTCCCGGTCCGGGGCCGAAGGGGCCGAGGGAGCCGAGGGGGCCGGGGCGGAGGCGCCGCGGGACGGCTCCTGCCCGGCCAGCTCGGCCAGCTCCTCGTACGGGTTCGGCTCGTCCTCCTCGGCCGGGGCGGCCGGTGCGGGCGGGGCGGGGGCAGCGGGTGCGGCAGGCGTGGCGTAGCCGTAGCCCTGCTGCCCGTACTGGTCCTGCTGCTGGACGTCCTGCGGATAGTGCTGCTGCTGTCCGTAGTACGGGTCGTACGGCTGCTGCGTCTGCGGATACTGCGTCTGCGCCTGCTGGGCCTGTTGCGCCTGCTGCGCCTGGCCGTACGGGTCGTAGCCGTATCCGTAGCCGTCCTGCTGCCCCTGCTGCTGCCCGTAGTACGACGACGGGTCGTAACCCTGCTGCGTCCCCGGAGGCTGGTACACCGGCTGCCCATAGGCGTCGTAGCCGTAGATCTGCGGCTCCTGGGCATACGGATCCCGCGCGTACGGGTCGTACGGGTCCTGTCCGTCGTTCACCGGTACCCCTTCAGCAGTCGTGCCGGTACAGCTCTCGCTTGTCGATGTACCGCACCACACCGTCCGGCACCAGGTACCAGACGGGTTCGCCGTGTGCGACACGCGCCCGGCAGTCCGACGACGAGATCGCCAGCGCCGGAACCTCGACCAGCGACACCCCACCCTCCGGCAGTCCCGGGTCGGCCAGTATGTGCCCGGGACGCGTCACGCCGATGAAGTGGGCGAGCGAGAACAGCACTTCGGCGTCGCGCCACGTGAGGATCTGGGCGAGCGCGTCCGCTCCGGTGATGAAGAACAGGTCCGCGTCACCGTTGAGCGCGCGCAGATCCCGGAGCGTGTCCGTGGTGTACGTCGCGCCGCCGCGATCGATGTCGATACGGCTGACCGAGAACTGCGGGTTCGACGCGGTCGCGATGACCGTCATCAGATAGCGGTCCTCGGCCGGGGAAACCTTTTTGTGGCTCTTCTGCCACGGCTGCCCGGTCGGTACGAACACGACCTCGTCCAGGTGGAACTGCGACGCCACCTCACTCGCCGCGACCAGGTGACCGTGGTGGATCGGGTCGAACGTCCCGCCCATCACACCGAGCCGCCGCTTGGCCGGCCCCTTCTCCTCTTCCATGCGTGCAGACCCTACTGGGCCCGGCTCGAAACCGGGGCCCGAAGAGGCAACGGCCCAGGTCAGCGGTCCCGGTTGAAGCGGGTGGTGATCCACAGCAGCAGGAACAGGATGACCAGAGCGGCACCGCCGGTCATGTAGGGGCTGATGCTCTCGTGGGTGTCCACGTGCTCACCGCCCCCGCTCGCCAGGGTGGTCAGGGCAGCATGTGCGGTGCTGAAAGCGCTCATCGCAGGCGATACCTATCCGGGTCTCGGCGTCACGTCACGTCCGCCACATCGTATGCGAGCCGGATTCCGGGGCTGCTCTCAGTGTGCCCTTCGGCCCGCCCTCAGTCCTGTTTGTACCCCCGCAGCAGGAACCACGCGACCAGGACGGATCCCACGACGCCTACGACGATGACCGTGCGCAGCAGCGCTCCCGGTCCCTGGTCCTTGGAAGTGGCGGCGAGCACGGTGGTGAGGCCAGTCATATCGGGCATGTCTCCACGCTAGCCCCCCGCCCGGCAGGGCCTAAGGTGGGGTCCACCAGGGGGGACGGACACGGCCGAGGCACTGCGGGAACAGTCCGCACGAGGGGGACGGATGAGCGACAGCCATACCCATGGGACCGGCGACGGGAGCGGCGCCGGAGAGGGACGCGAGCATGTGCCCAGCCGCGAGAGGCGGCGGTTCCCGGGCATTTCCTCACGCGCGTACGAACATCCGGCCGACCGCTCGGCGCTGATCGCGCTGCGCAAGCTGACCGGTTTCGACACCGTCTTCAAGGCGCTCAGCGGGCTGCTGCCCGAGCGCAGTCTGCGGCTGCTGTACCTGTCCGATTCGGTGCGGGTGAGCGACCGGCAGTTCGCCCACCTCCACGACATGCTGC
This sequence comes from Streptomyces sp. NPDC001700, assembly GCF_053596435.1. Taxonomy (NCBI): domain Bacteria; kingdom Bacillati; phylum Actinomycetota; class Actinomycetes; order Kitasatosporales; family Streptomycetaceae; genus Streptomyces; species Streptomyces sp. NPDC001700. The sequence continues at coordinate 276,152 of NZ_JBSFGE010000002.1, forward strand.
GGGACGCCTGCTACATCCTGGACCTGGAGCAGGTCCCGGCGATGTACGTCGCGCAGGACCCGAAGCCGAACGCGATGTGCATCGGCATGGACGCGCCGATCATCGTGCTGACCACCGGGCTGGTGGAACTGCTCGACGCGGAGGAGATGCGGGCGGTCATCGGCCATGAGGTGGGCCACGCGCTGTCGGGGCACTCCGTCTACCGGACGATACTGCTGTTCCTGACGAACCTCGCCCTGAAGGTCGCCTGGATCCCGCTCGGCAATGTGGCGGTACTGGCCCTAGTGACGGCGCTGCGCGAGTGGTTCCGCAAGTCGGAGCTGTCGGCGGACCGGGCGGGGCTGCTGGTCGGGCAGGACCTGCGGGCCTCGATGCGCGGGCTGATGAAGCTCGCGGGCGGCCACCATCTGCACGAGATGAACGTGGACGCCTTCCTGGAGCAGGCCGAGGAGTACGAATCCAGCGGGGATCTGCGGGACTCCGTGCTCAAGATCCTGAACATGCTGCCGCGCAGCCACCCGTTCACCACCGTGCGCGCCGCCGAGCTGAAGAAGTGGGCCGCCAGCCGGGACTTCCAGCGGCTCATGGACGGCCACTACCCGCGCCGCGACGAGGACAAGGACACCTCGGTCAGCGACTCGTTCCGGGAGTCGGCGAGCCACTACGCGGAGTCGGTCCGCACCAGCAAGGACCCGCTGATCGCGTTCGTACGGGACGTGGCGGGCGGCGCCGGGGACCTGGGCGGCAAGCTGCGCGACCGGTTCACCGGCGGCGGCAGGCCGGGCGGGGACACCGCCGAGGACACGCCCCCACGGGACCCCCAGGACGGCGGGGAGGGCCAGGAGGGCTCCCCGGGCTCCTCAGGGCCCTCGGGGTCCTCGGGGTCCTCAGGGGACGAGCCGCCCCGGAGCTGACGCGCGGGGCCCCTACGGGGTGGGATGCGTCCCCGGGGAGAGCACGCCGCAGAGGGAGACCGGGGTGCGGCCCGGGGCGTACGGGTCGGTGCCGGTCGGGGCGTCGTTGCGGACGCTCTGCCCGGCCACCAGCGGCCGCAGATATCCGGAGGCGTTCGCGGCGCACCCCTGCGGGCCCGCCAGCACGGAGCTGTGCACCAGCTCCACCCGGTGGTCGCGCAGATCCCCGCGGTCGAAGCGGAACCGGGTCTCCCGGCGGACCGTGAACAGCGAGGCGTGGTCCGGGGCCCGCTCGTGGGCCCGCTGGATCGCGTAGACGAAGACGTGGTCGGCGCTGACCTCCAGGGTCGATGAGGTGCGCTCGACGACCGTCAGCGAGCCGCGCACCCGCACCGGCGCGTTGGCCAGCGTCACCTCGGCCGGGCTGAAGCGGGTCAGCCAGCCGGTGGCCGCGTGGCGGCCGTCGTCGACCGGATGCTCGAAGCTCTGGTCGAACTGGAGCTGCTGGGCGGGATCGAGTAGCAGCCGCACCGCCTGCACCGGGCCTCCGGTGAGCACACCCGGGTCGAGGGTGGACTTCACCACGTAGTCCTTGGCCGTGGTGAGCGCCGTCATCACCTGGCTCTCGGAGAAGCCCTGGGTGCGCCGCACGGCGGGCAGGGTGACCCCCTCGGCGCCGATCCGGAACTCGGCGGCCGGGCTCTCCCGGAACAGCTCCGCGGGCCGCCCGCCGGTCACCTCACCGCGCGGCGAGAGCGGCACCACGCTGCTGCGCAGCGGCTCGACGGCCTGCGGCTCGGGGGCCTGGTAGGGGTGGCGTACGCCCATGTAGACGGCCGCGGCGAAGGCGAAGGCGATCAGCAGGACGAGGACGACGGCCTGCCGCGACGCCCCGGCGCGGGCCCAGGCGCGACGGCTGCGCACCGCGCGGGAGTGGTCGTCCATGCGCTCCTGGGCGGAGAACTCCTGGAGCCGGGCAGCACGAACGAACGACTCGTCGAATACGACGGAGCGGTACTCGTCCTCACCACCTCCCGGGACGCCCTCGGGTGTCCCCTCGGGAGGGTCTCCACGCCCGGTCATACCTCAAGAGTAGGTCGCCGGGGGCAGCGGTAAACGCGGTGGTACTCCACAACTGCGCGCACAGTGCGGAGGAAACGCCGCATACGGCGCGACGTGCTACGCGGACGTGACACAGGTGTGACGGACGGCGCCGTCACGGGGAGCGCGGTACGACGGAGGCGGGCGCCTCCTGCTCGGCCGCCGTGGACGGCAGGCTGCCGGGCCGCCCCACGGGCGTGCCGTCGACCCCGCTGGTGGCGGGCGGCGGGGCCGGGTCCTGGCGGTTGCCCGAGGTGCCCCGGTAGACCGCCGTGAAGGCCAGCGCGACCACCCCGATACCCATCAGGACGGCCAGCAGCCAGGCCACCGGGCGGTGCCAGCGGGCATGGCCGCGATAGGGCCGCCCGGCGCTCCCGTAGCGCCCGTACGGGCCGTAGGCGCCGTCCAGCTCCCGGCCCGGGCCGAAGCGGCCGTCCGGGTCGGCGTAGTCGTCGTACGGGCCGTCCCCGAACTCGCCGTCGCCCTCCGGACCGTACGCGTCGTCGAACAGCTCGTCCTCGGGGGACACCCCGGCCCGGCTGCGCCGGGACGCCTCGGCCTCGGCGCGGGCCTGCGCGGCGGCCAGCATGCGTTCGATGGCGGTGGGTTCATGGATGACGGCGGACCGTACAAAGTCCTCGTCGAAGACCACGGTGGCGAACTCGTCGTTCGCCTCCCCGTGGCTGCGGTCGTCGGGCTCGTCGCCGTTCGGGAACGGCTTGCCCCCCACGTCGTCCGGCACCCATTCAGAGTAGACCGGACGGGTCAATTTGGGCAGGGCGAAATGGTATTCGGGGGAAGATCTCCCCGGTGACCTCCCGGTTCGCCCATCCCCCGAACGGGTGACTCAGCGAGTGTGTCCGTCGCCGGTGACGATGTACTTGGTCGACGTCAGCTCGGGCAGCCCCATCGGTCCCCGGGCGTGGAGCTTCTGGGTGGAGATGCCGATCTCGGCGCCGAAGCCGAACTGGCTGCCGTCCGTGAAGCGGGTGGACGCGTTCACGGCGACCGTCGTGGAATCCACCAATTGGGTGAAGCGGCGGGCGGCCGCCTGGGACGTCGTGACGATCGCCTCGGTGTGACCGGAGGACCACAGCCCGATGTGGGCCACCGCGGCCTCCAGGGAGTCCACGACCGCCGCGGCGATGTCGTACGACAGGTACTCGGTCTCCCAGTCCTCTATCGCCGCCGGGACGACCGTGGCCTTCGTCCCCTCGGCCTCGGCCAGCGCCAGCACCCGCTCATCGGCGTGCACCGTGACACCGGCCGCCGCCAGCGCCTCCAGGGCGCGCGGCAGGAACTCCGCGGCGATGTCCTGGTGCACCAGCAGCGTCTCCGCCGCGTTGCACACGCTGGGGCGCTGGGCCTTGGAGTTCACCAGGATGTCCACGGCCATGTCGAGGTCCGCCTGGGCGTCCACGTACACATGGCAGTTGCCGGTGCCGGTCTCGATGACCGGAACGGTCGACTCCTCGACCACCGTGCGGATCAGCGAGGCGCCGCCACGCGGAATCAGCACATCCACCAGACCGCGGGCGCGCATCAGCTCGCGCACCGACTCCCGGCTCTCCCCCGGCACCAACTGGATCACGTCCGCGGGCAGTCCGGCGCCGCCCACGGCGTCGCGCAACACCTTCACCAGCGCGCTGTTCGAGTGGTACGCCGACGAAGAGCCGCGCAGCAGGACGGCGTTGCCCGACTTCAGGCACAGCGCCGCGGCGTCCACGGTGACGTTCGGGCGGGCCTCGTAGATGATGCCGACGACGCCCAGCGGGACGCGCACCTGGCGCAGATCGATGCCGTTGGGCAGCGTCGAGCCGCGCACCACCTCGCCGACCGGATCGGGCAGCGCGACCACGTCGCGCACATCGGAGGCGATGGCCCGCACCCGCTCCGGGGTGAGGGTCAGCCGGTCGACGATCGCCTCGCTCGTGCCCGCCTCCCGGGCCCGCGCCACATCGGTGGCGTTGGCCTCGATGATCTCCTTGGTCCGCACCTCCAGCGCGTCGGCCATCGCCAGCAGCGCGTCGTCCTTGAGGGCGCGCGGTACCGGGGCGAGGTCGACGGCCGCGGCTCGCGCCCGATAGGCGGTCTGGAGGACGGGAGACTTCGGCCAGGGGTCGGTGAGCGGCGACGTGGGTGCGCTGGTCATGCACGCAGCCTACTGAGCCGAGCGCGGCTACCCCTGCGGTATTCCGCTCTTCGAGATGGCCTTCTCATATCTCGAAGAGCCACCTGCGGTCACGTCCGCTCAGAACGGGTGCACGCCCACCGGGGAGGCCGGGGGCGGACCGTAGCCCTCCGCGATGCGCTGGTGATACGTATCACGGTCGATGACCTCAAGGCCCACGATCTCCCACGGGGGCAGCTTGGCCGTGGAACGGTGCTCGCCCCACAGCCGCAGCGCCACCGCCGCGGCGTCGTGCAGATCGCGCGCCTCTTCCCAGTAACGGATCTCGGCGTGATCGTTGGCGTAGCGGCTGGTCAGCAGGAAGGGGTGGTCGTGGGCCAGCTGCTCCAGCGCCCGCCGGACCTCCCGCAGCGGCGCCTCGGCACCCGAGACGCTCAGAGTGATGTGCCACAGCCGGGACAGCTCGACAGGTCGCTTGCTCTGCGCCGTCGCGTCCTCTGTCCCGGCATCGCCCGTCCCGGCGCCGTTCGCGCCGACACCGTTCAACCCGACACTGGTCAGGGTGCGCTCCGCCGCCCCTCGGGGCGGCGCCCCCGGGCGCCCTCGTCTCACCGGCGGCCTCCTGTAGCTCGCTGCTCCGCTCACGCGCGGGCGGAGCACTGTGGCGGTGGTGCTGTACGTCCACCGCGGGCCCGCTGCCCGCGCGACCCCGTTGAACAAAGTTGACCAGTCCTCGCGCGGCGGCGGGGCGTTTTTGCGGAAGGTAAGCCCCCTTTTTTCGGGGGCTTACCTCACCTCCGGGGCCCGCAGGCGCCTTGGGCGGAGCCTCATGCGTGGCGGTGGAGCACCACCAGATCGTCCCGGTGCACGACCTCGCGCTCGTACGCGGGGCCCAGCTCGCGGGCGAGGTCGCGGGTCGAGCGGCCGATCAGCCGTGGGATCTCCTTGGCGTCGAAGTTCACCAGCCCTCGGGCCACCGCGCGGCCCTCCGTGTCGCGCAGCTCGACCGGATCACCGGCGGTGAACTCACCCTCCACCGCCGCGATCCCCGCGGGCAGCAGCGACGTGCGGCGCTCCACGACGGCCCGCACCGCACCATCGTCCAGGGTGAGCGAGCCCCGGGGCTCCGAGGCGTGGGCGAGCCACAGCAGCCGGTCGGCCGAACGGCGGCCGGTGCGGTGGAAGTACGTACCGGTGGGGCGGCCCAGCAGGGCGTCCCCGGCCCGGCTGGCGGAGGTGAGCACCACGGGGACCCCGGCCGCGGCGGCGATCCGGGCCGCCTCGACCTTGGTGACCATGCCGCCGGTGCCGACCCCGGAGCGGCCCGCGCTGCCGATCGAGACCCCGGCGAGGTCCGCCGGGCCCTTGACCTCGCCGATGCGCGAGGTGCCGGGGGTCCTCGGGTCGCCGTCGTAGAGCCCGTCCACGTCGGAGAGCAGCACCAGCAGATCGGCGCGTACGAGATGGGCGACCAGGGCGGCGAGCCGGTCGTTGTCCCCGAACCGGATCTCGTCGGTGGCCACGGTGTCGTTCTCGTTGACGATCGGCAGCGCGCCCATGGCCAGCAGCTGGTCCAGGGTCCGGGTGGCGTTGCGGTAGTGGGCGCGGCGGCTGGTGTCGTCCGTGGTGAGCAGCACCTGGCCGACCCGGCGCCCGTAGCGCGCGAAGGAGGCGGTGTAGCGGGCCACCAGCAGGCCCTGTCCGACGCTGGCGGCGGCCTGCTGGCGGGCGAGGTCGCGGGGGCGCTTATCCAGGCCCAGGGGGGCGAGTCCGGCGGCGATGGCCCCGGAGGAGACCAGGACTATTTCCTTGCCGATCGCGGACCCCGGCCCGGCACCGGCGCCGCTCGCGTCCTGGTCGAGCACCTTCGCCAGCACGTCGACCAGCGCGTCAACCCGGTCCGCGTCCAGACCCCCCGCCGCGGTGGTGAGGGAAGACGAACCGATCTTGACCACGATCCTGCGGGCCGCGGCCACCTCGTCCCGTACCGCCGACCCGTCCTGCTCTGTCACGCCTCTCCCCTGCTCATCCCGGGATGGTCCCCGGCTCTCACGCGCACCTCGCGGAACGCGTGTCCCGCACACTCACATCATGACAAGGGGGCAATCTACGTGAGCCGGGCCCCGGCTCACCCGGCCTTTTCTCCGCGCCGTGAACCCCCGGGAGATCGTTTGGAGCCGTTTCGGGGCGGTTGGCACCTGCGCGGATTGTCACCGGGCTAGAGAGCGGCATACGGTCAGGGGTCCCCCCACACATCCACCGCCCTCCCGCCAGGAGCCCATCCCGTGCCCTCTGCTGGATTCGCCCCACGCCGGGTCGTACAGCTGACGGCGCTGCTAGCCATGGTGGTGTTCTTCACCACACAGCTCGTCGGCGCCGTGCTCCCGAACGTACCGCTCTTCATCGCCGCCTCGGCGTGCGGCCTCGCCCTCGACCTCTTCCTGCAGCACAAGCAGCCCGGACTGCTGTCACTGCTGGGCAAGGTGCGCTTCGACATCACGGTGCGCCAGCTGTTCCGCGACATGCTCATCATGGTCGGGCTGCTGCGGATCGAGGGAATCAATCCACTGCACGAGCAGGCGCCGCTGACCGTCGGGCTGCTGCTGTTCTACGTAGTGCACTTCGCCTGCCAGGCGGCCGCCATAATGGTGCGCCGCACCCGGCAGCTGCCGTTCGTCACGCGCAACATCGACGCGTCCGCGCTGCGGCTGAGCGAGGCCCCGCCGCGGCTGTTCGCCCGCCAGCACGGCCGCCGGATACTGCGGCTCGCCGCCCCCGCCACCGCCGGACTGCTGCTGACGGCCGGTACCAAGAACGGCGTCTGGGGGGCCGTCGGCCTCGCGATCGCCCTGCTGATCGGCATCGCCGGCACCGTCCACCTGGCCACCTGGCTGCTGCCGCGCAAGCGCGCGGTGAGCGAGGCGAAGGCCCTGGAGTGGCTCGACACCTGGCTGGCCGACTACCAGCCGACCGTGGGCATGTACTTCTCCGGCGGCACCAGCTCCGCGTACCAGGCGAACATGTGGCTCTCCACCCTCGCCGCGCTCGACGGCAACCCCATCATCGTGCTGCGCGAGCGGTTCATGGTGCAGAAGATCGACGCGACGGACGTCCCGATCGTCTGCCTCCCCAAGGTCGCCCATCTGATGCGCATCGAGCACTCGACGCTCAAGGTGCTGCTGCACCCGGCCAACTCGGGCAAGACCTCGCAGGTGCTGCGGATCCCCTCGATCAAGCACGCGTTCATCAACCACGGCGAGAGCGACAAGCTCTCCAGCTGCAACCCGTACGCCAAGGCGTACGACGAGGTGTGGGTCGCGGGCCCGGCCGCGCGCGACCGCTACCAGCTCGCCGACATCGGCGTCGAGGACAAGGACGTGGTGGAGGTCGGCCGCCCGCAGCTGGCGCCGATCCGCCCCTACGCGGGCGTCCCGACCGGTGAGTACACCACCGTGCTGTACGCGCCGACCTGGGAGGGCTGGGACGGCAACCCGGGCAACACCTCGGTCATCCTGGCGGGCGAGAACATCGTCCGCGAACTCCTCGCCGACCCCAAGGTGCGGCTGCTCTACAAGCCGCACCCGATGACCGGCTCCGTCGACCGGCGGGCCGGGCAGGCCAACGACCGCATCAAGGCGATGATCGCCGAGGCGAACACCCAGCGCGGCGGGGCCCGTCCGCCCGCCGAGGCCGCGACCGAGCTGAACCAGCGCGCCGAGGAGCTGAACCAGCTCACCAGCACGGCCTTCCGCCGCAGCGCCGACGAGATCGAGCGCATGCGGCTCCAGGGCACCCCGGACGACAACCGCGCCGCGGGCGTCGCGGCCGCCACCGCCGCCTGGGAGAGCGCCTACTGGGCGTCGCTGCCGGCGTGGGAGCACCAGGTCGTCACCGGCCCGCGACCCGCCATCTTCACCTGCTTCAACCAGGCCGATGTGCTGATCAGCGATGTGTCGAGCGTCGTCTCGGACTACCTGACCAGCGAGAAGCCGTACGCGGTGGCGAACACCAGCGGGCTGACCGAGGAGGAGTTCCGGGCGAACTTCCCGACGGTGCGCGCCGCCACGATTCTCACGCCCGAGGCGTCTGAGGTTCCGGAGCTGCTGGAGACCGTCCGCGAGCCCGAGAAGGACACCCTCGCGGCCGCCCGCGCCGAGCTGAAGGTGCATCTGCTCGGACCGTCCGACCCGCCGTCCCTGGTGCGCTTCGACCAGGCCGCGCAGACGCTGGCCCGGCTGGCCGACGAGCGGCGGGCGCGGATGGCCACCCGGCTGGCCGACGAGATCCCGTCGCAGCGCGAGGCCCGGGACGCGGCCGAGGAGACCGAGCTGGAGGCCGGACCGTCGGAGCCGGAGGAGACGGCCAACGTCTGAGCCATCTGCCTGAGACGGCTGAGGCGCCGCAGCGCGCGTAAGGGCCCGGGAGCATCGCTCCCGGGCCCTTTGCCGTGGCACCGGCCGCTCGCGGCCGACAGGGGCCGTCAGGGCGCGTGACGGAGGCAGCCCACCCGCGCCCGCGCCCCGAAGCCGCCTAGAACGGCTTGAACGTCTCGTACTCCTCGTCCGCGTCGTCCCGCTCCGCGTCCCGGTCGCGGCGCCGCTGCGCCGCCGGGCGGGGGGTCTCGAACCGGTGGTCCTCACCTCGGCGGCCCAGCATCTCGGCGCCCGACGCGAGCGTCGGCTCCCAGTCGAAGACGACCGCGTTCTCCTCGGGGCCGATGACGACCTCGTCGCCCGCGCGGGCGCCCGCCTTCATCAGCTCCTCCTCGACGCCGAGCCGGTTCAGCCGGTCGGCGAGATAGCCGACGGCCTCGTCGTTGGCGAAGTCGGTCTGACGGACCCAGCGTTCGGGCTTCTCGCCCACGACGCGGTAGAAACCGTCCTCCGCGACGACCCTGAAGCCCGCGTCGTCCACGGCCTTCGGGCGGATGACGATCCTGGTCGCCTCCTCCTTCGGCTTGGCCGCCCGCGCCGTCCCGACGATGTCGGCGAGGGCGAACGACAGCTCCCGCAAGCCGAGGTGGGCGACGGCCGAGACCTCGAAGACCTGGTAGCCGCGGGCCTCCAGGTCCGGGCGGATCATGTCGGCGAGGTCCTTGCCGTCCGGGATGTCGACCTTGTTGAGGACGACGAGCCGGGGCCGGTCCTCCAGACCGCCGTACTCGGCGAGTTCGGCCTCGATGACGTCGAGGTCGGTCAGCGGGTCGCGCTCGGACTCCAGCACCGCGGTGTCCAGGATGTGCACCAGCACCGAGCAGCGCTCGACATGGCGCAGGAACTCCAGCCCGAGGCCCTTGCCCTGGCTGGCGCCCGGGATCAGACCGGGCACGTCCGCGATGGTGTAGACGGTCGAACCGGCCGTCACCACGCCGAGGTTGGGCACCAGGGTGGTGAAGGGGTAGTCGGCGATCTTCGGCTTGGCGGCCGAGAGCACCGAGATCAGCGACGACTTACCGGCGCTCGGGTAGCCGACGAGGGCCACGTCCGCGACGGTCTTCAGCTCCAGGACGACATCGCCGGTGTGGCCCGGCTCGCCCAGCAGCGCGAAGCCGGGGGCCTTCCGGCGGGCCGACGCCAGGGCCGCGTTGCCGAGGCCGCCGCGGCCGCCCTGGGCGGCGATGTAGGTGGTGCCCTCGCCGATCAGGTCGGCGAGCACGTCGCCCTTCTTGTCGAGGACGACGGTGCCGTCCGGAACCGGCAGGATCAGGTCGCTGCCGTCCTTGCCGGAGCGGTTGCCGCCCTCACCGGGCTTGCCGTTGGTGGCCTTGCGGTGCGGGCTGTGGTGGTACTCGAGCAACGTGGTGACCGACTGGTCGACGACCAGGATCACATCGCCACCCCGGCCACCGTTACCGCCGTCCGGGCCGCCGAGCGGCTTGAACTTCTCGCGGTGCACGGAGGCGCAGCCGTGGCCTCCGTTACCCGCGGCGACGTGCAGCTCGACGCGGTCCACGAAGGTGGTCATGACGGGTGCCTCCAGTTACGTACGGGGTCGATGTGTCGTCGTTACCTGCGTAACAGGCACAACGCGCCGAGGGCGGACCCGCTTCCCCGTCACGGGAAAGAGCGGTCCGCCCTCGGAAAGGTGTGTGGCGTCGTGCCGGGGCCGAGATTACTCGGCGACCGGGACGATGTTCACGACCTTGCGGCCACGGTGGGTGCCGAACTGCACCGCACCGGCGGCCAGCGCGAACAGCGTGTCGTCGCCGCCGCGGCCGACGCCCGTGCCCGGGTGGAAGTGCGTGCCGCGCTGGCGGACGAGGATCTCACCCGCGTTGACGGCCTGGCCGCCGAAGCGCTTGACCCCGAGCCGCTGGGCGTTGGAGTCGCGACCGTTCCGAGTGGACGATGCGCCCTTCTTGTGTGCCATGTCTCCTCAGTCCCTTACTTCGCAGCCGAGTCGATGCCGGTGATCTTCAGCGCGGTGTGCAGCTGGCGGTGGCCGATCCGCTTCCGGTAACCGGTCTTGTTCTTGTACTTCAGGATGTCGATCTTGGCACCCTTGTGGTGGTCAACGACCTCGGCGTGAACCTTCACACCGGCCAGGACCCACGGGTCGCTGGTGACGGCATCGCCGTCGACAACGAGCAGAGTCGAGAGCTCGACGGTGTCGCCGACCTTGCTGGTTCCAATGCGGTCGACCTCGATGACATCGCCCACGGCTACCTTCTGCTGGCGGCCGCCGGTGCGCACGATTGCGTACACGCGGTTCTCACTCTCTCGCTAGTAAATGGGACCTCTGATGCCAGCCGCTCTCCATGACCCCACGAAGGTCATGACAACCGAGTGATGCCTCGCGGTTCAGCGTGGTTCAGCATCGGCCGAGCGGCCTCTCCCGCAGGGCGGGAGGGATGTGCTCAGGGGCTTGGCGTAGGACGCCGAGGGTCAAGGTTACCAGAGCCCGGAGGCCACTCTCCGCACCTGCGCAGGCGGCCTCCGGACGCCTCGTATCCGGCTCAGTCGTCGGCGGAGGCCGAGACCGACTGCGGCGTCTGCTGCTCCGCCGCCGCGGTCTTCTTCGACGCCGCCTTCTTGGTGGTCGTCTTCTTCGCCGTCGTCTTCTTCGCGGTCGTCTTCTTGGCCGTCGTCGTCTTCGACGCGGTCTTCTTGGCGGCCGTCTTCTTGGCGGGTGCCTTCTTCGCGGGCGCCTTCTTGGCGGCCGTCTTACGGGCCGTCTTCTTCGCCGGTGCCTTGGCCTCGCCGTCCTCCGGAGCCTCGGCCCCGCCCTCGGCCTCACCGTCGGCGGACGCCGCCACCGGCTCGTCGGCCTCCGGCTTCGCCTCCGTGGGGGCGCTGACGACCACCACGGCGGCGTCCTCGGAGCCCGTGGGCGAGCCCGCCGGAGCGGACACCTTACGGGTCGCCCGGCGGCGCGCACGCGGCGCGGGAGCGGCCTCCGGCTCGGGGGCCGCCTCCGGCTCGGCGGCCGGAGCGGCGGCCTCGGGCGCCTCGGCGGGCACCTCCGGCTTCGGCTCGTCCGCCGCCACGACCACGGCCTCCGGCTGCGCGGCGCTCTTCGGGGCGCCCGCCGGGGCGGACACCTTGCGGGTCGCCCGGCGCCGGCTACGCCCACGGCCCGCGGCGGCCTCGGCCTCGGCGGCGCTGCTGTACAGCTCCTCGTCGGCCGCGAAGACCGGCTCCGGGAGCGCCTTCGGCTCCGCGACCTCCGCCGCGACCTCCTCGGCGGCCTCGACGACCGTCTCGGCCTCGGCGGTCTCCTCCGGCGCGGGCGCCTGCTGGCCACCGGCCGCCGACGACTTCTTCTTCTTGCGCTTGCCGCCGCCACCACCGCCGCCGACCGCCGTCGGCTGGTCCATGTGGACGATCACGCCGCGGCCGTTGCAGTGGACACAGGACTCGGAGAACGACTCCAGCAGGCCCTGGCCGACCCGCTTACGGGTCATCTGGACCAGGCCCAGCGAGGTGACCTCGGCCACCTGGTGCTTCGTACGGTCGCGGCCCAGGCACTCCAGCAGCCGCCGCAGCACCAGATCGCGGTTGGACTCCAGCACCATGTCGATGAAGTCGATCACGATGATGCCGCCGAGGTCGCGCAGCCGCAGCTGGCGCACGATCTCCTCGGCCGCCTCCAGGTTGTTCCTGGTGACCGTCTCCTCCAGGTTGCCGCCCTGGCCGGTGAACTTGCCGGTGTTGACGTCGACCACGACCATCGCCTCGGTCCGGTCGATCACCAGCGAGCCGCCGCTGGGCAGCCAGACCTTGCGGTCCAGCGCCTTCATCAGCTGCTCGTCGATCCGGTACGTGGCGAAGACGTCGACGTCCGAGTTCCACTTCTGGAGCCGGTCGACGAGGTCGGGCGCGACGTGCTGGACGTAGCCGTGGATGGTCTGCCAGGCGTCCTCGCCGCTGACGATGACCTTGGAGAAGTCCTCGTTGAAGATGTCGCGGACGACCCGGACGGTCATGTCCGGCTCCCCGTAGAGGAGCGTCGGCGCGTTCCCGCTCTTCGCCTTCTTCTTGATCTCTTCCCACTGGGCCTGCAGCCGCTGGACGTCGCGCGCCAGCTCGTCCTCGCTCGCGCCCTCGGCGGCGGTGCGCACGATGACGCCCGCGTCCTCGGGGACGATCTTCTTGAGGATCTGCTTCAGCCGGGCGCGCTCGGTGTCGGGCAGCTTGCGGCTGATGCCCGTCATGGAGCCCTCGGGCACGTACACCAGGTAGCGGCCGGGCAGGGAGACCTGGCTGGTCAGCCGGGCGCCCTTGTGGCCGATCGGGTCCTTGGTGACCTGGACGAGCACGGACTGCCCGGACTTCAGGGCGGTCTCGATGCGGCGCGGACCGCCGGTGAGCCCCAGCGCCTCGAAGTTGACCTCGCCCGCGTACAGCACGGCGTTGCGGCCCTTGCCGATGTCGACGAAGGCGGCCTCCATCGACGGCAGCACGTTCTGGACCTTGCCCAGGTAGACGTTGCCGACGTAGCTGGTGGCCTGCTCCTTGTTGACGAAGTGCTCAACGAGGACGTTGTCCTCCAGCACGCCGATCTGGGTGCGCTCGCCGTTCTGCCGGACGACCATCACCCGCTCGACCGCCTCACGGCGGGCCAGGAACTCGGCCTCGGTGATGATCGGCACCCGGCGGCGGCCCTGCTCGCGCCCCTCGCGGCGGCGCTGCTTCTTCGCCTCCAGACGCGTCGAGCCCTTGATCGACTGCACCTCGTCCGAGCTGGACTCGGTGTCCTTCGCGCGCCGCTCGCGCGGTTCCCGGACCTTGACGACCGTACGCTCCGGGTCGTCACCGCCCGACTCCCCCTCGGCGCCGTCCCCGCTGCGACGGCGGCGACGGCGGCGGCGACGGCTGCTGCTGGAGCTGCCACCGCCGGACTCACCGGCCTCGGCGCCGTCCTCGTCGGCGCCCGGCTCCTCGCCGGTCTCGCCGTCGGCCTGCGCCTCGTCCTCGTAAGCGGCGCCGTCCTCGCCCTCGGAACGGCCCTCGGCGCCCTCGGCGTCGGCGGACTCGCCCCGGCGGCGGCGACGGCCACCACGGCGACGGCGGCGGGCCGGGCGGTCGCCCGACTCCTCGTCGCCCTGCTCACGGTCGGCCGCACGGCCGTCCTGCTCGGTCTCCTCGGCGGCAGCGGCGGGCTCCTCGGCCTCCGCCGGGCGCTCCTCGACCGGCTCGCCCCGGCGGCGACGGCGACGGCGGCCGCCCGCGGCGGGGGCCACCGGCTCGGCGGCCGGGGTCTTGTCCTGCGCGGCGGTCTCCTCGGCCTCTTCGGGCTCGTCGGTCTCTTCCGCGGCGGACGCGGCGGCCTCGGCGGCGGCGCTCTCCGGGGTCTGGAAGACCGGCTCGGTGAAGACCGGCGCCTGGAACACCGCTGTCGGCGGGCGCACGGCCCGGCGGCGGCCACCGCGCGGCGCGGTCTCCGGCTCGGCCTCGGGCTCGGCGGCCTCGGCGGCCTGCGGCTCGGGCTGCTGCTCCTCGGCGGCGGCCGTCTTGCGCGTGGCGCGGCGGCGGCGGGCGCGCGGCGTCTCTTCGGCGCTCTCCTCCGCAGCGGCCGCGGCGGGCTGCTCGGGGGTCGGCTCTTCGGCGGCCGCTGTGGCCTCGGCCTCGGCGGCGGCCGTCTTACGGGTCGCACGGCGGCGGGTACGGGCGGGCGGCGCGGCCTCGGCGGAAGCCTCGGCCTCTGCGGCCGCGGGCTCGGCCGGGGTGGCCTCGGCGCCCGTCTCGTCGGCGGCGGTCTGCTCGTCGGCGGTCTGCGGCGCACCGGCCGCGGCGGTCGCCTTACGGGCGGCACGGCGGCGCGTACGGGCACGGGGCGCCTCGTCGGCCGGGGCGTCGGCTGCGACTGCGGCTGGGGCGGTGTCCTCGTCGCCACTGCCACCAGCGGCCGCCGCAGACGACGCGTCCACGTCGGCGGGCTCGGTCTGCGGGGCGCCCTCCGGCGCGACGGCCTTGCGGGTGGCCCGGCGGCGCGCACGGGCGGGCGGCGCGGCCTCGGCGGCGGGCTCCGGCTCGGCGGCCGGTTCCGGGGCCGCCGCGGTCTCCTCCGCCGACACCACGGTCTCGGCGGCCTCCGGCGCACCGGCCGGGGCGGTCACCTTGCGGGTGGCCCGGCGGCGCGCACGGGCGGGCGGCGCGGGCTCAGCGGCGGGCTCCGGCGCGGCGGCCGGGGCCTCGGCGGGCTCGACGGCCCGGGGGGCGTCCGCCGTAACGACGGTCTCTGCGGTCTCCGGCGCACCCGTCGGGGCGGCGGTCTTACGCGTCGCCCGGCGGCGCCCACGGGCGGGCGGCGCGGCGGAAGCGGTGTCACCGCCGGAGGCGCCGGAGGCGTCGGAGCCAGTGGAGACGGCGGACGCCTCCGCGGCGGCCACAGCGGCGCCGGCGGCGATCGACTCGGCCGGTATGGCCGGTACCGCAGGAGTGGTGACCTCGGCGTCGCTCACGCCGCCGACCGGCGGACCGGCGGGGCGGGAGGCGGCGCGGCGGCGGCGCGGGGGCAGGGTGTCGCTGGGTGATGTGGCATCCCCGGAGGCGGCGGCGCGTGGCGCGGCTTGTGCCTGGGGCTGGATAGGTTCGGTCGGCTCAATGGGCTCGAGCATGCGGGCGGTTCTCCCGTCACGCTCCCGGGCGCCGCGCCTGCTTCCGGCTGAACCCCACGCGTGCGCGGGTTCCGCCGTCCGGGGCGCGGGCGCCGCACGGGAGCTGTCGTATCGCTCGCCGGGCCGGTTTTCAGGGCCGGGACCGGCGAAAGTCTCCTGGTCAGTGCGCCTGCCGGACCCGGGTGGCTCCCAAGTGCCTGGGCGGCGCATCGACGGCGGTCCTTACGCGGAACCTTCCGGCGCCACCATCGCGGCGGTCAGCTCGGCGGCCGTGGGTGGGGCGGCCTGAACTGCCTCGCGATCGGGCGCGAGCGGGTCGGTCACCGTGCCGGACTCCTCATCGAGCAGCCCCTGCGCCAGCCTGGTCACCGCTGCGGGGACCGGCGGCGCCAGGTCGGCCGTAGCGCGGAGACCGGACAGGACGTCGTCGGGTCGTACGGCAGGTGTCAGATGCCGTACTACCAGCCGCAGTATCGCACAGCCATCGTCGCCAGGCCTATCGCCCCGACCTGCGGACGCTTCCAGGCGGGCCACCGCGGCCCGGGCGTCGAAGGTGCGCATGCCGTTTTTCGTCCGGCGCTCGACCTCGACGGTCTCGGCCTCCAGGAAGGCGGCCACGGCCCGTTCGGCCTCCGCCGGGGCGACCCGGTCGAGCCGGATCTCCCATACGGACGCCTGGAGCCGGTCGGCGAGCCCGGAGGTGCGGGACTCGACGGCGTCGGTGACGTCGAGTCCGTCGGGCAGCGACTCGTTGAGCAGCGTCCGCAGCGTCTCGGGGTCCCGCGCCTCGGTGAGCTGGATCTCCAGGTACTCGGCCTCACTGCCGGTGCCGGTGGGTGCGGCATTGGCGTACGACACCTTGGGGTGCGGGGTGAAGCCCGCCGAGTAGGCCATGGGCACCTCGGCGCGGCGCAGCGCCCGCTCGAAGGCGCGCTGGAAGTCGCGGTGGCTGGTGAACCGGAGGCGGCCGCGCTTGGTGTAACGCAAACGAATGCGCTGCACCGCGGGTGCGGGCGGCGGGCCTTCGGGCTGTCGCTTGCCCAGGGGACTGTCTCCTTGTGCTTCTTCGCTTTTCGGCGCACGGGCCTCAGCGGGCCCGTGCGCCTTCCAGCGTACTTTGTGACCGGTCGGTTGCCCGAGGGCTACTTCACGACCGAGAGGGGCAGCAGCTTGCGGCCGGTGGGGCCGATCTGGATGGACGTGTCCATCTGCGGGCAGACGCCGCAGTCGAAGCACGGGGTCCAGCGGCAGTCCTCGACCTCGGTCTCGTCGAGCGAGTCCTGCCAGTCCTCCCACAGCCAGTCCTTGTCGAGACCGGAGTCGAGGTGGTCCCAGGGCAGGACCTCCTCGTAGGTGCGCTCGCGGGTGGTGTACCAGTCGACGTCCAGCCCGACCTCGGGCAGGGTGCGCTCGGCGCACTCCATCCAGCGGTCGTACGAGAAGTGCTCGCGCCAGCCGTCGAAGCGGCCGCCGTCCTCGTAGACGGCACGGATGACCGCGCCCACCCGGCGGTCGCCACGCGAGAGCAGGCCCTCGACGATGCCGGGCTTGCCGTCGTGGTAGCGGAAGCCGATCGAGCGGCCGTACTTCTTGTCGCCGCGGATCCGCTCGCGCAGCTTCTCCAGCCGGGCGTCGGTGTCCTCGGCGCTGAGCTGCGGCGCCCACTGGAACGGGGTGTGCGGCTTGGGGACGAAACCGCCGATCGAGACGGTGCAGCGGATGTCGTTCTTGCCGGACACCTCACGGCCCTTGGCGATCACCTTGGTCGCCATCTCGGCGATCTGCAGCACGTCCTCGTCGGTCTCGGTCGGCAGGCCGCACATGAAGTACAGCTTCACCTGCCGCCAGCCGTTGCCGTACGCGGTGGACACCGTACGGATGAGGTCCTCTTCCGAGACCATCTTGTTGATGACCTTACGGATGCGCTCGGAGCCGCCCTCGGGGGCGAAGGTGAGGCCCGAGCGGCGGCCGTTGCGGGTCAGCTCGTTGGCCAGGTCGATGTTGAAGGCGTCCACCCGGGTCGACGGGAGGGACAGGCCGATCTTGTCTTCCGTGTACCGGTCGGCGAGGCCCTTGGCGATGTCGCCGATCTCGGTGTGGTCGGCGGAGGAGAGCGACAGCAGGCCGACTTCCTCGAAACCGGTGGCCTTGAGGCCCTTGTCGACCATGTCGCCGATGCCGGTGATGGAGCGCTCGCGCACCGGGCGGGTGATCATGCCCGCCTGGCAGAAGCGGCAGCCGCGGGTGCAGCCGCGGAAGATCTCCACCGACATCCGCTCGTGCACGGTCTCGGCGAGCGGCACGAGCGGCTGCTTCGGGTACGGCCACTCGTCCAGGTCCATGACGGTGTGCTTGGAGACGCGCCACGGCACGCCCGAGCGGTTCGGGATGACGCGCGAGATCCGGCCGTCGGCCAGGTACTCCACGTCGTAGAACTTCGGCACGTAGATGCTGCCGGTGCGGGCGAGGCGGAACAGCAGCTCGTCGCGGCCGCCGGGGCGGTCCTCGGCCTTCCAGGCCCGGATGATCTCGGTCATCTCCAGGACGGCCTGCTCGCCGTCGCCGATCACCGCGCAGTCGATGAAGTCCGCGATCGGCTCCGGGTTGAACGCGGCGTGGCCACCCGCGACCACGACCGGGTGGTCGACGGTGCGGTCGGCGGCGTCCAGCGGGATACCGGCGAGGTCGAGCGCGGTGAGCAGGTTGGTGTAGCCCAGCTCGGTCGAGAAGGAGACGCCGAAGACGTCGAAGGCGGACACCGGGCGGTGCGCGTCCACGGTGAACTGCGGCACCTTGTGCTCGCGCATCAGCTCTTCGAGGTCCGGCCAGACGCTGTACGTACGCTCGGCGAGCACGCCCTCGCGCTCGTTGAGCACCTCGTAGAGGATCATGACGCCCTGGTTGGGCAGCCCGACCTCGTAGGCGTCCGGGTACATGAGCGCCCAGCGGACGTCGCACTCGTCCCAGCTTTTGACCGTGGAGTTCAGTTCACCGCCGACGTACTGGATCGGCTTCTGCACATGGGGGAGCAGGGCCTCGAGCTGTGGGAAGACCGACTCGACAGACATCAGTAACCTTCGTGCGCGGACAGGGGTGACCCTCAAGCGTACCGGTCCCGTCCGGGCCGCTACGCCACGGTCAGTTCTGCAGGGCCGCCCGGTGCTCGTTGCGGGAGACTTCGGCCCACAGACCGGGCAGTTCGCGCTCGCGGGTGGCCGCGATGGCCTCCTCGCGGCCGTAGATCAGGCCGACGGTGAAGGTGGACTCCCCCGCCGCGTTCGCCTGGATGGCCAGCTCGCGCAGCGCCTCCCGCGCGACCACGCTGTCCTGGTGGTCGCCGAGCAGCTCCTGCACCTCGGTCATGAGCCCCGCGAACGCCTTCGCGGGCGCGCCGAGCGCCGGGCGGGCGGCCTCGGCGGCGTAGCGGGCCCGCTTGGCGTCCTTGCGGGCCTCGTGCAGGACGACGTCGCGCTCGGGCCCCGAGGGGGCGTCCAGGACCGGCTCCAGGCGGTCCGCGAGCCGTTCGTAGTCGCGCAGCACGGCCTTGCGGATCACCTCGGCGGCCGGGCGGGCGGCGGCCTGGCGCAGCGGCGGGGCGGCCAGGAGCGCGTCGAGGGTGCCGAGCAGCGCGAGATAGCGCTCGCCGTCCAGGACGCCGATCAGCCGGTCGCGGGAGCCGGTGCGGCGGGCGTGCGACCAGATCTCCAGCCGGGCGGCGACGGGGCCGAGCCGCAGTTCTACGGGGACCTCGGCGAGCCGTTCGCCGAGGCGCGCGGTGAGCACTTCGCGGTCCCGGTCGATGCCCAACTCGGCGGCCAGCCACTTCAGCTCGGCGCCGATGGGGTCGGTGACGGTGCGGTCCAGCACCTTGCGGTACGAGCGGAAGGCGCTGCGCAGGCGGCGGGTGGCGACCCGCATGCGGTGCACGGAGTCGGGGGTGTCCAGGCGTACGGCGGGGTCGAGGGTGACGATCGTGGTGATCTGGCGGCGCACGTAGTCCAGGACGGTGTCACCGGCGGTAGCTTCGGACTTCTTGGCGGCCTTCTTGGCGGCCTTCTTCTTCGCGGCGTCCTTCTTTCCCGGCTTGCCGGACTTCTTCTCCGGCTTCCCTCCGCGCGGACCGGTCTCGGCCAGGGCGCGGGCGAGCTTGGAGGGGAGGTCGGCGCGGCGCAGCCCGGCGCCCGTCAGATACGGCTCCAGGGTGTCGAGCAGCGCCGGGTCGCCGCCCTCGGCCAGCTCCACTTCGACCTCGGTCCAGCTCACCGGGTCGCCGGGGGCCGGGGTCAGCCGCCGTGCGGTGACCCGGTCGGCGGACAGCTCGGCGAGCAGGGCGCCGTCGCCGTCCACGAGATGGTGGACGTGCCGCTCGGACAGCAGGTGGACCAGCGGTACGAGGCCGGTGTCGCGGACCCGGGAGCGTACGAGGCCCGCAAGGTGCGGGGGCAGCGCGTCCGCGAGCGGGGCGCGGATCTCGTCCCGTACGTCGGGGCCCACCGGCAGCTTGAGGTGCCAGCCCGCGTCGTCGCCCCCGGTGCGGCGGCGCAGGGTGATGCCGTCGGCGGCGAGCCGCTGCCCGGGGGTGTCGTAGTACATGGCGTCGAGCGTGACGGTGCCCTGGTCCCTGACCTGCGCGATTCCGGCGACCCCGGCCAGCTCGGGAAGGGCGCCGGCCAGGGCGCCGTCATCGGTGGTCTCGTACTTGCGTTCGATCTCCCGCATCATGTCCACCATGGCGTGAATGTAGTCGCCCGGGACGTTTCGCGGGAGTCCCCCGCGTCCGGATCAGGCCGATACGGGCCTTTGCACCCGGATGGACTGGAGCAGTCCGATTCCGATCCATACGGCGAACATCGACGAGCCGCCGTACGAGACGAAGGGCAGCGGCAGACCGGCGACCGGCATGATGCCCAGCGTCATCCCGATGTTCTCGAACGACTGGAACGCGAACCAGGCGATGATCCCGGCCGCGACGACCGTCCCGTACAGCTCGGTGGTCCCCCGGGCGATCCGGCAGGCGCGCCACAGGACGACGCCCAGCAGCACGATGATCAGGCCCGCGCCGAGGAAACCCAGCTCCTCCCCCGCGACCGTGAAGACGAAGTCCGTCTGCTGCTCGGGCACGAACTGGCCGGTGGTCTGGGTGCCGTGGAAGAGCCCCTTGCCGGTGAGGCCGCCCGAGCCGATCGCGATGCGCGCCTGGTTGGTGTTGTAGCCGACGCCCGCCGGGTCCAGGGCGGGGTTGGCGAAGGCGGCGAAGCGGTCGATCTGGTACTGGTCGAGGACGTGCAGCTGCCAGATCAGCAGCGCGCCGATCACCGCGGTGGCGATCAGCCCGGCGACCCAGCGGTTGGACGCCCCAGAGGCGAGGAGCACCGCGAGCACGATCACCGCCATGACCATCACCGAGCCGAGGTCCGGCATCAGCATCACGATCGCGATGGGCAGTGCGGCCAGGCCGAGCGCCTGGACGACGGTGCGGTGGTCCGGACTGAGCCGGTCGCCCGCGTCGACGCGCGCGGCCAGCAGCATCGCCATGCCCAGGATGATCGTGATCTTGGCGAACTCGCCGGGCTGGAGGGAGAACCCGGCACCGATCACGATCCACGCGTGCGCGCCGTTGATGGTCGAGCCCAGCGGGGTGAGCACGGCGAGGACGAGGACGACGGACAGGCCGTACAGCACCGGCACCGCGCCGCGCAGGGTGCGGTGGCCGAGCCAGACGGTGCCGATCGCGAGCAGCAGCCCGATCCCGGTGTTCAGCGCGTGCCGCACCAGGAAGTAGTACGGATCGCCCTGGTTCAGCTCGGTGCGGTTGCGGGTCGCCGAGTAGACCAGCGCGGCGCCGATCGCGGACAGGGCCAGGCAGCTGAGCAGCAGCACCCAGTCCAGGCGGCGTACGAGCGAGTCGCGCGCCATGAGCTTGCGCCAGGTGCTGCGCTCGGGGGCGAAGCGGGGGACGGAGTAGCCGTGGGTCGAGGCGCTCACTGCCGCTCACCTCCCCGCCGCCTGGTCTCGCCCAGCAGGGCGAACGGCTTGCCCACCGGCTGGGCCTCGATCGAGCCGTCGGAGGAGATCTTGGGGAGGTCGGCCTGCGGCGTGGGCAGCAGCGCCTTCTTCTCGTTGATCCCGCCCTTGGCGTCGACCCCGTAGAGCGCGTTGTAGATCTTGCGCACCGCCGGGCCCGAGGCGCCGGAGCCGGTGCCGCCCTGGGAGATCGTCATGACGACCGAGTAGTCCTTGGTGTACGTCGCGAACCAGGAGGTGGTCTGCTTGCCGTAGACCTCCGCGGTACCCGTCTTGGCGTGCATCGGGATCTTGTCCTGCGGCCAGCCCTGGAACCGCCAGGCGGCGGTGCCCCGGGTGGCGACGCCCGCGAGCGCCTGGTCGATCCGCTCGTGCGTGTCGCCCTTCATCGGCAGCTTGCCGTGCGAGGTGGGCTTGATCTCCTGGATGTGCTTGCCGTCCGGGCTGACGATCGCCTTGCCGACGGTCGGGTCGTAGAGCGTGCCGCCATTGCTGATCGCCGCGTAGATGGTGGCCATCTGGATCGGGGTGACGAGGGTGTCGCCCTGGCCGATCGAGTAGTTGACGGAGTCACCGGCGCGCATCTTCATGCCTTCGAGGCAGTTCTCGTAGGAGAGCCGCTGGGTGTAGCTGCCGTCCTTCTTGCCGTTCTTGCACCAGGCGTCCTTGTTGGCCTTCCAGAAGTCCTTCTTCCACTGGCGGTCCGGGACCCGGCCGCTGACCTCGTTGGGGAGGTCGACGCCGGTCTCCTTGCCGAGGCCGAACTGGTGGGCGGTCTTGTAGAACCAGTCCCCCGCGTTCTTCTTGGGCTTGTTGCCGCCGTCCTTCTTCCACTGCTCGTAGGCGAGGCGGTAGAAGACGGTGTCGCAGGAGACCTCCAGCGCGCGGCCGAGGCTGATGCCGCCGTGGTTCTCGGATTCGAAGTTCTTGAAGACCTGGCCACCGATGTTGAACGAGCTGGTGCAGGCGTAGGGCCCGTCGAACCCGTACCCGGCGTTGACCGCGGCGGTCGTCGGGATCACCTTGAAGATCGAGCCGGGGGCCGCCTGGCCCTGGATCGCCCGGTTCAGCAGCGGGTAGTTGCTGTCCTTGCCGGTGAGCTTCTTGTAGTCCTTGCCGGAGATGCCGCCGACCCAGGCGTTGGGGTCGTACGACGGGTTGGACGCCATCGCCACCACCCGGCCGGTCTTGGCCTCCATGACCACGACCGAGCCCGAGTCCGCCTTGTACTTCGTGCCGGTGTTCCGGTCGTACTGCTTGCGGGCGTCCTTCATCGCCTGCTGCAGCTCCTTCTCCGCGACCGCCTGGACGCGTGAGTCGAGGCTGGTGACGACGTTGTCGCCGGGCCGGGCCCGCTGGCTCTCCCGCTGGCCGATGACGCGGCCGAGGTTGTCGACCTCGTAGCGGGTCACCCCGGCCTTGCCGCGCAGCTTGCTGTCGTACTCGCTCTCCAGCCCGTTGGAGCCGACCTGGTCGGAGCGGAGCAGCGGCGACTTGGTGTGCTCGGCCTTCTTGATCTGCTCGTCGGTGACCGGCGAGAGGTAGCCGAGGACCTGGGCGGCGTTGGAACCGGCCGGGGCGGCGTAGCGGCGGACGGCGGTGGGCTCGGCGCTGATCCCGGGGAAGTCCTCTTCGCGCTCGCGAATCTGGAGCGCCTGCTTGGCGCTGGCCTCGTCGGTGATCGGGATGGGCTGGTACGGGGAGCCGTTCCAGCAGGGCTGCGGGGTCTCGGCGTCGCACAGCCGGACCTTGTCCTTGACGTCCTTGGGCTTCATGCGGAGGACGCCCGCGAGCCGGGTGAGGACGGCCTCGCCGTCGTCCGGCTCCTTCATCAGCGCGGTGCGGCTGGCGGAGACGACGAGCCGGGTCTCGTTGTCGGCGAGGGGCACTCCGCGGGCGTCCAGTATCGAGCCGCGGACGGCCGGGTGGACGACCTGCTGGACGTGGTTGTTGGCGGCCTTCTCGGTGTATTCGTCGCCGTTGCGGATCTGCAGGTACCAGAGACGTCCGCCGAGGGTGAGCAGCAGCGAGAAGACGATGATCTGGATGGCGACGAGGCGGACGGTGACCCGGGGAGTCCGCCCGGTCTCCGGGATATTGCTCATGGCGCTCCGTTGAGGGTGGAGGCGGGAGACGGGAGGGCTGCGACGGCCGGGCGGAGGACGGCGGCGCTCGGCGGAAGGGGGCTGCTCACAGGCGCTTGACCCCCTTGAGCTTGATACGGCCGTCCTTGATCCGGCCGGTCCGCTTCGTCGCCTTCGTCAGCAGGCCACCGCCCTGGGCGCCGAACCGGGCGGCCCGGCCGGTGCGGCGGAACCGGCTCATCCGCCCGGCCCGGACGCTGCCCGCCGAGGTGATCCAGCGGGTGCCGCTCTCGGTGCCGGTGCCGCCGGAGCTGTCGGCCATCCGGTCGTTCTCCCCGCGTCTGGCCAGCCCCATGATCAGCGGCACCGTGAAGGGTGCCAGCAGCAGGTCGTACAGGGCGGCCGTGAACAGCAGCTGGCCCAGGCCCACATGGCGGGCCGCGTCGTCGCCGACGAGGATGCCGACCCCCGCGTACAGCAGGGTGGCGCCGATGGCCGCCGCGACGACCACCACCATCGGCCCGGTGGCCGACCGGAGCTGGCCGCTCTCGGGCTTGGCGAGCCCCGCCAGATAGCCGACGACGCACAGCACCAGGGCATAGCGCCCGGCGGCGTGGTCGGCGGGCGGGGCGAGGTCGGCGAGCAGTCCGGCGCCGAAGCCGATCAGGGCGCCGCCGGTGTGGCCGTAGACCAGCGCGAGGCCGAGAACGACGAGCAGCAGCAGATCGGGGACGGCGCCGGGCAGCTGCAGCCGGGCGAGGACGCAGATCTGGACGACGAGGGCGACGACGACGAGGACGGTCGACAGGACGACACGGTTGAGGCGCAGCATCGGTCAGCTCCTGTTGGCCGGGTTCGTGGCGGTGGCGGAGGGGGTGGCCGTGACAGTGACCGTGGGCGCCGGCTTGGGCTTCGCGGGCTTGGGCGGCAGCACGGTGTCGCGCGGGTTGGAGCGCGGCGGCTGGACGACCACGCCGACGATGTCCAGCCTGCTGAAGCGGACGTAGGGGCGCACCTGCAGAGTGCGGGTGAGGTCGCCGCCGGTGGGGTCGACGCGGACCACCTTGCCGACCGGGACGCCGGGCACGAACGGCTTGTCCGCCTGGGAGCCGAAGGTGACCAGCCGGTCGCCCTTCTTGATCTTCGCCTTGCCGTTGAGGAGCTGGACGTGCAGGGAGCGGTCGCCGCGGCCGGTGGCGAAGCCCAGCTCGCTGGACTTCTCCATCCGGGTGCCGACGGTGAAGTCGGGGTCGATGGCGAGCAGCACGGTGGAGGTGGAGGGGCCGACCGTGGTGACCCGGCCGACGAGTCCGTCGCCGTTGATGACCGTCTGGTCGCGCTGGATGCCGTCGTCGCTGCCGACGTCGAGGGTGACGGTCCAGGAGAAGCCCTGGGCGGCGCCGATGCCGATGACCTCGGCGCCCTTGATGCCGTACTGGCCGGTGCCCGCGACCCGGCGCAGCTTGTCGAGTTCCACCGACCGGGCGCGGTTGCGGTCGTCGCTGCCGAGCCGCTGCCTGAGTCTGGTGTTCTCCTGCTCCAGTTGACTGATCCGGGAGTGCCGCGCGTCGGAGTCCCGGATGGCGGCCACGGCGTTACCGACGGGATCGACGGCGTGCGCGACGCCGTCCTCCACCGGGCCGAAGGCGGAAGCGGCGCCCTGCCGGGCGCCGTCGAGGGGCGAGTCCTCGCCGCCGCGGATGTCCACCGTGATCAGTGCGAACGCGATGGCGATCAGCAGCACCAGGAGCAGCCGGCTCTCTCGTGTGTCCCTCACGTGCGGCGACGTGCCTTCCTCGTCGAAGTCGGACCGGTCCCGATCTCGTTGTGGCCGTCCGGTCCTTAAGGAGCCTTATGCCTGTATATCAGCGGATCCGCCGATGCGCCGTACGGGCGACACACCGCCCGCACGGCCGATCCGCCTGGTTGTCATCTGCGCGGCTGGGCGTCCAGCACCTGCTGGAGCGCCTCGAATTCCTCCACGCACTTACCGGAGCCGAGCGCCACCGAATCCAGCGGATCCTCGGCGATGTGGATGGGCATGCCGGTCTCGCGGCGGAGCCGCTCGTCGAGGCCGCGGAGCAGCGCGCCGCCGCCGGTGAGCACGATGCCGCGGTCCATGACGTCGCCGGACAGCTCCGGCGGGCACTTGTCGAGCGTGGTCTTGACCGCGTCGACGATGGAGTTGACCGGCTCCTCCATGGCCTTGCGGACCTCGGCGGCGGAGATCACGACGGTCTTGGGGAGCCCGCTGACCAGGTCACGGCCACGGATCTCGGTGTGCTCCTCTTCCTCGCTCTCGAACGCGGAGCCGATCGTGATCTTGATGTTCTCGGCGGTGCGCTCGCCAAGGAGGAGGCTGTACTCCTTCTTGATGTGCTGGATGATCGCGTTGTCCAGCTCGTCGCCGGCGACCCGGATCGACTGGGCGGTCACGATGCCGCCGAGCGAGATCACGGCGACCTCGGTGGTGCCGCCGCCGATGTCCACCACCATGTTGCCGGTGGCCTCGTGGACCGGCAGCCCGGAGCCGATGGCCGCGGCCATGGGCTCTTCGATGATGTGCACCTGGCGGGCGCCCGCCTGCGTGGACGCCTCGATGACGGCGCGGCGCTCGACTCCGGTGATACCGGACGGAACGCACACGACCACCCGGGGACGGGCCAGATAGCGGCGCTTATGGATCTTCAGAATGAAGTACCGCAGCATCCGCTCGGTGATCTCGAAGTCGGCGATAACGCCGTCCTTGAGCGGACGCACGGCGACGATGTTGCCAGGGGTGCGGCCGATCATCTTCTTTGCCTCGGCGCCCACGGCGAGAATTCCGCCGGTGTTGGTGTTGATGGCGACGACGGATGGCTCGTTGAGGACGATCCCGCGGCCCCTGACGTACACCAGCGTGTTGGCGGTCCCGAGGTCGACAGCCATGTCACGGCCGATGAACGACATGTTGTTCCCCATGAGGATACGTCAGGCCTTCCCTGCTGGAGCGATTGCTTGCTTGAGGTCGGCAGGATGTGGTGCGCTGCGAGGCGCGGAAGCTTCATCGTAGTCACGCCCGCGCGAACACGCTGCGGGGGTCCTCCGCCATTGTCAGCAGAACACGAGCCCGCCCCCTCTAATGGTGACGTCGTGTCGCGGAGATGCGTTCCCCCGATCGGCTCGCATATGCCAAGAGGCGGCCGATAAATTCGACCGCCCCCAGGTCAGCAGGGGTGTGACCAGCTGATGATCGATCAGGACAAGATCAGGCGAGATCAGGCGAGATCAGGCGAGACCGGGAAAGAAAATCTTGATTTCCCGCTCGGACGACTCTTCGGAGTCCGAGGCATGGATCAGATTTTCCCGAACGATGGTGCCGAAATCGCCACGGATGGAACCGGGCGCCGCGGCGATCGGGTCGGTCGGCCCGGCCAGCGCCCGGACGCCCTCGATCACACGCTCGCCCTCGACGACCAGCGCCACGACCGGGCCGGAGGACATGAACTCCACCAGGGGCTCGTAAAAGGGCTTGCCGACGTGCTCCGCGTAGTGCTGCTCCAGAAGCTCACGGCCCAGCTGGCGCAGCTCCAAGGCGGAGATCGTCCAGCCCGCCTTCTGCTCGATCCGGCCGAGAATCTCGCCCACCAGACCACGTCGTACGGCGTCGGGCTTGAGAAGGACGAGCGTGCGCTGGCTCACGGTGCGGGCTCCTTTGGCAGTGACATAGAAGAAGTGGCATGCGGGTGAAGCTGTGCGGCTGAGGCTACATGGGTGATCGTCGGCCACGTCACGCAGCGTCAGGCGAGGCGGCGGAGGTCGCGGCGAACCGCTCCTTCGCCTGGTCGACCTTCCGGCCGAAGTGGACCGAGGCCCACCACAGCGCGGCGAACACCACGCCGAGGATGAACATGGTGGTCACGACGAAGCCGCTCAGCACCAGTCCGATCTGCAGGGCCCAGCCGATCTGCACCGCCCCGGGACGGCTCAGCATCCCGCACAGCAGTACACACAGTGCCATGGCGATACCGCAGACCGTCCACACGGTCCCCATCGACAGACCGGACACCTTCATCGCGACCAGCCCCGCGAAGCCGATCACGAAGAACTCACCGATCAGAGTGGAGGCGCACAGCGTCCGCATTTCAGCCCTTTCCCAGAAGCAGCCGGGCCTCGCCGACCGTGATGACCGACCCGGTGACCAGCACCCCCGCACCAGCGTATTCGCCCTCCTCCTCGGCGAGGGTGATCGCGGCTTCCAGGGCGTCGTCCAGCCGGGGCTCGACCTGCACCCGCTCGGAGCCGAACACCTCGACGGCGAGCCCGGCCAACTCATCGGCGTCCATCGCGCGATGGCTGGAATTACGGGTCACCACGATTTCGGCGAAAATCGGCTCAAAGGCTTCCAATAGCCCACGAACGTCCTTGCCGTCGCTGGCCCCGACCACACCGATCAGCCGACTGAAGTCGAACGCCTCGGCGACCGCCTCGGCCGCCGCCCGGGCGCCGCCGGGATTGTGCGCGGCGTCCAGCACCACGGTCGGACTGCGGCGCACCACCTCCATCCGGCCCGGGGAGCTGACGGAGGCGAACGCGGAGCGGATGGTGTCCAGGTCGAGCGGCCGGGCGTGCTGGGAGCCGACGCCGAAGAACGCCTCGACGGCCGAGAGCGCCACCGCCGCGTTGTGCGCCTGGTGGGCGCCGTGCAGCGGGAGGAAGATCTCGGGGTACTCACCGCCGAGACCGCGCAGCGTCAGCAGCTGGCCGCCGACCGCCACCTCGCGGGAGACCACCCCGAACTCCATGCCCTCGCGGGCCACCGTGGCATCCACCTCGACGGCGCGCTTGAGCACCACGGACGCGGCCTCCACGGGCTGCTGCGCGAGCACCACCGTGGCGTCCTGCTTCACTATCCCGGACTTCTCGGCCGCGATCTCCGCCGGAGTGGTGCCGAGCCGGTCGGTGTGGTCCAGGGAGATCGGCATGATCACCGCGACGTCCGCGTCGATCACATTGGTGGCGTCCCAGGTGCCGCCCATGCCGACCTCGACGACCGCGATGTCCACCGGGGCGTCCGCGAAGGCCGCGTACGCCATGCCGGTGAGCACCTCGAAGAACGACAGCCGGTACTCCTGCCGGTCGTCGACCATCTGGATGTACGGCGCGATGTCCTCGTAGGTCTCGATGAAGCGCTCGGCCGAGATCGGCGCCCCGTCCAGACTGATCCGCTCGGTGACGGACTGCACGTGCGGGCTCGTGTAGCGGCCGGTGCGCAGCTCGAAGGAGCCCAGCAGCGCTTCGATCATGCGGGCCGTGCTGGTCTTGCCGTTCGTCCCGGTGATGTGGATCGAGGGATAGGCGCGGTGCGGCGAGCCGAGGATGTCCAGCAGCGCCTCGACGCGCACCAGCGAGGGGTCGAGCTTGGTCTCGCCCCACCGCGTGGCCAGCTCCTCCTCCACCTCGCGCAGCCTGCGGTCCACCTCGGGGTCGGAGGGCCGGGCCGGAATGCCGTCGCCCTCCGGCGGACCCGACTGCGCGCGCAGCGTCCGGCTGCCGGCCTCGATCACCGCCAGATCGGGGTCACGGTCGGTCTCGGCTCCGACGATGTCATCGAAATCATCGGGTTCGTTCTGTTCGTCCGGTTCGTTCTGGGGGCGCTCGCTCACACCGCCCAGTCTACGAGCCACCCCTGACACGCCTCGGAAGCGCCCATGCCGTCCCGGGAGGGATCCCTCAGGACGCCGCCCCGCTCTTCACCGCTGCGGACATCATCGACTTGGCGATCGGCCCGGCCAGGCCGCCGCCGGAGATGTCCGCGCGCGGGGCGTCGCTGTCCTCGACCACCACCGCGACCGCGATCTTGTGGCCGCTGCCGTCATCCGCGTAACTCACGAACCACGCGAACGGATTACCGCTGTTGTTCTCGCCGTGCTGAGCGGTGCCGGTCTTGCCGCCGACCTGCATCCCGGGTATCCGCGCGTTGGTGCCCGTGCCCTTCTCCACGACCGTCCGCATCGCCGACCGCAGCTCCTCCGCCGTGGACTTCGACATCGCCTGGGTGAAGGTCTCCGGGTCGGTCTGGTCCAGCGCGGTCGCGTTGCCGTCCGTCGTGCGGTCCACCTCGTACGGCTTCATCAGCTTGCCGTCGTCCGCGATGGCCGAGGTGACCATCGCCATCTGCAGCGGCGTCGCCGTCACGTCGAACTGGCCCATGCCCGTCAGCGCCGTCTGAGACTTGTCCATCCCGCTCGGGTACACGCTCTTCGCGGCGCGCACCGGGATGTCCAGCTTGGAGTCGTCGAAGCCCAGCTTCTTGGCCTCGTCCCCCAGCTTGTCCTCGCCCAGGTCCACGGCCAGCTTCGCGAAGACCGTATTGCACGAGTACTGCAAGGCCGTGCGGATCGTCGCGTTCTTACAAGGCGCCGACGCGTTCTCGTTCTTCATGTCGGTGACCGTGCCCGGCAGCCGGTACGGGTCCGGGCTCTTGGTCGGCTCGTCCACCGACGAGTAGAGCCCGTCCTCCAGGGCGGCCGCCGCGACCACCAGCTTGAAGGCCGACCCCGGCGGATACGTCTGGCGCAGCGCCCGGTTCAGCATCGGCTGATCCTTGTCCTTGGTCAGCTTCAGCCACGCCTTCTGGTCCGAGGTGTCGGACCCGGCGAAGGCGGCCGGGTTGTACGAGGGCGTGCTGGCCAGGGCGCGCACCGCACCGGTCTCCGGGTCGATCGCCACGGCCGCGCCGGTGTTGTTCCCCAGCCCCTTGTACGCGGCCTTCTGCACGGCCGGGTCGATCGTGGTCATCACGTCGCCCGGCTTGGACGGCTCCCGGGTCAGCGCCTCAAGGGGGTTCTTCAGCCGGGAGTCGGAGCCGTCGAGCACCGACCGGTCCAGGGCCTCCAGCTGGTTGCTGCCGTACGACTGCGAGGCATAACCGGTGACCGGGGCGTAGACCTTCCCGTCGTGGTAGGTCCGCTTGAACTTCAGATCGCCGGACGTGGCGGTGGAGCCGGTGATGGTCTTCCCACCGGCCATGATGTTGCCCAGCGGGTTGGCGTACTGGCTGATGGCCGTCCGCTGGTTGTGGGAGTCGTCCCGGTACTCGGCGCCCTCCACCACCTGGACATAGGTGACCCAGGCGAGCAGGGCCAGCACGAGCAGCAGGGAGAAGACCGACGCGCGCCGCAGCGGTTTGTTCATGGGAGGGGGGAACTCCTTCCGGGACGTACGGGTGGATAACTCCCGGACGGCGACCATGGGTTCCCGGCCAGGCGTGCGGATGGCCTCCCGCGGGCCCACTGTGGGACATCGCACACCGGCCCGGGGCACTCCGGGAAGCACGGAGCGCCCCCGCCGGGAAGGGCGGGAGCGCTCGGTACCAGCCCAGGGTCAGCCCTGGGGTCAGGCCTGGGGCAGGGTCGCCAACTGCGCGGTGATCCTGGCGATGTCGGCCTCGGCGGTCGACTGCCGGGCCCGGATCTTCTCCACCACGTGGTCGGGCGCCTTGGCCAGGAACCCTTCGTTGGACAGCTTGGCCGTGGTCTGCGCCTTGTCCTTCTCGGCCGCGGCGAGGTCCTTGGCCAGCCGCTTGCGCTCGGCCTCGACGTCGATCGCGCCGGACAGGTCCAGGGCCACGGTCGCGCCCGCCACCGGCAGCGAGGCGGTGGCGGTGAAGTCGTCCCCGGCGGGCTGGAGGCGCAGCAGGGAGCGCATCGCGTCCTCGTGCGCCGCGAGCGACGTGCCGGACAGCTCCAGCCGGGCCGGAACCTTCTGGCCGGGCTGGAGACCCTGGTCGGCGCGGAACCGGCGGACCTCGGTGACCACCTGCTGCAGGTTCTCGATCTCCCGCTCGGCCGCCTCGTCGCGGAAGCCGCTGTCCTTCGGCCAGTCGGCGATGACGACCGACTCCCGGCCGGTGAGCGCGGTCCACAGCTTCTCGGTGACGAACGGGACCACCGGGTGCAGCAGCCGCAGCGTGACGTCCAGGACCTCACCGAGGACGCGCCGCGAGGCGTCGGCCTCCGGGCCGCCCTTCTGGAAGGTGGTCTTGGACAGCTCGACGTACCAGTCGAAGACCTCGTCCCACGCGAAGTGGAAGAGCGTGTCCGAGAGCTTCGCGAACTGGTAGTCGTCGTAGAACGCGTCGACCTCCGCGACGACCTCGTTGAGCCGGGACAGGATCCAGCGGTCGGTGGCCGACTGCCGCTCGGGGGTGGGCAGTTCGCCCTCGACCGTCGCGCCGTTCATCAGCGCGAAGCGGGTCGCGTTCCAGATCTTGTTGGCGAAGTTACGGGACGCCTGGACCCAGTCCTCGCCGATCGGCACGTCCACCCCGGGGTTGGCACCGCGGGCGAGGGTGAAGCGGACGGCGTCGGAGCCGTAGGCGTCCATCCAGTCCAGCGGATTGACCGCGTTCCCGAAGGACTTGGACATCTTCTTGCCGAACTGGTCGCGGACCATCCCGTGCAGGGCGATGGTGTGGAACGGCGGGGTGCCGTCCATCGCGTACAGGCCGAACATCATCATCCGGGCGACCCAGAAGAAGAGGATGTCGTAGCCGGTGACCAGCACCGAGTTCGGATAGAACTTCGCCAGGCTGTCGGTCTGCTCGGGCCAGCCCAGCGTGGAGAACGGCCACAGGCCGGAGGAGAACCAGGTGTCCAGGACGTCACTGTCCTGGCGCCAGCCCTCGCCGCCCGGAGGCTCCTCGTCCGGTCCGACGCAGACGACCTCGCCGTTCGGCCCGTACCAGACCGGGATGCGGTGGCCCCACCACAGCTGGCGCGAGATGCACCAGTCGTGGAGGTTGTCGACCCAGTCGAAGTAGCGCTTCGACATGTCCTCGGGGTGGATCTTGACCCGGCCGTCGCGGACGGCGTCGCCCGCCTCCTTGGCCAGCGGGCCGACCTTGACCCACCACTGCATGGACAGCCGCGGCTCGATCGTGGTCTTGCAGCGCGAGCAGTGGCCCACGGAGTGGGCGTACGGGCGCTTCTCGGCCACGATCCGGCCCTCGGCGCGCAGCGCGCCGACGATGGCGCTGCGCGCCTCCAGCCGGTCCAGGCCCTGGAAGGGGCCGTGCGCGGTGATGATCGCGTGCTCGTCCATGACGGCGAGGTTCGGCAGGCCGTGGCGCTGCCCGATCTCGAAGTCGTTCGGGTCGTGGGCCGGGGTGACCTTGACCGCGCCGGTGCCGAACTCCGGGTCGACGTGCTCGTCGGCGACGACCGGGATGCGGCGGCCGGTGAGCGGCAGCTCGATCTCGGTACCGACCAGGTGCCGGTAGCGCTCGTCGTCGGGATGGACGGCGACCGCGGTGTCGCCGAGCATCGTCTCGGCGCGGGTCGTGGCGACGACGATCGAGTTGTCGCCCTCGCCGTACCGGATCGAGACCAGCTCGCCGTCGTCGTCCTGGTACTCCACCTCGATGTCGGAGATGGCCGTGAGACAGCGGGGGCACCAATTGATGATGCGCTCGGCGCGGTAGATCAGCTCATCGTCGTAGAGCTTCTTGAAGATGGTCTGGACGGACTGGGACAGCCCGTCGTCCATGGTGAACCGCTCGCGGTCCCAGGCGACGCCGTCGCCCAGCCGCCGCATCTGGCCGGAGATCTGCCCGCCGGACTCGTTCTTCCACTGCCACACGCGCTCGATGAACGCCTCGCGGCCCAGGTCGTGCCTGGAGGCGCCCTCCTTGGCCAGCTCGCGCTCGACCACGTTCTGGGTGGCGATACCGGCGTGGTCCATGCCCGGCTGCCACAGCGTCTCGTAGCCCTGCATCCGCTTGCGGCGGGTGAGCGCGTCGATGAGCGTGTGCTCGAAGGCGTGGCCCAGGTGGAGCGATCCGGTCACATTGGGCGGCGGGATGACGATCGTGTACGGCTCTTTGCCGCTCTTGGCGTCCGCCTCGAAGTAACCGCGCTCTACCCAGCGCTCGTACAGCTGCCCCTCTACGTCGGCCGGCGCGTACTGGGTCGGCAGTTCAGGGTGGCTGTTCGGCCCGCTGTCGGGGCGCTGCTGAGAGTTCTCGGTCACCCCCGCAGTCTAAAGGGCGCTCGGACTCCGTTACGAACCCGTTGCGGCCCCGCCGCAACCCCGCCGAGGCGCGTCGGGAAGGATGTTCAGGACCTGTCATGCGCATCTAGGAGAGGCACGATGAGCTACCAGCAGCCGACGCCGCAGCCCGGTCCCTACGGGGCACAGCCGGGCCCTCACGGCGCCGGCCAGCCGCCAGTGCCGAATCCGTACGCGCAGCCCGGCGGCTACGGTCACCCGCAGCCGGGACAGCAGTCGGGACAGCAGGGCGGTTACGCGGGCCCGAACCCGTACAGCGGCGGCAGCCCGTACGGCGGCGCCCCGGCCAACCCCTACGGTCAGCAGCCCCCGCAGGCTCCGCAGCCCCCGCAGGGCCCGCAGCAGGGCTTCTACGGCGGCCAGTCGACGCCGCCGCCCGCCGCGCCCAGTGGCCGCGGCAAGGGCCGGACCGTCGGTCTGGCGGTGGGCGCGCTGGTGGTCGTGGGCGCGCTGACGGCGGGGGCGTTCCTGCTGTTCGGCGGCGACAGCGGCCCGTACAAGCTCACGACCCCGACGACGGTCGCGGAGGAGTACCAGCGCCAGGGCAGCGGGACGGACGACGGCGATCTGTCGGCGGCGGGCAAGAAGGACCTCCAGCAGGTCCCGGTGGTCAAGGACCCGCACCTGGTGGCGGCCGACTACCAGACCGACGGCAAGGAGATGCTGAAGTTCACCGGGGTCTGGGGCGAGGTGACCGACCCGAAGCGGGGCGCGGACCTCGCCCTGGCGGTCATCGTCAAGGCGCTCCAGGACAACGGCACGGCCCAAGCGAGCGGAACGCCGCAGGAGTTCTCCCCGGACGGCTTCGA
The DNA here is from genome assembly GCF_053596435.1 of Streptomyces sp. NPDC001700. NCBI lineage: Bacteria > Bacillati > Actinomycetota > Actinomycetes > Kitasatosporales > Streptomycetaceae > Streptomyces > Streptomyces sp. NPDC001700. Next base: position 310,324 of record NZ_JBSFGE010000002.1, read on the forward strand.
CGGGGACGTCATGAAGTGCCAGTCCCTGAAGTTCACGTCGGATCAGGGATCCATGGAGGCACCCGCCTGCGTCTGGGGCGACAAGAGCACTCTGGGCGTCGCGGTGCTGGCGGACCCGGCGGGGGCCGTTCTCGGCGGCAGCATGTCGCTGAAGGACGCCGCGGGGCTGACCGCCAAGGTGCGCGAGGACGCACGCGTCGAAATCGACAAATAGCTACAACAGCACAACTAACGAGGGAAAAGATGAGCTACAACCAGCCGGGCCCCTACGGCCAGCAGCCCCAGCAGCCCCAGCAGCCTGGTCCCTACGGACAAGGCGGTGCCGCCGGTCAGCCCGGCTATGGCTACCCGCAGCAGCCGCCCCAGCAGCCCGGCCCGTACGGCCAGCCGCAGCAGCCCGGCTACGGTCACCCGCAGCAGCCCGGCCAGCCGCAGCAACCGTACGGCCAGCCGCAGCAACCGTACGGTCAGCAGCCCTATGGCCAGCAGCCGTACGGCCAGCCGGGCATGCCGGGGCCGTACCAGCCGGGTCCGGGCCAGGACGGCGGCAAGAAGAAGGGCCTGGCGATCGCCATCGGCGCGGTGGTCGTGGTGGCCGCGGTGATCGGCGGCTTCATGGTGTTCAGCGGGAGCGACAGCGGCGGCGAGGTCGCCGATGACGGCAAGCGGTACAAGATCACCACCCCGGAGACGGTCGCCACCGAGTACACCAAGCAGGCGGGCAGCGATGACTCGATGACCTCCAGCGACACCAGCGACTTCGAGAAGTTCGGCGTGCAGGACCCGAAGGGCACGGGTGCGACCTACCGGGCCGGGTCCGGGATGACCCAGAAGCAGCTGCAGTTCAAGGGCGTCTGGGGCGAGGTGGAGGACCCCGAGGCGGTCGTCGACGGAGCCTTCTCGAAGATCGCGAACGAGGCCACCAAGGACTCGACCGGCAGCAGCGGCGAGCAGGCCGAACTCGTCGGCAGCCCCGAGAAGGTGACTCCCGCCGGGGCGGACGACGCCATCGTCAAGTGCCAGAAAGCCAAGATCACCCTTGGTTCCGGCGCCAGCGCGAGCGGCGTGGGCAGCAAGCCCTTCACCGTTCCGATCTGCATGTGGGGCGACCACAGCACGGTCGCCTTCGTGACCTTGACCGACGCCTCCGCCATGCTCTCCGGCGGGGGCATGTCGCTCGACCAGGCCGGGGAGGTCGTCGCGAAGCTCCGCAAGGACGTCCGCGTCGAGATCCCCAAGTAGCGGCCCCGCGCCGCCCCCGTCCCCGCACCGCCCACCGTCCGGAGGGATACCCCCACACCCATGAGCCACAACCAGCCACCACCGCCGCCCGGTCCCTACGGCGGCGGTCCCTACGGCGGCGGGCCCGGCCCGTACGGGGGCGCGCAGCCCAACCCGTACGCCCAGCCCCCGGGTTACGGCTATCCGCAGGCGCCCCAGCCGGGTTACGGCTATCCGCAGCAGGCGGGGCCCTACGGACAGCCCCCGCAGCCGGGGTACCCGGCGCCGCCCGGACCCGCGCCGGGCCGTAATCGCACCAAGATCATCGCGATGTCGGCGGCGGGGCTCGTGGTGGTGGGGGCGATCGTCACCGGTGCGGTGGTGCTGTCGGGCGGGGGCGACAGCGGTCCCGAGGCGATACGGCTCGTCACGCCGAAGACGCTCGACAACGGCACGTACACCCTGGCCAAGGGCACCGACGCGCTGAAGGACGAGGGCACCAGCGTGCAGGACAGCATGCCCAAGGGCGCGACCTCAGTCCTCGGCCAGTACCGGCGCGCCGACGACGGGAACTCGGGGCTCGCGTTCTCCGGCATGTACGGGGAGATCAACGACCCCGACCGGGTCCGGGACGGGATGTTCCGGGGGTTCGAGAACGGTGAGGGCTCTCCGACGGTCGAGCGGAAGCGCGAGACGTTCCGGCCGGAGGGCTCGGACGGCCCCGCCATAGACTGCGAGGTCGTCAAGATGTACGACCGGATCTACGCCCCGGCGTGCGCGTGGGCGGAGGAGACGGACGCGGCGATGGTGCTCGACGTCAACGCGGAGAACACCTCCGCGTCCGACGTCGACATGGAAGCCTTCGCGAAGGTGACCGCGGGCATCTACCAGGACACGCGTAAGCCCGCCTGAGAGCCGCGCAGACGGCCTGAGACGCGAAGAGGGCCCGGGATTCCCCGGGCCCTCTTCGTATGCGCTCTACGCGGCGTTCACGCGCTCTTCTCGTGCCGTTCACCCGGCTCGGTGCCGCGCGAGCGGGGCACCAGCGTCGGGTTGACGTTCGAGTGGACGACGTCCTCGGTGATGACGACGCGGGCCACGTCCTTGCGGGACGGCACCTCGTACATCGCCGACATCAGGACCTCTTCGATGATGGCGCGCAGGCCGCGCGCGCCGGTGCCGCGCAGGATCGCCTGGTCGGCGATGGCCTCCAGGGCGGGCCGGTCGAAGTCCAGCTCCACGCCGTCGAGTTCGAAGAGCCGCTGGTACTGCTTGACGAGCGCGTTCCGCGGCTCGACCAGGATCTGCAGCAGCGCCTCGCGGTCGAGGTTGTGGACGGAGGTGATGACGGGGAGCCGGCCGATGAACTCCGGGATCATCCCGAACTTCACCAGGTCCTCCGGCATGACCTCCTGGAACTGGTCGCTCGCCTCGATCTCGCGCTTGGAGCGGATCGTGGCGCCGAAGCCGATGCCCTTGGCACCGGCCCGCGACTCGATGATCTTCTCCAGACCGGCGAAGGCGCCGCCCACGATGAACAGCACGTTCGTCGTGTCGATCTGGATGAATTCCTGGTGCGGGTGCTTCCGGCCGCCCTGCGGCGGGACGGAGGCGGTGGTGCCCTCAAGGATCTTCAGCAGCGCCTGCTGCACGCCCTCGCCGGAGACGTCACGGGTGATCGAGGGGTTCTCGCTCTTGCGGGCCACCTTGTCGATCTCATCGATGTAGATGATGCCCGTCTCGGCCTTCTTGACGTCGTAGTCGGCGGCCTGGATCAGCTTGAGGAGGATGTTCTCCACGTCCTCGCCGACGTAACCCGCCTCGGTGAGCGCGGTGGCGTCGGCGATGGCGAAGGGAACATTGAGCATCCGGGCGAGCGTCTGCGCGAGCAGGGTCTTCCCGGAGCCCGTCGGACCGAGCAGCAGGATGTTGGACTTCGCCAACTCGATGCCGTCGTCCTTGCTGTGGCTGCCGTTCTCACCGGCCTGGACCCGCTTGTAGTGGTTGTACACCGCGACGGACAGGGCCTTCTTGGCGGCCTCCTGGCCGACCACATAGCCCTCGAGGAACTCGGAGATCTCACGCGGCTTGGGAAGTTCCTCCCACCGCACTTCCGAGGTCTCTGCCAGCTCTTCCTCGATGATCTCGTTGCAGAGATCGATGCATTCATCGCAGATGTACACACCAGGGCCCGCGATGAGCTTCTTCACCTGCTTCTGGCTCTTCCCGCAGAACGAGCACTTGAGCAGGTCGCCGCCGTCACCGATGCGTGCCACGAGGTGCTTCCCCTTCGCCTTGGATCCGCTTTGCTCCGCGGAACCGGGTGCTTGCGCTGCGAGCTTTCCGCTTGATGTTTCCGGGGCCGGCCCCCAGCCCTCTATGACGGTACCTTGCCGGGCCCCCGGTTCGGGCCCCCCTTGGACCTAACTGGTCCAAGGGGCGCCGGGTGACCCGGGCTTCAGCCCAGGCCGACCGAGGTCTTACGGGTCGAGACGATCTGGTCGACCAGACCGTACTCCAGCGACTCCTCGGCAGTCAGGATCTTGTCCCGCTCGATGTCGTCGCGGATCTTCTCGATCGGCGTGGTGGAGTGCTTGGCCAGCATCTCCTCCAGCTGCGACCGCATCCGGAGGATCTCGTTGGCCGCGATCTCCAGGTCGGAGACCTGGCCCCGGCCGGTCTCGCTGTACGGCTGGTGGATCAGGATACGGGCATTGGGCAGCGCCATCCGCTTGCCGGGGGTACCGGCGGCGAGCAGCACGGCCGCGGCGGACGCCGCCTGGCCCATGCAGACCGTCTGGATATCGGGCTTGACGAACTGCATCGTGTCGTAAATGGCGGTCAGCGCGGTGAACGAGCCGCCGGGCGAGTTGATGTAGACCGAGATGTCGCGGTCCGGGTCCATCGACTCCAGGCACAGGAGCTGCGCCATGACGTCGTTGGCCGAGGCGTCGTCGATCTGGACGCCCAGGAAGATCACGCGCTCTTCGAAGAGCTTCGCGTACGGGTCGTACTCCCGGACACCCTGGGAGGTGCGCTCGACGAAGCGCGGGACGACATAGCGCGATTCGGCCATCGGGCCGTCGTAGCGGCCGCTGCCGGGAATGTTGTTCATCTGGGTGTTCACCATCCTGTGGCGATCAAAGGGCTGGAGGTCGGCTATCGGGACGGCGGGGCTCAGGCCCCGGTGCCGCCCCCGCCCGGAACGCCCGAGGCCGAGGCCATGACGTCGTCGACCAGGCCGTACGCCTTGGCCTCCTCGGCGGAGAACCAGCGGTCGCGGTCGGAGTCGCGGGTGATCTGCTCAACGGTCTGACCGGTGTGGAACGCGGTCAGCTCGGCCATCCGCTTCTTGGTGTGCAGCAGCCGCTCGGCGTGGATCTTGATGTCCGAGGCCGAACCGGCCAGGCCCGCGGACGGCTGGTGGATCAGGATCTCGGCGTTCGGCAGCGCGAACCGCTTGCCGGGGGTGCCCGCGCTCAGCAGGAACTGGCCCATCGAGGCGGCGAGACCCATGGCGATGGTGACGACGTCGTTCGGGATGAACTGCATGGTGTCGTAGATCGCCATGCCCGCCGAGATCGAGCCACCCGGAGAGTTGATGTAGAGGTTGATGTCCTTGTCCGGGTCCGCGGCGAGCAGGAGCAGCTGCGCGGTGATCTTGTTGGCGATTTCGTCGTCGACCGGCTGGCCGAGGAAGATGATCCGCTCACCGAGCAGCCGGTTGTAGACCTGGTCGCCGAGGCCACCGCCGGTCGGCTCGCCGGCGGCGGAAGGCATCGTATTCGTCACGTATCCACCTGCTCGTCTCTGACGGCGACTGGCCGTCTCAGCGTCTTCTTCTGGGCTCGGGACGGGCCGGCCGGTGCGATCCGGCGGGCCTGCGAGACTCCCTGCCCTCGTATCTACGGACCCTAACGCGCTGGTCGGCGGCCGCCATCCCGCATCAGGAACTGTTCGCTCTGAGCGCAGGTTCCGCGGCCCCCGCGGACTTCGGGGAAGCGGACTTCAGGGAAGGGCGCTTCACGGAAGGCGCGCGGAAGGCGTGCGGAAGACTTCGCGGAACACGAACGGGCCCGGACGCGTGCAGACGTTCGGGCCCGTTCGTACGGGCTGTGGAGCGGCGAGGATCAGCCCTCGGCCTTCTCCTGCGCCTTCTCCTGCTCGGGAGCCTCAGCGGCGGCCTCGGCGGCGTCGGCGGTCTTCTCGTCCGCCTCCACGGCCTCGGTGACCTCGGTGCCCTCGGCGGCGGCCTCGACCGTCTCGGCGGTCTCGTCCTCGTCGTCCAGGTCGACGGTCTCGCCCTTGTCGTCCACGACCTTGGCGGCCTCGACCACGACCGCGAGCGCCTTGCCACGGGCGACCTCGCCGACGAGCATCGGCACCTGGCCGCCCTCGACAACCTGCTGGGCGAACTGGTCAGGGCTCATGCCGGAGGACTGCGCACGGCGCATCAGGTGCTCGGTCAGCTCTTCCTGGCCGACGGACAGCTGCTCCTTGTTGACCAGCTCGTCGAGGACGAACTGGGTCCGGATGCCCTTCTCCGCCTGCTCCTTGAGCTCGGCGTCGAACTCCTCGGCGGACTTGCCCTGAAGCTCCAGGTAGGAGTCCAGGTTCAGGCCCATCTGGCCGAGCTGGTGGTGCTCCAGGTTGTGCTTCCGGGTCTGGATCTCGTCCTCGAGCAGCTTCTCGGGGATCGGGACCTCGACCAGCTCCAGGAGGGCGTCGAGCACCTTCTCCTGGGCCTGGGTGGCCTGCTCGTACTTCTTCGACTGCTCCAGGCGCTTGCGGCTGTCCGCGCGCAGCTCCTCGAGGGTGTCGAACTCGCTGGCCAGCTGGGCGAAGTCGTCGTCCAGCTCGGGCAGCTCCCGGGCCTTGACCTCGTTCACCTTGACGGAGACCTCGGCCTCGTTGCCCTGCGCGGAGCCGCCCTTCAGCTCGGAGGTGAAGGTGGCGGTGCCACCGGCCTCCAGGCCGGTCACGGCCTCGTCGATGCCATCGAGCAGCTCACCGGAGCCGATGGTGTAGGTGACGCCCTCGGCGACACCGTCCTCCAGCACCTCGCCGTCGACCTTGGCCTCCAGGTCGATGACGACGATGTCGCCTTCGGCGGCGGCGCGCTCGACGGGGCTGGTGGTGGCGAAGCGGTCGCGCAGCTGCTCGACCGACTTGTCGATGTCCTCGTCCGAGACCTCGACCGAGTCGACGGTGACCTCGATGCCGGAGTAGTCCGGGATCTCGACCGTCGGGCGGATGTCCACCTCGGCGGTGAACGTCAGCAGCTCGTTGTCCTTGAGCTCGGTGATGTCGACCTCGGGCTGTCCGAGCGGGTTCAGCTCACCCTCGTTGACCGCGTCGGTGTAGAACTTCGGGAGGGCGTCGTTGACGGCCTCCTCCAGCACCGCACCGCGGCCGAAACGCTGGTCGATGATGCGCGCCGGGATCTTGCCCTTGCGGAAGCCTGGCACCGTGACCTGCTGGTTGATCTTCTTGTACGCCGCGTCGAGGCTGGGCTTGAGCTCCTCGAAGGGCACCTCGACAGTGAGCCGAACCCGGGTCGGGTTCAGGTTCTCCACGGCGCTCTTCACGGTTCGGTCTCCTTGGGGCTGACGTGTGGTGTTCTGCTGCCTCGCACTGATGCTTCGCAGCGGATCGCGCCCGGTAAAGAAAGACACAGACGCGCAGCTTGCATAGTAACCGCAAGCATGACGCGGCCCACAACGCGATCTTGACGCCAGTGGATGGTCGGGGTGGCCGGATTCGAACCGACGACCTTCCGCTCCCAAAGCGGACGCGCTACCAAGCTGCGCCACACCCCGTCGGTGCGACACGTAGGGTACATGGCCGCGGACGCCCCGGCCCCCCGTTATTCGACCGGTGGGCAAGGGTGTGCGGGAGAGGCCCCGGACCCGCTACGATGCTTCCCGTGCCGCGGCCACGGGTGATCCCACCTGAGGCGGCGCGCGGCGCGTGCGGGCGTAGCTCAATGGTAGAGCCCCAGTCTTCCAAACTGGCTACGCGGGTTCGATTCCCGTCGCCCGCTCCATGACGTACGACGGCCCGGCCCCGGGGAGATCCCCGGCGCCGGGCCGTCGGCGTATACGGACCAGTCGATGGACGCGGACCGGTCGGCGTATGCGGACCGGTCGAGCAGCACTCGATCAGAGGTCGACGTCGCTGATGGAGCTGGCGACCGAGTCGAGGAAGTCCTGAATGTTCGGCGCCAGATCGGAAGAGGCCAAGAGGAAGCCGAAGAGGGCGGCGACGAGCGCCGGTCCCGCCTTCATCTTCCCCGCGCGGATCATCAGTACGAGGATGATCCCCACCAGCACCACCAATGACAGGGAAATGACCACAGCTGATCAAGCTCCTCGGTCGCTCATGTCTTCACCCGGCCCCGGAAGCACGCGACCTCGCACACCCCCGCTGGCAACCATCGTGCCATCAACTACCGCTCCACAGCAGCAGGGTGAGGCGACTACCTGCGTCGGTACACACCACACCCACCCGCTTGGTACCCCGCCGGGAATGCGTTACACGGGCGGACACGGGTGACACTCCCCACAATTCCGTGGATCATTTTTCGACCTGATCGCATATCCCGGAAGGGAATTCCGATTTCCATGAATCAGACATTCCACCGGAGGCACCTGAGGGGCATATGCACCATTTAAGGGGGATGAAACCCGACAGACCGGACAGCCTGAGTCCTCATATCGAACATCCGGATCGCTATGTCGACTTGATAACGGTCGGCAATCAGCCGGAGTGTGAACCGTATTACCGGGGAAGACCTGGACGAGGTTTTACGCAATAGAGGTTTCGGCGCTATCGTGCCTCAGATGTTCCACGCTGCCATCTCTCCCCCACGCGCAGTGCGGTCCCGGGTGCTCTCCCCCAGCTCCTGGTGGGAGGGCCTGTGACCAACTCCCTGCGCCCGCACGGTTCCCAGCGGTCCCCGCTCCCTCCGGCCCGGGAGGCCGAGGCCGCGGCGTCCCCCACGCCGCAGCGCGAAGAAGCAGGGCGTCAGGCGACTCCGCCCGCCGCCAGCGCCCCTGCCGGGCAGAAGCCGAAGCAGCGGGACGCCTTCTTCGACAACGCGAAGTACCTCGCGATCGTCCTGGTCGCGATGGCCCACTCGTGGGAGCCGCTCACCGATACGAGCCGCACCGCGGAAGCCCTGTACATGACCGTGTACACCTTCCACATGCCGGCCTTCATCATCATCTCCGGCTTCTTCTCCCGCAGCTTCGACATGCGGGCGGACCGGCTCAAGCGGCTCATCACCGGGGTCGCGGTGCCCTACGTGCTGTTCGAGGTCGCGTACAGCCTCTTCAAGCGCTGGGCCGACGATGACCCGAGCCACCCGATCAGCCTGCTCGACCCCTGGTACCTGACCTGGTTCCTGGTCGCGCTGTTCGTCTGGCGGCTGACGACGCCGATCTGGAAGCTGGTGCGCTGGCCGGTCCCGCTGTCGCTGGCGATCGCCACCCTGGCGTCCGTCTCGCCCGACATCGGCGACGACCTCGACCTCCAGCGGGTCCTGCAGTTCCTGCCGTTCTTCGTCATCGGCCTGTGCATGAAGCCCGAGCACTTCCAGGTGATGCGCGGCCCCAAGATGCGGATGGCGGCCGTGCCGATCTTCGCCGGCGCGCTGCTGTTCGCCTACTGGGCGGCGCCCCGGATGAACTCGGCCTGGTTCTACCACCGCGACAGCGTCCAGGAGCTGCACGCCCCGGCGTGGACCGGCCCGGTGATGACCCTGGCCATGTTCGGCTGCTCGATGGTCCTCGTGGCGTGCTTCTTCGCCTGGGTGCCGCGGCGGAACATGTGGTTCACCGTGCTGGGCGCCGGAACGCTGTACGGCTACCTGCTGCACGGCTTCCTCGCCAAGGGCTCCCGCTTCTGGGGCTGGTTCGACATCGACTGGCTGCACAAGCCGCTGGGTGAGATCACCGTCACCGTCGCCGCCGCCTCCCTCATCACCGTGCTGTGCACCCCGCCGGTGCAGCGCGCCTTCCGCTTCGCGATGGAGCCGAAGATGAAGTGGGCCTTCCGCAAGGACCCCGCCGAGCAGGCCCGTCACCGTACGGCCGCCTGACGGCTCCCACGATCGAGGGGCCGGGACCGTGTACGCACGGTCCCGGCCCTTTTCGCTGTCCGCTCACTCCCCTCCGGGCGTCTCCCGGCGCAGCGCCGCGCGGGCGGGCAGGGCGGTCGCCGCGAGCCCGAGCGCCACGGCCGCGCCCACGAACCCCGCGTAGGTCAGCGGCGGGAGGTACGGGCTCCCGCCGGTCAGGCCGCGCACCATCGGTACGAGCGTGGCCAGGGCGATCGCCGTACCCAGCGCGACCCCGGCCATGATCACCAGCAGCGCCTCCCAGCGCACCATCTCCAGCACCTGCCGCCGGGTCGAGCCGATCAGGCGCAGGGTGCCCAGCTCCCGGCGGCGGTCGAGGACCGTCATCACCAGGGTGTTGGCGGCGGCGACCGCGGCGAAGCCGCCGAGCACCGCGGCCATGGTGCTGTTGGACCAGGCGCCCAGCGCGCGGTCCCGGTCCTGGGCGGCCGCGTAGCCGTCCCGGCCGGTGACCCGCTCGCCGAGCCGCTTCCCGAGCGCCGCCGCGACGGTGCCGTGGTGCGCGCCCGCGTCGTCCCGTACCAGTACGTCCGCGTCGAAGGCCGACGTGACGTGGGGTGCCAGGGCCGCGCGGTCCAGGGTGACCTGGGCGATGCCCAGGCCACGGCCGTACGTCGCGACCACCTCGGGGGCGGCCCTGGTGCCGTCCGGGAGGCGGAGCCGGAGCCGGTCGCCCACGCGGACGTGCGCGGACTTCGCGAGGTTCGCGTCGACCGCGACCCGGCCCGGCCCGAGGTCCGCCAGGCGGCCGGTACGGACGTCCAGGTCCTGCACGGCGGCCAGCGCGCGGCCGGTGCCGGAGACGCCCTGGGCCGTCGCGCCCTGCAGGGCGGAGCCCATCGGCACGAGCACCCCGGTGCGCAGCACGCCCACCGCCGCCGCGACGCCCGGTACGGAGGCGGCGCGGTCGGCCGTGTCGGCCGGGAGGCCGCCGGGTGCGGAGATGACCTGGTCGGCGAGGATCCCGTCGCGCCGCTGCGCGGCCATCGCGTGGTCCTCGCTGGTGTGCATGAACACCAGCGTCGAGGAGAACGCCATGGCCAGCACGATCGGGGTGATCGCGGAGGCCAGCGGCCGGGCGTTGGCCAGGGTGTTGGCCGACGCCAGGACGGCCGGGGCCCGGCCCGTGCGCAGCGGCAGTCCGATCAGCCAGGCGCACAGCCGGGCGATCAGCGGGCCGAGCAGGGCCACGGCCAGCATGAAAAGCATCACGATCCCGAGCGCGGTGTTGGCCGCGTCCTCGCCGGAGGTGTCGGCCGCGACTCCGGACAGCACGAAGCCGCCGACCAGGGCCGACACGCCCAGCAGGGTACGGATCACCCCGGGGCGCAGGCGCTCGACGGCCGCCTCGCCGAGCGCCTGGCCGGGCTTGATCCGCGCCGGGCGGCGGGCGGCCATCAGGCCCGCCAGCAGCGAGGTGACCAGGCCCGCGCCGACGGCGGAGACCAGCGGAACCCAGGAGACCGCCAGCTCCACGGGGGCGGGGATCGCGCCCTTGTCCTTGAGCTGTCCGAACCACCAGTGCGCGAGGGCGATCCCGGGCAGGCAGCCGAGGGCGCCCGCGAGCGGGGCGACGAGCAGCGCCTCGGCCGCGATGGAGCGGCGGATCTGGCGCGGGGTGGCGCCGATGGCGCGCAGCAGGGCGACCTCGCGGGTGCGCTGGCCGACGGAGAGGGCGACGGTGCCCGCGGCGGTGAAGACGGCGACGGCGGTGGCGATCCCGCCGAAGGAGCCGCCGAGGGCGGTGAGCAGTTCCCTGGCCCCCGCGATCGAGCTGTCCTCGACCGCGCCGCGACCTTCGCCGGTGTGCAGGCGCACGGCGGTGGCGTGCGGGGTCTTGCCGTGCGCCCCCTTGCCGTAGGCGGTCTTCAGGCGTGCGGCCAGGTCGTCCGCGCTGGTGCCGGGGGCGGGGCGGACGAGGATGGCGTCGACCGTACGGGGGTGGCCGGACAGGGCGCGGGCCCGGGCGTCGGCGAACCAGGCCGTGGGTCCGTCTTCGGTGCTCCGGGCGATGCCGGACACCCGGAAGGTGTGCCGACCGTCCGGGGCGGTCACCGTGACGCGGCCGCCCACCCCGGTGTCCGCCGCGCGGGCGGCTCCCTCGTCGAGCACGACGTCGCCCGCCCGGGGCGGGGTGCCGGTGGTGAGTGTCACGCCCGTGAAGGGGGCCGCGCCCCAGCCGTGACCGGTCAGCGGGCCCTTCCCCGTACCGCCGCCGCTCAGCGGGAAGGTCGTATCGGGTGCGGCGGCGGCCGTTCCGGGGGTGCGGGCGGCGGTGGCGACGAGCGCGGCGTCGAGCCGGGCCCGGTCGGGGAGCGGTTCGGACTCGTCCTCCCGGTCTTCCCCGCTGCCGACGGTGTAGTGCGCGCGCTGGTCCGCGGCGACGACGACCGGGGCGCTCGCGTAGCGCTCGGGCGGTACGGAGGCCCGTACTCCGGTCTCCAGCAGGATGCCGCAGGCGGACACGATCATCGCGGTCATCATCAGGGCGATGAAGGTGCCCGCGAAGGCGGCGGGCTTGAAGCGGACGGAGGCGCGGGCCAGTCCGTTGGTGAACGCCCTCACCGGACGACGGCGATGGCTGCGGGGGTGCGGGCGGTGAGCCGGGTCATCCGGTCGGCGATCTCATGCGCCGGGGCACGGGTGAGCCGGTCGGCGATCGCCCCATCCGCGAGGAAGAGCACCCGGTCGGCGTAGCTCGCGGCCACCGGGTCGTGGGTGACCATCACCACGGTCGCGCCGAGCGCGTCCACCGCGTGCCGCAGCAGCCCGAGCACCTCGGCGGCAGTGCCCGTGTCCAGGGCACCGGTCGGCTCGTCGGCGAAGACGACGTCGGGGCGGGTGACGAGGGCGCGTGCGATCGCCACGCGCTGCTGCTGGCCTCCGGAGAGCTGGCCCGGGCGGCGCCGGGCGTGCTCGTGCAGCCCGACCTGGGCCAGCACCTCCAGGGCGCGCTGGCGGTCGGGGCGGGCACCGGCGAGCCGCATCGGGAGCAGCACGTTCTGCTCGACGGTGAGCGAGGGAAGCAGGTTGAAGGCCTGGAAGACGAAGCCAAGGCGGCTGCGGCGCAGCGTGGTGAGCTTGTTCTCACTCAGTCCGGTGATCTCGGTCCCGCCGAGCAGGACGGACCCGGCGGTCGGCCGGTCGAGCCCGGCGGCGCACTGCAGGAACGTCGACTTGCCGGAACCCGAGGGTCCCATGACGGCGGTGAAGCTGCCGTGCGGGAGGGCGAGGCTGATGCCGCGGAGTGCGTGGACGGCGTTGCCGCCGCGGCCGTAGCGGCGCTGGACGCCATGGAGTTCGATGGCGTGGGTGGCAGGGGCGAGGTGCTGGTGCGGTGCCGGGGGCGCCGCTGTCGTACGCCGCTTGCGCAGCCGCATGGTGGTGGCCCTTCTCCGGAGTTCGCCCGATGTCTTTCGAACGCCCTACGAACGTAGGGATCGGGGGTGTACCGGGGCCATGGCGGCCGCCGCCGTACCGAGGTGGGGTTAGCCCCCGGTAAGCGGCTCTACTGGCGGCAGATCAGCAGGAGCGCGCGGTCGTCGTTGACGTCTTTCGCGACCGTCTCGATCAGGTGCCAGGCCGCGCCCTGGAAGCCGGAGGAGACATAGCGGTCGGCCTCGCCCGTCAGGTGGTCGATGCCCTCGCTGATGTCGCGGTCGGCGGTCTCGACGAGGCCGTCGGTGAACAGCATCAGTACGTCCCCGGGGCGCAGGGTGCCCTTGGTGGGGTCGAACTGGGCGCCGTCGTAGACGCCCAGCAGCGGGCCGTCGGCGGACTTCTCCTCCCATTTGCCGGTGCCCGCGCTGAGCTGGAGCGCGGGTAGATGACCGGCGGAGAACAGCTCGAAGTCGCCGCTGTCGAGGTCGAGTACGAGGTGGACGGAGGTCGCGAAGCCCTCTTCCCAGTCCTGGCGCAGGAGATAGCCGTTGGCGGCCGGGAGGAAGCCGTGCGGGGGCAGCGAGCCGAGGAGGCCGCCGAAGGCGCCGGAGAGCAGGAGGGCGCGGGAGGCCGCGTCCATGCCCTTGCCGGAGACGTCGGTGAGGACGACTTCGAGGGTGCGGCCGCCGCTGCCGGTGCGGGCGGCGACCACGAAGTCGCCGGAGAAGGACTGGCCACCGGCCGGGCGCAGCGCCATCTCGCGGTGCCAGCCGCGCGGCAGGGCGGGCAGCTTGCTCTGGACGCGGATGCGTTCGCGCAGGTCGAAGAGCATGGTGCCGCCGCGGCGCCAGGGCACGCCGACCCGGCTGCGGAACTGGGCGATGAGCAGCCCGAAGAAGCCGACCGCGGCGACCACGAGGATGGTGCCGGGAGTGACCCGGGCGGAGGTGTCCTCCTCGGTGTACGGGCCGAGGACGGCGGACTCCACGATGAGCGCGGAGGCGGCGGCCGCGTACAGGCCGAGCAGGCTGGCGGGGCGCAGCAGGAGTCCGCCCGCGACGATCGGCAGGACGAGGGCGGAGGGGGCGCACCAGTCGGGGGTGGCGATGGTGCCGCAGGCGATGGCGGGGACGGCGAGGAGCAGCAGGGCGAGGGCGAGCCGGTCGGAGCCCTCGCCGCGGAAGTAGTCGACTCCGGCTTTGCGCACGCCTGTGCGAGCCCGGTGCAGAGCTTTGCGCATCCGGGCCAACGGAGTGTCCGCGCCGCCAGTCATTGCATCGGGACCCTACCCACCCGTTCGGACGCGCGTCGATTCGTGGCGCGTTGAACCACCCAGCCAGGGGGGCAATCGTAAGCGATATTCGTTCGCGCGTACGGGAAACCGCTGCTGGGGATGGGGATATGAGCGCGGAGCGGGGGGTGCCCGATCGGCTGTTTGGGATGATTGGTACGGAAAGCTGGTACTCGCAGCCGGTGTCGTACCCCGAACGCGGGAGAAAACCGCGCTCCGGCGGGAGTTGACCGAATGCGAACGCTCGATGGCCTGAGGGGTCCGCCTACGACCGCTGGCAGCCGGGGCACCAGAAGAGGTTCCGGGCGGCGAGCCCGGCGGTGCGGATCTCACCGTCGCAGACGTGGCAGGGCTGTCCGGCCCGGCGGTAGACGTAGACCTCGCCGCCGTGGTCGTCGACGCGGGGCGGGCGGCCCATGGCCTCGGGGGTGTGCTCGGGGCGGACCGTGTCGATCCGGTTGTTCCGTACGCCCTCGCGCATCAGCTCCGCGAGGTCGGACCAGATCGCGTCCCATTCGGCGCGGACCAGCCCGCGGCCCGGCCGGTACGGGTCGATGCCGTGCCGGAACAGGACCTCGGCGCGGTAGACGTTGCCGACGCCCGAGACCACCTTCTGGTCCATGAGCAGCGCGGCCACGCTGACCCGGCTGCGGGAGACCCGGGCCCAGGCGTCGCCGCCGTCGTCACCCGTGCGCAGCGGATCGGGGCCGAGCCGGTCGTGGATGGCCTGCTTCTCGGGCTCGGTGATCAGGGCGCAGGCGGTCGGCCCGCGCAGATCCGCGTACCCGCCGGGGCCCGCCAGCCGCAGCCGCACGGTCTCGGTGGGCGGCGGGGCGGGGGCCGGGCCGAAGGTGTACTTGCCGAACAGCCCGAGGTGGACATGGACCCAGCCGGTGGCCGCGAAGTCCAGGAAGAGGTGCTTGCCGTGCGCCTCTGCGTGCTGGAGCGCCTGCCCGTCCACGAGGGCCGCCCCGTCGGCGAACTTGCCCTGGGGGCTGGTGGCCCGCACGGGCCGGCCGCCGAACCGGTCGAGGTGGTCGGCGGCCAGTCGGTGGATCGTGTGCCCTTCGGGCATCAGTCGCCGGCGGGGTGATGGGCCGGGACGGGCGGCAGTTCGCCGGTGGTCTCGTAGTCGGCGAGCATGGCGATGCGGCGGGTGTGGCGCTCCTCGCCCGAGTACGGGGTGGCCAGGAAGATCTCGACGAACTTGGTCGCCTCTTCCCGAGTGTGCATGCGCCCGCCGACGCTGATCACGTTGGCGTCGTTGTGCTCGCGCGCGAGGGCGGCGGTCTGCTCGCTCCAGGCCAGTGCGGCGCGTACGCCCTTGACCTTGTTCGCCGCGATCTGCTCGCCGTTGCCAGAGCCGCCGATCACGATGCCGAGGCTGTCGGCGTCGGCGGCGGTCCGCTCGGCCGCGCGCAGGCAGAACGGCGGGTAGTCGTCCTGGGCGTCGTAGATGTGCGGGCCGCAGTCGACGGGGTCATGACCGCCCGCCCGGAGCCACTCCACGAGGTGGTTCTTCAGTTCGTAACCGGCATGATCGGAGCCGAGGTACACGCGCATGCCCAGAGTGTGACACGGCTGTGTCTTTCCCGCCGAGGCGGGTAGGCGCTCCGTTGATTCCTCCGCAACACCAAGGAACCTCATGGAAACCTCAAGTAACAATTTGAAATCGAAGGTTCACCTGTTGGTTCTCCTGAGATTCACTGGCGTCGCTCCTCTTCCGGAAGCAAAGGATCGAGCCATATGAGCGCACAACCAGAGACTTCCCCCGACGGCCTCAAGGCCGGGCTCAAAAATCGCCATCTGTCCATGATCGCGATTGGCGGTGTGATCGGCGCCGGGCTGTTCGTCGGCTCCAGTGCCGGTATCGCCAAGGCCGGGCCGGGCATCCTCGTGTCCTACGCGCTGGTCGGCCTCATGGTCGTCCTCGTGATGCGCATGCTGGGCGAGATGGCGGCCGCGAATCCGACCTCCGGCTCCTTCTCCGCCTACGCGGACCGGGCGCTCGGCCGCTGGGCGGGCTTCTCGATCGGCTGGCTCTACTGGTTCTTCTGGGTCGTGGTGCTGGCGGTCGAGGCGACCGCCGGTGCCAAGATCCTGGAGGAGTGGTGGCCCGCCGTACCGCAGTGGGGCTGGGCGCTGATCGTGATGGTCGTGCTCACCGCCGCCAACCTGGCCTCGGTCGCTTCCTACGGTGAATTCGAGTTCTGGTTCGCCGGGATCAAGGTCGTCGCCATCGCCGCCTTCATCGTCATCGGCGGGCTCGCGGTCTTCGGCCTGCTGCCCGGCTCCGAGAACGAGAGCGCGGGGCTGTCCAATCTGACCGCGCACAGCGGCTTCCTGCCCAACGGGCCCGGCGCGATCCTCACCGGTGTGCTGCTGGTCGTCTTCTCCTTCATGGGCAGTGAGATCGTCACCCTGGCCGCCGGTGAGTCCGCCGACCCGCAGCGGGCCGTCTCCAAGGCCACCAACAGCGTGATCTGGCGTATCGCGGTCTTCTACCTGGGCTCGATCTTCGTCGTGGTCACCCTGCTGCCCTGGGACTCCAAGTCGATCACCAAGGACGGCAGTTACGTCGCCGCGCTCGAGTCGATCGGCATTCCGCACGCCGGTCAGGTCATGAACGTCATCGTGCTGACCGCCGTGCTCTCCTGCCTCAACTCCGGCCTCTACACCGCCTCCCGGATGGCCTTCTCGCTCGGGCAGCGCGGGGATGCCCCGGCCGCGTTCGCGAAGACCAACGCGCGCGGTGTGCCGCAGGCCGCGATCCTCGGCTCGGTCGTCTTCGGCTTCGTCGCGGTCTGGTTCAACTACCAGTGGCCGGACACGGTCTTCGAGTTCCTGCTGAACTCCTCGGGCGCGGTCGCGCTCTTCGTCTGGCTGGTCATCTGCTTCACCCAGCTGCGGATGCGCGGCATCATCCTGCGCGAGAGCCCGGACAAGCTGGTCGTCCGGATGTGGGGCTTCCCGTATCTGACCTGGGCGACCATCGGGATGATCACGTTCGTGCTGCTCTACATGCTCACCGACGACGCCGGTCGCGAGCAGGTGCTGCTGTCCACCCTGGTGGCGGCGCTCGTGGTGGGCTTCGCGCTGATACGGGAGCGGATCTCCGGGCCCAAGAACGCCGCCCCGGCCGAGGCTCCCTCCAAGGAGTCCGTGTCCCGGTAGGCCCCGGACCAACGGACAACGCGTCGGGCGGGCCGGTCTTCCGACCGGCCCGCCCGACGCGTTGAGTGAGTGTGGCGTTGAGTGAGTGTGGCTCAGCCTCGGCGGCCCACCAGCTTCCAGGCGGTCGGCAGCGCGCCCATCGCCAGCGCCGCCTTCAGGGCGTCACCGACCAGGAACGGGATCAGACCGGCGGCCACCGCCTGGCCGAGCGAGATGTCCGCGGCCAGCGCCAGGTACGGGACGCCGACCGCGTAGATGATCGCGGAGCCGACGGCCATGGTGCCCACCGTGCGCAGCGCCCCCCGGTCGCCGCCGCGCCGCGCCAGCGCGCCCACCACGGTCGCGGCGAGCAGCATGCCCAGCACGTAGCCGAAGGACGGCATGGCGGCGCCGGAGTCGCCCTCGGCGAACCAGGGCATGCCCGCCATCCCGGCCAGCGCGTACAGCGCGAGCGACAGGAAGCCCCGGCGGGCCCCGAGCGAGGTGCCCACCAGCAGCGCGGCGAACGTCTGGCCGGTCACCGGCACCGGCGAGCCGGGGACGGGCACCGAGATCTGCGCGGCGAGCCCGGTGAGCACGGCGCCGCCCACGACGAGCGCGGTGTCACGGGCGAGAACACGCCGCGCGGGGAAGACCGCGTCGGCGAGGACCGTACCGGTCGGGGCGGCGGCGGAAACACTGCTCATCAGCGGAACTCCGAGGTCAGAAGGGGTGGACTACGCGACGGTAACCCGGCGCGGCAACCCCGCACACCATCGGATGACCACAAATGCCGGGCTCCGCGCTTGGCGGCTTCGGGCAGATGGGGGCGATACGGAGTGTAACCATGATGTCCGATATCCAGAAAAGTTTGACATCAATGTTGTCCTGATCGGACACCCGCCTTCACACTGGGGGCCGTTTTGTATCCGCCCGCCCCTCACACAAGGGACAGAGACCAGTCATGAACCCGACACCTTCGTCCCCAGCGCCGCAGAGCGGCACGAAGGCGACCGACGCGGGCGCGGACGCCTCGCCTCCGCTCTCGCACGGCCTCAAGCAGCGCCATCTGTCGATGATCGCCCTCGGCGGCGTGATCGGCGCCGGGCTGTTCGTCGGTTCCGGCGCCGGAATCGCGGCCGCCGGGCCGTCGATCGTCCTCGCCTACGCGCTCTCCGGGCTGCTCGTGATGCTCGTGATGCGGATGCTCGGCGAGATGTCGGCGGCCAACCCGGCCTCCGGTTCGTTCTCCGTGCACGCCGAACGCGCCATCGGGCCGTGGGCCGGGTTCACCGCGGGCTGGATGTTCTGGGTGCTGCTGTGCGTGGGCATCGCCGCCGAGGCGATCGGCGCGGCCGGGATCATGGTCCACTGGTTCCCGGGCACCGAGTCCTGGATGTGGGTCGCCGTCTTCATGGCGATCTTCTGCGGCACCAACCTCGCGGCCGTCAGCAACTTCGGCGAATTCGAGTTCTGGTTCGCCGCGCTGAAGATCGCCGCGATCAGCGTCTTCCTCGTCCTGGGCGCCCTCGCCGTCCTCGGCGTCCTGCCCGGCACCGACTCCCCCGGCAGCGACAACCTGACCGGCCATGGCGGCTTCATGCCCAACGGCACGGACGGCCTGGTGGTCGGCCTGCTGGCCTCCGTCTTCGCGTACGGCGGCCTGGAGACGGTGACGATCGCGGCGGCCGAGTCCGAGAACCCGGTCAAGAGCGTCGCCGGTGCGGTGCGCACCGCGATGTGGCGCATCGCCCTCTTCTACGTCGGCTCGATGCTCGTCGTCGTCACGGTCATTCCGTGGAACGACAAGGCGGTCGTGAAGGACGGCCCGTACGTCGCGGTCCTCAACCACCTCGACATCCCGGCGGCCGGCGACATCATGAACGTCATCGTCCTGGTCGCCCTGCTCTCCGCGATGAACGCCAACATCTACGGCGCCTCCCGCATGTCCTACTCCCTGGTGGCCCGCGGCGAGGGCCCCGCCCTCCTCGGCCGCGTGTACGGCGGCGTCCCCCGCCTCACCGTCCTCGCCTCCTCCTTCTTCGGCTTCGTCGCGGTGCTGCTCAGCTACTGGTGGCCGGACACCATCTTCAAGTGGCTCCTCAACATGGTCGGCGCCGCGGTGCTGGTCGTCTGGACCTTCATCGCCGTCTCCCAGCTCGTGATGCGCCGCCGCATCCAGCGCGAGGCCCCCGAGAAGCTCGTGGTCAAGATGTGGCTCTTCCCCTACCTGACCTACGTGGCCCTGGCCGCCACCATCGGCGTCCTGCTCCTGATGCTCCGCGAGGACGAGACCAGCACCCAGCTGTACTTCACGGTCGGCCTGACGGCGGTACTCGCGATCATCGGCTACGCCCGCCAGAAGGCGGTGGCGGCGCAGCGCTGACCGTCACCCCCTCCGCTTCCCGAGGCGGGGCAGGCCCTACGTCCATGGGCCTGCCCCGCCTCGGTCCTTTGGGGCAGAGATCCGGGCTTCCCTGGCGGAGAAAGTTCTTACTGGTAGCGTGCAGTTGCAAGCTAATTGCAATAAGGGTCGGAGGGCTTGGCATGGCCATCTACACACTTCCTGAACTTCCGTACGACTACTCGGCGCTGGCCCCGGTCATCAGCCCCGAGATCATCGAGCTGCATCACGACAAGCACCACGCCACGTATGTGAAGGGCGCGAACGACACGCTGGAGCAGCTCGCCGAGGCGCGGGACAAGGACCAGTGGGGGTCGATCAACGGGCTGGAGAAGAATCTGGCCTTCCATCTGTCGGGCCACATCCTGCACAGCATCTACTGGACCAACATGACCGGCGACGGCGGTGGTGAGCCGCTGGCGAAGGACGGGGTGGGCGAGCTGGCCGATGCCATCGCCGAGGGCTTCGGGTCCTTCGACCGGTTCAAGGCGCAGCTGACCAAGGCGGCCGGGACCACCCAGGGGTCGGGGTGGGGTGTGCTGGCGTACGAGCCGGTGAGCGGGCGGCTGGTGGTGGAGCAGGTGTACGACCACCAGGGGAACGTGGGGCAGGGTTCGGTGCCGATCCTGGTCTTCGACGCCTGGGAGCACGCCTTCTACCTGCAGTACAAGAACCAGAAGGTGGACTTCATCGAGGCCATGTGGAAGGTCGTCAACTGGCAGGATGTCGCCCGCCGCTACGCGGCTGCCAAAGAGCGCGCCCACAGCCTGCTGCTGGCTCCGTAATGAGCCTCCTGCTTGCGTGATCGTCTTCTCAGCCTTCACGGGCAGGGCGGAGAACAGGGCCCCCGCGCGGTCGAGTCGCGCGGGGGCCCTGCCGTATCAAGGGTGCGGTCAGTCGAAGATCGGGCCGACCGTGCGGGTGCGCTTGATCTCGTAGAAGCCCGGGATGGAGGCGACCAGCAGGGTGCCGTCCCAGAGCTGGGCGGCGGCGTCGCCCTTGGGGGCGGGGGTGACGACCGGGCCGAAGAAGGCGATCTGCTCGCCGTCCGAGCCGGGGACCGCGATGACCGGGGTGCCGACCTCCTGGCCGACCAGGTCGATGCCCGCCGCGTGGGAGGCGCGCAGCTCGGTGTCGTAGGCGTCGGAGTCGGCCGCGTCTGCGAGGTCGGCGGGCAGTCCGGCCTCCTCCAGGGCGGCGACGATCGTCTCGCGGTTCTTCTCCAGGCCCTGGTTGTGGAAGCGGGTGCCGAGGGCGGTGTAGAGGGGGCCGAGGACGTCACTCCCGTGCTTCTGCTCGGCGGCTATGCAGACCCGGACCGGGCCCCAGGCGGTTTTCATCAGCTCCTGGTACCGCTCGGGCAGCTCGTCCAGCTTGGGCTCGTTGAGCACGGCGAGGCTCATCACATGCCAGCGCACCTCGACGGGGCGGACCTTTTCCACCTCGAGCATCCAGCGCGAGGTCATCCAGGCCCAGGGACACAGCGGGTCGAACCAGAAATCGGCGGGAGTCTTGACTGTCTCGGTCACGGTCTCTCCTCAGACGGGCGCGCGGGGATAAAGAGGTATCGGCAGTTGTCTCGTACCGACAACGTGGCCGGGCCCGGGGACCATTCCCCGATACCGAGTGTCAGTGCCGCGTGACATGATTCCCGCTGTCCGGAATGGCGAGAGGGACACGAGGGGAGCCACTACGTGCCCGGTGAGAACCTGACCCGTGACGAGGCCCGCGAGCGGGCGAGGCTGTTGTCGGTTGACGCGTACGACGTGGCCCTCGACCTGCGGTCCGCGGTCGGGGCGGATCCCGGACCGGGGCCGCGCACCTTCCGCTCGACGACGACCGTGCGCTTCCGCTGCGCCGAGCCGGGGGCGGCGTCCTTCGCCGACCTGGTGGCGCCGGAGGTCGTCGCGGTGCGGCTCAACGGGCGGGAGCTGGACCCGGCCGCCGTCTTCGACGGCTCCCGGATCGCCCTGGAGGGGCTGGCGGGGGAGAACGAGCTGGTGGTGGACGCGCGGTGCGCGTACAGCCGCACGGGCGAGGGGCTGCACCGCTTCGTCGACCCCGAGGACGGCGAGGTGTATCTCTACACCCAGTACGAACCGGCCGACGCCCGCCGGGTCTTCGCCAACTTCGAACAGCCCGATCTGAAGGCGCCGTTCACCTTCTCGGTGACCGCCCCCGAGAGCTGGATCGTGCTGAGCAACGGGACGGCCGCCGGAGTCGAGCCGTCCGGTGACGGCGACGGGGCCGCGACCACCCGGTTCACCCCGACCCTGCCCATCTCGACGTACATCACGGCCGTCGTCGCGGGCCCGTACCACTACGAGAGCGACCGCTACCGCCGCACCCAGCCGGACGGCTCGGTGCTGGAGGTCCCGCTCGGCGCGCTGTGCCGCAAGGGGCTCGCCAAGCACTTCGACGCGGACGACATCTTCACCATCACCAAGCAGGGCCTGGATTTCTTCCACGACCACTTCGACTATCCGTACCCCTTCGGGAAGTACGACCAGGCGTTCGTGCCGGAGTACAACATCGGCGCGATGGAGAACCCGGGGTGCGTGACCTTCCGCGAGGAGTTCGTCTTCCGCGGCAAGGTCACCCAGGCGTCGTACGAGCACCGGGCGACCGTCATCCTGCACGAGATGGCGCACATGTGGTTCGGCGACCTGGTCACCATGGAGTGGTGGGACGACCTGTGGCTCAAGGAGTCGTTCGCCGACTTCATGGGGGCCTTCGCGCTGGTCGGGGCGACCCGCTTCACCGACGGCTGGATCACCTTCGCCAACCGCCGCAAGTCCTGGGCGTACCGGGCCGACCAGCTGCCGTCCACCCATCCCGTCACGGCCGACATCCGGGACCTGGAGGACGCCAAGCTCAACTTCGACGGGATCACCTACGCCAAGGGCGCGTCGGTGCTCAAGCAGCTGGTGGCCTACGCCGGGCAGGACGCCTTCCTGGAGGGCGCCCGCCGCTACTTCAAGCGGCACGCGTACGGGAACACCCGGCTGACGGATCTGCTGTCGGTGCTCACCGAGACCTCCGGCCGGGACATGGCGGCCTGGTCGCGGGCCTGGCTGGAGACCGCGGGCGTCAACGTACTGACCCCGCAGGCCGTCTACGACGCCGAGGGACACATCACCGAGCTGGCCGTCCTCCAGGAGGCCGGGTCCGACAGCCATCCTTCGCTGCGCCCGCACCGGGTCGCGGTCGGGCTGTACCGGAAGGACGCCGCCGGGGAGCGCCCCGGGGCGCTGGTGCGCTACGCCCGCGCCGAGGTGGACGTCGACGGTCCCCGTACGGTCGTCAGCGAGCTGACCGGGGCCGAGCGGCCCGATCTGATCCTGGTCAACGACGAGGACCTCACCTACGCCAAGGTCCGCTTCGACGAGGCCTCGCTGGACACCCTGCGCGAGCATCTGGGCGATCTGAGCGATCCGCTCGCCCGCGCGCTGTGCTGGTCCGCGCTGTGGAACCTCACCCGGGACGGGCTGATGCCCGCCCGCGACTACCTCGCGCTGGTGGAGCGGTTCGCCGGGGCGGAGAGCGACATCGGCGTGCTCCAGATGGTCCAGTCGTGGGCGCTGTCCGCGTTCCATCACTACAGCGCGCCCGAGCGCCGCGCGGAGGCCGGGAGCGGGATCGCCGAGAGCGCGCTGCGCGAGCTGCGGCTCGCCGCGCCGGGCAGCGGACACCAGCTCGCCTGGGCGCGGTTCTTCGCCCAGGTCGCCTCGGCCGATGGTTCGCTGCGGATGCTGCGCGGGCTGCTGGACGGGACGGCCCGGATCGACGGGCTCGAAGTGGACCAGGAGCTGCGCTGGACGTTCCTGGCGGCGCTCGCCGCGCTGGGGGAGGCCGACGAGAAGGCGATCGCGGCGGAGCTGTCCCGCGACGACACCGCGTCCGGCAAGCGCCATCAGGTGCGGTCGCTGGCCGCCCGGCCCTCGGCCGAGGTCAAGGCCGAGGCGTGGGCGACCGTGGTGGACACCGACCGGCTGTCGAACGCGCTGGTGGAGGCCACCATCGCGGGCTTCGACCAGCCGGACCAGCGCGAGCTGCTGGCGCCGTACGCCCCGCGCTACTTCGAGGTGATCGAGCGGATCTGGCAGGAGCGGTCGATCGAGATCGCCATGGCGATCGTGCGTGGGCTGTTCCCGGCCACCCAGGGCGATGCCACCACCCTGGCGGCGGCCGACGCCTGGCTGACCGGCCGCCCGGAGGCGCCGTCCGCGCTGCGGCGGCTGGTGCTGGAGGCCCGCGACGACCTCGCGCGGACCCTGCGCGGACAGGAGTGCGACGCGCGGGCCGCCGGATAGGCGAGTACGGCGGGGGCCCTTTCGGCATTCGAACTGCCGTACTTTAGTGCGGTGTTGTCCGGTTTTGTCGACGGTTCTGTCACAGCGGTGAGGGGGGTGGAGCGGGCGGGAATGGCGGGGTCATGAACCACAACACACCGCTGTCCCCTCGCCCCCTCCACCACCTCTCGGACGCCCGCCGCCGCGTCTTGACGACGCGTCAGCTGCGGGAGCACGGCGTGACGGCGGCCCAGACCGCCGAGCGCTGCCGGGCCGGTGGCCCCTGGCAGCGGATGCTGCCGGGCGTGCACCTGCTGCACCCGGGTCCGCCGACCGGCGAGGAGCGGCTGTACGCGGCGCTGCTCTACACGGCGAGCCGCGGTCAGACGGGGCACGGCGGCGGCGACGGTGGCGGTGGCGGTTCCGCGGCGGACGGCCCGTACGGTGAGGCGATGATCACCGGGCTCGCGGCGCTCGCCCTGCACCACTTCTCCTCCGCTCCCCCGCTGGCCTCCCTCGACCGCGTCGACATCCTGGTGCCGCGTGCCCGGCGGCTGCGCTCCACCGGCTTCGTACGCTTCGTCCGCGACCTGCCCCTCCCGCCGCCGCAGGACCGCGCCGGGATGCCCACCGCCCCGGTCGCCCGGGCGCTGGCCGACGCGGTCGCCCGGCTCTCCGACGCGGTGACGGTGCGCGCGCTGCTCACCGAGTCCGTGCGCCGGGGGCACTGTGACGCCGCGACCGTGGTCGCGGAGCTGAGCGGGGCCCGGCTGCTGTCCCGGCCGCATGTCGTCGACGCCGTGGACGCGCTGCTCGCCGAGGGGCGGGCCATCGCCGAGGGGAAGCTGTACGACATGGTGCGCGGCTACGGTCTGCCCGAGCCGCTGTGGAACGTGGAGCTGCGGATGCCGGGCGGGCCCGCGCTCGGCGCGGTGGACGCGTACTGGCGGGACCAGGGCGTCGCACTGGAGATCGACGCCCGGGCGCCGCGCCACGGCGGGCCCGTCCCGGGCACCGCCCAGGCCCGTCGGCGCGAGCATCTGGAGGGGATGGGCATCACCGTCGTGCGCGTCACGCCCCGGCGGCTCAGGGACAGCCTGGAGGCGCAGGCCGCGGTGGTCCGTACGGCGCTGTTCGCGTCCGCCGACCGCGGCCCGGCCCCCTATGTGATGCTGCTGCCGCGCTGATCCGGCTACGGCCTCACGGCTTGCGCAGCAGCAGTTCGGTGTTGCGGTCGTCCGGGTCACCGGCGAGGGTCTGGCTGGCGCCGGGGGCGTTGAAGGCCAGTTCGCGGTAGAGCGCGGCGAGTCCGGTCTGCGACAGGTCCTCGAAGTCGGTGCGGCGCGGAGCGGCCGCCTCGATGAGCGTGGTGAACAGGGACAGCGTGCCGTCCTCGTTGTCGACGACCTCGATGACCCGGGCCAGCTGGGGGAAGTCGACGTGGGAGGCGGTGGTGATCTCCCAGAAGGTGTCGCGCGGGGTGATCTCGTTCTGGTGGCTGTGGCCGTTGATCCAGGCCAGCACCTGGGGGTGGCTCTGGAAGAGGGAGACCACCTCGTCGCCGCCGTGCCGGGTCTCGCCCGGGTGGGCCGGGTCGGCGTTCATGTTGTTCAGGCTGTCGCTGTAGTGGTGGCTGTAGACGATGACGTAGTCGTCCTTGTGCTCCTTGAGCGTCCGCTCCAGCCACTTCAGCTGGGCGGTGCCGATCGAGCCGGTGTAGTGGCCGCCCGGGTCGGTGGTGTCCAGGCTGATGCCGATGACGTTCTCGGAGATCCGGAACGAGTAGTAGAGGGTGCCCTCTTCGAGGTTGGCCCGGGTGTAGCCGTGGCCGACCGGGCCCGCCCCGGCGGCCAGCGGGTCGAGGTGCGCGGCCAGGTACTCCTTCTGGGTGAAGGGCGCCCGGCGCTCGTCCGGGGTGACCGTGCGCATCTCCTTGGCGTGCGCCTCCACCAGGGCCTTCATGTCGGTGCCCTTGGGGTCGGCGCCCTTGCGCTGGCCCTTGTAGATCGCCGCGGCCTCGTCGGCCGGGATGAGCTGGAGCTTCCGCTTGCCGGTCGCGATGTCCGTGATGTAGTCGCGGCCGAACGAGTAGACACCGCCCGCCAGATCGTCGTGGTTGCCGACGGTCGAGTACCACGGCAGCCGCAGCCCGGGGCTGTTGACGGTGCGCAGAGCGGCGTCGAGGAAGCCCTCGATCCGCGGGAAGCCCAGCTGCTTGTCGGAGTCGCGCAGCGCCTGCTCCGGGTGCCAGAACTCCTTGAGCCCGCTGTTCTGCACGCCCTCGTAGTGGCGCGGATCGCCGGTGTTGGGGGTGATCCGGCCGCCGTTCATGGCGGTGAGGAACCAGTCCAGCTCGATCTTCGAGTTGTTGTCGGTGTTGTCACCGGTCGTCATCACGAAGGAGAGCGGGGCGCCGGTGGCGGGGCCGCCGCGCAGCCCGTTGACCCGCTCGATGAGGGAGGCGAGGCCTACGACGGTCAGCGCCTCGTGGGGGCGCCAGGCGCCGGTGCGCCCGGAGCGCAGGAACTCGTAGCGCAACGGGTGCTGGACGTCGGACAGGTGCATGTCCGTCAGCTGGACGAACGAGGCGAGGGCGGTGCGCCGGTCCTCCCGGCCCGCCTTGGCGCCGGTGATGTCGGTGCGTACCCGGCGCTCCCAGCCCGGGCCGTCGCCGAGGCGCCGGTAGCCGCCGGAGTCGGTGGTCGGCGCGGAGAAAGTCTCCAGCGTGGTACCGGCGTTGGAGGGAGCCGCGGGCGCCTGGGCCACCCTGCGCCCCGCTACCTGCGCCGTGGCGGGCGACGATGCCTTTGCCGATCCGCTGCCGGGCCCGAAGGCGATGCCGAGGCCGGCCGTGGCGCCGGTGGCTGCCGCGGCGGTGAGAAAGGTGCGACGGTCGAGCGCGGCGACCGCGGAGGCGGCGGACCGTATGCGGGACATGCGCGATCTCTCCCCGAGTGATTCGCGAAGCGGGTGGACAGCGGCGGCTGTCCTCACCTCGGATCGTTGGCATCGGGGATGGCCTGAGAGTGAACGACATGGCAACGCAGGCCGCCGATCTCCTCACGACGATCTTCGTGAAGAAAACGGCCATCGCACCCTCGTGAACAGGAATTCTTCCGCTCACTTCGTGTTCACCCGCGCGGGAAGCCCGGGGAGCCCGGACCCGTGCGACATTGGTCACGGAAAGGTCACGGCGAGGCCTGAGACACTGGCCGGAGGGTAGGCGCCGCGAAGAGACACAACCAAGGAAAAGGGTTCATATGAGGATCGGAATCGTCGGAGCGACCGGCCAGGTCGGCGGAGTGATGCGGAGGATACTCGCCGAGCGCGACTTCCCCGCCGACCAGCTGCGGCTGTTCGCGTCCGCCCGTTCCGCGGGCCGCACGCTCCCCTGGGGCGGCACCGAGGTCACCGTCGAGGACGCGGCCACGGCCGACTACTCCGGCCTGGACATCGTGCTGTTCTCGGCGGGCGGCGCCACCTCCCGGGCGCTGGCCGAGAAGGTCGCCGCGCAGGGCCCGGTCGTGATCGACAACTCGTCCGCCTTCCGGATGGACCCCGACGTTCCGCTGGTCGTCTCCGAGGTCAACCCGCATGCGGCGGTGCAGCGCCCCAAGGGCATCATCGCCAACCCGAACTGCACCACCATGGCGGCCATGCCGGTGCTGCGCCCGCTGCACCAGGAGGCGGGGCTGACCGCCCTGGTCGCCACCACCTACCAGGCCGTCTCCGGCTCCGGGCTCTCCGGCGTCGCGGAGCTGGACAACCAGATCCGCAAGGGCGCCGAGCGCGCGGCGGAGCTGACCCACGATGGTTCGGCGGTCGACTTCCCCGAGCCGGAGGTCTACGCCCGCCCGATCGCCTTCAACGTGCTCCCGCTGGCCGGGAAGATCGTCGAGGACGGCCGGCTGGAGACCGACGAGGAGCAGAAGCTCCGCAACGAGAGCCGCAAGATCCTGGAGATCCCGGACCTGAAGGTCTCCGGCACCTGCGTCCGGGTCCCGGTCTTCAGCGGCCACTCGATCCAGGTGAACGCGCGCTTCGAGCGTCCGATCAGCGTCGAGCGGGCCGTGCAGCTGCTGGCCGGAGCCCCGGGCGTGGCCCTCAGCGACATCCCGACCCCGCTGCAGGCCGCGGGCCAGGACCCGAGCTTCGTGGGCCGCATCCGGGCGGACGAGACGGTCGAGAACGGTCTCGCGCTGTTCCTGTCCAACGACAACCTGCGCAAGGGCGCGGCGCTGAACGCGGTGCAGATCGCCGAGCTGGTGGCGGCCGACCTGAGCTGACGTGAGCTGACGCCCACACCTGCCCCCGGAGGGGGAGCGGCCCGTCGGCCGCTCCCCCTCCGGCGTTTCCCGGGGCGGTCGTACGGGGTGGTCGTACTGGCCGGTCATCTACCGGCGCGGACCGGTTCCGACGTGCGAGGATGGCAATCCGCCTGACGCATGGCGTACCACACATACCGCACATGACGAACGGGAGAGAGCCGACGTGCCTGGTACCAACCTCACCCGGGAGGAAGCGCGAGAGCGAGCGCGCCTCCTGACCGTGGACGCGTACGACATCGAGCTGGACCTGAGCGGCGCGCAGGAGGGCGGCACCTACCGCTCGGTGACCTCGGTGCGCTTCGACGCCGCCGAGGCGGGTGCGTCCTCGTTCATCGACCTGGTGGCGCCCACCGTCCACGAGGTGGTCCTCAACGGGGACGCCCTGGACCCCGCCGAGGTCTTCCAGGACTCCCGGATCGCGCTGCCGTCGCTGCTGGCCGGGCGCAACGAGTTGCGGGTCGTCGCCGACTGCGCGTACACCAACACCGGTGAGGGGCTGCACCGCTTCGTCGACCCGGTCGACCAGCAGGCGTACCTCTACACGCAGTTCGAGGTGCCGGACGCCCGCCGGGTGTACGCGAGCTTCGAGCAGCCGGACCTGAAGGCCACGTTCCAGTTCACCGTGACCGCGCCCGAGGGCTGGACGGTGATCTCCAACTCGCTGACGCCCGAGCCCAAGGACAACGTCTGGCGCTTCGACCCGACGCCGCGCATCTCGACGTACGTCACCGCGCTCATCGTCGGCCCGTACCACAGCGTGCACAGCAGCTGGGACGGCGGCGACGGCCGGTCGGTGCCGCTCGGCATCTACTGCCGTCCCTCGCTCGCCGAGTTCCTCGACTCGGACGCCATCTTCGCGGTGACGCGGCAGGGCTTCGACTGGTTCGAGGAGAAGTTCGACTACGCGTACCCGTTCGCCAAGTACGACCAGCTCTTCGTGCCGGAGTTCAACGCGGGCGCGATGGAGAACGCGGGCGCGGTGACCATCCGCGACCAGTACGTCTTCCGCTCCAAGGTGACGGACGCGGCGTACGAGGTGCGGGCCGAGACCATCCTCCACGAGCTGGCCCACATGTGGTTCGGCGACCTGGTCACCATGGAGTGGTGGAACGACCTGTGGCTGAACGAGTCGTTCGCCACCTACACCTCCATCGCCTGCCAGGCGTACGCGCCGGGCAGCAAGTGGCCGCACTCGTGGACCACCTTCGCCAACTCCATGAAGACGTGGGCCTACCGGCAGGACCAGCTGCCGTCCACCCACCCGATCATGGCCGAGATCAGCGACCTGGACGACGTCCTGGTCAACTTCGACGGCATCACGTACGCCAAGGGCGCGAGCGTGCTCAAGCAGCTCGTCGCGTACGTCGGCATGGACGAGTTCTTCCGCGGCGTGCAGGCGTACTTCAAGCGCCACGCGTACAAGAACACCCGGCTCAGCGATCTGCTCGGCGCGCTGGAGGAGACCAGCGGGCGCGATCTGAAGACCTGGTCGAAGGCGTGGCTGCAGACCGCCGGGATCAATGTGCTGCGGCCGGAGATCACCACGGACGCCTCCGGCACCATCACCGCCTTCGCGGTGCGGCAGGAGGCCCCGGCGCTGCCGACCGGCGCCAAGGGCGAGCCCACGCTGCGGCCGCACCGCATCGCGATCGGGCTGTACGACCTCGACGCGACCGGCAAGTTGGTCCGCTCCGAGCGGATCGAGCTGGACGTGGACGGCGAGCTGACCGAGGTGCCCGCCCTGGTCGGCACGAAGCGGTCCGCGGTGATTCTGCTGAATGACGACGACCTCTCGTACGCCAAGGTCCGGCTCGACGCCGATTCGCTCGCCGTCGTCACCGAGCACCTGGGCGACTTCGAGGCGTCCCTGCCGCGGGCGCTGTCCTGGGCCTCCGCCTGGGACATGACCCGGGACGGCGAGCTGGCCGCCCGCGACTACCTCGCGCTGGTGCTGTCCGGGGTGGCCAAGGAGTCCGACATCGGCGTGGTGCAGTCGCTGCACCGGCAGGTGAAGCTGGCGCTCGACCTGTACGCGGCCCCTGAGTGGCGTGAGGCCGGGCTCGCCCGGTGGACCGAGGCCACGCTGGAGCATCTGCGTGCCGCCGCCCCCGGCAGCGACCACCAGCTCGCCTGGGCGCGCGCCTTCGCGGCGACGGCTCGTACGGATGCCCAGCTCGATCTGCTCGCCGGGCTGCTGGACGGCAGCGAGACGATCGAGGGCCTGGCCGTCGACACCGAGCTGCGCTGGGCGCTGGTGGAGCGGCTTGCGGCTACTGGGCGCGCCGATGAGGCCGAGATCGCGGCGGAGCTGGAGCGCGACAAGACGTCGGCCGGTGAGCGGCACGCCGCCACGGCGCGGGCCGCGCGGCCTACGGAGGCCGCCAAGGCGGAGGCGTGGGCGTCGGTCGTCGAGGGCGACAAGCTTCCGAACGCGGTGCAGGAGGCTGTGATCGGGGGGTTCGTGCAGACCGATCAGCGGGAGCTGTTGGCGCCGTACAGCGAGAAGTACTTCGCGGCGGTCAAGGACGTCTGGAACGTCCGCAGCCATGAGATGGCGCAGCAGATCGCGGTGGGGCTGTACCCGGTGCTCCAGGTCTCCCAGGCGACGCTGGACGCCACGGACGCGTGGCTGGCGTCTGCCGAGCCCAGTGCGGC
Source organism: Streptomyces sp. NPDC001700 (assembly GCF_053596435.1). Classification (NCBI taxonomy): domain Bacteria; kingdom Bacillati; phylum Actinomycetota; class Actinomycetes; order Kitasatosporales; family Streptomycetaceae; genus Streptomyces; species Streptomyces sp. NPDC001700. The sequence continues at coordinate 341,189 of NZ_JBSFGE010000002.1, forward strand.
GCTGCGGCGGCTGGTGACGGAGTCGCGGGCGGGTGTCGAGCGTGCGCTCAGGGCGCGGGTGGCGGACGCGGACGCGGGCTGACGCGGCGCGTCGGCGGCAGTGCGAGCCCTTACGGCTCGCCCTGCCGCCGGGCCCTCCGGCGGGGGCTTCGCCCCCGGGTGCGGCCCGGTGGCCGGGGCGGCCCAGGCCGCCGCTGGCGGAGGTTTCGCCGCCGGGTGCGGCCCGGTGGCCGGTTTGTGCCCACCCGTTCCGCCCCGCGGAACGATTGCCCACAAACCGGCGGATTCGTCTGCGGCGAAGCCTCGTGGGGGGCCGGGGCGGGGTGGGGGAATGAGCGCCCCGGTCAGCTCAGGGGTGGGCACTCCGTCAGTACCTCGGCCGCCGCCTCGTCGCGGCCCAGCTCTACCAGGACCTCGGCCAGCTCGTGGCGGGGGTCGGGGAGGGCGTGGCGGGCCATGGGGCCGTACTCGCGCAGCAGCCGCGGATGGCGTTCGGCGGCCGTGCGCAGCCACCGTTCGGCCTCCTCCGGGCGGCCGAGTCCCCGTACGGCCTTGGCCAGCCAGTACGCGGCCTCCGCGTGGCCGCCGTCGTGCGCGGCGTGCAGCAGCGGTACGGCGTCGGCGTGGGCGCCTCGGCGGACCATGCTGCGGCCCGCGAGGAAGGCGGGCGGGACGAGGCCGGTGCGGGCGGCGCGTACGTACCAGCGCTCGGCCTGCTGCGGGTCGCCGCCGCGCTCCTCGGAGGTCCGGCCGAGCCACCACGCGGCGCCCCCGTGGCCGAGCCCGGCGGCGCGGTGGAACCAGATCTCGGCGGTGCGCCGGTCCCCGGCGTCCTCGTGGACGCGGCCGATGTCGTACGCGGCGGAGGCGTCGCCCTCGCCCGCGGCGGGTTCGTAGTACGGCACCATGAGCGTGCCCTTGGCGCCGCCCGCCTGGTGCAGCATCCGGCCGAGGGCGAGCAGGGCGCGCGGGGTGCCCGCCTTGCGGTACCACTCGGCGGCCTCGGGGAGCCGGTGGATGTGGTCGAGGGCCTCGGCGTAGGCGTACCAGGCGTCGGGCCCGCCGTCTGCGGCGCGGGCGCGCAGCGCGGGGAGGCGGTCGCGCCACTGGGCGGAGCCCTGCCGCGCGGGGTCGGCGCGGATGGCGGCGACGTCCTCCAGGGCTCTGATGACCCGGTCCTCGCTCTCCGAGAACGGGTCCCAGTTCTCCGGGTCGATGCCGGTGGACAGCAGCCACTCTTCGGCCTCGTCCAGCCGCCGCTGGCGGGTGCACAGCACGCCGAGGTTGTAGCAGGCCCAGAAGTGGCCGCCGTCCGCGTCGTCGGCGGTGCGGTACCAGGTCTCCGCGGCCCGCAGCTCGCCGCGCTCCTCGGCCCAGACGCCGAGCACGAACGCGGCGCCGTCGTAACCGCGTTCATGGGCGCGCTCGACCAGGGCGCGAGCCTCGTCCGAGCGAGCGGAATCGCGGGCGGTGAAGATGGCCTGGTCGACCAGGGCCTTGACGCTGCCGACGGCCGCGGCGCGGGCGTACAGCGCCTCGGCCTCGGCGACCAGGTGCGGGCAGGTGTCGTACATCCCCTGCCGCTCGGGGTCGAGCAGCGCGCGCAGCGCCTCGTACGCGGCGTCGGGGTCGCCCGCGGCCTCCGCTGCGGCGAGGGCGTCGCGCCAGCCCGCCAGCTCGTCGAGCAGGTCCTCGATGACCTTGCGGGTGCGGGTCGCGACGTCGTCGCCCTGGGCGGACGCCTCGGCCAGCAGCTCCAGGGCGGTGTCCCACTCGCCCCGGGCGGCCAGCATCACGGCGCCGTCGGTCTTGCAGGCGACACTGCCGAGCGCGGCCCCGCGCCGGTACCACTCCTCCGCACCGGCCGGGTCGCCCGCCTCCTGGAGGAGCCGGGCGAGCCCGAGGGCGCAGCCGCCGTCGCGGTCGGCGGCGGTCCGGTACCACCGCTCGGCCTCGGCGAAGTCGCCGCGGCCCTGGTGGCACACCGCGAGGGTGCGCGAGGCGTCCGCGTCCCCGGCGTCGGCGGCCCTGGCCCACCAGGGCAGGGCCTCGTCCAACTGACCGCGCTCCGTGAGGAGTTCGGCGTACGAGCGGTACGCGCCCGGCTCCCCGGCCGCCGCCGCGGCCCGCAACTCGGCTGCCTCGTCACGCCTTTCACCGTTTTCACGGCTGTCACCGGGGGTTTCCGCAGGAGCCGCGCCGGACGTCCCGTGCGAAGGATGATCGACCATCACCCGATGGTGCCAGAGTGATCAAGCCTGCTCGGCACGGGCCCTGCGCCGGGCCAGCAGCGCCTCGCGGCGCTCGTCGAACTTGGTGGCCTGGTCGTCGAGTCCGCCCATGTAGAGGCCCAGTTCCTCCTGCGCCTTGAGGCCGTCCGGACCGAGCCCGCCGATCTGCAGCACCTTGAGGAAGCGCAGCACCGGCTGGAGGACGTCGTCGTGGTGGATACGCAGGTTGTAAATGCCGCCAATCGCTATCTGCGCCGCGGCCCGCTCGAAGCCGGGCATGCCGTGACCGGGCATCCGGAAGCCGACGACGACGTCGCGGACGGCGCACATGGTCTGGTCGGGAGCCAGCTCGAAGGCCTTCGAGAGCAGGTTCCGGTAGAAGATCATGTGCAGGTTCTCATCGGTGGCGATGCGCGCCAGCATCCGGTCGCAGACCGGGTCGCCGGAGTGGTGCCCGGTGTTGCGGTGCGAGATGCGGGTGGCCAGCTCCTGGAAGGCGACGTAGGCCACAGTGTGCAGCATGCTGTGGTTGTTGTCGGACTCGAAGCCCTCCTCCATGTGGGTCATGCGGAACCGCTCCAGCTGCACCGGGTCGACGGCGCGGCTGGTGAGCAGGTAGTCGCGCATGACGATGCCGTGCCGCCCCTCCTCCGCCGTCCAGCGGTGCACCCAGGTGCCCCAGGCGCCGTCGCGGCCGAAGAGGGTCGCGATCTCGTGGTGGTAGCTGGGGAGGTTGTCCTCGGTGAGGAGGTTCACCACGAGCGCGATCCGGCCGACGTCGCTGACCTTGGACTGGTCGGGCGCCCAGGCCTCACCGCCCATGACCCCGTCGAAGTTGCGGCCGTCGCTCCACGGCACGTACTCGTGGGGCATCCATTCCTTGGCGACCTTCAGATGCCGGTTCAGCTCGGTCTCGACGACCTCTTCGAGTGCGTACAGGAGCTGGGTATCGCTCCACACGGCCTGACCGTTGCGGCTGGAGGGGGCGAGGGTCACTGCGAAGCTCCTGGGGACGGGAACGGCGGACTTTACCTACGGCTCCGTAGGTTACGACACCGTAGGTTAAAGCGAAAATAAACCGCTCCGGTCCCGGGCGTCGCGACCGCGGATACGGAGCGGACAGGGGAGCGGACACCGGAGGGGTCGCGCGGATACGACGAGGGCGCCCCCGGCCGTTCGGCCAGGGGCGCCCTCGCAGCGCCGTTCAGCGCTTCGTCTCTCGTTTGCCCGTCATCAGTCGGTCTGCTGCTGACCGGACTTCTTGTCACCCATCATGACGAGGCCCGCGATCACCAGGAACAGGAGGATCGGGGCGACGACGAAGAGGCCGAGCGTCTCGGCGACGCTCAGGCCCGGACCCGGGTCGTCACCGTCATCGCGGGTGAGCGCGAACGCGGGGGACGACATCAGCTGCATCGCCGTCGTCGCGGCGATGACGGCACCGGCGCGCACGGCGTTCTTTTTGACCTTGTAGCTCACATGTTCAAGCTATCGGACGCCCGCGAGTGGCGCGTGCGCGGGGTGGCCCTTAAGGCCCTTCCTGGGGTTTCTGCGCGCGGTGGACGGTCACCGGCAGCAGCTGTGGCGCGGCGCGGGTCTCCCGCACCCGCACCCGCACCGCGTCGGCGGTCACGGCCGTGGGCAGCGCCAGGATGCGCCGCGCGCCGATGGTGGTGCCGGAGGCGATGTCCCGCCAGGTCCCGGCGGTCCGCGCCTGTACGGTGAACGCCTCGACCCGCTGCCCCTGCCGGATGTCCTCGCCGAGCCGCACCCGGTCGAACGTCACGGGGTCGCCGCCGGTCGGCAGGCCGGAGCCGTAGGTGTTCCGTACGGCCGTCCCGAAGGCGGTCAGGGACGCGACGTCGGCGTCGTCGATCCGGCCGTTCTTGGCGGGCGGGACGTTGAGGAGCAGCGAGGCGTTGCGGCCCACGCTGCGCTCGTACAGGGACATCAGCTGCGCGGCCGTCTTGGGGCGCTCGGCGGGGTGGTGGAACCAGCCGGGGCGCAGCGAGACGTCCGCCTCGGCCGGGTACCACTGGAGGTACTTCACGCCGGGGGCGGTCAGCTTCGCGCGGGAGCCGATGTCGGCGTCGGTGGAGTCGTTCGGCAGCCCGCCGCCGATCACGGTCCCGGGGTCGACGGCGGACGGGGTCACCGACCACTCCGTCTCGCGGGCGACGCCGTCCTCGTTGCCCACCCAGCGCACGCCCTGGGCGCCCTGGAAGACGACGGTGTCCGGGGAGAGGGCGCGGATCAGCCGGAACCAGTTGGCGACGTCGTACTTCTGTGTGATCCCGGCGCCCGACCAGGGGTTCGCGCCGTCCAGCCAGAACTCGTCGATCGGGCCGTACTGGGTGAGGATCTCGTAGATCTGGTTGAGGTAGTACGCGTCGTAGTCGTCGGCGGTGAAGCGGAAGCTGGGGAGCTTGCCGGAGGCGACGTCGGCGGCACGGTCGTCGCCGGGCACGAGGGTCGGGATGGTGCGCTCGGTGGGCGTGCTGCCGTTGCCGTACCGGCCCTGCCCGGCGGGGGCGCGGCCCGCGTCCTCCAGCGCCATGCGCTCCGGCAGCGACAGCTGCCCGCCGTTCGCCTGCTTCTCGCGGACCTTCTCGACCCACTGGGCGTGCCAGGCGTGCGGCAGCTCGGCCCCGTCGGCGGGCGACAGGTACACCCCGACCTTGAGCCCCGCCGCGCGGGCCGCCTTCGCGTACGCCCCGAGCACGTCGCCGTCGGGGTTCTTCTGGTCAGGTCCACGGGTCCACCAGGGGCTGGCGGCCACGTCGTGCTGTGTGTAGCGGCTGGGGTAGAGCGTGAAACCGTCGTGGTGCTTGGCGGTGAGCATGACTTGGCTGGCCCCGGCCGCCTTGTACGCGGTCATCCACTGGCCGAAGTCGAGCGCGGCGGGGTCGAACCGCTTCGGGTCCTCGGTGCCGGAGCCCCATTCGCGGTTGGTGAAGGTGTTCATGCCGAAGTGGGTGAACGCGGTGACGTCGCGCTCCTGCCAGGCGGCTTGGCCGGGGGTGGGGACGGTGTGGGCGGCCTTCTCGATGATGCGGGCGGGGGTGTCGCAGGCCTCGATGACGTGCGTGTGTGCGTTGCTGACGGGGCCCTCACACCCGTCCTGGGCGGCGGCGCCACCACCACCCATGGGTATGAGCGTCGCTGCGGCGGCCATGGTGGCGAGGGCGAGGATGCGGAGTCTTCGGGCGGGCATGGGTCCCCTCCAGTTATGCGGTTGTGTCCATGACACCCTTCCCCGCACCGCGTGGCTACAGGCAGGCGCGGCCCGGTGGCCCGAGCCCCCCAGGCACCGGATGCGGGCCGCTGACCAAGTGCAGGCCGGTGGCCGGTTTGTGCCCACCCGTTCCGCCCTGCGGAACGATTGCCAACAAACCGGGGCACATGGGCCGCCCCCGCGCCATCGGCGCTCCAGCCCCGGCGGGGGTCCGCGGGCGCAGCCCCGGCGGGGGCCGGGGGCGGAGCCCCCGGTTTCGGGAAGGGGCGGGGTGGGGCTAGTCCGGCTCGGTCAGGGTCGTCATCAGGGCGTGGAGGCGGGGGGAGGCGGCCAGGGCCTCCAGGGTCATCGGCTTGCCCGCCGCGTCAGCGATCGGCAGCCGCCAGTTCGGATACTGATCCCACGTACCCGGCAGGTTCTGCGGCCGCCGGTCCCCCACCGCGTCCGGCAGCCACACACCCACCATCCGCGCGGGCGTGCGCAGCAGAAAGCGGTGGACGGCCCTGATCGCGGCCTCCTCGTCGCCCGGCCCCTCCGGCAGCAGGCCCAGCCGCCCCAGCAGCTGCGTCCACTCGGCGACCTCGGCCGCCTCGGCCGCCCGCTCGGCGGCGAGCGGGCGGGTGAGCAGGCCCAGCCGGTGGCGCAGGGCGACGTGGTCGCCCGTGAGGCGGGCCGCGGTGCTGGGGAGGTCGTGCGTCGTGGCGGTGGCCAGGCAGTCGGCGCGCCATTCGGCGGGGGCCAGCGGGCGGGCCGCGCCGCCGCCGTTCCAGTCGCGTTCGAACCACAGCACCGACGTCCCGAGCACGCCCCGCCCGGCCAGAGCCTCCCGTACGCCCGGCTCGACCGTCCCCAGGTCCTCGCCGATGACGACGGCACCGGCCCGGTGCGCCTCCAGGGCGAGCACGCCGAGCATCGCGTCCGCGTCGTACCGCACGTACGTGCCCTCGGTCGGCGGCCGTCCCTCCGGGACCCACCACAGCCGGAACAGGCCCATCACATGGTCGATGCGCAGCGCGCCCGCGTGCCGCAGCAGGCCGCGCAGCAGCTCGCGGTACGGGGCGTAGCCGGTGGCGGCGAGGGCGTCGGGGCGCCAGGGCGGGAGGCCCCAGTCCTGGCCACGGGAGTTGAAGGCGTCGGGGGGCGCGCCGATGGACATGCCGGAGGCGAAGACGTCCTGCAGGGCCCAGGCGTCGGCGCCGGACGGGTGCACCCCGACGGCGAGGTCGTGCACCAGCCCGATGCCCATGCCCGCGTCGAGCGCCGCGCGCTGGGCGTCGGCGAGCTGGCCGTCGGTGAGCCAGGCGAGCCAGGAGTGGAAGTCGGCGCGGTCCAGGTGCTCGCTCCGGGCGCGGGCGGTGCGGGCGGAGCGCGGGTCGGCCAGGCCGCCGGGCCAGGCGCGCCAGTCGGGGCCGTACGTATCGGCCAGGGCGCACCACAGGGCGTGGTCCTCCAGGGCCTGGCCGCGCTCGGCGAGGAAGTCGCAGTAGGCGGCGCGGCGGCCGGGGCTGAGGGGGACGGCCCGGACCAGCTCCAGGGCCTCGCGCTTGAGGGCCCAGACCGCGTCCCGGTCGATCAGCGCGCCGTCGCGCAGGACGGACGTACGGAGCGCGGCCGCGGCCTCCAGCAGCCGGTCGGCCCGCTCGCGGGCGGCGCCGCCCAGGTGGGCGTATTCGGGCACGTTCTCGACCCGCAGATGGACGGGGTCGGGGAAGCGGCGCGAGGAGGGGCGGTACGGGGACGGGTCGGTGGGGGCGGCCGGAGTGCCGGGCACCGCCGAGTGCAACGGGTTGAGCTGGAGGAATCCGGTGCCGAAGGCGCGCCCGGACCAGGCGGCGAGGTCGGCCAGGTCGCCGAGGTCGCCCATGCCCCAGGAGCGGGCGGAGAGCAGCGAGTAGAGCTGGACGAGAAAGCCGTGGCTGCGGGCCGGGGGCGACGGCATCCGGTCGGGGGCCACGATGAGGGCGGCGGTGGCGGTGCGCCCGTCGGGGGCGTGCGCGGTGAGGGTGTGCGTACCCAGGGGCAACCGCGCGCCCAGGGGTGATTCCGCGTCCAGGGGCGCATCCGGAGCCCAAGGCGCCCCCTCAGCACCCAGGGGAGCGCCCGGAGCCCATGGCGCGCCCAGCGGCGCGCCCAGGGGTAATAACGGGCGCTCGGCGGCCGCCGGCCCCCACCCGCGTGGTGCGCCGTCCTCGGTGCGCACGCGCAGCTCCGTGCCGTCGGGCAGGGCCTCGGCCAGGCCCAGGCCGTCGGGCAGGGCCTGGCGCGGCGTTCCGCCGGGGCGCAGGACCACGCAGGGGGGCAGCAGCCGGTCGCGCTGTCGGCGCTCGTGCCGGTCCAGCGCGTCGTTCACTGATCGGGGGGTGGAGGCGTCCACGCCCAGCGCGGCGAGTACGGCCACGACGGTGTCCTCGGGCACCTGGACGGTGCGGCCCGGGGCGGGCTCGTAAGAGGTGGCGACACCGTGCAGCTCGGCGAGCCGCGCTCTGCCCATCAGTACTCCATCGGCTCCATGGCCGCGCCCGTGCCGGTCCCGGCGGCGGTCGGCTCACTGGTCAGAGGCAGTTCGGTGGCGAGCGGGGGCTCGCTGGTCAGGGGGATGTTGTCGGCGTGTGGGGGTTCGCTGGTGAGGGGCGCCTCGGTGGCGACACCGGACCCGAAACCGTCCAGGCCGCACAGTCCGCAGTCGGGGTCGGAGACCCCGGCGAACGGGTCCGGCTCGCGCACGGCTTCGGGCACGCGTTTGGACAGGGCGGTGGGGAGAAGAGCTGACGCGGCCACACGGACCTCCGTGGGGTGTCGGCAGTGTGTCAATGACGAGCCCTACCCACTCAAACCAGCCGCAGACGTAAACGACACCCGGACGTGCCGTACGTCACACGCGCGGGACAGGCGATTTCGCGGTGGGGAGGGGTCGGGAACACAGAGCTTACGGACAGGGCCCGCCTTCATCCGTCAGACTTGCGGAGGCGACACGACGGCGCGCAGGGGGGCGGCTCCGCAGGGAGCGCACATCCGTCGGCACCACCGCGCTCGCGGCAATGCCGACAGTTCGGTCATGCGCGTTGACACCCCCACCAGCGTACTGGTGGGCTCGTCGCCGATTGGCGCCTTTTTGCGGCCAGATCGACGGGGCCAGCTATCTGAATCGAGGAGACGCCCGTGCACTTCCGGGGGAAGAGGCCGAGGGCAGTGGGGGCGACGGCCATGGCGGCCGCGGTCATCGGCGGACTGCTCGGCGGCGCCCAGGGGGCGAGCGCCGCACCCGTGGACGATCCCGGCACCGCCGGGGCCTCCACACCGGACACACCGGACCGGAACAGCACGGGGGACGTACCGCCCGTCTGGCCGCGGCCCCAGTCGCTGCGCGCGCAGGGGGCGGACGTGGCGATCCCCGGCGAGGCCACGCTCATAGCCGACGGCGACGCCGATCCGTACGCGCTGGACGCGCTGCGCGCCCTGCTGCACGACGCGGGGGTGCGTACGGTCAGCGAAGCCACACCAGGGGGCACACCCCCGGCGCGCGGGCTCGTGGTGCACGCCGGAGGCAAGGGCGCGCAGAGCGCGTTGCGGGCGCTGCGGGCGCCGGAGCGCGGCGACCTCCCGTCCGGCGGCTACCGGCTGGCCACCGGCCGGGTGGACGGGCGGGCCACGGTCGCGCTGGACGGCGTCGGGCAGGACGGCCTCTTCCACGCCGTCCAGACGCTGCGCCAACTGCTCGTCCAGCGGTCCGGACAGGAGGCCAGGGCCTTCGCCGGGGTCACCGTCCGCGACTGGCCCGGTACGGCGGTCCGCGGCACCACCGAGGGCTTCTACGGCTCCCCCTGGTCGCAGCGGGACCGGCTGGCCCAGCTCGACTTCATGGGCCGTACCAAGCAGAACCGCTACCTCTACGCGCCCGGCGACGACCCGTACCGCCAGGCCCGCTGGCGCGATCCGTACCCCGCCGAGCGGCGCGCGGAGTTCCGCGAGCTGGCCACCCGCGCCCGCGCCAACCATGTGACCCTCGGCTGGGCCGTCTCCCCCGGTCAGGAGATGTGTTTCTCCTCCGACAGCGACCGGAAGGCGCTGCTGAAGAAGGTCGACGCCATGTGGGCGCTGGGGGTGCGCTCCTTCCAGCTCCAGTTCCAGGACGTCAGCTACAGCGAGTGGCACTGCGACAAGGACGCCGACACCTTCGGCTCCGGCCCCGAGGCGGCCGCGAAGGCGCAGGCCACGATGGCCAACGCGCTGGCCCGCCACATCGCCGGGCGGCATCCGGACGCGACTCCGCTCTCGCTGATGCCGACCGAGTACTTCCAGGACGGCGACACCGAGTTCCGGCGCGCGCTGGCCGCCGAGCTGGACACCGCCATCGAGGTGGCCTGGACCGGCGTCGGGGTGGTGCCCAGGACGATCACCGGCGGTGAGCTGGCCGACGCCCGGGCCGCCTTCGGCCACCGGCTGGTCACCATGGACAACTACCCGGTCAACGACTACGCCCAGGACCGGATCTTCCTCGGCCCCTACACCGGCCGGGACCCGGCCGTGGCCACCCAGTCCGCCGCCCTGCTGGCCAACGCCATGGAGCAGCCGACCGCGTCCCGCATCCCGCTGTTCACGGCGGCCGACTTCGCCTGGAACCCGCGCGGCTACCGCCCCCAGGAGTCCTGGCAGGCGGCCATCGACGACCTGGCCGGGCCCGACGACAAGACCCGCGCGGCGCTGCGCGCGCTCGCCGGGAACGACGCGTCGTCGGTGCTCAGCGCCGACGAGTCCGCGTATCTGCGCCCCCTGACCGACGCCTTCTGGGCGACGGTCGGCCACACCGACGTGGAGCGGCTGGACCGGGCGGCGAAGCGGCTGCGCGCGGCGTTCGTCACCATGCGCGACGCCCCCGAGCGGCTGTCCGGGACGCTGGGCGAGGACGTACGGCCCTGGCTGGACCAGCTCGGGCGCTACGGCGACGCGGGCGTCCAGGCCGTGGACATGCTCACCGCCCAGGCGCACGGCGACGGCGACAAGGCCTGGACGGCGCGGCTGGCGGTGGAGGGGCTCCGCGAGAAGATCGCGGACAGCCGGGTCACGGTCGGGAAGGGCGTGCTGGACCCGTTCCTGAAGAAGGCCCTGGCCGAGGCGGACGGCTGGACCGGCGTGCACCGGTCGGGCAAGGAGAAGCTCCGTACGCACGAGGCCGACCGCGCGGCCGCCGACGGCAAGGCGACCACCACGGTGGTCTCCCCGGGCAAACCGGTCACCGTGCGCTTCGGCCGCACCCGCCCGCTGGCCTCGGTCTCCGCGCTCACCGGGCGGTCCGCCGAGGACTCGGGCACGGTCGAGGCCCATGTGCCGGGCGAGGGCTGGCGCAGCCTCGGCGCGCTGGCCTCGGACGGCTTCACCCAGGTCGGCGGCAAGGGCCTGCGGGCCGACGCGGTCCGGCTGAACTGGGCGGCGGGCACCACCCCGCCCACGGTGCACGAGATCACCCCCTGGTTCGCCGACACCCCGGCCGCCGCGCTGCGGCTGTCCCGGGGGTCCGTGGACGCGGAGGTCGGCGGGGAGTCCGCGACCATCGAGGCCGAGCTGACCTCGCTGCGCCCCGGCGATGTGAACGACAAGCTCACGCTGCGCACCCCGCAGGGCATCACGGCCCGGGCCCCCGAGGGGGTGACGGCCCCGCGCGGGGCCACGGCGACCGTCCGGATCGAGGTGTCCGTCGACAAGGACACCAAGCCGGGCACGTACGCCGTCCCGGTCCGCTTCGGGACGGAGAAGCGGATGCTGACGGTCCGGGCCTTGCCGCGCACCAGCGGCCCCGACCTGGCCCGCGCGAAGGGGACGAAGGCCAGCTCGTCCGGCGACGAGACACCCGACTTCCCGGCGTCCGCGGCCGTCGACGGCGACGCCAAGACCCGCTGGTCCTCCCCCGCCGAGGACGGCGCCTGGCTCCAGCTCGAACTGGCCCGCCCGACCCACCTCGGGCGGCTCGACCTGCGCTGGCAGGACGCGTACGCGGCGCGCTACCGGGTCCAGGTCTCGGCCGACGGACGCAACTGGCGCACGGCGGCGACCGTCACGGACGGCCACGGCGGCCGGGAGATGGTGGGGGTGGACGCCCCGGACACCCGGTTCGTCCGCATCCAGGGCATCGAGCGCGGCACCCGCTTCGGCTACTCGCTCTGGTCGGTCGCGGCGTACGCGGTGGAGAAGGGCAAGAAATAGCCCTTCGGCCCGCCCCCGGTGCTGGCCGGGGGCGGGCCGAAGCGGCGCGCCGGAGGCTGATCGGGCCTCAACGCGAATCGGGCCTCAACAAAGCACTGAGCCCGGTATCTCAGGCGGATTTGCCGTCGATCCGGGCCATCGCGTCGTCCGCGCCGAATGCCTCCAGGTACGGCATCCAGCGCGGGTCCCTATGGCCGGTGCCGATGATCCGCCAGGCGAGGCCGGACGGCGGCGCGGGTTGATGACGCAGCCGCCAGCCGATCTCGGCGACGTGCCGGTCGGCTTTGACGTGATTGCACCTGCGGCAGGCGGCGACCACGTTTTCCCAGGTGTGCTGCCCGCCACGGCTGCGCGGGATGACGTGATCGACGCTGGTTGCGACGCCACCGCAATAGGCGCATCTCCCGCCGTCGCGGGCGAACAGGGCGCGGCGGGTAAGCGGGACGGGCCCGCGAAAGGGCACCCTCACGAAGCGCTTCAGCCTGACGACGCTGGGAGCGGGTATCGCGTGGGTTGCGCTGTGCATCAGGGCGCCTGAGTCCTCGAGGCTGATGGCCTTGTCGTTGAGGACGAGAATGAGCGCGCGGCGGAGCGGTACGACGCCGAGCGGCTCGTACGACGCGTTGAGGACCAGGACATGCGGCACGGATGCCTCCTTGTACGCCGGCGGCGCGTGGCTCGCGCCGGGACGATCTCCCCCAGTTTCCCCTGAACCCTGGCCGGAACGCCACTATCACCGGGTTAACGGTTGAGAGGCATTTCCGCGTACCGCTCGTATACGGCCCGCACACACCGCTCACGGGGCCTTCAGAACTGCGTGGAGTGGCAAGAATCACGGCCCGGGCGACCCCGGAGCCGATCTTGTGGCCCTCCGGGAGATCCGGTGAGCGGCGGAAACCGCGAGCTGAGGCCGATCCCCCTGCTTTCGTGCGCCCCCCGAGCGCCTTCGCGCGCTCTCGAACACAGGAACGGCGGTTTCCCGCACCCGGCTACTGTGTGAAGGAATTGCGCGTGCGCTCTCCGCGCGGGCATGCCGTACACGAAGGGTTTCCGCTGTGTTCTGGTCCGCTGCTCTGGCCGCTGACTCGACGCCTCGTCCTACCGCCCCGACGACCCTGGACGATGCGCACCGGAGCGCCACCAACGCCGCGGGCTGGGTGGAGGAGAACTGGTCCACCTGGCTCAGCGTCGGGCTGCGTATTGCCCTGATCCTGGTGATCGCGTTCGTGCTCCGGACCGTCGTCCGGCGGGGGATCACCAAGCTGATAGAGCGCATGAACCGCACGGCCCAGGCCGTGAACGGCACGGCGCTCGGCGGGCTGCTGGTCAACGTCGAACGGCGGCGGCAGCGGTCCGCGGCCATCGGCTCGGTGCTGCGCTCGGTCGCCTCGTTCGCGATCATGGGGACCGCGGGGCTGATGATCCTCTCCGCCCTGCAGATCAACCTGGCGCCGCTGCTCGCGAGCGCTGGTGTGGCGGGTGTGGCGATCGGTTTCGGCGCCCGCAACCTGGTCACCGACTTCCTCTCCGGCGTCTTCATGATCCTTGAGGACCAGTACGGAGTGGGCGACTCGGTCGACGCCGGGGTGGCCTCCGGCGAGGTGATCGAGGTCGGCCTGCGCGTCACCAAGCTGCGCGGGGACAACGGCGAGATCTGGTACGTCCGCAACGGCGAGGTCAAGCGGATCGGCAACCTCAGCCAGGGCTGGGCGACGGCCGCGGTGGACGTGCAGATCCGCTCCGACGAGGACCTGGACCGGGTCCGCGAGGTGATCAACCAGGTCGGCGTGGACATGGGCAAGGACGAGCCGTGGAACGAACGGCTCTGGGAGCCGATCGAGGTGCTGGGGCTCGCCGCGGTCTATCTGGACTCCATGGTCGTCCAGGTCTCGGCGCGGACCATGCCGGGCAAGGCGCTCGGCGTCGAGCGCGAGCTGCGCTGGCGGATCAAGAAGGCGCTGAACGAGGCGGGCATCCAGCTGGTCGGCCACCCGCCCGAGGCGAACATGGCGACCGACGCGGCCGACGGGTCGGCGGGCATGAACGCGCCGTCCGCGCTGGCCAACCCGGACTCGCCGCAGTCCGTGGCGGCCAGCCCCCTCACACCGCCCGCGACGACGGCCCCGGCACCGGCACCTCCCACGAAGTGACGGCCCGAGCACACCGCGACAAGACACCAAATCCGGACGCTCCCACCCATTGACGCCACCCCCGCGCCGCCTTACCTTCCTCTTCATCGATAGGAAAGTTTCTTAACAGAGTGAGGCGGGGCACCACCATGGCGGCACCACCCCCCGGCAACACCCCAGGCGGCACCCCCGGGACCCCCCGGGTCCTGCGCGCCATGAACGACCGGGCCGCGCTGGATCTGCTGGCCGCGCACGGCCCGCTCACCCGGACCCGGCTCGGGGAGCTGACCGGGCTGTCCAAGCCGACCGCTTCGCAGCTGCTGACCCGCCTGGAGTCCGCCGGGCTGGTCCGGCCGACCGGCAATGTGACCGGCCGCCCCGGGCCCAACGCCCAGCTGTACGAGATCAACCCGGCCGCCGCCCATGTCGCCGCGCTCGCCGTCGACCAGGAGGGCATCAGCGCCGCCATCGCCGACATCACCGGCCAGGTGGTCGGGGAACACCGGGTGACCGCCCCCACGACCGACGAGTCGCTGACCGGCCGCACCGCGGAGCTGGTCGCCGAGGCCGTCGACGGCGCCCTGGCCGCGGCCGGGCTCGTACGGGCCGACCTGCACGGGACCGTCATCGGCACCCCCGGCGCGCTCGACCCGCGCACCGGGACCCTGCGGTACGCGCCGCACCTGCCGGGCTGGCAGTCGCGCGCCCTGCGGGACGAGTTGGCCGAGGTGCTGCACACCCCGATCGTCATCGAGAACGACGTCAATCTGGCGGCCGTCGCCGAACAGCACCACGGCGCCGCCCAGGACTTCGACGACTTCGCCCTCGTCTGGGCCGACGAGGGGGTCGGCGCGGCCATCGTGCTCGGGGGCACGCTGCTGCGCGGGGCCACCGGAGGCGCCGGGGAGATCGGCTATATGCCGCTGCCAGGGGCGCCGCTCGCCCGTGGCGGGCCGGACGCGGCGGCCCGGCCGGACGGGGGCGGCGGGTTCCAGAAGCTGGTCGGCTGCCCCGCCGTCGTGGACCTGGCCCGGGAGCACGGCATCGAGGCGCCCACGGCCGCCAAGGCGCTGACCGCCGCGCTGCGCACCCCGGGGGCGGGCGACGAGGTGCTGACCGAGCTGGCCCGGCGGCTGGCCACCGGGCTCGCCTCCGTGGTCGCGGTGGTCGACCCGGAGCTGGTGGTGCTGTCGGGGGAGGTGGCGCAGGCCGGTGGGGAGCGGCTGCGCGAGCTGGTCGAGACCGAGCTGACGGGGCTCGCACTGCCCCGGCCGGAATTGCGGATCAGCGATATCGAGGGGGATCCGATACTCATCGGCGCGCTGCGTCAGGCGGTCGCCGATGCCCGTAACACCGTTTTCGATACTGCCTGAGTTTCGTTACCGCTATTTCCTCCCCCGCAAGGAAGTACCGCCATGCCACCAAGACTGGCTGTTCTCGCGTCGGTGCTCAGCGCCGGTGCCCTTCTGCTGGCCGGTTGCGCCAATCCCCGCACCGGCAGCGCGACCGACGATCCGACCAAACCCGTCACGCTGAAGTTCTGGCACGGCTGGTCGGAGAAGAACGAGGTCAAGGCGATCGATGACAGCATCGCCCGGTTCGAGAAGCTCCACCCCAACATCAAGGTGAAGACCACCGGCAATGTCACCGACGCCACCTTGAACCAGGCCCTGCGGGCCGGCGGGAGCGACGCTCCGGACGTGGCCTCCTCGTTCACCACCAACAATGTCGGGCAGTACTGCTCGTCCGGGATGTGGGCGGATCTCGACCCGTTCATGAAGAAGACCGGGCTGGACAAGAACAAGGTCTTCCCCAAGACGCTCCTGGACTACACCAGTTACGACGGCGACCAGTGCGCCCTGCCACTGCTCGCCGACGCGTACGGCATGTACTACAACAAGGACGCGTTCAAGGAGGCCGGGATCTCCCGGCCGCCGCGCACCATGTCGGAGCTGAAGCGGGACGCCGTCAAGCTGACCAAGCGCACCAAGAACGGCGGTTATGAGCGGGTCGGCTTCATGCCGAACTTCCGGCTCTACCAGAACAGCCCGGACCGCCTCTTCGCCCAGTGGGGGCCGACCTACTTCGACAAGGACGGCAAGGCTCAGCTGGCGAAGGGAAGCGCCGCCAAGGACTTCTTCGCCACCACCCGGGATCTGGTGAAGAGCCAGGGCGGCTACGGTCCGCTGGAGAAGTTCCGTACGTCCTTCGGCGACGAGATGTCCTCGCAGAACGCCTTTCTCACCGGCAAGCTGGCCATGCACATGGACGGCGAATGGCGCGGCCTCTTCATGAAGGGTGCGAAGTTCAATTGGGGCACCGCTCCCCTGCCGGTCCCCGACGACCAGCCCGAGACCTACGGCCGGGGCTATCTCACCGGAACGGTGATCGGCATAGGACACAGCAGCAAACACCAGAACGCGGCGTGGGAACTGGTGAAGTTCCTGACCGCCGACACCAACCAGGTCGTCTCCTTCGCCAACGCCATTCACAACGTACCGTCCACCAAGGCCGCGCTCACCTCCCCCAAGCTCGACCCCGACCCCACCTTCCGCGCCTTCCTGGACATCGCGCAGAACCGCTACAGCACCGCCCTGCCCGCCTCGATCAACGGCGGACAGTATGTGGTCTCCCTCCAGGACTTCTCCTATGGCGTCGAAGAAGGCAAGAAACCCGATCTGGACAAGGGTCTGAGGGAACTGGACAAGGAAATCGACGCCGACAATCTCCAGGCCCAGAACTGACGGAGCGCGACATGGCCACAGTGATGAACAACCCCGCCCTGCGCCGCAAGGCCGTGCGCGAGCGGCTGCGCACCCTCGGTTTCCTCTCCCCCTGGCTGGTCGGTTTCACCGTCTTCTTCGGCTATCCGCTGGTCGCCACCGTCTATTTCTCCTTCATGCACTACAACCAGATCGAGACCCCGACCTTCGTGGGGCTGCGGAACTGGCGGTATGTGTTCGAGCAGATGCCACTGTTCGGCCCGGCGCTGTGGAACACGCTCTGGCTGGTCGTGGTGATGGTCGCGCTGCGGGTCGTCTTCGGCCTCGGCGTCGGCCTTCTGGTCACCAAGGTGAAGTCGGGCGTCGGTTTCTTCCGCACCGCTTTCTACCTTCCGTATCTGGCTCCCCCGGTGGCGGCCACCGTCGCCTTCGTCTTCCTGCTGAACCCCGGCACCGGTCCGGTGAACGACATCCTCGGGACGATCGGGATCTCCGCCCCCAACTGGTTCAACGACCCGACGTGGGCCAAGCCCTCGCTCGTCCTGCTGTCCCTGTGGGGCATCGGCGATCTCATGGTCATCTTCATGGCGGCGCTGCTGGACGTGCCGAAGGACCAGTACGAGGCGGCCGACCTGGACGGCGCCAACGCACTCCACAAGTTCCGCTACGTGACCTGGCCGTCGATCACCCCGATCGTGATGTTCGCGGTCGTGACGGGCGTCGTCCAGACCATGCAGTACTACACCCAGGCGCTGGTGGCCGGAAAGCTCGCCTCCGGCGTCAGCATCGGGCCCGGTTCGGTCATCCAGCCCGGCTATCCCGACCACTCCACCCTCACCGTGCCGCAGCTCGTCTACTCGCTCGGCTTCCAGAACTTCAACACCGGAGCCGCCTGCGTGCTGTCGCTCGTACTCTTCGCGATCGCGATGGCGGTGACGACGCTGCTGATGCGCCGGCGCGCCGGCCTGCTGTCGGCCGAGGACTGACCGGCCGAGGACTGAGAGGACCCGTCCGCCATGACCGCAACCACCACCATCACGGCGCCCTCCGCGCCCGTCCGTCCCCGCGCCCGGCGCTCCCCCGCCCCGGCCGCCCGCCGCCGCGCCGCGCTCCACTGGATCGCCGTGCACACCGTCGCCATCGCCGCGGCGCTCTTCTTCCTGCTGCCGTTCGTCTTCGTCTTCCTGACCGCCGTGATGAGCGACAGCCAGGCGATGAGCGGCGCCCTGTGGCCCACCGAATGGCACTGGTCGAATTACGCCGAGGTCTTCCGGACCCCCGGTTTCCTCGACTGGTGGCGCAATTCGCTGATGTACGCCGTGCTCGGCACCCTGTTCACGCTCTGTTCGTCCATTCCGGTCGCGTACGCGCTCGCCAAGTTCCGCTTCCGGGGCCGCCGTACCGCCATGCTTCTGGTCATCTCGACGATGATGCTGCCGCCGCAGGTCATCGTGGTGCCCATGTATCTGGTCTGGGCCCAGCAGTTCCATCTGTCGGGCTCGCTGTGGCCGCTGATCATTCCGATGGCGTTCGGTGACGCGTACTCCATCTTCCTGCTGCGCCAGTTCCTGCTGACGATTCCCCGGGAATACCTGGAGTCGGCGCGGGTCGACGGCTGCGGGGAGTTCCGTACGCTGCTGCGCGTCATCATTCCGATGGCGAAGCCGGGTATCGCGGCCGTCGCGCTCTTCCAGTTCTTCTACTGCTGGAACGACTACTTCGGCCCGCAGATCTACGCCGCGCAGAACCCGGGCGCCTGGACGCTCAGTTACGGGCTGGAGAGCTTCAAGAGCGCGCACAGCGTCAACTGGAACCTGACGATGGCCGCGACGTTGCTGGTCATGGCCCCCGTCATCATCGTCTTCTTCTTCGCGCAGAAAGCCTTCGTCGAGGGCGTCACACTGACAGGAGTCAAGGGTTGAAACTCGCAGTCGTGGGGGGCGGTTCCACCTACACCCCCGAACTCATCGACGGGTTCGCCCGGTTGCGGAATGTGCTCCCGATGGAGGAGCTGGTCCTGGTCGACCCGGCCGCCGACCGGCTGGAGCTGGTCGGCGGGCTCGCCCGCCGGATCTTCGCCAAGCAGGGCCATCCCGGGAAGGTCTCCTGGACCGACGACCTGGACAAGGGCGTGGACGGCGCCGACGCGGTGCTGCTCCAGCTGCGCGTCGGCGGGCAGGCCGCACGCGCGCAGGACGAGACCTGGCCGCTGGAGTGCGGCTGCGTCGGCCAGGAGACCACCGGCGCGGGCGGGCTCGCCAAGGCGCTGCGTACCGTCCCGGTCGTCCTGGACATCGCGGAGCGGGTGCGCCGCCGCAACCCGGACGCGTGGATCGTGGACTTCACCAACCCGGTCGGCATCGTGACCCGGGCGCTGCTGACGGCCGGGCACCGGGCCGTGGGCCTGTGCAACGTCGCCATCGGCTTCCAGCGCAAGTTCGCGAAGCTGCTGAACGTGGCGCCCGGGGAGGTGACGCTGGAGCACGTCGGCCTCAACCACCTCACCTGGGAGCGGTCGGTGCGCGTCGGCGGCCCCGACGGCGAGGACGTGCTGCCGGGGCTGCTCGCCGAGCACGGCGACGCGATCGCCGACGACCTGCGGATGCCGCGCGACCTGGTGGACCGGCTGGGCGTCGTCCCGTCGTACTACCTGCGCTACTACTACCAGCACGACGCCGTCGTACGGGAGCTGCGCACCAAGCCGTCGCGGGCGGCGGAGGTGGCGGCGATCGAGCGCGAGCTGCTGGAGATGTACGGCGACCCCGCGCTGGATGAGAAGCCGGAGCTGCTGAGCCGCCGCGGCGGCGCGTTCTACTCGGAGGCGGCGGTCGATCTGACCTCGTCGCTGCTGCGGGACAGCGGGGAGGTGCGCATCGTCAACGCGTTCAACGACGGCACCCTGCCCTTCCTGCCCGACGACGCGGTGCTCGAGGTCCCGGCGGCCGTGAACGCACAGGGCGCGAAGCCCCTGCCGGTGCGCCCCCTGGAGCCGCTGTACGCCGGGCTGATCGCCCATGTCACCGCGTATGAACACCTGGCGCTGGAGGCAGCGTTGAAGGGCGGGCGGGAGCGCGTCTTCCAGGCGCTGCTCTCCCACCCCCTCATCGGCCAGGTCGACTGCGCCGAGAAGCTGACCGACGACCTGATCGCGCACAACCGGGAGCACCTGGCGTGGGCCTGAAGCAGTCCGAACCGGCCGGTTCCGCACCGGCCTCCACCACCTCCGCCGTGCCGGGCTCCGCCGCGCCGGGGCCGTGCGTGCTGGCGATCGACGCGGGGAACAGCAAGACCGATGTCGCGCTGATCGGCCCGGACGGAACCGTGCTCGGCACGGCCCGCGGCGGCGGCTTCCAGCCGCCCATCGTGGGCACCGGGCGGGCCGTCGGCGCGCTCGCGCGGCTGGTGGAGGAGGCCGCGCGGCGGGCCGGTGGCACCGGCCCGCCGCGGGTCGGGCACGTCTCCGCGTGCCTGGCCAACGCCGATCTGCCGAGCGAGGAGAAGGAGCTGACGGAGGCGCTGACCGGCCACGGCTGGGGCGACACCGTCACGGTCGCCAACGACATCTTCGCGCTGCTGCGGGCCGGGGCCGCGGACGACGGCGAGCCGACCGGCGTCGCCGTCGTCTGCGGCGCCGGGATCAACTGCGCGGGGCTCGGCCACGGCGGGCGCACCGCCCGCTTCCCCGCCATCGGGCGGCTCTCCGGCGACTGGGGCGGCGGGGGCTTCCTGTCGGAGGAGGCGCTGTGGTGGGCGGCCCGCGCGGAGGACGGCCGGGGCGAGCCGACCGAGCTGGCCCGCGCCCTCCCGGCGCACTTCGGCCTGACCACGATGTACGAGCTGATCGAGGCCGTTCACCTGGGGCGGCTGGAGGCCTCCCACCGCTATGCGCTGACGCCGGTGCTCTTCGCGGTGGCCGCGAGCGGCGACCCGGTCGCGCGCGCGATCGTCGACCGGCAGGCGGAGGAGGTGGTCACGATGGCCACGGTCGCGCTGACCCGACTGGACCTGCTGGCCGAGGAGACGCCGGTGATCCTGGGCGGCGGGGTGCTCGCGGCCCGGCATCCGCAGTTGGACGGCCGGATCCGCGAACTCCTCGCGGAGCGCGCCCCGAAGGCCGCGCCCCGGGTCGTCACGGTCCCGCCCGTGCTCGGCGCGGCGCTGCTCGGCCTGGACCGCACCGGCGCGCCGCCGACCGCGTACGCCCGGCTGCGGGCGCACTACGACGGGGCTGCGGGGGCGGCGCCCGCCGAGGGCCGGATGGAAACTGACAGTGACGAAATGGGAACCGGGAGTCCCTCCCGAGCGTAATAAAAAGGGGAGCAAAGATCGCGATCCGAGCAAGATCCAGGCAAGACCGGTGACCTTGTCGGGGGGCGCGGTCCATACTTCTGCGGACAGTGACCGTGGGGTCCGGACCAAGGGGGAGGTCTCGTGTCACATCAGTCGGCTCTGTCGACCACCGGCAGACCCGCGCCGCCACCCGCGCCCGCGGCCCCGCCGCGGACCGCGTGGCGGGAGGGCCTGGACCGGTTGCGGACCGCGGCCACGACGGAGCCCGGGCGGCTGCGGATCATCGGAGCCGTGCTGGCCGCGCTGGTGGTGGCGTTCGGGGCGGTGACGGCCTGGCAGGTCTCCGCCCGGGAGACCGCGGCCGACGCGGTGGCCGAGCACAGCCAGCCGCTGAGCGCGGACGCCGCGCGGATCTACCGCTCGCTGGCCGACGCCGACACCACGGCGGCGAGCGGCTTCCTGGCGGGCGGCCGGGAGCCCGGCGCGGTGCGGCGGCGGTATGAGCGGGATATCGACACCGCGTCCGAGCTGCTGGTGCGCGCCGCGGCCAACACGGAGGGTTCGGCCTCGGCCCGCACCGAGATACGGAAGATCAGCCAACTGCTGCCGGTCTACACGGGGCTGGTCGAGTCCGCGCGCGCCAACAACCGCCAGGGCCTGCCGCTGGGCGGCGCGTATCTGCGGTACGCGAACGACACGATGCGCACCCGGCTGCTGCCCGCCGCCGACCGGCTGTACGAGGCGGAGACGGCCCGGCTCGGCGAGGACTACGGGGACGCGAAGTCCTGGCCCTGGGTGGCGATAGGGGTGGGCGTGGTCGCGCTGGCCGCCCTGGGCTGGGCCCAGCGCCGCAACTACCGGCGGACCAACCGGGTGTTCAACCACGGTCTGCTGGGCGCGTCCGCCGCCGCCACGGTGGTGCTGGTGTGGCTGGTGGCCGGTCATGCCATCGCCCGGGCCGAGCTGAACGACTCCGACGACCACGGGGCGAAGTCCCTGCGGGTGCTCAACGAGGCGCGGATCGCCTCGCTGCGGGCCCGCGCCGACGAGAACCTGACGCTGATCGCCCGTGGCGCGGTCGTCGTCGACAAGAACGGGGCCAACAAGGGCAAGGACGCCTACGAGGTCAGCTATGCCTCGCGGATGGCCGGGCTGGTCGGCAGCGGGTCCGGCGGCCCTCCCGCCGGGGGCAGCCTGCTGGACCGGGCGCGGGATCTCGCGGACGACGGCGGGGGCCGGGAGCCGGTGGAGGCGGCCGCCACGGCGGTCCGCGCGTGGCAGGCCCGCCACAAGGCGGCCCGCGGCGCCGATGACGCGGGCGACTACAAGGACGCGCTGGCGAAGGTCATCGGCGCCAAGGACAGCACGGGCGCGTCCTTCGACCGGGTGGACGACGAGCTGGCGAAGGCGCTGGACCATGAGCAGCGGCAGTTCCAGCAGGCCGCCGACAGCGGGCGCGGGGCGTTCACCGCGCTGGCGGTCGGGGCCGGGGTGCTGGCGGTGCTGGGCGCGGCGGGCGCGGTCCTGGGCATAGGCCGCAGGCTGTCGGAGTACCGGTGACGGCGACGGGGGGCGGAGACATGCGATCGGTGCGACGGGGATCAGCGCGGATGCGATCGGGGCTGGCCGCGGCGGTGTGCGCCCTCGGGGTGGCCACGGCCCTCGCGGGGCCCGCGCTGGTGGGCGGCGGGGGCGGCGGCTCCCAGGAGCCCCAGCCGTCCCAGCGGTCCCGCCTGGGGCCGCACTCCGTGGGGGACGGTGCCAAGGCGGCGGCAGAGAGCTGTGAGAAGCCGGAGGCGAGTCTGCGGCCGTCGTCGGCGAGCGGCCCGGCCATCAAGCGGATCAAGGAACGGAAGATCAACGGGCACAAGGTCGGCAAGCTGATCGCGGGCGTCGACCAGAACAGCTACCGCTGGGGCTATCGCGACCCCGCGACCGGTGAGCTGACCGGATTCGACATCGACCTCGTGCGCGCGATCGCCAAGGACATCTTCGGCGATCCGGACGCGGTCATCTATCGCACCATTCCGACCAGTCAGCGCATCAAGGCCCTCCAGCAGGGCAAGGTGGACATCGTGGTGCGCGCCATGACCATCAACTGCGACCGGATCAAGGACGTGGCCTTCTCCACGGCCTACTTCCAGGCCGGACAGCAGGTGCTGGTCCCCGACGACTCGTCCATCACCGGCTACAACACGACCCTGCGCGGCAAGAGGGTCTGCACGGCGCACGGTTCGACCGCCGAGGCCGTGCTGGACGACCCGGAAAAGGGCGTCAAGGCACTCGGTGCGATCAAGGTCAAGCTCGTCCCCAACCAGCTGGACTGCCTGGTCAGACTGCAGATGGGCCAGGTGGACGCGGTGATAACGGACAATGCGCTGGCGGCGGGCCAGGCCGCCCAGGACCCCTCCGTCAAGCTGGTCGGCCCCCGATTCACCGACGAGTTGTACGGCGTGGCGATGAACAAGAACGACGACGACCTGGTACGCCGTGTCAACAAGGTCCTGGCGGACTACCGCAAGGGCGGTGCCGACAGCCCCTGGCAGCGCGCCTACCGCACCTGGCTCGCGGAGGACTTCGGCAGCACACAGCGGAACCCGGCGCCTCCGGATCCGCTGTACAAGGACTAGAGGGAGTTATGGATTAGCGCCCGGTTCAGACGCGTAAGGATGTCGCAGCAGACGGATCACGCCTGACGGATACGGACACGGATTACGGACACGGACTCGGAGAGGTGATCGATGGGGGTCCCGGGACCCTTCCCCGGCGCCGCGGGGACACCCGAGGGGCCGGTCATGGGCCGCGAAGAGGTGGACCGTGCGCTGGCGAGGCTCGGCGCCGAGCACGAGGCGATCGAGACGTCGCTGCTCGCCCTCCAGGACCACGCGGGCAGAAGGCTGCTCGAAGGCGCCGAGCTGACGGGCGTCACCAAGGACCGGTGGGCCACCACCGAGCAGGCCATCTCCCTTCTGTGGAGCTACTTCGACGCGTACACGGACGCCCTCCGGCGCGCCCGCGAGGTGCGCTCCCGGCACCGCTGGTCCACCCCGGGTGAGCTGGCCGAGCTGACCGAGCTGCTGCGCGGCCCCGGCATCACCCTGCCCAGCACCGCCACGCTCACCGGTACGCCGCTGCTCAGCGAGCAGTTGAGCCTGGACCGGCTGGTCGACCGGATGAACCGCTGGTATGCCGAGGCGCTGGACGTCATCGTCACGGCCGACACCGTGTGGTCCGCGCTGCCCGCCCGGATCGACATGCTCTCCGCCGAGCTGCACCGCACCCGTTCGCTCGCCCACTCGGTCGGGGTGCGGCCCGGTGAGCACCCCTCGGGCGACGATCTGGAGCAGATCACCGCCGAGCTGACCGCGCTGCGCGCCGAGGTGGTCTCCGATCCGCTCGCCTTCTGGAAACCGGCCGCCGGGAGTTCGGCGCCCGGCGGCGGCATCCCCGACACCGTCCGCTACGACCGGGCCGCCCGCGCCCTGGACGACGTACGGCGCGAGATCGAGGCCGTCCTCGATGTCCGGCAGGACGCGGAGCGGCGTCTGATGCGGCTGCGCGATGTGCTGTCCCGCGCCGATCGCACCCTCGCGGAGGCCCGGCAGGCGCGCGGTGAGGTGCTGGCGAAGATCGCGGCGTCCGAGGTGCCCGCGGTCAGCGGCCCGCCGACCGCCCTGAACGAGCAGCTGGTCGCGGCCGCCGACTACCGGCGGCGCTCCCAGTGGCACCGGCTCTCCCCGCTGCTGGAGAGCCTGGAGCAGCGCGCCGACGACGAACTGCTGCGGGCCCGTGAGTCATTGACGGCGGTGACCGCGCCGCTCGCGGTCCGCGCCGAGCTGCGCGGGCGGCTGGACGCGTACAAGGCGAAGGTCGCCCGGCACGGCATGGCGGAGGACCCGCTGCTGGTCGAGCGGTACGACGCGGCGCGCCGGATGCTGTGGAGCGCCCCGTGCGATCTGCGCGTCGCCGAGCAGGCGGTCCTGCGCTACCAGCAGGCGGCCGCCGAGGCGTTGACACCCCGGCAGCCGGACCCGGCCGATCGCCGTCCCGCCGATCACGGCAGCGAGGGGGAGCGCTATGAGTGACACGGTCACCTGCCAGCGGCGCGAGTGCGGCGGGTCGTACGAGGACATGGGCGGCGGCGAGCTGTACTGCGACACCTGCGGGATGGCCCCGGTGGTCTCCCCGCAGGGCATGGTGAGTTCACCGCCCACCGGCGTCGCCGCCGGGGGCCAGGGCTCGGCCTCGGCCTCGTCGTCGTCCAGCACCTCTCGCTCATCCCGGCCGTCCCGGTCGTCGTCGTCCCGCCGCTCGGTGTCCGGGCGGCTGTCCCGCTCCTCCTCCGGGCGCTCCTCGCGTTCGGTCTCGGTGCGCGGCTCCGGCTCCTCCTCGACCTCCTCGGGGCGGAACGCGCTGGGCGCGGGCCTGGTCAGCGTCCCGGAGGTGCCGCGCCCCGATCCGCGTACGGCGGTGCTGGCCGACCCCGAGGTGCCGGAGCGCAAGCGGTTCTGCAGCCGGGGCGACTGCGGGGCGCCGGTGGGCCGCGCCCGCGGCGACCGGCCGGGCCGCACCGAGGGGTTCTGCACCAAGTGTGGCCACCCCTACTCGTTCGTGCCGAAGCTCGGCCCCGGCGACATCGTGCACGGGCAGTACGAGGTGGCGGGCTGTCTGGCGCACGGCGGGCTCGGCTGGGTCTATCTGGCCATCGACCGCGCGGTCTCGGACCGCTGGGTGGTGCTCAAGGGCCTGCTGGACACCGGCGACGAGGAGGCGCTGGCGGCCGCCGTCTCCGAGCGCCGCTTCCTCGCCGAGATCGAGCACTCCAACATCGTCCGGATCTACAACTTCGTCGAGCACCTCGACCAGAACACGGGCAGTCTCGACGGCTACATCGTCATGGAGTACGTCGGCGGCAAGTCCCTCAAGGACATCGCCAACGGGCGGCGCTCCCCGGACGGCAGGCGCGAGCCGCTGCCGGTCGAGCAGGCGTGCGCGTACGGGATCGAGGCGCTGGAGGCCCTCGGCCATCTGCACAGCCGCAATCTGCTCTACTGCGACTTCAAGGTCGACAACGCCATACAGCAGCAGGACCAGCTCAAGCTCATCGACATGGGCGCGGTCCGGCGGATGGACGACGAGGACAGCGCCATCTACGGCACCGTCGGCTATCAGGCCCCGGAGATCGCGGAGCAGGGCCCCTCGGTCGCCTCGGACCTCTACACGGTGGCGCGCACGCTCGCCGTGCTCACCTTCGACTTCCAGGGCTATACGAACGTCTTCGTGGACAGCCTCCCGGACCCCGAGCACATCGAGGTCTTCCGGCGGTACGAGTCCTTCTACCGGCTGCTGGTGCGGGCCACCGACCCCGATCCGGGGCGCCGGTTCTCCTCCGCGCAGGAGATGTCCGACCAGCTGACCGGTGTGCTGCGGGAGGCCGTGGCGCTGCAGACCGGGCGGCCGCGGCCCGCGCTGTCGACCCTGTTCGGGCCGGAGACCCGGGTGGTGGACACGCAGCTGTTCGCCGAGCACGGTCAGGATGCGTCCCTGCTGGGCGGCCGGGCGGCGGGCCGGGGCGCGCCGCCCGGCGGGCCCGTACCGCCGCAGGGGCCGCCGCAAGGACTGCCGCAGGGGCTGCCGACGCTGCCGCTGGCCGCCATCGCTCCGCTGGACACCCGGGCCGCCGCGCTCGCCCTGCCGGTGCCGCTGGTGGATCCGTCCGATCCGAACGCCGGTTTCCTGGCCGGGCTGCTGTCCGCCCCGCCCGCCGAGGTCGACGCGGCGCTGCCCACCGCGCCCGTCGACTCGCCCGAGCTGCGGCTGCGCCGGGTGCGCGCCCTGCTGGAGCTGGGCCAGGCGCAGGAGGCGGGCGTCGCGCTGACCGGTCTGGAGGCCGCGTACCGCGACGACTGGCGGATCGTCTGGTACCGGGGGGTGCACGCGCTGGCGATCCGCGACCACGAGACGGCCGCGCTGTCCTTCGACGCCGTCTACGACGCGTTCCCCGGGGAGCCCGCGCCCAAGCTGGCGCTCGGCGTCTGCGCCGAGGTGCTGGGCCAGCTGGACAACGCGGCGGAGTACTACCGGCTCGTCTGGGCGACCGATCCGAGCTTCGTGTCCGCCGCCTTCGGGCTGGCCCGGGTCCGGCTGTGCTCGGGGGACCGGGCGGACGCGGTGCGGGTGCTGGAGTCGGTCCCGGAGTCGTCGATCCACTTCACGGCGGCCCGGGTCGCCGCGGTCCGGGCCCGGCTGCGCCAGCGTGCCGCCTGGGAGGGGCTGTTGGCCGATCTGACAGCGGCCGCCCTCCAGGTGGAGCGGCTGGGCGAGTTCGGCCTCGACGCGGTGCGGCGCGAGCGGCTGTGCACGGAAGTCCTGGGCAGTGCCCTGGATTGGGTACTGTCCGGCAGCAGCGGCGCGCCGCCGGGCCAGACCCGGCCGCCGTTGCTCGGCAGCAGCCTGGACGAGCGCGGGCTGCGGTTCGGACTGGAGCGCTCGTACCGGGTACTCGCCAGGCTCGCGCAGCGCGGCGAGGAAAGGATCGAACTGGTGGAGCGGGCCAACCGCTACCGCCCCAGGACGTGGGTGTGATCGATGTCGCAGATGCCACAGCTACCGCAGCTGTCAGCCTGCCCGACCTGTGCAGAGCCGCTGGAGGCGGGAGACAACTACTGTGGCGGGTGCGGGGCCGACTTGTCGGCGGCCGTGCCGTCCCCGCGGCGGGAGCCTGAGGACTACCCGCTGGCAGCCCCGGCGCCGCCCCCGGTAGCCGACCCGCGGACCTCGGCGGCGCTCGACGCCCCGCACCCGCCGGGACCCGGCACGCAACCGACCACCCCCGCCGGTGTGTCCAACGGCGCGCACCCGCACACTCAGACACACACTCAGAC
Organism: Streptomyces sp. NPDC001700; assembly: GCF_053596435.1. Classification (NCBI taxonomy): domain Bacteria; kingdom Bacillati; phylum Actinomycetota; class Actinomycetes; order Kitasatosporales; family Streptomycetaceae; genus Streptomyces; species Streptomyces sp. NPDC001700. The sequence goes on from NZ_JBSFGE010000002.1 coordinate 368,879, forward strand.
GCACACGCACACCAGTACACGCACGGCAGCGAGCGCGGGCACCGGCACCGGGGCGGACCCCCGGCAGCCCGGCGGCGACAGCCGCCCCCGGTGCGCCGCGTGCCAGGAGGGCACCATCGACAGGGACGGATACTGCGAGCATTGCGGGCACGCGCAGGCGCGTGAGCGCGACCATATGGAGCGGGAGTTGGCGGGCGTCGCCGCGGCCAGTGACCGCGGCCTGCGCCACCACCGCAACGAGGACGCGTTCTCGGTGGCCACCGCCGCCCTTCCGGACGGCTCACCGGCCGTCGTCGCGGTGGTCTGCGACGGGGTCTCCTCGGCCACCCGCCCGGACGACGCGTCAGCGGCGGCCGCCCACGCGGCGGAGGAGTCGCTGCTCACCTTGCTCCCCCGGGGCACTCACCCCAAGGAGGCCATGAACGAGGCGATCGTGGCCGCCGCCGAGGCGGTCTCGTCGCTCGCCCTGGAGCCCGGCGTGCCGGCCCAGCACGAGGAGAACCAGCGCTATCAGAACGCTCCGGCCTGCACCATCGTCAGCGCCGTGGTCACCGGCGGGATGCTCACCGTCGGCTGGATCGGCGACAGCCGCGTCTACTGGGTGCCCGACGACCGGACGACCCAGCCCGCCCGGCTCACCGAGGACGACTCGTGGGCGGCCCAGATGGTGGCGGCGGGGCTGATGTCGGAGGCCGAGGCGTACGCGGACGAGCGGGCGCACGCCATCACCGGCTGGCTCGGGGCGGACGCCTATGAACTGGAGCCCCACACCGCCTCGTTCAAGCCCGACCGGCCGGGGGTCGTGGTGGTGTGCACCGACGGGCTGTGGAACTACGCCGAGTCGGCGGAGGAGATGGCCCGCGCGGTGCCGCCGGACGCCCGGGGCAGGCCGCTGCAGAGCGCGCGGGTCCTGGTGGGCCACGCCCTCAACGGCGGGGGCCACGACAACGTAACAGTGGCCGTGGTGCCGTTCCCCGCCGCGCCGGGAGGGGCAGGATCGGCCTGACGGCCCGAGGGGGGACGGGCTCCGGCCCGGAGGGGGAAGCGGGCTCCGGCTCGCGGGGCGGCTCCGGACGCCATCACTCCGCCCACGCTCTCGCGGCACGACGCTATGCCCGTACGTCCCTGTGGAGTGCCAAGGAGCGGATCAGATGGCCAATTTCTCCAAGTCCCAAGCGCCGCGGTTCTCGGTCGACGTCTATCAGAACGAGTACCTCCCGGAGGGAGGCCGTGAGGTCAACGCGATCGTCACGGTCACCTCGACCGGCGGCGGGACGACCGGAGGGATACCCATCTCCGCTCCCGTCGCCGCCCCGGGCCAGTACGCCCGGGGCGGCGACTCCACCGGCGCGGCCGTGGTGATCATGGTGGACTGCTCCGGCTCCATGGACTATCCGCCGACCAAGATGCGCCACGCCCGCGACGCGACCGCGGCCGCGATCGACACGGTGCGCGACGGGGTCGCCTTCGCCGTGATCGCGGGCACCCACAAGGCGGTCGAGGTCTTCCCGGGCAACGGGAGGCTGGCGATCGCCGATCCGCACACCCGCGCCGAGGCCAAGGACGCGCTGCGCGGGCTCTCCACGGGCGGCGGCACGGCGATCGGCACCTGGCTGAGGCTCGCCGACCGGCTGCTGGGCGCCGCCGATGTCGCGATCCGGCACGGCATCCTGCTCACCGACGGCCGCAACGAGCACGAGAAGCCGGAGGAGTTGCGGGCCGCGCTCGACGCCTGCGCGGGCCGCTTCACCTGCGACGCCCGAGGGGTGGGCACGGACTGGGAGGTCAAGGAGGTCACCGGGATCGCCTCCGCCCTGCTCGGAACGGCCGATATCGTGGCGAACCCGGCCGAACTGTCCACGGACTTCACGCGGATGATGGCGACGGCCATGCGGAAGGAAGTCGCGGACGTGCACGTGCGGCTGTGGGCCCCGGTGGGCGCCGAAGTGGTTTTTGTGAAACAGGTCGCACCCACGGTCGAGGATCTGACCGGGCGGCGCACCGAGGCCGGACCGCGCTCCGGCGACTACCCAACCGGGTCATGGGGGGACGAATCCCGCGATTACCACGTGTGTCTGAGGGTTCCGGCGGCGGAAATCGGCCAGGAAATGCTCGCGGCCCGGGTCTCCCTCGTCCTGCCGCAGCCGGACGGCCAGAGCCCTCCGGCCCCGCTGCCCCAGGGGCTCGTCCGGGCCGTGTGGACGGCCGACATGACCGCCTCCACCTCGATGAATCCGCAGGTCGCGCACTACACGGGCCAAGCCGAACTGGCACAGGTCATCCAACAGGGCATGGATGCGCGTAAGTCCGGCGATGTCGAGGGAGCGACCGCCAAGCTGGGAAGGGCCGTACAGCTGGCGAACACCTCGGGGAACAGAGACACGGCGAAACTGCTTGCGAAGGTGGTGGATGTGGTCGATGCGGCGGCAGGTACTGTGCGACTGAAAGCGAAGGTCGCGGAGGCGGACGAGATGACACTCGAAACACGCTCCACCAAGACAGTCCGCGTCAAGAAGTAGCACGAAGAGATCGCGTTACGGCAGAAATGCCAAGAACGGCACAAGAGGGGGATCACCGACATGCCGACTTGCCCTAACGGCCACCAATCGGCGGCCGACGACTGGTGCGAGGTGTGTGGCCACCGGATGTCGGGGACACCCATGCCCTCCGGCCCCGTCCCGCCGCCTCCGCCGCCCCCTCCGATGCCCGGCGGCTACGGCTACCCGGCCCCGGGCGGCCCGCCGCCCCCGCCCGGCGCGCCCTCCGGCGGCTACGGCTACCCCAGCCCCGCCCCGGCACCCCCGCAGCCGGGCGGCTACCAGCCGGAGACGTGCCCGCAGTGCCGTACCCCGCGTGAGGCGCAGGCGCCGTTCTGCGAGGAGTGCCGCTACAACTTCCTGACGCAGCAGCCCACCTCGTACGCCCCGCCGCCCCCCGGACAGGGCGGTTTCCCGCCGCCGCCCGGGCCGCCGCAGCCGTACGGACAGCAGCAGTACGGGCAGCCGCCGCAGGGTCCGCCCGGGCAGCCGCAGCCGCCGCACGGCCAGCAGCAGCCGCACCAGACCCACGGCGGCGACTACCAGGCCTCGCGCCCGTCCCAGGTCAACCGCCCTGCCGAGCCGCTGTCGCCGTCGCAGCCGAACCAGTCCTCCGGCCCGGCCTTCGGCTCCGCGGAGGACGACTGGCCGCTGGCGCCGCCGCAGGCGTCCGCGGGCGGCGCCCCGCCGCCCCCGGCTCCGGCCCCGCCACAGCAGCAGGGTTACGGCTACCCTCAGGCCCCGCAGCCGCCCGCGCCCCCGGCCCCGGCCCCGTCCTACGGCAACGAGGCGTACCAGGGCCCCGGCGCACCCCCGCCGCACGGCCAGCCCGGCCAGCCCGGCCCGTACGGACAGGGCGGCGGCCACACGCCCCCGCCCCCGGCCGGACCGGCGAACTGGACGGCGGTCGTCGCGCCGGACCGTGACTACTTCACGGCGATGATGCACCGCAGCGGCCCGGAGGCCGCCGGGCTGAACCTCCCGGCGTACTCCCCCGAGCAGCAACTGCAGCTGGGCGGCCAGCAGATCACCATCGGCCGCCGCCGCCACAGCACGGGCGAGGCCCCGGACATCGACCTCGGGCGCGCGCCCGAGGACCCGGGCGTCTCGCACCAGCACGCGGTCCTCGTCCAGCAGCCGGACGGCGGTTGGGCGGTCGTCGACCAGGACTCGACGAACGGCACGACGATCAACGGCGGCGAGGAGCCGATCCAGCCGTACGTCCCGATCCCGCTCCAGGACGGCGACCGGGTGCACGTCGGCGCCTGGACGACGATCACCGTTCGCCGAGGCTAGAGCCCAAGCGACATGTGGGCCGGGGCACTTCGCCCCGGCCCATCTCTCATCGGGCGACGTCCGCGCCCAGCGGCCAGGCGTACGCGCCCTCCGCGTCGTCCAGCCAGGCCCACTGCCGCTCGCCCCGCACCGTCACCCCGTAGCGCTCGCGGCCCGGCCGCCCCTCGTGCTCCCACAGCGCCAGCGCCTCGACCGGCTCCAACTGGCCCGCGGCCACGTTCAGCAGGAAGCGGAAGGAATCGTCCAGCAGCGGCCACGACGGCAGCCCGTGGGTGGGAACGGGCCCCGGCTTCCCACTGCCGCGCAGCGGGACGAAGTACGCGGGAGTGGCCAGAAAACGGCCCTCCGCATGCCGGGCGTCATGGACCCGCAGCACGATCAGCCCGGTGGCCAGCGGCATCAGCACCAGCGCCCCGGGCCGGCACTGACCGAGCCACGCGGACGGTACGGACGGCACGGCGCACGTCGCGATGATCCGGTCGTAGGGGGCCCGCGCGGGAGCGCCGCGCGCCCCGTCACCGGTGACGACGGCCGGACGGAAGCCGGCCGTGGCCAGATGTCTGCGGGCGGCCTCGGTGATCTCCGGGTCGAGGTCGACGGTCGTCACCCGGGTGTCGCCGAGCCGGTGGGCGAGCAGCGCCGCGTTGTAGCCGCTGCCCGCGCCGATCTCCAGCACCCGGTCCCCGTCCCGCACCCGCAGCGCGTCGAGCATCCGCGCCATCAGGGACGGCTGGCTGCTGGAGGAGATCAGCTCGCCGTCGCGCACCCGCGTCGCCAGGGGCGCGTCGGCGTACGCCCCGGCCAGCCAGCGGGCCCGGCGCAGTGGGTTCCGGTCGTCCCGCCACAGCCGGGTGGTGAGCGCCGCGCCGCCCGCCTCGCCCGCTTCGTAGTAATACGGCACGAAAAGATGGCGCGGAACCGCCTCGAACGCCGCCCGCCACCGTGGATCGGTGAGCCCGCCGCCCGCCATGATCTCCCGGACGAGCCCGTCGCGCGCCACGGCGGCCGCGTCGGCATGACGGTCGGGCCGGTCGCCCGTACGTCCGCGCCCGCCGCCCGTCTCCGTCACGCCCGTGCCGCCCATGCCTCCACTGTCCTGCGCCGGGGCCGGGCCCGCTACAGGTCCGCCGGGTCCTACGCCCCCTTACCTAGGGCGGGCTGTCTGAGAGCATGGAGGCGTGAAAGATATTCCGCGCGGCACACTTCAGGAGCAGACCTTCTACGAGCTGGTCGGCGGCGAGCCGACCTTCCGGCGCCTGGTGCGACGCTTCTACCAAGGCGTCGCGGAGGACCCGCTGCTCCGGCCGATGTACCCCGAGGACGATCTGGGCCCGGCGGAGGAGCGGCTGGTGCTCTTCCTCATGCAGTACTGGGGCGGGCCCCGCACCTACAGCGACAACCGCGGCCATCCGCGGCTGCGCATGCGCCACGCGCCGTTCACCGTGAACCGGGCGGCGCATGACGCCTGGCTGCGCCATATGCGGGACGCGGTGGACGAGCTGGAGCTGGCGCCCGACTTGGAGCGCCAGCTGTGGAACTACCTCACCTACGCGGCCGCCTCCATGGTCAACACCGAGGGCTGAGACCGCCCAGGGGCCGCCCAGGACGGGACCGCCTAGGCGGGCGTCACGGACAGCCCGGGCAGCCCTGACGTACGCACCGCGATCGAGCCGTACGGAGTACGCAGCCGCAGCCAGCCGCCCGCGGCGAGCAGGGCCAGCGGCTCGGCCGCCGGGGCGAGGGCGGTGGCACCACGGGAGCCGGTGGCGGCACCCGCGCCCGCGCTCGCCCGCGCGGGGCGCAGGAAGCCCAGCGACTGGGCGGCGTGCACGGCGCGCAGCGGCAGTCCGGTGTCCCCGAGCGTGCGGGACCAGATCTCGTGGCCGATGCGGTCGCGCTCGGCGCGCGTACGGCGCTCCTCGGGGAGCGCCTCGTCGCGGGCCCGGAACTCGGCGACCGCGGCCGCGACCGCCCGGCGCACCTCGTCCGTGCCGGGCAGCCCCGCCTCCCGGCGCCAGCCGCCGCGCGGCGGCAGCACTCCGGCCCAGGGCGGGCCGGTGACGGCTTCCGGCACGGCGACGGTGAGCCCGCCGGACGCCGTCCGGCCGGTGCCCGCCGTGTCCAGCGCGTCGGCGAACTGACCGGCGGAGACGGTGGTGTCCAGCGCCCCCGGCCCGCCGGGGGTCCCGGCGTCCGAGGCACCCGCCGTGCCGACGGCTTCCAGCCGTGCCGTGCGGATGGCCAGCACCTCGAAGGACGGCGGCCGGCCGAAGACGGCCAGCACCCCGCCGCCCGCCTGCAGCCGGACCGCCGCGGCGCGGTCGTAGTGGATCAGCCGGGCCAGGAAGGCGGCGAGGTCGGCCGCCTCCCCGGCGTCGGCGAAGTGGAGCTGCTGCCCGAATGCCGTCATACGGTGACGGCCCCCTCAGCTGACTTCCCGGCGCCCTTCCCGGTGCCCGGCTCGGGCTCCAGGTAGTCGGTCAGGAAGCTCTCCTCCTCGGACGTGACGCGGCGCGGCCGGCCCGCTTCGAGGTCGAAGGGGACGATGCGGGTGGCGGCCCGCACGTACACGGTCTCCTCGTCCTTGATCTCGTAGCGGAGGTTGATGTAGGCGGCACGGATATCCGTCACCCAGGTCTCGATGCTCACCGGCGTGTGCCGGTGGACGAGCGGCTTCAGATAGTCGATCTCGTGCCGGGCCACGACCACCCCGCCGGTGAACGCGTCACTCCCGTTACCCGGCGCCAGCCGCCACATGAAGTCGACGCGCGCCTCCTCCAGATAGCGCAGGAAGACCACGTTGTTGACATGGCCGAACGCGTCCATGTCGAACCAGCGCAGGGGGCAGGAGTAGATGTGCCGGGCCATCCAATCAGCCCCGGGTGAGCTTCTTGTAGGTGGCGCGGTGCGGACGGGCGGCGTCCGGGCCGAGCCGCTCGATCTTGTTCTTCTCGTACGACTCGTAGTTGCCCTCGAACCAGAACCACTTGGATTCGCCCTCGTACGCCAGGATGTGGGTGGCGACGCGGTCGAGGAACCAGCGGTCGTGGGAGACGACCACGGCGCAGCCGGGGAAGTCGAGCAGCGCGTTCTCCAGGGAGGACAGGGTCTCCACGTCGAGGTCGTTCGTCGGCTCGTCGAGGAGCAGCAGGTTGCCGCCCTGCTTGAGGGTGAGCGCGAGGTTGAGGCGGTTGCGCTCACCGCCGGAGAGCACCCCGGCCGGCTTCTGCTGGTCCGGGCCCTTGAAGCCGAAGGCGGAGACGTAGGCGCGGGACGGCATTTCGACCTGGCCGACGTTGATGTAGTCCAGCTCGTCGGAGACGACGGCCCACAGCGTCTTCTTGGGGTCGATGTTGGCGCGGCTCTGGTCGACGTAGGAGATCTTGACGGTGTCGCCGACCTTGATCTTGCCCGCGTCCGCGGTCTCCAGGCCCTGGATCATCTTGAAGAGCGTGGTCTTGCCCGCGCCGTTGGGGCCGATGACGCCCACGATGCCGTTGCGCGGCAGGGTGAACGAGAGGTCGTCGATGAGGACCTTCTCGCCGAACGCCTTGGAGAGGTTCTCCACCTCGACCACGACGTTGCCCAGGCGCGGGCCCGGCGGGATCTGGATCTCCTCGAAGTCCAGCTTCCGGGTCTTCTCCGCCTCGGCCGCCATCTCCTCGTAACGGCTCAGCCGGGACTTGGACTTGGCCTGGCGGCCCTTGGCGTTGGAGCGGACCCACTCCAGCTCTTCCTTGAGGCGCTTGGCGCGCTTGACGTCCTTCTGCCCCTCGACCTTGAGGCGGGCCTGCTTCTTCTCCAGGTACGTGGAGTAGTTGCCCTCGTAGCCGATGGCGCGGCCGCGGTCCAGCTCCAGGATCCACTCGGCGACGTTGTCCAGGAAGTACCGGTCGTGGGTAATGGCCACGACGGTGCCCGCGTACTTGGCGAGGTGCTGCTCCAGCCACTGGACCGACTCGGCGTCCAGGTGGTTGGTGGGCTCGTCGAGGAGCAGCAGGTCGGGTGCCTCCAGCAGCAGCTTGCAGAGCGCGACGCGGCGCTTCTCACCACCGGAGAGCTTGGTGACCGGCGCGTCGCCGGGCGGGCAGCCGAGGGCGTCCATGGCCTGCTCCAGCTGGGCGTCCATGTCCCACGCGTTGGCGTGGTCCAGGTCCTCCTGGAGCTTGCCCATCTCCTCGAGCAGCGCGTCGCTGTAGTCGGTCGCCATCTGCTCGGCGATCTCGTTGAAGCGATCGAGCTTGCCCTTGGTCTCCGCCACGCCGTCCTGGACGTTCTCCAGCACGGTCTTGGACTCGTCCAGCGGGGGCTCCTGGAGCAGGATGCCGACGCTGTAGCCCGGCGAGAGGAAGGCATCGCCGTTGGACGGATGCTCCAGCCCGGCCATGATCTTCAGCACCGTCGACTTACCGGCGCCGTTGGGACCCACGACACCGATCTTCGCGCCGGGCAGAAAGCTCAGCGTGACGTCGTCGAGGATCACCTTGTCGCCGTGCGCCTTGCGCGTCTTGCGCATGGTGTAGATGAACTCAGCCAAGAGAAACCGTCCGGCAGTCTGGTAGGTATCGATCTGCGGCCCGCGCCGCATGGGTGCATGCGGGCTCCGCCGCGTCCAGGGCAGAGACACCCCACCCCATCTTGCCGTACGGCAGGCCCGAGGCGGAAACCCATTGCTCGCCGCCCCGGCCCTTCCTCACCGTCCGTCGTCAGTAGTCACTCCACCGACGGTCACTCGCCCGTGGGGGACTTCTTCTTACGGACGAAGAAGATCGCGGCGCCGCCGACCACGACGAGCGCGATGGCGATGCCCGCGATCACCGGGGTGGTGCTGCTGCCGCCGGTCTCGGCGAGGTCACCGCCGGTGTCGTCGACGGCGGTGGTGTCACCGCTGACGACCTCGCCGGTGCCCCCGGCCGACGCCGGGCCCGCCTTGGTGGAGGGGCTGTCACTGTCGCCGCCGGTCGAGGTGCCCGCGGTCTTGCAGTCGAGGACCCCGGAGAAGGACTTCTTGAAACCGTTCGGGCCCCGGACGCTGAACGTGTAGCTCCGGTCCTCGTTCACCGGAACGGTGACGGTCTTCGACTGACCGGCCTCGACCGTGTACTTCTGATCCAGCAGCGAGAAGGTGAACGCCTCGTCGCCCTTGTTGGTCGCCGTGACGTCCACACCGCCCTCGGCGCAGTCCTTCTCGGCGGTGACGGCCGGGACCGCGCCCTCCTCCGCCCAGTGGGCGGTGGCGGAGGCGGAGACGGTGCTCTCGCTGGAACCGGCGAGTATCTGGGTCTGGCTCTTGGTGTCGCTGGAGAACGCGCGGCCGACCGGAACCTTGGTGGCGGCCTGGGCGGTCAGCGAGATGGAGCCGTCGTCCGCGCCGGACGGCACGTCGACGTAGACCTCGCCGCCGTTGGCGGCGCTGGTGATCGTCTTGCCGCTCTTGTCGACGAGCCTCGCGCCGGATTCGACGGCCTCGGTGCCCGGGGTCAGGGTGACACTCTCGGCGTTGGTGCGGACCGTGACCGGACCGATCGGCTCACCGGCCTTGCCGGAGACGGCGGACGGTTCGAGGCTCAGCGAGGCCTTGGGCTCGGCCAGGTTCCGCGCGCTCTTCTCCAGGTAGTCGGCGAGCTTCTCGGCCGCCGGGTCGACCGCGTCGACCTCCGCCCGGTCGGAGAAGCGCCAGATGGCGACCTGCGTACCGGCGGCCGCGGTCTTCTCGGTGAGGGCGCCGGAGCCCGCCTTCGAGGCGAGTTCGGCGAGGTCGTTCACCTGGGGGTAGGAGTTCTGCAGAATCCAGTTGATCTTGCCCGCTTCGCGGTTGTTGGCCAGTGAGGTCTGACTCCAGGGCTTTTCCTCGTACTTGGCCTTGCTCTGCGTCGGGTTGTGCAGATCGACGCAGTACGTCTGAATGCTGCCGCCGTTGTCGACCGCCATCTCGAAGAGACCGGCGCCGACCTCCTGGTCGCCCTTGCCGCCCTTTTCGTGGATGACCGCCTTGTCGAAGGTCTTGAGGCCGCTCAGCGTGGTGGTGGCCCCACCGCTTCCCGGAGGCACCTCGTCCGCGGCGGCGGCGCCGGCGCCGGCTATCGCGCCCACGGCGACCAGCCCAGACACCAGAACGGCGGCCGCGAATCGGGCGGCACCCCGCCTCTTCACAGAATTCATGGTTTCCCCTCCGGGCGAGCGCCGGTCAGTCGGTGCGCATCGCCAGCGAACTCAAAACTCAGTAACCCCCGTTGGGCACTCAGGGATCCTAGGGAGCGAAAAGCCGCGTGATCCCCGATTGGACCTGACCCCAACCGATCCGAATCGGAATTGTTATCTCGCCCACAGACCCCAAATGACCTGGGATTATCGATAAATCCCCCCTGGTCACGGCGACGTTGCCCCGGTCGGTGCGTTTAAAAGCGGTTTGGCCTGCGAGACCCGCCGGAAGGCGGAGGTACCGCGCGTGAGGTCATGCCCGACCGCCACCGCGTCGATCTCCGCGGTGACCCACCGCTTGGGTCCGCTCTCCCCCTCCCCCGCGCCCTGCCGGGCTCCCTCCCGCTCCCGCTCCTTCTCCCGCTCACGCACCCGCAAGGTGCCATGGACCAGCAGCGGTTCGCCGAGTGTCACCGAAGCGGCCACGTTTGCCGCGAGGGTGCGCCAGGCCCAGACCGTATAGAAGCTGGTGTACGCGTCCACCCAGCCGTCGCTCTTCCGGTCCCAGCGGCGCACCGTCGCCGCCAGCCGGAACCGGGCCACCGCGACCCCGGCCGCCGTCTCCCAGAAATCCGGCCGCGTCGCCGCGTTCCCCAGCACCGTCGTCCAGGTCTCGTTCATGCCCGCTCCCCCGATCTGCCGCGCTCCCCCGGCGGCCCACCGGACCGCCGACCCCCATGCTGCCCGCGATCCGCGCCCCTCGCCGGAGCCTGTGCACAACCCCCAGGCTGTGGATAACCCGCTCCCTCGTTCCGGTGAGCGGACCCCGTGCGTCACGTCCCCCTCAGCCCTCCCCCGCCGCGATCACGTACTGCGCCCGCACCTCCCGGTACCGCGCCAGCTCCGCGCCCACCGGACCCAGCACCCGCGCCCGCCCGCAGCCCACCGCCGCGTCCCGCAGCCGGGTCTCCGCCGCCCGGCCGTACCGCCGCGCGGGCCCCCGCGCCGCCATCCCGCACGCCCACGCCAGCCCCGTCCCGGCCAGCGCGCCACCCGCCGCCAGCGCCACGGGCGCCCACCACCCCGGCCCGCCGAACAGCCCCGCCACGGCCCCCACCAGCCAGACCACCGCCACCACCTGGAGCACCAGCAGCGCCACCTGGGCCGCCGCCATCGCCGACCACCACGCGGGCCGGGTGAGGCACTGTCCGCGCCGCGCCGCCGCCACCGCCTCGTCGACCGCCTCCGGCAGCCCCCGGCCACCCCAGCCCGCCGCCTCCCGCACCGCCTGCGCCCAGGGCCCGGGCAGCCCGGCCGTGGCCTCGTCGGCGAGCGTGCGCACGGCCTCCTCCACCGCGGGCCGGGCCGTGACCGCCTCCCGCTCCGCCGCCTTCGCCCGCGCCCCCGGGGCCTCCCGCTCGTCCTCCGCCCGTCCGCCGCCGGGCCCGCGACCCCGTACCAGCCGCCCCCACGGCGTCCCGCACGCCCACTGCGCGTCCCGCAGCCAGGCCCGCTCCGCGGCCTGCCCGGCCGCCGCCGCGCCCGCCGCCTCCGCCAGCCGGTCCTCGAACTCCGCCCGCGCCCGCCCGGTGAACCCGGCCGGTGAACCGTCCGCCACGTACTGCGGCCGCAGCCGCGCGGTCGTGCCGTCCACGTCCGCCGCCAGCCGCCGTTCCGCCGCGCCGCACTCGGCCGCGAGCCCGCCGAGCATGTCCCGCAGCTCCCCGACGCCCTCCCCGGTGAGCGCGGACAGGGCGAGCACCGCCGCGCCCGGCTCCCCGTGCTCGCCGAGCGCCAGCCCGTCCTCGTCCAGCAGCCGCCGCAGATCGTCCAGCACCTGGTCGGCGGCGTCGCCCGGCAGCCGGTCCACCTGGTTGAGGACGACGAACGTCACCTCCGCGTATCCGGCGAGCGGCCGCAGATAGCGCTCGTGCAGCACCGCGTCCGCGTACTTCTCGGGATCCACCACCCACACCACCGCGTCGACCAGCCCCAGCAGCCGGTCCACCCGGTCCCGGTGGCCCGGGGCGGCCGAGTCGTGGTCGGGCAGGTCGAGCAGGACGAGACCGCGCAGCGCCGGATCGTACGGATACGCCGGGCGGCGGCGGTCCACGGGCGGGATGCCGAGCCGGTCCAGCAGCCCGTCGGCGTGATCGGTCCACGCGCAGGAGAGTGGCACGGCGGTGGTCGGCCGCCGGATCCCGGCCTCGGAGAGCGGCGCCCCGGCGAGCGCGTTGAAGAGTGTCGACTTACCGCTTCCAGTGGCGCCCGCGAGGGCGACGACGGTGTGCCCGAGCGGATGCCGTCCGCGCGCGGCGGCCTCGTCCAGCACCCGCCCGGCCCCGGCGAGGGTGCGTCCGTCCAGCCGGGTTCGGGAGAGCCCCACGAGCTGGCGCAGGGCGTCCAGGCGCGGCCGCAGACTCCCGGCGGCGAAGCTGCGGGCGCCGGGCCCGAAGGGTCGCTCGTACGAGGCGTACGCCTCATAGGCCTCATACGCCTTATAGGGATCGCCGGAGCGGTAGTCACCGGCCCGGAAGTCAACGGACTGGTAGTCACCGGACCGGTAATCGCCCGACCGGAAGTCGCCCGACCGGTAAGGAACGCAGGACGGCTCGCGCGTCTGCCGCGCGTCATCGGTCCCGTACGGCTCGCACCGCTCGCCCTCGGGAGCGGTCCGTGCCGCCGGTGCCGCCGGTGCCGCCGGGCCGGGCACCTCCCGGGGGGCGCGGCGGGCGACCCGCCGCCCGGCGCGCCGGGCGATCAGCCCGTCGTCCCACGTCTGCCGCGCCCGCACCACACCCTCGGCGCCCGCGTCGTCCCCGTGCCCGCACTTGTCCCCGCCGTCGAGACCAGCAGCAGTAGCCGTCACGTCGGTCACTTCTCCTTCTGCAGTAGGGACAGCGCGGCGATCAGCTGGACCTGGTGGTCCGGGGTGACGTCCAGCGCGTCGAGCGGCGCGAGCCGCCGGTCGCGCTCCGCCTCCAGGGCGCGCGCGACGCAGCCGTCCAGCAGCCGTCCGCCTCGGTCGCCCAGCCGCAGCGCACGGTGCGCGCCCAGCGTCTCGGCGAGCCGTTCGCCCGCCTTACGGGCCCGCCGCCCGCCCAGCAGGGAGGCCACCAGAAAGGCGGCGACCTCGTCGGGCGTGTCGGGCCCGCCGCCGTCGGGGACGCGGGCACGGGTCTCCTCCTCGGCCAGCTCCTCGACGCAGCGGCGCCAGCGCCGTACGGCCACGCCGATCCGGTCCCCGGCCTCGCGCGCGTCGGCCGGGGCGAGCCCGGTCCTGGCGGCGGGATCCCGCTTCCCGGCCTCGGCGATCCGGTCGTCGGCGGCGGCCGCCGCGCTGCGCAGCAGGGTCGCGAGGGAGTCGGTGAGCGCCGTAAGAAGCTCATCGGGGGTGCTGTCGTGCGGTTGGCCGTGCCAGTGGGTGAGCGCGCCGCCCGCGAGGGCCGCGCCCGCGGCGATCTCCCGCCGCACCCGCTCGGCCGCCTCTCCGTACGCCCCCTCGACCCGCTGGACCAGCCGCACCGCCGCGGCGTGCTGGGCCGCGGCCGCACCGGCCAGTGCGGGCATCCGGGCCTGGAGCGAGGCGAGGACACCGGCCGCGGTGCGGGCGGCGGCGACGGTACGGGCCTGCGGGTCCTGGGCGTGCCGGGTGAGCCAGTCGCGCAGCGCGGCGACCGCGGTGGCCGGGAGCAGTCCGCTGCCGCCGCCCGCCGACTCGGGAAGCTCGGGGATGGTGAAACGGGGCACATCGCCGAGCCCGGCCGCCGTGAGGAGCGCGGCGTACTGACGTGAAACTTCGGCGGCGACCTGGTGCGGAACCCGGTCCAGCACGGTGACAAGTGTCACGTCGTACTCCTTCGCGGTCCGCAGCAGATGCCAGGGGACGGCGTCGGCGTACCGGGTGGCCGTGGTGACCAGCACCCAGATGTCGGCGGCGCAGATCAGTTCGGCCGCGAGATCGCGGTTGCGGGCGACGAGCGAGTCGATGTCGGGCGCGTCGAGCAGGGCGAGCCCCCGGGCGAGTCCCGGGTCGGTCTCGATCCGCAGCGCCGCGGGCCCCTCGCCCTCCCGGGCCCGTTCCTCCTCGTCGTACGGGCCCTCAGCGCGGTCTCCCTGGGCCGGTACCCAGACCCGGGTGAGCTGCGGAAGCACCCGTTTCCCGGCGAACCAGGAGTGATCGTCGGGGTGACAGACCAGCACCGGGGTACGGGTCGTCGGCCGCAGTACCCCGGCCTCCGTGACCCGTCGGCCGACCAGGGAATTGACCAGAGTGGACTTTCCTGCTCCGGTAGATCCGCCGATCACCGCCAGCAGAGGCGCTTCGGGGGCGCGCAACCGGGGCACGAGGTAGTCGTCCAGTTGAGCGAGCAACTCGGCACGGCTGCGGCGAGCGCGGTCGGCACCGGGAAGGGGGAGCGGAAAGCGTGCGGCGTCAACGCGGTCACGCAGAGCGGTCAGCGCGTCGAGCAGCCGGGGCCGTACGTCCAAGATCGCCACATGCGAAGAATGCCCGGTTTTGATCTCTTTTTGAAGCGTATGGTCACTCGTGCGCGTCAAAGAGACCCACCCGGATCACCTCAGATCGGACATGAGGCAGGCGGGGCGGACGGGGCTCAGGCATAACGAGTAGACAACACCCGCCGTTTGAGGCGTGAAAAACGATGCGAGTTTCGTACCTGCCTGCGATTATCGGACCGCTTCACTGAACCTCCACAACGTGCCACGGAGGTGAAGCAACCGGGGCGAGGCGCAGGGAGCCCTATCCTTGTCCCCGGCAAGGTCACGGATCCGCCGCGCCCGGCCACCGGCACCACGGCCGCACCGCGGGCCCGTCGGCACCCGGGGGCTCAGCAGTTCCAGGCCCACCACCGGCCCCCGTAGCTCAGTGGATAGAGCAGGCGCCTTCTAAGCGCTTGGCCGCAGGTTCGAGTCCTGCCGGGGGCGCCACTGGCTCACCGCCCCGGCGCGTTGGGGGGCGCCGCGTCGCCGAGGGAGAGCAGCAGCTTCCGCATCAGCTGCGACAGCTGCTCCTGCTCGGTCCGGTCCAGGGCGCTGAACAGGCGTTCCCCATTGCGGATATGCCCCTCCACCGCGTTGTCCACCAGCTCGAACCCCTCCTGGGTGAGTGAAATCACCATGCGGCGGCGGTTGGTGGGGTCGAGTTCACGGTCGACCAGGCCGCGATTCACCAGTCGGTCGACCCGGTGGGTGAGCGCCGGTGGCTTGATCATCATGGTCGCGGCCAGGGCTTTCGGGGACAAGGCGTACGGCGGGCCACTGCGCCGCAATGTTGCGAGTACGTCAAATTCCCAGCGCTCCATGCCCTCGGCGTCGAGGTGTTCCACCACTCCCCACTCGACGAGCCGGGTCGCACGGAAGAGCCGCCCCATCAGCCCCATGGACCAAGCGTCCAGGTCAGGGCGGCTTTCCGCCCACTGCTGAAGGATGCGATCGAGCGCGTCCTCGCCCTCCTCACGCACCTGTTCGTGATGCTCGTTCACCTCGCCGGTCCCATCTCTTCGAGGTGAGTTCAACATCGAACTATTTGACATGGAGCAAGCCTACTTTCTACGGTCAGTGGCTGTCAGACAGCTCTGGGTACGCAACGGGGGCACAACCAGGCGGGCCCTTGAGCACACAACCCTCGTCCATGCCCCTTGCCCGCGCCAGGCCCGGGATCCGTTCCGGTCCACAGCCCGGGCGGGGCCATGGTCCAGGGAGACCACCGAAGACCTGAACAGACCAGTCTCGTCATAACTGCTTGATCTCATCCGCCGGCGTTCGCGTCCGAAAGCCATCGCCGGAAGCCATCAACAGAGACAGCGGGAAGGTTTTTCATGCCTGTCGGAAATCACACCACTCTGCCTGCGCTTCTTCGAGCACAGGCCGCCGCACGGCCCGACGACATCGCGGTCGTCGCCGGCGACACCCACCTCACCTATGGGGACCTCCTCGACCGGAGCGCCCGTTTAACTCTTCGGCTCCAGAAGTCCGGCGTAGGCCGTGATCACCGTGTGGGGCTCTTCGCTGATCCGTCACTCGACCTCATCGTCGGCGCGTGGGGCATCCTGAGCGCCGGAGGCGCGTATGTGCCGCTCTCCCCGGACTATCCCGAGGAGCGGCTGCGCTTCATCATCGACAACGCCCGCGCCCAGGTCATCGTCTGCCAGCCGCATCTGGCCGACCGGCTGCGCCAACTCGCCCCGCCCGAGACCCTCGTCCTCACGGTGGACGAGGCCCTGACCGAGCTGCCGAGCGGGTCGCCGCCAACCCAGCCGGACCCACGGGAAGAGCCGCAGCCGGACGGGCTCGCCTACGTCATCTACACCTCCGGGAGCACCGGCAAGCCCAAGGGGGTGATGGTCGAGCACCGCAGCATCGCCGCCCAGCTCGGCTGGCTCCAGGAGTCCGGTCATCTCGG
Organism: Streptomyces sp. NPDC001700; assembly: GCF_053596435.1. Lineage (NCBI taxonomy): Bacteria > Bacillati > Actinomycetota > Actinomycetes > Kitasatosporales > Streptomycetaceae > Streptomyces > Streptomyces sp. NPDC001700. Next base: position 385,277 of record NZ_JBSFGE010000002.1, read on the forward strand.
CGGCGGCACCGTCATCCTCCAGAAGACCCCGATGAGCTTCGACGCCGCCCAGTGGGAGATCCTCGGCTCGGCGTGCGGCGCCCGCGTGGTGATGGGCGCCCCGGGCGTCTACCGCGACCCGGAGGGGCTGATCGACACGATCGACCGCCACGGGGTGACCACGCTCCAGTGCGTCCCGACGCTGCTCCAGGCCCTGGTGGACACCGAGCGGCTGGGCGACTGCACCAGCCTGTCCCGGGTGTTCAGCGGCGGCGAGGCGCTCACCAGAGCACTGGCCTCGGAGTTCTTCGCGACGCTGCCGACGGCGCGGCTGGTGAACCTGTACGGACCGACCGAGTGCACCATCAACTCCTCGGCGTACGAGGTCGCCCCGGCCACCGTGGACGACGAACCCACCGTCATCCCCATCGGCGCCCCGGTCGCCCGCACCGGCTACCACGTGCTGGACGAGAGCCACCGGCCCGTGCCGCACGGCGAGACCGGTGAGCTGTACATCTCCGGTGTCCAGCTCGCCCGCGGCTATCTGCACCGGCCCGAGCTGACCGAAGAGCGCTTCGTCCACCTCGCGCCGGAGCCCGGGCAGGCCCCGGTGCGGCTGTACCGGACCGGCGACCTGGTCTCCCAGGCGCCCGACGGCATCGTCCACTTCCTCGGCCGGACCGACAGCCAGGTCAAGCTGCGCGGCTACCGCGTCGAACTGGACGAGGTCGCCCGCACCATCGAGAACCACGCCTGGGTCAAGCGGGCCGCCGTCCTGGTCAAGGACGATCCGCGCACCGGCTCCCAGAACCTCGTCGCCGCCGTGGAGCTGAACCCCAAGGAAGCCGCCCTGATGGACCAGGGCAACCACGGCTCCCACCATCAGTCCAAATCCAACAAGCTGCAGGTCAAGGCCCAGCTCTCCAACCCCGGGCTGCGTTCGTCCGAACAGCTCGCCGGGCGGACCCAGGTGGACCTTCCCGGCCGCGACGCGAGCCCGGAGCTGCGCCGCGAGGCGTTCGCCCGCAAGACCTACCGCTTCTACGAGGGCGGGGACACCAGCCGGGCACGCATCCTCAAGCTGCTCGACCACGGGGTGGACCCCTTCGCGTCGCGGCCGCTCGGCGATCTGACCCTCAGCGGTCTCGGCGCGATCCTGCGCTCCTTCGGGCAGTTCCACAGCGAGGAGCGGCTGCTGCCGAAGTACGCGTACGCCTCGCCCGGCGCGCTGTACGCGACCCAGATGTACCTGGAGATCGCGGGCATCGGCGAGCTGGCGGCCGGTATCTACTACTACAACCCGCTGGACCACCAGCTCGCGCTGATCCGCACGGTGAAGGGTGACGGATCCCCGCGGCTGAAGGTCCACTTCGTCGGCAAGCGGCAGGCCATCGAGCCCGTCTACAAGAACAACATCGGCGAAGTGCTGGAGTTCGAGACGGGCCATATGGTCGGCCTCTTCGAGCAGGTGCTGCCCGCCCATGGCCTGGCCATCCATCCGGACGGGTTCCATCCGGAGCTGCTGCCGCAGTTCGACGTGGCCGAGGACGACCACTACCTGGGCACGTTCGACATCCGGCAGAGCGACGGCCGTCAGCCGGACGACCCCACCGAGGTCTACCTCCAGGTGCATCCCGGGAAGGTCACCGATCTGCCGGGCGGTCAGTACCGCTACCGGTCCGGCGACCTGGAGAAGATCTCCGACGAACTGGTGCTGAAGAAGGACGTGATCGCCATCAACCAGGCGGTCTACGAGCGCTCCAGCTTCGGCATCAGCGCCGTCAGCCGGGCGGCCGAGCCCTGGCTGGAGTACATCGCGCTCGGCAAGAAGCTCCACCACCTCCAGGCCAACCAGCTGGGGCTGGGCCTGATGTCCTCCGGCTACAGCTCCAAGACCGGTCATCCGCTGCCCGCCGCACGGCGTCTGGACGCCATCCTGACCGAGTGCTCGATCCCGACCGGCGCCTCCTACTTCTTCGTCGGCGGCCGAATATCGGCCGAGCAGGAGGCGAGCGAGGGCATGGGCGAGGACATCGTCCATATGAAGGGCCCGACCGAGGTGATCAGGGACGACCTGGCCACCTATCTGCCGGACTACATGCTGCCCAACAAGGTCGTCGTCCTGGACGCGCTGCCGCAGACGGCCAACGGGAAGATCGACGTCAAGGCGCTGGCCGGCTTCGACGAGATGTCCCAGGGGCTGGAGAGCCGGGAGTTCGTGGCCCCGGAGACGGACATCGAGAAGGCCCTCGCCGAGCTGTGGGGCGCGGCGCTGAAGTACGAGCCCGTATCCACCGAGGACAACTTCTTCGAAGCGGGCGGCAATTCGCTCATCGCCGTGACCCTGGTCAACCGCCTCAACAAGCGATTCGGGACCAAGCTGCCGGTGCAGGTGCTCTTCGACGCGCCCACGGTCAGCCGCCTCGCCCCCCATGTCGACGGCACCGCCACCGGGGAGATATCCCGCTTCCTGCGGCTGCACCCCGAGGGCGGACAGTCGCCGGTCTTCTGCTGGCCGGGGCTCGGCGGCTATCCCATGAACCTCCAGCAGCTCGCCTCCGGCGCGGACGTCAACCGGCCGTTCTACGGAATCCAGGCGCACGGCATCAACGACGGCGAGACGCCGTACCCGACGATCCGTGACATGGCCGCGGCGGATGTGGCCGAGATCCGGAAAATCCAGCCGGAGGGCCCCTACACCCTGTGGGGCTATTCCTTCGGCGCCCGGGTCGCCTTCGAGACCGCGTGGCAGCTGGAGGACGCGGGGGAACAGGTGGAGAACCTGTTTCTGATCTGCCCCGGAAACCCCAAGGTCCGGGAGACGGAGGGGAAGCAGTACGGACGTGAGGCGACGTACCGCAATCCGGCCTACCTCACGATCCTCTACTCCGTCTTCACCGGCGGAATCAGCGGGCCCGACCGCGATCGGTGCCTCGAAACGGTCCGGCACGAGGACGAGTTCGTGGCGTTCATCCATGAACTCCTCCCGCAATTGGACGAAGCGCTCATCCGCCGGATCACCCGGATCGTGGAAGCGACGTACGAATTTGAGTACAGCTTCCGCGAACTGGCCGAGCGCAAGCTGAACACGCCCATCACCATCTTCAAGGCCACGGGCGACGACTACTCGTTCATCGAGGACAGCTCGGGCTATTCCGCGACCCCGCCGACCACGGTCGAGCTGGTCGGGGATCACTACAGCGTGCTGAAGAAGAAGGGGGTCGGTGAACTCATCTCGGCAATCCACACCCGCCTCGACAACTGATCCCCCAACTGATCCGCACGGAGGAAGACGTGCCTCATCTCAACATCAAGCACTTTCCCCTGGACGTCGGCGAAGAACAACGGAGGCAGCTCACCGAGGACCTCACCGCGCTGGTGATGCGGCACTTCGAGGTCCCCGAGGGCGCCGTCTCGATCGCACTGGAGCAGGTGGACCAGTCGTCATGGAACGACGCCGTCATCGTTCCGGAAATCATAGGGCGGCAGCACCTCCTCATCAAGGCCCCGGGCTACTGAGAATCAGCCCCAACTCACCGTCACAGCACAGCACAAGGAGCGCGATATGACCGACTGCCTCGGACCGCGTCTCAAAGTCGGCGTGGTCCTTCCGGCGACCAACACCTCCGTCCAGCCGGAAATGGAAGCCATGCGGCCGGAGGGGGTCACCAACCACACCGGGCGCATGCAGACCCAGGACACCTCGCTCACGGGCGGTATCGACGATCTGGTCAGCAGTTACCGGGAGTCGACCCACCGGGCGATCGACAGTCTGCTGCCGTGCAAACCCGACTGCTTCGTCATCGCTTTCTCCCCTGAGATCTACTGGGACGGCCCCGGCTCTCAGGACGAGGTGGTGGCTTCGATGAAGTCCGCCAGCGGGGGTCTTCCGGTCACCATGAGCCCGGACGCCTTCACCACGGCGCTGTCCCAATACGGCGCCCGGCGGCTCGGCGTCATCACCCCGTACGTTCCGGCCGGTGACGACTCGGTCAGCCGGTTCTTCACCGAATCCGGATATGACGTGGTATCGATGACGGGACTGGGGTGCAGCAGTCCGGAGCGGATCGCCCATGTGCACGAACCGGAGCTGCGCGAGGCCATCAAGGCCGTCGACACCCCGGACGTGGAGGCGATCGTGCAGGTGGGCACCAATATGGCCATGATGCGCGTCGCGGCCGGTGCCGAGGAATGGCTCGGCAAGCCGGTCATCTCCAACAACACGGTGCTCTATTGGCGGGCGCTGCGGCAGAACGGCATCGCCGACCGCATCAGGGGATTCGGCTCCCTGGCCGCGCAGTACTGAGCCACCGAGCGGTACCGAAATAACGAAGCAGCACTACATCACCGATAAAGCTGGGCGGGGGCGGCCTGAACGCCCCCGCCCGGCGCCGATTTGGAAAACAAGGAGACCTACGTGAGCAATACCGGCAGTGACACAACTGCCATCGACCCGCAGCGGGTCACCGACGGCGACCGGCTTCCCATAGGGAAACTGCTGGCGCTGACCACGGCCGGATTCCTGGCCATCATGACCGAGACGACGCCCGCGGGACTCCTCCCGCAGATCGGCGACGGCCTCGGCGTCTCCGAAGGGCTGGCGGGGCAGCTCGTCACGCTCTACGCGATCGGTTCCGTGGTAGCGGCCATCCCCGTCATCGCCGCCACCCGCAGTATGCGACGACGGCCATTGCTGCTCCTCTCGGTCGGCGGGCTGCTGATCTTCAACACGATCACGGCGCTGTCCACCAGCTACGAACTCACCCTCGTCGCCCGCTTCATCGCCGGTATGGCGGCCGGAGTCGTCTGGGGGCTGCTCGCCGGATACGGCAGGCGGCTGGTCCCCGAAAGCCTCCAGGGCCGGGCGCTGGCCATCGTCGGGGTGGGCCAGCCGGTCGCGCTGACCCTCGGGGTCCCGCTGGGCACCTGGCTGGGGTCGCTGTTCGACTGGCGCGGAGTGTTCTGGATCATGTCCGCCGTCGCGCTGCTGCTGGTCCTCTGGATCCGTGCGCTGGTCCCGGACTTCCCCGGTCAGACCGCCACCGAACGGGAGCCGATCCGGAAGATCTTCGCCCTGCCGGGCATCGCTTCCGTGCTGGCCGTGGTGCTCCTGTGGATCCTGGCGCACAACATCCTCTACACCTACATCGCACCCTTCCTGGAGCGGTCCGGTCTCGGTGGGCGCGTCGACCTCGCGCTGCTGGTGTTCGGCGCCGCGGCCATCGTGGGGATCTGGCTCACCGGAGTCCTGGTGGACCGCAAGCTGCGCCCGGTCACCCTGCTGAGCCTCGCCGGGTTCGCCCTCGCGTCCCTGGTGCTGGGCGTCGCGGGCTCGTCGGTGCCGCTGGTGTTCCTCGGCATCGTCATCTGGGGTGTGACGTTCGGCGGCGCGCCCACGCTGCTGCAGACCGCCAACGCCGACGCGGCCGGGGACGCGGCCGATGTCGCGCAGTCGATGTTCGTCACCGTCTTCAACCTCGCGGTCGCGGGCGGCGGGGTGTTCGGCGGTCTCCTCCTGGAGTCGACCGGCGCCGGGTCCATACCCTGGGTGCTGCTCGGGCTGGCCGTCCTGGCCACCGCCGTCGTCGCGCTGGCCCACCGGCACGGCTTCAAGCCCGGCCCCCGGGTCACCGACGGCTGAACCCCGCCGGCCTCCTCCCCTACGGACGTAGCGGAGGAGGCCGTTTCGCAGGACGCGCCGCCCGCCGCCGTCAGCGGCGGGAGTGGCCGAACAGCAGACGGTAGGCGATCAGCAGCACCAGGGAGCCGCCGATGGCGGCTCCCCAGGTGGCGGGGTCGAAGAACTGGTCGTCGATGGGCCGGTCGAGGAACTTGGCGGAGAGCCAGCCGCCGATGAAGGACCCGACGACGCCGATGACGGTGGTGCCGATCAGACCGCCCGGGTCACGGCCGGGGAGAAGGAACTTGGCGACGGCTCCGGCGATCAGCCCGAGGACGATCCAGCTCACGATGCTCATGGTGCGGTTCTGGCCTTTCGATGTCGCAGTACGGGACTTCGGCTGCCCGTTCCAACTTCTTTACCGGGCCACGGGGGTCAAACCTCGCGCCGGGCCGGTCAGGGCGCGTCCGATGCCGCCTCCCCCACCAGCTCCTCCAGAACGTCCGTCATGGTCACGAACCCGAGGACGGAACCGTCGTCGCCCGTCACCGCCGCCAGGTGCGTACCGGCGCCGCGCATCGCCGTCAGCGTGTCGTCCAGCGGGGTATCGGCCGGTACGCGGGTGACGGTGTGCAGGGCGGCGCCGGGGAAGGGCTGGTCGCGATCGGTGACGCCGAGGGTGTCCTTGATGTGGAGGTACCCCAGCACGGCGCCGCCGGGGCCGGTGACCGGCAGCCGGGAGAAGCCGGAGGCGGCCGCGGTGCGCTCCAGACGTGCGGGGGTGACCCGGTGGTCCACGGTGACCATCTCGCCGAGCGGGACCAGGATGTCCCCGGCCCGCCGGGTGCCCAGCTCCAGGGCGTCGCGCAGCCGCTCGCTGCCGGAGGCGTCGAGGAGGCCCGCGTCGCTGGAGTCCCGGACCAGGCGTATGAGTTCGGCGTCGGTGTAGACCGACTCGACCTCGTCCTTGGGTTCGACCTTCAGCAGCCGCAGCAGCGCGTTGGCGAAGGCGTTGACGCCGAAGACGACGGGGCGCAGCGCGCGGGTGACGGCGACCAGGGGCGGGCCGAGGAGCAGCGCGGTGCGCTCCGGGGCGGCGAGGGCGATGTTCTTGGGGACCATCTCGCCGATGAGCATGTGCAGATAGGTGGCCGCCGCCAGGGCGAGCACGAAGGCGATCGGGTGCACCAGGGGCCCGGGGACGCGGGCGGCGGCGAACACCGGCTCCAGCAGGTGGGCGATGGCCGGTTCGGCGACCGCGCCGAGGACGAGCGAGGAGATGGTGATGCCCAGCTGGGCGGTGGCCAGCAGGGCGGACAGGTGCTCCAGCGCCCACAGCACCGTGCGGGCGCGCTTCCCGCCTTCCTGGGCGCGCGGTTCGATCTGGCTGCGGCGCACGGAGATCAGGGCGAACTCGGCGCCGACGAAGAAGGCGTTGGTGAGCAGGGTGAGGGCGCCGATGGCCAGTTGGAGCAGGGTCATCGGGGGTCCTCCTCTGCGTGGGCGGCGGCCGGGGCGGTGATCCGTACGCGGTCGGCGCGGTGGTGGTCCACCTTGAGCACGGTGAGGTGCCAGCCGTCGGTCTCGATGCCGTCGCCCGCCTCGGGGATGCGCGCGAGGGCGGTGGCCATCAGGCCCGCGACGGTCTCGTACGGGCCCTCGGGCACGGTCAGGGCGATCGCGGACAGCTCGTCCAGCCGGACGGCGCCGTCCGCCTCCCAGGTGCCGGGGCCGGAGGGCACCAGGGCGGGGGTCTCGTCGGGGTCGTGTTCGTCGCGTACGTCGCCGACGACCTCCTCGACGACATCCTCCAGGGTGGCGACCCCGGCGGTGCCGCCGTACTCGTCGATGACGAGGGCCATGGTGTGCGCGCCGCGCAGCCGGTCCAGCAGCCGGTCCACCGGGAGGCTGTCGGGGACCAGCAGCGGGGCGGTGGTCAGCTCGGTGACCGGGGTGTCGGCCCGGCGGGCGGCGTCCAGCGCGAGGACGTCGCGGATGTGCACGGTGCCGACCACCTCGTCCAGGCTGTCGCGGTAGACGGGGAACCGGGACAGGCCGGTGGCGAGCGTGAGGTTGGCGGCGTCGGCGGCGCTCGCGTGCGCCTCCAGCGCCTGGACGTCCACCCGGGGGGTCATCACGTTCTCCGCGGTCAGCTCGCTCAGCCGGAGCGTACGGACGAACAGCTCGGCCGAATCGGGCTCCAGCGCGCCCTCCGCGGCGGAGTGGCGGGCCAGCGCGACCAGTTCGTCCGGGGTGCGCGCCGAGGCCAGCTCCTCGGCGGGCTCCAGTCCGGCGCGGCGCACCAAGCGGTTCGCGGTGTTGTTCAGGTGGTGGATCAGGGGGGCGAAGGCGGCGGTGAAGCCGCGCTGGGGGCCCGCGACCACCTTGGCCACGGCCAGCGGCCGGGAGATCGCCCAGTTCTTGGGCACCAGCTCGCCGATCACCATCAGGACGACGGTCGAGATCGCCACGCCCAGCACCGAGGCCACGGACGAGGCGGCGCCGCCAAGACCTGCGGCCCGCAGCGGGCCCCGCAGCAGGACGGCCAGCGAGGGCTCGGCGAGCATGCCGATCACCAGTGAGGTCACGGTGATGCCCAGCTGGGCGCCGGACAGCTGGAACGTCAGCCTGCGCGCGGCCTTGAGCGCGCTTCCGGCGCCCCGCTCGCCCGCCGCGGCGGCGCGCTCCAGCTCACCCCGCTCGACCGTGGTGAGCGAGAACTCCGCGGCGACGAAGACCGCGCAGGCCAGGGTCAGCGCCAAGGCCAGCAGGACCAACAGCACTTCGGTCAGCACGCCGGTCCCCTCTCTGTGCGCTCGGCGGACCGCTCACGGGTGGATATGGGGGCGCATAGGGGGGCGGATACGGACTCATGCGCATCCGGGTCGGGGCGGGGGGTACTGGGAGGGTCGTCCATCGCGGTGACCGCGACTCCTTCGTGGCTCGAGGGGCTGTTGGTAAAAGAACGGTAAAGCACGATCCGTGGTTCCCGCCCGTCGGCCCGGCACCCCGCTCTGGCAAGAGCCGCGGGGAAGTGCGGGCGACACCCGGCCAGTTGGCCGAATTGATCCACCCATGGCAGGGGCGTGGGAGTTGCTTTACCCGGCCGGAGCGTTCGGTCCGGCAAGAACGGTGAACGGCGCACAGAGAAGGAGTGAACGCCGCGATGGTGTTCAAACGACTGCCTGGTCGATTCGGCACCGAGAGCCCCTTCGTGGGCCCGGTACCGGCCGCCGGTCCGGTGCGCCCCGGCGGGCCGCCACGGGACGGGGCGCGAGAGACCCAGCTCACACAGGCGCTGCGCTGCGCCCTTGCGGCCGGGGAGATCGGAGTGGCGTTATCGGCCAACCCGGGCGGCCCGGATGGCGTCTTGAAGGCCGACAGGCAGGGCGGGTTGCCCGGGGAGAGGCACGGCACCCCCGGAAAAGCGGAGGTGGGGGCAGGGATGCGGCAGGTGACCGGCGTTCACGCCGGGGCCGTCGCGGCGCGGGCCGCGGACCGGAACCGGGGCATCGGTAATGGAATTGCGCGTGCGGTGTGACGTACTTCATGCTGTCACAGATCTGACATAACAGCGCGTAGCGAGACTCCTACCAATTTAGTACGTACTGTTGTGTGATGGTGCAGCTCATCTCGAAACAAGCGAATCCCGTGGAGCATTAGAGGTCAGTCATGAAGCCCTTCGCCCTGAACCACGCGGTCCCAGCCGAACAATCACCGGCTGTCATTCCGTACTCGTACAACGCCGCCCTGCAGCTGAATGTGCTGCCCGATGGACGCCCCGCCATCTCCGACCGGGGGGTGCTTCTGGAATGCGGCACGACGACCTCCACCGCGGGCTCCAAGACGCACTTCGACGACTGACCGTCCCCACCGACCCACGACGTCGATGACGGTACTCATCCTGACCTGCCAGGAGGATGTGACAGCGGACCTGGTGGTGTCCGAATTACGTGAGCGAAATGTCCCGCTGATCCGATTCGATCCCGCCGACCTTCCCGGTCAGGCAGGGATCTCCACCGAATTCGACCGCGGCGACTTCACCGGCTATCTGTCGACCGACGGCCGCCTGGTCAGCGTGAACAGCCTGCGGTCCATATGGGTGCGCCGCCCGGGGCAACCAGCGGCGCACGCCCCCGAGCCCTCCGAGTGGCTGACCGCCGAGTGCGGACAGGCCCTGTACGGAATGCTGTATTCCACCGAGGCGCGCTGGATGAACCATCCCAGTGCCGCCCAGTTGGCACGTTCCAAACCGTGGCAGTTGCGCACCGCCCATCGCAGCGGATTCGCTGTTCCGCCGACGCTCATCACCACCTATCCGCGTGCCGCCAAGGAGTTCGCCAGCCAGTTCCAGGACATCGTGGTGAAGACCGTCTCCGGCCCTCCGCCGGTCAATCCGCCCATCACACTGCCCACCACCCGTATTGACCCCGAGACGGATTTCTCGGGCGTCGCGGCAGGTGCCACGCTTCTTCAGCGCTACATTCCCAAAACGGCCGATATCCGGCTCACCTGCGTCGGCGGCCGTTTGTTCGCCGCCCGGAAGACAGCAGCTTCCGGGCAGGTTGATGGGAGGTATGGTTTCTATGGCCATCTATGGGACGCGGTGGACGTTCCCCACCGGATCGCCCGGGCCGTCCGGGAATACCTGACCTTTGGCGGTCTCGCCTACGGAGCTTTCGACTTCGCCGAGGACGAGGACGGCACCTGGTGGTTTCTGGAGTGCAATCAGGGCGGTCAGTTCGGGTTCATCGAGCTGGAGACCGGACAGCCGATCGCCGCCGCCATCGCCGACTGGCTCGCCGCGCCCCGTCCCGTCTGAGAGCGCCGCTCAGAGCGTCAGGACCGCGACGCCGTTCACCCGGTCGTTCGCGAGGTCGTCCAGCGCGGCGTCCGCGCGGTCGAAGGGGTACGGGGTGACCGTGGCGCGGATGTGGTGGGCGGCGGCCGCGGTGAGGAACTCGCGGCCGTCCTCCCGGGTGTTGGCGGTGACGCTGCGCAGGGTGCGTTCGTGGAAGAGATGGCGCTCGTACGTCAGCGCGGGGATGTCGGAGAGGTGGATTCCGGCGACGCTCAGCGTGCCGCCCGCGTCCAGCGCCTCCAGGGCCACCGGCACCAGCTCGCCCGCCGGGGCGAACAGGATCGCGGCGTCGAGCGGTTCGGGCGGCCGGTCGCGGGCGTCCCGGGCGGAGGCGGCGCCGAGTTCGAGGGCGAGGGCCCGGGCGGCCGCCGAGCGGGTCAGCACATGGACGACGGCGCCACGCGCGATGGCGACCTGCGCGGTGAGGTGCGCGGAGCCGCCGAAGCCGTAGATGCCGAGCCGTCCGCCCGCCGGGAGGTCGGCGCGGCGCAGCGCGCGGTAGCCGATGATCCCGGCGCACAGCAGCGGCGCCAGCTCCTCGGCGGCGTATCCAGCGGGCAGCTCATAGGCGTACGCCGCCGGTACGGTGACGTACGGGGCGTAGCCGCCGTCCGCGTCCCAGCCGGTGTAGACGGACGCGGGGCACAGGTTCTCCTGGCCGCGTACGCAGAAGCGGCACCGGCCGCAGGTGTGGCGCAGCCAGGGGACGCCCACCCGGGCGCCGGGTGCGGGCCCGGCGGTCCGCTCGCCCGCCGCGATCACCTCGCCGACGGCCTCGTGCCCGGGGACGACGGGGGTGCGGTGCGGCGGCAGGTCGCCGTCGCGGACGTGGAGATCGGTACGGCAGACCCCGCAGGCCCGCACCCGGACCAGCAGTTCACCGGCGGCCGGGCGCGGAATCGGCAGCTCTACCTGGTCGATCCGGCCCGGCGTGCGGACCACCCAGGCCCGCATGGTGCCCGGAATGTCAGCGTTCGCACCCGTCACACGCCCAACGTAACGCCGTGGCGGGGCCGCCTGCGATCAGGAACGGTCAGGACCGTCGGGACAGTCAGGACGCGGGGGCGTCCATCGCGGTCGCGAGGCTCTTCGGACGCATGTCGGTCCAGTGCTCCTCGACGTAGTCCAGGCACGCCTGGCGGTCGTCCTCGCCGTGGGCGACGGTCCAGCCCTCGGGCACCTCGGCGAAGGAGGGCCACAGGGAGTGCTGTCCTTCGTCGTTGACGAGCACGACGTAACGGCCGTCGGGATTGTCGAACGGGTTACTCATGGCTGTCTCCTGTCTCAACTGCTGTCCGGCACGCCTCACGATCTTCCGGCCCGACGGTACCGGCCGGGGACACGCGGCGTGAAGCCGCGCCCGCGCCACGTAGCCTGAATCGCATGGTGAAGGACGCACGACGGCCGCGGCGCGGCGCATGGCGCGGGCAGGGCCCGGTGGTGTGCGTGGTGGCGGTCGGCGGCGCCATCGGCGCGTCCGCCCGGTACGGGGCGGCCCTGCTGTGGCCGACCCCCACGGGCGCCTTCCCCTGGACGACGCTGCTGGTCAACGTGGTGGGCTGCGCGCTCATCGGTGTCCTGCTGGCGCTGATCGGCGAGGTGTGGGCGGCCCACCGGCTGGTGCGGCCCTTCCTCGGCACCGGGGTGCTGGGCGGGTTCACCACCTTCTCGACGTACGCCGTGGACTTCAGGCAGCTCGTCGTGGACGGCCACGCCGCGACCGGGGCGGCCTATCTGGTGGTGACGCTGCTGGCGGCGATGGCGGCGGTATGGGGCGCGGTGGCGGGCACCCGTCGGGTCATCGGGGCCGTTGGGGCGTAGGGCAGGAGCACGGGATGAACGCGAACGGACTGAGGCTGAGCGTCTTCGTCGGCGAGAGTGACACCTGGCACCACAAACCGGTCTTCGCCGAAATCGTGCATCGCGCACACCGGGCGGGGCTGGCGGGGGCGAGCGTGTTCCGCGGGGTGGAGGGCTTCGGCGCCTCGTCCCTGGTCCACACCTCCCGGCTGCTGTCGCTCAGCGAGGAACTGCCGGTCTGCGTGGTGATCATCGATACGGAGGAGCGGGTGCGGTCCTTCCTGCCCGAGCTGGAGGAGATCACCGGCGACGGTCCGGTGATCCTGGACCCGGTCGAGATCGTCCGCTTCCCGGAACGCGACGCCCCGGGAGGTGATGACCGGTGAACTGGCTCCTGGTGGTGGCGGGCGCGATGGTCGGCGCCCCGCTGCGGTATCTGACCGACCGGACGGTGCAGGCCCGGCATGACTCGGTGTTCCCCTGGGGGACGTTCGTGGTGAACGTGGTGGGGTGCGCGGTGCTGGGGGCGCTGACCGGGGCGGTGACGGCGGGGGCCGCGTCGTCACAGGTGCAGCTGCTGCTCGGGACGGGGCTGTGCGGGGCGCTGACCACGTACTCGACGTTCTCGTACGAGACGCTGAAGCTGGCGGAGGACGGGGCGCGCGGTCTCGCGGTCGCCAACGCGGTCGGCAGTGTGGTCGCGGGGGTGGCGGCCGCCTTCGCGGGCGCAGCGGCGGCCACCGCGCTCTGGGGCTGAGCGCGCGGCAGGATCAGCGAGGTCAGGGCAGCAGGCGGGTGCCCGGCGGGAGGCCCGGGAGGTCGTCGGCGTCGGCCAAGCGCAGATACGCCAGCAGCACCCGGCGCAGCTCGCGCGCGGCCCTCGGCGGGGCGACGTCCTTGCGGTGGGCGACCGCGATGGTGCGCCGCATCGCCGTGCCCGCGAAGGGCGTGACCCGCAGCCCCGAGCGCGCCGCCACCATGGCGGGGAGGACGGCGATGCCGAGCCCCGCCCGTACGAAGCCGAGCACCGCGTCCATCTCGCCGCCCTCGACCGTGAACGAGGGCTCGAACCCGGCAGCGCGGCAGGCCGCCGTGGTGAATTCCCGCAGGTCATAGCCTCGGCGGAACATCGCCATCGGCCGGTCGCGGAGATCCTCGACCCGGATCCGGCGGGCTTTCACGGGCGGCGGGGACGCGGGCGAGGAGGCGACCACCAGCTCCTCCCGCAGCAGCTCGGTGGCGGCGAGCGCGGGGGCCTGTCCTGGCAGCGGGGTGATGATCAGCGCGAGGTCCAGCTCACCGGCGGCGAGGGTGCGTACGAGGTCCTGGGAGCCGCCCTCGTCGATGATCAGCTCGATGCCCGGGAACTCGTCGTGGAAGCGGCGCAGCACATCCGGCACGAGGCTGGCGCACAGGCTCGGCGGGGCGCCGAGCCGCACCCGGCCGCGCCGGAGCTGGGCGACCTCCTGGACCTCGCGGCGCGCGGTCTCGGTGTCGGCGAGGATCTGGCGGGCCAGCGGAAGCAGCGCCTCCCCCGCGTCGGTGAGCGCGATGTGGCCGCGCGCACGGTGGAACAGCTCGGCGCCCAGCTCCCGTTCCAGCGCCCTGATCTGCTGGGACAGCGACGGCTGGGCGACATGGAGCCGCTCGGCGGCCCGGGTGAAGTGGCGGGTGTCCGCGACGGCGGCGAAATAACGGAGCTGCTGCAGCTGCACCCAGCGATCATAGGCATTGACTATGGAATCCAGCCATAGCATGTCTTGGACTAATCACCAGGGCGCTGCCTAGCGTCACAGACATGGCACTGGCGACACGGACGGACACGGGCCACGAGCGGCGGCCCGGCCAGAAGCGGAAGCCGCCGCGGAAGCCGTCCCTCATCGGCTCCGTGTGGCGGTCGACCATCGGTAAGAAGGCCGTGATGGCCGTCACCGGGCTGATCATGCTGAGCTACCTGGTGGCCCACATGTTCGGCAATCTGAAGGTCTTCTTCGGGCCCGGCGACCTCAACGGCTACGCGCACTGGCTGCGCACCCTCGGCGAACCGGTCCTCCCGTACGAGGGGTTCCTGTGGCTGGCCCGGGTCGGGCTGCTGGCCGCCGTCGTCCTGCACGGCGTGGCCGCGTACCAGCTCAGCCGCCGGGATCTGGCGGCCAGGCCGCGCGGCTACGCCCACCAGCGGCGGCGGGCGAGCTACGCGACCCGCACGATGCGCTGGGGCGGGGTGATCCTCGGGCTGTTCATCGTCTGGCACATCCTGGATCTCACGACGCTCACGGTGAACGAGCGCGCCGAGCCCGGCCATCCGTACGAGAACATCGTGGCGACCTTCTCCACCTGGTACGGCAACACCATCTACATCGTGGCGATGCTCGCCCTCGGCCTGCACATCCGGCACGGCTTCTGGAGCGCCGCCCAGACCCTCGGCGCGGGCCGCCCGCGCCGCGACCGGGCCCTCAAACTGGCCGCGAACGGCCTGGCTGCCGTCCTGACCTGCGGTTTCATCGCCGTACCCGTCGGCGTGATGAGTGGAGTGGTGAGCTGAGATGAACGCGTACACGGACTACGCAACCGGTGAGCCGATCGCCGACACCAAGGCCCCGGACGGGCCCGTCGAGGGGCGCTGGGACCGCCGACGCTTCGAGGCGAAGCTGGTCAACCCGGCCAACCGCCGCAAGTACACGGTCATCGTGGTCGGTACGGGGCTCGCGGGCGGCGCGGCCGGGGCGACGCTGGCCGAACAGGGCTACCACGTCGTGCAGTTCTGCTACCAGGACTCGCCGCGCCGGGCGCATTCCATCGCCGCCCAGGGCGGGATCAACGCCGCCAAGAACTACCGCAACGACGGTGACTCCGTCCGCCGCCTCTTCTACGACACCGTCAAGGGCGGCGACTTCCGCGCCCGCGAGTCCAATGTCCACCGGCTCGCCCAGGTATCCGTGGAGATCATCGACCAGTGCGTGGCGCAGGGCGTCCCGTTCGCCCGCGAGTACGGCGGGCTGCTGGACACCCGCTCGTTCGGCGGCGTCCAGGTCTCCCGCACCTTCTACGCCCGCGGCCAGACCGGTCAGCAGCTGCTGCTCGGGGCGTATCAGGCGCTCAGCCGCCAGATCGCGGCCGGGAGCGTGGAGATGCACGCGCGCACCGAGATGCTCGACCTGATCGTGATCGACGGGCGAGCCCGCGGCATCGTGGCCCGCGACCTGATCACCGGCCAGGTCTCCACCCACTTCGCGGACGCCGTGGTGCTGGCCTCCGGCGGCTACGGCAATGTCTTCTACCTCTCCACGAACGCCAAGAACTCCAACGCCACCGCGATCTGGCGGGCCCACCGGCGCGGCGCCTACTTCGCCAATCCCTGCTTCACCCAGATCCACCCCACCTGCATCCCGCGCTCCGGCGACCACCAGTCGAAGCTGACCCTGATGAGCGAGTCGCTGCGCAACGACGGCCGCATCTGGGTGCCGAAGGCGAAGGGCGACACGCGGCCGCCCGCCGCGATCCCGGAGGACGAGCGCGACTACTACCTGGAGCGGATCTACCCGGCGTTCGGCAATCTGGTGCCGCGCGACATCGCCTCCCGCGCCGCGAAGAACGTATGCGATGAAGGGCGCGGGGTGGGCCCCGGCGGGCAGGGCGTCTATCTGGACTTCGCGGACGCCATCGGGCGGATGGGCCGGGCGGCGGTCGAGGAGAAGTACGGCAACCTCTTCGAGATGTACCAGCTGATCACGGCGGAGAACCCGTACGAGGTGCCGATGCGCATCTACCCCGCCATCCATTACACGATGGGCGGACTCTGGGTCGACTACGACCTGCAGACCACCGTGCCCGGACTGTTCGCGATCGGCGAGGCCAACTTCTCCGACCACGGTGCCAACCGGCTCGGCGCCTCCGCCCTGATGCAGGGCCTGGCCGACGGCTATTTCGTCCTCCCCGCCACCATCAACGACTACCTCGCCCGCCATCCGCACGACGAGGTCGACCCGGCCCATCCGGCGGTGTCCGAGGCCCTGATGTCGGTGACCGACCGGCTGCGGCGGCTGCTGGAGAACGACGGCGACCGCACCCCCGACTCGTTCCACCGGGAGCTGGGCGAGCTGCTGTGGGACGAGTGCGGCATGGCCCGCACCGAGCCCGGGCTGCGCAAGGCGCTGGAGCGCATCCCGGCGCTGCGCGAGGAGTTCTGGCGGCGGATCAAGGTGCCGGGCCACGGCAAGGAGCTGAACCAGTCGCTGGAGAAGGCCAACCGGGTCGTCGACTACCTGGAGCTGGCCGAGCTGATGTGCCTGGACGCGCTGCACCGCGCCGAGTCCTGCGGCGGCCACTTCCGCGAGGAGAGCCAGACCCCGGACGGCGAGGCGGCCCGCGACGACGAGACGTTCTCGTACGCCGCCGCCTGGCAGTTCCATGGCACGGGTCGCGCGCCCGAGCTGCACCGCGAAGACCTGGTCTTCGAGTACGTCCACCCCACCCAGCGGAGTTACGCATGAGGCTCACCCTGCGGATCTGGCGCCAGCGCGGCCCCGAGGAGCCGGGCGCCCTGACCGTGTACGAAGTCGAGGGCATCTCGCCCGAGATGTCCTTCCTGGAGATGCTCGACACGCTCAACGAGCGGCTGACCCTGCGCGGGGAGGAGCCCGTCGCGTTCGACCACGACTGCCGCGAGGGCATCTGCGGGGCGTGCGGCATGGTGATCAACGGGCAGGCGCACGGGCCGGTGCGCACCACCACCTGTCAGCTGCACATGCGGCACTTCGAGGACGGCGACACCATCGACGTGGAGCCGTGGCGCGCCGCCGCGTTCCCCGTCGTCAAGGACCTGGTGGTGGACCGGTCGGCGTTCGACCGGATCATCGGCTCGGGCGGCTTCGTCTCCGCCCCGACCGGGAGCGCCCCGGAGGCGCACGCCACGCCCGTGCCGAAGCCGGTCGCGGACACCGCGTTCGAGCACGCGGAGTGCATCGGGTGCGGGGCGTGCGTGGCGGCCTGCCCCAATGGTTCGGCGATGCTTTTCACCTCGGCGAAGGTGACGCATCTGAACGTGCTGCCGCAGGGGCAGCCCGAGCGCGAGTCCCGGGTGCTGGACATGGTCGGCACGATGGACGAGGAGGGCTTCGGCGGCTGCACGAACACCGGTGAGTGCGCGACGGCCTGCCCGAAGGGCATCCCGCTCCAGTCCATCTCGACCATGAACCGGGAGTTCCTGCGAGCGAGCCTCAAGGGCCGCTCCTGAGAAGACGCGAGGCCCGGCAACGGCCCCCGACAGGGCCGTTGCCGGGCACTCGCGCTCTACGGGGGGGGTAGGCGCCCTACGGGTGGGCCGCCAGCGCCTCCATGCCCGGACGACAGGATTCGAGCAGCGGGGTCAGCTCCGCCTCGGGCAGCTGCCGCGCGGCACCGGGGCGGCCGCCGTCGAGCAGGGCGACGGACTCGTCCAGCCAGGCGCGGTGCGGTTCCACCCCGATGAACTCGGCCAGCCGGATCAGTTCCTTCTCCGGCTCCTCCAGCAGGGTCTCGTACGAGAGCCCGGTGCGCTGTGACGCCGGGACCGCCTCCAGCTTCCGCAGACCGTCGACGATCACACCGGACCAGATGGTGCCGAACGCGTCGAGCGGGATGGGGCGGTCCATCACCAGGGCCGGGTCCCACTCGTCGCCCAGCAGCGGAGCGAGGTCGGGCGGGAGCTGGTCCGCGTGGGCCGGGGTCAGCTCGAACGGCGAGTTCAGACCGCAGCGGGCGGCCATCTCATGCCCCAGCGGAAGCATGCGGAAGCTGACGTGCCGGCTCATGGAAACGGCGCAGTCAGGGCCTTCGCGGTAGAGGTGAACAAACCGCGCCTCGGGAAAAGCGCGGTGCATTTCCGTGACCCGGCCGATGGACATACCGCTGCGCTCGACGACGGTGCCGGGGTTGCCGAACCGTGAGCCGAGGGTGCCGAAGAGGGCCCACCAGTGATCCGCCGGACGGCGCGTGGGCCAGGAGGTGACCTCGGACGCCAACTCGTCGAAGAGCGCGTCCGGGTCGTCGGTCAGATGGGGCAGCGTCATGCCGCTGATGACCGGGATGCCGGTGGTCGCGGCGTCGAACCGCCGCTCGGGCAGCCGGTGGTAGAGGAACTCGGGCGGGACGACCCCATTCTTGATCAGAACATCGCTGACCGCGTTGGGCTGGGACAGATATTCCCAGAACTCCTGGCCGCTCAGCGGGGTCTCGCCCAGCACCTCCGGCACCTCGGCGGAGGGAATACTGGCGAACAATTCGTTGACACTGAGAACGTCTGGATGAAGATTAATGACCTTGGACAGGGCCGTCGAACCGCAGCGGCCGGTGCCAACGACGAATGTCAACTTCTGATTGAACACGCGTTCTTTCCTTACATTTGCTCGTGCAACTCGGCATCCCCATAGCGACCATGACGCACAAGGGAATCGCCTCACAACGCGACGGGAGAAGCGCATCGAGCGTTCCAGAGTTTCCGAAACTTTTGCGCAACCTACACATCCGACAGGGGCGTTACCCCCCGTCACGACCCGCCCCATCAGCGGTGAAGCCCGAGCCCAGCGGCCGTACGGGGCCTCACAACCCGGTTGCGACGCCGTAACCTTAATCGAACACATTCACCTGTGACGAGGCGGTCATCTTTTCGCATCAACAGCACTGCTAGAGTGCCCACTTACTCCACACCCCGAGTTGCACGGTTGGCAAGCCCCCAGCCTGACCGGGAGGAGTTGAGAGCGCACGTCAGAAGACGGTGCGTTACCAGGTGCACCATGCAAGGTGTTTAACCACCCCTGCGCACGAGTGAATTCGGGGAAGGTGTTTCGTACGTGTTGGTGGAGCGCGATCAGGAGATAGACCGGCTCAATCGTCTCCTCTTCGAGGACGCCCGGGAGGGAAGCCGACTCGCCGTCATCAGCGGTGCCGTGACGTCGGGAAAGACCGCGCTGCTGCACGCGGTGACGGACACCGCGGGTGCGCGGGGCGTCCGGGTGCTGCCCGCCGTCGCCTCCGCCTCGGAGCAGAAATTCCCGTACGCCGTCCTCGATCAGCTCTTCCAGGGCATGCCCGCGCGCCTTCGGCAGGCCCGGCCGGGGCCGGGTCTTGAGGCGTCCCCGAATCCGTACGGCCCTGACCAGGCCGACCTCCCGTTCCTCCAGGAATTCCACCGCACGCTCGAGGAACTGACCGAGGACGCCCCGCTGCTGATCGCGATCGACGACGTGCAGTTCGCCGATCTGCCGTCGCTGCGCTGCCTGGCGTACGGCATCCGCCGATGTCGCTCCGGGGCGCTGTCCGTCGTGGTGAGCCGCGGGTCGCTGACCGGGCCCGCCGCCCCGGCGCTTGATGAGCTGCTGCACGAGCCGAAGGTGTGCCACGTACGGCTCGCCCCGCTCACCGTCGCGGGCGTCACCACGCTGCTGACCGGGGAGTCGGGCGCCGAGGAGGCGGAGCACCACGCCGCCGCGTTCCACGACATGACGGGCGGCAACCTGCTGCTGCTGCGCGGCCTCCTGGACGACCAGTTCTCCCACATCGCCCGGAGCCCCCGGCACACCGCGCCGGGCTCCCCGGTGGCCGGGGAGCTGTTCCGGCAGGCGGCGCTGTCCTGCGTGTACCGCGGCGGCCCGGCCCACCGCCGGGTGGCCCACGGGATCGCCCTGCTGGGTGACGCCCTGTCCGTTCCCCTGCTGAGCAGGGTGATCGAGGTCGAGGAGCGGCTGGTACGGCGGTCCGTCGCGGCGCTCACCGAGGTCGGGATCCTGCACGACGGGAACTTCCGCAGCGACGCGGTGCGCACCGCGCTCCTGGAGGACCTGGAGATGGAGGAGCTGGGCCCGCTGCACCACCGGGCCGCCCGGCTGCTGTACGAGGAGGGCGCCGACCCCATCGACGTGGCCCGCCATCTGCTCAGCCACGAGGTGTCCGAGCCGGTCGAGGAGTGGATTCCGCAGGCGCTGCGGGACGCCGCCGAGCACGCGATCGCCGCCGACCGCCGGGAACTGGCGATGAACTGCCTGCAGATGGCCGCCGACCGCTGCGGCACCGATGAACGCGAGGGGCTGATCCTCCAGGCGACCATGGTCAAGGCCATGTGGCCGTTCAACCCGCTCTCCCAGATGCGGCGGCTCCAGGCGCTGGCCGGACCGGCCGGCAGCGGACTGCTGCCGACCCGGCACACCCTCGACGTGATCATCGGGCTGCTGGGGTTCGGACGGATGGACGAGGCTGCCGCCGCCCTCGGGCAGGTCAGCCGGACCGCCGCCGAGAACCCGGGCACCCAGCTCGACACGGCTCTGCGGAGCATCGGTCTCGCGCTCTCCACCACCTACCCCGACCACCCCGAACTGCGGCCCTTCCTGCACCAGGGAGAGCCCCTCGGCCCATGGGACGAGCACGCGCCGTCGCCGGACCAGGCCCCCGAGTCCCCTCAGCTCATCGCGCTCAGGGCGCTGCGTACGGTGCTGAACCGGGGCGCCGACGAGGGCGCCGTGCGGGCCGCGGAGCGGGTGCTGGAGACCGTCCAGCTCTGCGACCGGACGATGCTGACGGTGCACGCGGCACTGCAGACGCTCGTATACGCGGACCGCCACGCCTCCGCCGCCGCCTGGTGCGATCGGCTGATCGAGGCGACGGCGGAGCGCGGCGCCAAGGCGCTGCTGGCCTACTTCTGCGCGCTGCGGGCCCAGACGGCGCTGCGCGCCGGACGGCTGCGGGACACGATCCAGTACGCGGAACGGGCACTGGAGGAGCTTCCGGCCCGCGGCTGGGGCGTCACCGTCGGCATGCCGCTCGGGGTGCTGATCAACGCGCACACCGCGATGGGCGACCATGACGCGGCGGCCGAACTGCTGGCCCGCCCGGTGCCGGAGGAGATGTACCGGAACCGCTTCGGGCTGCACTACCTCTACGCCCGGGCCCGGCATCAGCTGGCCACCGGGCGCCAGCACGCGGCCCTCACCGACTTCCGCGCCTGCGGCGAGAAGATGGCCGCCTGGGGCCTGGACTCGCCCGCCACCCTGGCCTGGCGGCTCGGTGCCGCCGAGACCTGGCTGACCCTGGGCGGTCAGGAGCGGGCGGCCCGGCTGGCGGAGGAGCAGCTTGAGCTGACCGGTGAGGTCCCCTCCCGCACCCGTGGCGCCGCGCTGCGCGTGCTGGCCGCCACCCGGCCGCTGGCCGAGCGGCCCGCCCTGCTGGAGGAGGCGGTGGCGGCGCTGCGGTCGAGCGGCGGCTGTTACGAGATGGCGCGGGCGCTGGCGGATCTCGCCGAGGCGCACAAGCAACTCGGCGATCTGGACAGCGGCCGGCTGATGACCCGGCGGGCCCTGTGGCTGGCGGACAACTGCGGCGCCGAGGAGCTGTCCCGCTCGCTGCAGCGGACTCCGGGGCGCTCGGCGCTGTCGGAGGCGGCCCGCACCGGCGAGGACACCACCGCGTTCTCCGAACTGTCCGACGCCGAGAGCCGGGTGGCCGCGCTCGCCGCCTCGGGCTACACCAACCGTGAGATCGCCGCCAAGCTCTACATCACCATCTCGACCGTGGAGCAGCACCTCACCCGGGTCTACCGGAAAATCAACATAAGTCAGCGTCGGGATCTGCCCTCGAGCCTGGAATTCGATGTCGCCTACACCGCCTGATCTCCGCGCGGTACCGCTCGGCCCCAAGAGGTTCATCTCATGACGTCCGCGATCACGGCTGCCACGACGATGCTGGTGCCGGACTTTCCCTTCTCCTACGACAACTGGCTGCGCCATCCCGCCGGTCTCGGCGCCCTGCCGAGTGCGCGGCACGGCACCGAAGTCGCCGTCATCGGCGGCGGTATGTCCGGACTCACCGCGGCATATGAGCTGATGCGCCTGGGACTTCGTCCGGTTCTCTACGAAGCGGAGCAATTGGGCGGCCGGATGCGTTCCACCCCCTTTCCCGGGAATCCGGAATACAAGGCGGAAATGGGCGCCATGCGCTTTCCCGTCTCCGCGCGGTCGCTGTTCCACTACATCGACCTGCTGGGCCTGCGTACCCGGCCCTTTCCCAATCCGCTGGCACCGGCCACCCCGAGCACACTGATCGACCTGAACGGCGAGCGCGACCGGGCCCGCACGACCGATGACCTGCCGGACGTCTACCAGGAGGTCGCCGACGCCTGGGACAAGGCGCTCCAGGAGCGGGCCGAGCTGTCCACGGTGCGCGACGCCATCCAGCAGCGGGACACGGCCACTCTCAAGGCCGTGTGGAACCGGCTGGTCAGGGAGTTCGACGACCAGTCCTTCTACGGTTTCCTGGCCACCTCCCCCACCTTCCAGTCGTTCCGGCACCGGGAGATCTTCGGGCAGGTCGGCTTCGGCACCGGCGGCTGGGACACCGACTTCCCCAACTCGGTGCTGGAGATCCTGCGCGTCGTGGTCACCGAGGCCGACGACAACCAGGTCGGCATCGTCGGCGGCTCCTCCCAGGTGCCGCGCGGCCTGTGGGGGCACCGGCCCTCGGCGCTCGCGCACTGGCCGCGGGGCACCTCGCTGGCGTCGCTGCACGGCGGCCGGCCGCGCCCCGCGGTCACCCGGCTGCGGCGTACGGCGGACGGCGGCATCCGGGTGGCGGACGAGAGCGGCGCGGAGCGGGAGTTCCCCGCGGTGGTCTTCAGCCCGCATGTGTGGACGCTGCTGCACCGGATCGACTGCGACCCGGCACTGCTGTCCACCCCGCTGTGGACGGCGGTCGAGCGCACCCACTACATGGGCGCGTCCAAGCTGTTCGTCCTGGTCGACCGGCCGTTCTGGCGGGACACCGACCCGGCGACCGGGCAGGACGTGATGAGCATGACGCTCACCGACCGGATGCCGCGCGGGGTCTACCTCTTCGACGACGGGCCCGACCGGCCCGGGGTGATGTGCCTGTCGTACACCTGGAACGACGACTCGCTGAAGGTCGCCACCCTCCCGGCCGAGGAACGGCTGGAGCGGCTGCTGGGCCAGCTGGGCGAGATCTACCCGGACGTCGACATCCGCTCGCACATCGTCGCCGGACCGCTGACCGTCACCTGGGAGACCGAACCGCGCTTCATGGGCGCGTTCAAGTCCAACCTGCCCGGCCACTACCGCTATCAGCGGCGGCTGTTCACCCAGTTCATGCAGGAGGACATGGTCCCGGAGCAGCGCGGTTTCTTCCTGTGCGGGGACGACGTCTCGTGGACGGCCGGATTCGCGGAGGGCGCGGTGACCACGGCGCTCAACGCGGTGTGGGGGGTGCTCAACCATTTGGGCGGCGCCACGCCCCCGGACAACCCGGGTCCGGGCGACCGCTTTCCGGGGCTGGCTCCCATAGAGCTGCCGTACGACTAGGGGTTCCCCTAGGATCGGACTAGGGAATTCCCTAGACCCGAAATTCCCAGAATCGAAAAGGGGGCCGGTGCGTAAGCCCGGCCCCTTTCGTGTGCGTTCGCGGCTAGCCGCGCGCGACCTCTTCCAGGCGGCGCTTGTCCGGCTTCCCGTTGCGGTTGAGCGGGAAGGCGTCCAGCACCTCGACCCGGTTGGGCTGTTCGTAGACCGGCAGCACCTCGCACAGCCGCTCGCGCCAGTACTTGGCGTCCCGCCCCTCCTCGTCCTCGACGAAGAAGACCAGCTGCACATCGCCCCGGCGGCGCTCGTCGGGGAGCGGCACGATCCGGGTGGAGATGTGCGCGACGGCGGCCTTGCGCTCGATCAGCTCGGGGTAGAGCAGATAGCCGTAGCGGTGCACCGCGAACTTCCGGCCCAGGACGAAGAGGTTGTCGTCCTCGTCCAGGTAGCCGAGGTCGCCGGTGGCGTGCCAGCCGGTCGGCATGGCGTCGATGGTGCCGTCCTCGGCGACGTGGCCCTCCAGCGCGTCCGGGGTGTCGACCTCGATCTCACCGGCCTGGCCGGGGGCGGCCGGGACGCCGGACTCGTCGATGACGCGCAGCTTGATGCCGTCCATGGCGCGGCCGCAGGAGACCGGGTTCTCCAGGGTGGCGAAGGCGATGTTGCCCAGCTCGGTGCTGCCGTAGCTGTCCAGCAGCGGCAGCCCGAACTCGGCGGCGTAGCCGTCGGAGAGCGCGCCGTCGAGCGGTGCCGCGCCCGAGCAGAACATCCGGACCTGCTCCAGCCGCGCCCGCAGCGAGGGCTTGCGGCCGACCAGGTTGAGCATGGTGCGGTAGCTCGACGGGGTGGCGTCGAGCACCGTCGCACCGGTCCGCCCGGCCATCTCCACGGCCCGGTCCAGGCGCTTGTAGGGGGCGATCACCAGCGAGCAGCGGGTGAGCCAGGCGATGAGCACCATGGACAGCCCGTACTGGTGGGCGAAGGGCAGCAGCGGCAGCAGGACGTCGTCCTCCCGGTGCCCCACCTGGGCGGCGTTGCGCTCCAGGTTGGTCAGGAACTTACGGCCGGACTTGACCGCGCCCTTGGGCTCGCCGGTCGAGCCGGACGTCCACATGATGAGGCCGTCCTGCCGGTCGGCCCAGGCGTCGAACGACAGCTCACGGGTGCTGAGCGGGCGGCCCGCCGCCGGGGCGATCAGCTCGTAGAGGTTCACTACGCGGGCGTCGTCGTGGATCGGGGAGTCGTCGTCCACGAAGGCGATCCCGGCGCCGGTGCGCCGGGCTATCCGCCGGGTCTCGTCGGGGTGCTCCTGCTGGTCGATCAGCACGATGGAGGCGCCGACGTGCATGAGGGCGAACAGCACACTGACGTAGGCGGCGGAGTTGCCCGCCTTGAGGATGACGCGGTCGCCGGGGGCGACCCCGTGCTCGCGGATCACATCGGCGACGCGGATCGCGTCCAGCTCGAAGTCGGCCAGGGTCTGCACCGAGTCGAGCGCGTAGATCTTCGCGGTCATCGAACGTACTCTTTCCTTTTCACTCAGGAGTACGGGCAGCCCTGGGCTTGTCCCCCTAGGCTCCCTTGTCTTCGGCGCCGGTTTCCCACTCGGCATCGACGGTGGACTGCGAGAGCAACTGGTCGTGCACCAGGTTGACGACCTCGCGTCGACTCGAGTCGAGGTAGCCGTACGAGCCGGGAAACACCTCGAGGTCGAATCGTCCGCTCGTACGCCGCCGCCAGGCCCGTACGCCGCGCAGCGGGGTCCTGGGGTCCCCCTCACCTGCGAGGGCGACGATCCGGCAGCCGAGCGCGGGCGGCCCCAGGGTCATGCCCCAGTGCGCGGACCGGCCGGATACGAACAGGGTCAGCAGCGGCGTCCCGGTCTCCCGTTCCAGGCGCTCGGCCACGCGGTAGGCCAGGTCGGCGCCGGCCCGGTGGCCGAAGAAGGCGAGTGGGCGGTCCATCCACTCCCCCAGCGCACCGAAGATCCGGTCGGCCAGCTCCGGGGAGTCGGTCAGCCGCTCGTCGTCGCCGCCCTCACCGTCCTCGCCCCCGGCGTACAGGGGGTACTGGATCGCCAGCACCTCCACCGTGGGCAGCAACAGCTCGGACAGGGAGAGGTAGTACGCGGTGGAGCGGGCGGACTCCGGGAAACAGATCAGCCGGAAACTGCTCGGAGTTTCCGTTTGCAATATCCGAATAAGGCCCACATCATCGGGCTTGATCTGGCTCAAGGAGCACATCCCCGGGATTTCACTGAGGGGCCGGGCACGAGTACACGGTGGGGCGCGTCGACCACGCTCGTCCGAGGCGCTGACTCCGTGAGGCTATGAGCCCTTCTCCTGCGCCACAACCCCTAGTAACCGCTATTCGACGTACGGCTTATATGCGGGTACCGCGCCATCCCGGCGCGACATGGCGCAAGGGGCGCCCCCTTAAACCCCCTCACTTGCACCACCACCCCCTAAGGTGGGGTCAGTTAGGGGCTCCGAGTCAAGCGGCTGTGTTAAACATGAGGCAAAGAATGTTCTCCTCAAGCCAATTAAATTCGGTGCGACGACAGCGATGAACACAACACGTCCCATTGATTTCGCCGCCGTTGTCGACGGCTTGGTCAAGAAATACCCCGGGCGCCCCGTCCCGGCGGTCGACAATCTCAGCTTCACGGTGCGACACGGTGAGGTCTTCGGCTTCCTCGGCCCCAACGGAGCCGGCAAGACCACCACCATCGGCATCCTGACCACCCGGATCGCCCCGACCGGCGGACGCGCCTTCGTCCAGGGCGTCGATGTGATCGCCAGGCCCTCGGTGGCCCGGCAGTCCTTCGCCGTCGTGCCGCAGCGCAACAATCTCGACCGGTCGCTGACGATCCGTCAGAATCTCACGTTCCACGCCGGTTACCACGGGCTCTCCCGCGCGGAACGCGGTCGGCTGGCGGACGAGAGCCTGGAGTGGCTCGGCCTCAGCGACCACGCCAAGAACCGGGCGGACCAGGTCTCCGGCGGTCAGGCGCAGCGCGTGATGATCGCGCGGGCCCTGATGCACCGCCCCCGGGTGCTGTTCCTCGACGAACCGGCCACCGGCCTGGACCCGCAGTCGCAGATCTTCGTGCGCGACCGGATCGCTGATCTCAAGGAACGTGGCGTCACGGTGGTGCTCACCACCCACGACATGGAGGAGGCCTCCAGGCTGTGTGACCGGATCGGCATCGTCGACCACGGCAAGCTGCTCGCCCTGGACACCCCTGAGGCGCTGACCAGCAGGATGAGCAACACCGCCCTGACCGTGACGGTGCGGCCGCCGTACAGCGGTATGAACGGCGTGGTCCAGCTGGTGCAGAGCCTCGGTGTCGCGGAGCGGGTCGAGGTCCTGCAGCAGGGGGACCCCACCGCGCAGGGCGGACCCGAAGGCGACGGCACCTTCCGCATGAAGGTCTACAGCAACGCGTCGTCCTCCGTGCTTCTGCCCACCGTCATCAAGGCCCTGTCCGACACCGGCTGTGAAATCAAGGACCTGAA
Organism: Streptomyces sp. NPDC001700; assembly: GCF_053596435.1. NCBI lineage: Bacteria > Bacillati > Actinomycetota > Actinomycetes > Kitasatosporales > Streptomycetaceae > Streptomyces > Streptomyces sp. NPDC001700. The sequence continues at coordinate 412,391 of NZ_JBSFGE010000002.1, forward strand.
TGTGAGCAAGGCGAGCCTGGAAGACGTCTTTGTCGAGCTGACGGGGAAGGAGATGCGATGAGCAACTCCGCACGCCCCCCGTCCTCGTCGGGCCAGAACACCGGTGGCGAGGCCGCTGAGGAGAAGCCCGAGGGCGCCGAGCGCCAGCCCACCGATACCAGGACCACGAACTTCAGGACCTCGGACTTCGGGGTCTCGGACACCAAGCCGGACGGGAACAGGGCGGCCGACCCGAGGGCAGCCGCTCCCAGGGCGGCCGACCCGAGGGCAGCTGACCCCAGGGCCTCCGACCCGAGGGCCACCGATTCGAGGGCCGCCGCTTCGAGGGCCGCCGCTTCGAGGGCCGCCGAGGACGACGGTTTCGAGGACACCCGGACCGCGCTCGTCCCGGCCAGGCAGCGCGCCCCGCTGCCCGCCGTCTCGGACCAGAAGACCCCCGCCGTCCCGCCGGTCAAGCACGAGGCCAAGCCGTACGAGGCCAGGCAGGAGGCCAGGCCGCACCCGGTCGGGGACACGGGCCCCCGGCAGAGCGACATCGGCGACACGATGACGCTGGTCATCAAGCCCATACCGGCCCCGTCGGCGTCCCAGGCCGCGCAGGACGCCAAGGCCGCGCTGAACAGCATCATCGCGGCGGCCGAGGCCCGTTCGCCCCTCGCCCCGCCCGAGCCGGAGCCCGAGCCCGAGCTCGAACTCGATCTGCCCGATGGGAAGCGCCGTGGCGGGCGCCACCGGCGCCGCGCCAACCGGTGGCGGACGTTCTTCTTCATCCTGTGGCGCGACATCTTCGTCACCGGCCGCGAGATCGGTCCCTTCCTGGGACAGGTCATCGTGGAACCGTTCTTCATGCTGTTCGTCTTCGGCAAGGTGCTCGGCGAGATCGGCATGACCCAGCCCGGGTTCCAGCAGGTGCTGCTGCCCGGTGTGGTGGCGCTCAACAGCTTCCTGGTCTCCCTGCAGAACACCGCGTTGCCCCTGGCGATCGACTTCTCCTGGACCAAGGAGATCGAGGACCGATTGCTCTCGCCGCTCCCGACCGGCCTGGTGGCGGTGGAGAAGGCGCTCTTCGGAGCGATGCGCGGGGTGATCGGCGCCCTGGTCATGATCCCGATCGGGCTGCTGCTGCTGGACGGCGTCTCCTGGCCGCTGTCCAAGATGCCGGAGACCCTGGGCATCCTCAGCCTCGGCGGACTGGTCGGCGGTGCGGTCGGGCTCACCCTCGGCACCCTGGCGCCCGCGCGCCACATCTCCATCGTCTTCGCCATGACGCTCACCCCGATCATGTTCACCGGGGCCACGCAGTTCCCGTGGCGGAGCCTGGACGGTGTCCGCTGGTTCCAGATCCTGTGCACGTTCAACCCGCTGACCTACGTCACCGAGGCGATGCGCGGGCTGCTGCTGCCCGACGCGCCCGGGGTGCCGCCGTCGATCCCGCTGTGGATCTGCGCGTGCGCCATCGCGGCGTCCCTCCTGATTTTCGGGTTCATCGGCATCCGGGGCTTCAACCGCCGGGCGCAGGACTGAGCGACGAACCACAGGACTGAGCGATCGCAGGTCCAGAGAGTAAGGCACCACACCATGACGGCATCCGAGCAGACCAAGACAGCCATTGTTTTCCCGGGCATGGGACCTTCCGGCTTCTCCGAGGTGGGCAGGTTCCTGACGCTCGACCCGTTCGCCCGGAAGCGGCTCGCCGAGGCCGACGAGGCGCTGGGCTACTCGGTCTTCGACCGGCTCCGCGACTCCGAGGACGACTACGACGAGGCCACTCAGGTCGCCTTCCTGGTGAACTCGATGGCCTCGGCGGACCGGGCGGAGCAGGAACACGGCCTCGTCCCGGACCTGTGCGTGGGCCCCAGCTTCGGGCAGAAGGCGGCGACGGCCTACGTCGGTTCGCTGCCGTTTCCCGAGGTGGTGCGGCTCACCGCGGAGCTGGCGCGCTGTGAGCACACGTACTTCACCGAGGAGTACCAGGACGCGGTCACCCACACCTTCGTCCGGACTCCGCAGGAGAAGCTGACGGACATCCTCGCCGCACTCGGTGAGCGCGGCGAGTGGTACGACTACTCCGGCTATCTGGACGACGGCTTCTTCATGGTCTCGCTGCGCGAGAAGGAACTCGACGGGTTCAAGAAGGCCATCAGCGAGGCCGGCGGCTACTCCATGTACACCATGGTCCCGGCGGTGCACGCGCCCGCGTTCGCGGAGCTGCGGCGCCGGGCCGCCGAGGAGATCCTGCCGAGGTACGACCTCCTGGACCCGAAGCTTCCCGTGGTCACCGACCAGGAGGGCACCATCGTGACCTCGGCCGGTGAGCTGCGCACGATGCTGCTGGACACCTTCGATCTGCCCATCCACTGGCCCAAGGTCGTGGACACGCTGAAGGGCGCCGGGGTGTCGAAGATGTACATCACCGGCCCGGACAACCTCTTCCACCGGCTGGACCGCACCAAGTCGAACTTCGAGGTCGTGACGGTGGGGCCGGGCAAGCGCTCGCGCCCCGCCCGTAAGCGCTGATCTGCTCCTACGTAACACCCGCACAGCTAAAGGGCCGGGCCCCGCCCCCTCCTCGGAGGGGGCGGGACCCGGCCCTTTCGGTGCCGGAGCGCCCGTCAGTCCGACAGCCAGTCCTCCACCGCTCGCGCGGTCGTACCGGCGTGGTCCTCCATCATGGTGAAGTGGTGTCCCGGCACATCGCGCACGGTGTGGGGCAGCTCCCAGTACGACCGCCAGTCCCCGTCGCGGGACCAGTCGAAGAACTGCTCCTCGGCCCGGACCAGCAGGGTCGGCGTCTTGACCTCGCGCGGCTGCCACTGTCCGAACAACCGGAAGTACGCGCCCATGGCCAGCAGCCGGGCGTCGTCCACCGGCACCGGGCCCGTGCTCCGCTCGCCGATCCCGGCCCGCAGACCGGGCTGGAGTGCCATGGCCGCCTCCGGGTCGTGCGAGTAGATGTCGAGCAGCACCACCGCGTCCGGGAAGACCCCGGTGCTCTCCAGCCGCGCCGCCACCTCATGGGCGAGCAGCCCGCCCGAGGAGTGGCCCAGCAGCACGAACGGCTGCCCGTCGGTCTGTCGCAGCACCGCCTCGGCCTGCGCCTCGATCACCGCCTCCGGGTTCGCCGGAAGCCGCTCCCCGGCGACGAAACCGGGGTTGCCCAGCGCCCAGACGTCCCGGTGGCCACGGAATCCGGCGGCGAACCGCGCGTACTGGTGCGGGCCTCCGATCGACAGGATCGAGGGGAAGCACACCAGCGCGGGCCGCGCGTCCCCGCTGGACAGCCGCACCAGCGTGGGCGCCTTGTCCAGCTCGGCGGCGCTTGAGAACGAGGGCCGGAACCGCGAGACCTCCATCAGCATCCGGGTGAACTCCCCCTGCTGACCGAGCTGTTCGGCTTCCCGCATCATCGCGCCGAACACGGCCGACGGCTCCGCGCCCGCCATCTCCGGCTGCCCGGCCGCCGACCCCGTACCGCCCTCGGCGGCCACCGAACCGGCCAGCCCGGTGAGCAGCTGCCGGGCGACCAGCTCGGGCGTCGGGTGGTCGAAGAGCAGCGTCGGGGGCAGCCGCAGCCCGGTCGCGGCATTGAGCCGGTTGCGCAGCTCGACGGAGGTCAGGGAGTCGAAGCCCAGCTCCAGGAAGCCACGCGCGGCGCCCACGGCCTCCGGGTCCTCGAAGCCGAGGACCACGGCGGCGTGGCCACGGACCAGGTCCAGCAGGGTCTTCTCCCGCTCCGCCTCGTCCTGCCCGGCCAGTCGCCGCGCCAGCGAGGGGCCACCCGCGTCGGCCGCCGCCGCCGCTGCCGTGCGCCGCTTGGGCATCGCCCGGACCAGTCCGCGGAACACGGCGGGCAGCGCGCCCTCGGCGGCCTGCTCGCGCAGCGGCGCGGTGTCCAGGTGGAGCGGTACGAGCACCGCCTCACCGTCGATCGCACACGCCGTGTCGAACAGCTCCAGACCGTCCCGCGAGGACAGCGGCGCCATCCCGGAACGCGCGATACGCCGTACGTCCGCGTCCGTCATGGTGCCGGTCATCGCGCTGCGCTGGTCCCACATGCCCCAGGCCAGCGAGAGGGCGGGCAGTCCGGCGGAGCGGCGCTGCGCGGCGAGGGCGTCCAGGAAGACGTTGGCGGCGGCGTAGTTGGCCTGGCCCGGAGCACCGAAGGTGCCCGCTACGGACGAGAACAGCACGAACGCGGTGAGGTCGAGATCGCGGGTCAGCTCGTCCAGGTTCCGGGCGGCGTCCACCTTCGGCCGGAACACCGTGTCGATCCGGTCCGGGGTGAGCGCGGGCAGCGGCCCGTCGTCCAGCACACCCGCCGTGTGCACCACGGCGGTGAGCGGATGCGCCGGGTCCACCTCGGCCAGCATCGCCGACAGCGCGTCACGGTCGGCCACGTCGCAGGCCGCGACGGTCACCTCCGCGCCCTGCTCCATCAGTTCGGCGATCAGCTCCGGCATTCCCTCGGCGCTGTGCCCCCGGCGGCTGCCCAGCAGCAGATGCCGCACCCCGTGCCCGGCCACCAGATGGCGGGCGAGCTGCCCGCCGAGGACACCGGTGGCGCCGGTGATGAGCACCGTGCCGTCCGGGTCGAACCCTGGCAGCCCCTCCGCTTCCGGAGCGGTGGCCACCTTGGCCAGCCGGGGCACGTACAGGCCGCCCGCACGGACGGCGAGCTGCGGCTCACCACTGTTCGCCGCCGCTGTGAGCGCGGCGGCCGGTGCCTTATCGCCGTCCAGATCCAGCAGCAGGAAGCGGTCCGGGTTCTCGGTCTGGGCGGTGCGGATCAGACCCCATACGGGCGCGTTCGCCAGGTCGGACACCTCGGCATCCGGGCGCGTGGCGACGGCGCCACGGGTGACGTACGCCAGCCGCGCCCCGGCGAAGCCCTCCTCCGCCAGCCACGCCTGCGCGCTCTCCAGCGCGGCGTGGGCGGCCAGCCTGGCGCCCTCGGCCACATCACCGGAGGTGGCGGCGGCGGTGGTGTGCGGGAGGAGGACGACGTCCGGCCGCTGCCCGCCGGAGGCCACCACGGCCGCCAGCTCGGCCAGATCGGGGAACACATCGCACTCGGCCCCGGTGGACTCCAGCGCGGCGATGAGCCCCAGGGTGTCCGTACCGACCAGGGCCCAGCGGGTGGCTTCGGGGGCCACCGAGGGCACCGGCACCGCAGTCCACTCCAGCCGGAACAGCGATTCGTGGTACGTCACTTGGGCCGCGTGCAGCTGCTCCGGGGCGATGCTCCGCAGCATCAGGGAGTCCACCGACGCGACCGCGCCGCCGTTCTCGTCCGCGACGGCCACGGCCACCGCGTCCGGCCCGGCCGGTGCGATCCGTACGCGCAGCGCCGTGGCGCCCGACGTGTGGAGGGTGACACCGCTCCAGGAGAACGGCAGCCGGATCCCATCGGAGTCGGCGCCCACGAAGTCACCCAGCGCCACGCCGTGCAGCGCGGAGTCCAGCAGTGCCGGGTGCAACCCGAACAGCGCGGCCTCGGTCTGCTGCCGCTGCTCCAGCCGGAGTTCGGCGAAGACCTCGTCACCGCGTCGCCAGGCGGCCGTCAGCCCCTGGAACGCGGGACCGTAGCCGATACCGGCGGCGGCGAACCGCTCGTAGAAGTCGTCCAGCTCGATGGCGACCGCTTCGGCGGGCGGCCATGCGGCCAGGGTCTGTGCAGTGTCGGCGGGCGCGCCGGAGGCGAGGACACCGCTGGCGTTACGGCTCCAGGGCTGGTCCTTGCCGTCGCCCCGGCCCGCGTCCGGCTCCGGGCGGGAGTAGACATCCAGCGTCCGGCGTCCGTCCGTGTCGGGCACGCCGACGGTCAGCCGCAGCTGGACGCCGCCCCGCTCGGGCAGGATCAGCGGCGCCTCAAGGGTCAGCTCCTCCAGCAGGTCACAGCCCACCTGGTCGCCCGCCCGGATCGCCAGTTCGACGAAGGCGGTGCCCGGCAGCAGCGCGGTACCGGCCACGGTGTGGTCGGCGAGCCAGGGGTGGGTGTGGAGGGAGAGCCGCCCGGCGAACAGGAAGCCGTCGGAGTCCGGCAGTTCGACGGCCGCGCCGAGCAGCGGGTGATCGGCGGAGCCCAGACCGGCGGAGGCGACATCGCCCACCGAGGCCGGGACCTCGATCCAGTACCGCTCATGCTGGAAGGCGTACGTGGGCAGCTCGACGCGCTGCGCGCCCGTGCCCGCGTAGTACGCCTCCCAGTCCAGCGCCACGCCCCGGGTGTGCAGAGCGGCAACGGCCGTCGTCAGCGCCTCGGCCTCGGGACGGTCCTTGCGGAGCGCGGCCACGAACGCCGCGTCCTCGGCGGTGACGGACTCCTGAGCCATGGCGGTGAGCACACCGTCCGGGCCCAGCTCGACGTACGTCGTCACGCCCTGCGCTTCGAGCGCGCGGACACCGTCGAGGAAGCGGACGGTCTCGCGGACGTGGCGTACCCAGAAGTCGGCCGTCACGATCTCCTCCCCGGCGACACCGCCGGTGAGGTTGGAGACCACCGGGATCTTCGGTGCGTGGTACGTCAGGCTCTCCGCGACCTCACGGAACGGCTGCAGCATCGGCTCCATCAGCAGCGAGTGGAACGCGTGGCTGACGGTGAGCCGCTTGGTCTTACGACCCCGCGCCTCGAAGGACGCGGCGACCGCGACGGTGGCATTCTCCTCACCGGCGACGACCACCGACGTAGGTCCGTTGAGGGCGGCGATGCTGACGCCCTCGGTGAGCAGCGGCGCCACCTCGTCCTCCGACGCCTGGACGGCGATCATCGCCCCGTCCGCCGGAAGCTCCTGCATCAAGCGGCCGCGAGCCGCCACCAGCTTCGCCGCGTCCGCGAGCGAGAGCACACCCGCGACATGCGCGGCGGCGATCTCGCCGATGGAGTGGCCGGAGACCATATCCGGCTTCACGCCCCACGATGCGACGAGGCGGAACAGCGCCACCTCGATGGCGAACAGCGCGGGCTGGGTGTACCCGGTCTGGTCCAGCGCGTCGGCGTCGTCCCCGAACACCACCGTCTTCAGCGGCTGTTCGAGGTGCCGGTCCAGCTCATCGCAGACCGTGTCCAGCGCCTCCGCGAACACCGGGTACGCCGCGTACAGCTCGCGCCCCATACCCAGGCGCTGGCTGCCCTGACCGGTGAAGAGAACCGCCACCTTGCCCCGGGTCTCCACGCCCTGAACCACTCCGGCAGCGAACTCGCCAGCGGCGAGCGCGGCGAGCCGCTCCAGGAAGGTCGCGCGGTCACCGGCGACGACGGCCGCCCGGTGCTCCAGCGCCGTACGGGACGTGGCCAGCGAGTAGCCGACCGACACCGGATCCAGGTCGGCGCGCTCGGCCACATGGCTGTGGAGCCGGGCGGCCTGAGCCCGCAGGGCGTCCTGGCTCTTGCCGGACACCACCCACGGCAGCATCGGAAGGGTCTGGGGCTCAACGGAGGCCGTGCTACCCGTCTTCCGTGGCTCCGGGGCCTGCTCGATGATGGTGTGCGCGTTGGTGCCACTGATGCCGAACGACGACACGGCGGCGCGACGCGGACGGCCGGTCTCCGGCCACTCCAACTGCTCGGTGAGCAGCGAGACCGCACCCATCGACCAGTCCACATGCGGCGACGGCTCATCCACGTGCAACGTCCTGGGCAACACACCGTGCTCAATGGCCTTGACCATCTTGATGAGCCCAGCGACACCGGCCGCAGCCTGCGTGTGCCCGAAGTTCGACTTCACCGAACCCAGCCACAGCGGGGCGTCCTCGTCGCGCTCCTGACCGTACGTGGCCAGCAGCGCCTGCGCCTCGATCGGGTCACCCAGCGTCGTACCCGTGCCGTGCGCCTCGACCGCATCGATCTCGGCGGCGGACAGTCGCGCGTTGGCGAGCGCCTGCCGGATGACGCGCTGCTGAGACGGGCCGTTGGGGGCGGTGAGGCCGTTGGACGCACCGTCCTGGTTGATGGCGGAGCCACGTACGACCGCGAGCACCGGGTGACCGTTCTTCCGCGCGTCCGACAGCCGCTCCACCAGCAGCATGCCGACACCCTCGCCCCACGCCGTACCGTCAGCGCCCGCCGCGAACGGCTTGCAGCGACCATCGGTCGCGAGCCCACGCTGCTTGCTGAACGCCACGAACGTACCCGGGGTCGCCATGACGGTGACACCGCCCGCGAGGGCGAGCGAGCATTCGCCGTTGCGCAGCGCCTGCACCGCCATGTGCAAGGTGACCAGCGACGACGAGCACGCCGTGTCGACGGTGACCGCCGGGCCCTCCAGGCCGAACGTGTACGACACGCGGCCCGAAGCGACGCTGCCCGAACTCGCGGTGCTGATGTAGCCCTCAAGACCATCGGGCGCGCGGTAGAGGAGCGATCCGTAGTCGTTGTACATCACGCCCGTGTAGACGCCGGTCTGGCTGCCCCGCAGCCCGGCCGGGTCGATGCCCGCGCGCTCGAACGCCTCCCATGACGTCTCCAGCAGCAACCGCTGCTGCGGGTCCATGGCGAGGGCCTCACGCGGCGAGATTCCGAAGAACACCGGATCGAAGTCGGGGGCGTCATGCAGGAAGCCACCGTTGCGGGCGTAGCTGGTGCCGCGCTGGTCCGGGTCGTCGTCGTAGAGCGACTCGATGTCCCAACCACGGTCGGTGGGCATGTCGGTGATGGCGTCGGTGCCGTCCACCACCAGCTTCCACAGTTCCTCGGGCGATGTCACCCCGCCGGGGAAACGGCAGCTCATCGCGACGATGGCGATGGGGTCGTCGTCGACCACCTTGGAGGCGACGACCGGTGCGGCCGCGTCCGACTGGCTGCCCTGGGCCTCGGCCCGCAGGAACGTGGCGAGGGTGATCGGGTTCGGGTAGTCGAAGATCAGCGTGGCCGGGAGGCGGACACCGCTGACCGAGGTCAGACGGTTGCGCAGCTCGACAGCCGTGAGGGAGTCGAAACCGACCTCGCTGAACGCACGCTGCGGTTCGACCGCTTCGGGTCCGGCGTAGCCGAGTACGGCCGCCACCTGCGTACGGACCACGTCCAGCACGATCGCCTCGGCCTCGGCGTCGGACGTCCCGGCCAGCTGCTGTGCCAGCGCGCCGGACTGCGCCGCCGCTGCCGCCTGAGCTGCCCGACGCGGCGGTACGCGCACCAGACCACGGAAGAGCGGCGGCAGCATCCCGACGCTCGCCTGAGCGCGGAGTGCGGCCAGATCGAGCGGCATCGGCACCAGCAGCGCCTGGTCAGCGGCGTCCGCGAGATCGAACAGCTCCAGGCCCTGATCGGGAGTGAGGGCGACGACACCACCGCGCCGCAAGCGGGCGATCTCCGCCTCGTCCAGCTCCCCGGTCATGGCACTGGCCTCGGCCCACAGGCCCCAGGCGAGGGAGGTGGCGGGCAGGCCCTGGGCACGGCGGTGCTGAGCGAGGGCGTCCAGGAACGAGTTGGCCGCCGCGTAGTTGCCCTGCCCCGCGCCACCGAAGACACCAGCGGCGGAGGAGAACAGCACAAACGCGGCCAAGTCCAGATCGGCCGTCAGCTCATGCAGGTTCCAGGCCGCGTCCACCTTCGGACGCAGCACACCCGCCATACGCTCCGGGGTCAGCGCCCCGATCACACCGTCATCCAGCACACCGGCGGTGTGCATCACGGCCGTCAGCGGATGCTCGGCGGGAACGGACGCGATGACGCCAGCCAGCGCGTCCCGGTCGGCCACGTCACACGCGACCCACCGCGCCTCGGCGCCCAACTCGGCCAGCTCGTCCGTCAGTTCAGCGGCACCGGGAGCCTGGTCACCACGGCGGCTGACCAGCAGCAGCCGACGTACACCGCGCTCGGTCACCAGATGGCGGGCGAAGAGATTGCCCAGCATGCCACCGGCACCGGTGATCAGCACCGTGCCGTCCGAACCGAACGAAGGGATCTCCTCGTCGGCGGCGGGAGCGGTGGCGCGGGCCAGCCTCGGAGCCTTGGCCGCGCCCTGGCGTACGGCGAGTTCCTGCTCGCCCGATTCCAGGGCGGCGGGGACGGCGGTGACCGAGTCCGGGTGGCCGTCGAGGTCCACCAGGATGACGCGGCCGGGATTCTCCGACTGCGCGGAGCGGATCAGGCCGGTCACGGTCGTCTGGGCCAGGCTGGTCGCCGGGTCGTCGGTGGCGGTGGCCACCGCGCCCTGGGTGAGGACGACCAGGCGCGAGTCCGCGAAGCGCTCCTCGGCCAGCCACGTCTGCAGCAGGGTCAGAGCGTGGTCAGCGATCTCGTGCGCCATGGCGACCGGCGAGTCGGCCTCGCCCGAGGGCGTCCGCGCGGACACCACCACATGGTCCGGGGCCGTGGCACCGGCCGCGATCGCCTCGGCCAGCGCGGCCAGATCGGCGTACGTCTCGGCCTCGACACCGAGGCCGGGGACGTCCGGGCCCACGACCGCCACGCGCCCGTTGAATCCGGACGCGGTCGGGACCGCGATCCAGTCCACCCGGAACAGGGCGTCCGCCGCGTCGCCACCGGCCTGATCGGCACCCAGCTGCTCGGGCGACACAGTGCGCAGCGCCAGCCGCTCCACCGACGCCACCGGAGCACCGGTCACATCAGCGAGCTGGAACGCCACCGTGCCGTTCCCGGCCGACGACAGCCGCACCCGCACGCTGTCCGCACCCACCGAATGGACGCGGACACCCGTCCAGGAGAAGGGCAGTCCGACCCCGTCCAGGTTCTCCGCCAAGTCGCCCAGGGCGATGGCGTGCAGTACGGCGTCCAGCAGCGCGGGATGCAGTCCGAACAGGTCCGCGCCGGGCTCGACGCCCTCGGGCAGCGCGACCTCGGCGTAGACCTCGCCGTCGCCGCGCCAGGCGGCCCGTACTCCCTGGAAGGCCGGGCCGTAGCCGAAGCCCGCCTCGGCCAGCCCCTCGTACAGGCCGTCGATCTCGATCCGCTCGGCACCGGCGGGCGGCCAGGCACTCAGCTCGAACGACGGGGCCGACAGCGGCGCGCTCTCCACGAGCACACCCGTGGCATGCCGCACCCACGGCACCTCGTCATCGCCCACATCGGGACGCGAGTGCAGGGCAAGGGCGCGGCGGCCGGAGCCGTCCTGGGCGGCCACGGCGATCTGCAGCTGAATCCCGCCGCGCTCGGGCAGGATCAGCGGCGCCTCAAGGGTCAGCTCCTCCACCAGATCGCAGCCGACCTGCTCACCGGCGCGTACGGCCAGCTCCACGAACGCGGTACCGGGCAGCAGGACCGAACCCATCACCGCGTGGTCGGCCAGCCACGGGTGCGTCTCCAGCGAAAGCCGCCCGGTGAACAGGAAGCCCTCGAAGTCCGGCAGTTCGACGGCCGCACCCAGCAGCGGGTGACCGGCGGCGCCCAGACCGGCGGAGGCGACATCGCCCACCGTGGCCGGGACCTCGATCCAGTAACGCTCGTGCTGGAAGGCGTACGTGGGCAGGTCCGTACGGCGTGCGCCGGTCCCCTCGAACACCGCGTCCCAGTCCACGGACACGCCACGCGACCACGCCTCACCGAGGGAGGTCCAGAAGCGGTCCAGGCCACCCGCGTCGCGGCGCAGCGAGCCGATCGCGGCCGCGTCCAGCCCGGCGTACTCGGCGGTGTCCTGCACGCCCATGGTCAGCACCGGGTGGGCGCTGGACTCGATGAACACACCGAAGCCCTCGTCCAGCAACCGCCGGACTGCGCCTTCGAGTTCGACGGTGCGACGGAGGTTGGTGAACCAGTACTCGGCGTCCAGCTCGGGGCCCTCGACCCACTCCCCCGTCACCGTCGACAGGAACGGCACCGTGGCCGCCTGCGGCTGTACGGGGGCCAGCAGCTCCAGCAGCTCATCGCGCAGCAACTCCACCTGCGCGGAGTGCGACGCGTAGTCCACCGGCACCCGGCGGGCGCGGACCTCATCCGCCTCGCAGGACGCCAGCAGCTCATCCAGGGCGGCCGGTTCGCCCGAAACCACCACGGCCGAGGGGCCGTTCACGGCGGCCACCGAGATGCGCTCCTCGCCCCACGGCGCGATCCGCTCCCGTACCTCGGACACCGGCAGCGCCACCGACACCATGCCGCCCCGACCCGCCAGCACCCGGCCAATGGCCTGGCTGCGCAAGGTCACCACGCGCGCGGCATCCTGCAGCGACAGAATCCCGGCCACGCACGCGGCCGCGATCTCACCCTGCGAGTGGCCGACCACGGCGGACGGCTCGACGCCGAACGAACGCCACAGCTCAGCGAGGGACACCATCACGGAGAACAGCACCGGCTGAACCACATCGACGCGCTCCAGCGACGGCGCACCCTCCGCACCCCGCAGCACATCCACCAACGACCAGTCGGTGAACTCCGCCAGAGCGGCGGCACACTCGTGGATACGGGCCGCGAACGCCGGTGCCGTGTTCATCAACTCCACGGCCATGCCCGCCCACTGCGAGCCCTGCCCCGGGAACACGAACGCCGTCTTGTCGGACGTCCCGATGCCCTGGACCGGAACCTCACCCTGGGCCAGCGCCGTCAGGGCGCGGATGAAGTCGTCCCGGTCGGTGCCCACCAGGACCGCGCGCCGATCGAAGGCGGCGCGGGTGGTGGCCAACGAGTAGCCGATGTCGGCCGGACGCAGACCCGGGTCGGCGTCGAGGTGGGCCAGCAGCTTGGCGGCCTGCGCGCGCAAGCCCGCCTCGCCCCTGGCGGACAGCGGCCACGGCAGCACACCGCCGGTCTCCGGGGTGTCCTGCTGCGCGTCCAGCTGCCGCTTCTCGGCGGGCGCCTGCTCGATGATGGTGTGCGCGTTGGTACCACTGATGCCGAACGACGACACGGCGGCGCGGCGTGGGCGGCCGGTCTCCGGCCACTCCAACTGCTCGGTCAGCAGCGAGACCGCACCCATCGACCAGTCCACATGCGGCGACGGCTCATCCACGTGCAGGGTCCTGGGCAACACACCGTGCTCAATGGCCTTGACCATCTTGATGAGCCCGGCGACACCGGCCGCAGCCTGGGTGTGGCCGAAGTTCGACTTCACCGAACCCAGCCACAGCGGCGCGTCCTCGTCGCGCTCCTGCCCGTAGGTGGCCAGCAGCGCCTGCGCCTCGATCGGGTCACCCAGCGTCGTACCGGTGCCATGCGCCTCGACGGCGTCCACCTCGGCGGCGGACAGCCGGGCGTTGGCGAGGGCCTGGCGGATGACGCGCTGCTGGGACGGGCCGTTGGGCGCCGTCAGACCATTCGAAGCGCCGTCCTGGTTGATGGCGGAGCCGCGTACGACCGCGAGGACCGGGTGGCCGTTCTTCCGCGCGTCCGACAGCCGCTCCACGAGCAGCATGCCGACACCCTCACCCCACGCCGTACCGTCAGCGCCCGCCGCGAACGGCTTGCAGCGACCATCGGTCGCGAGCCCACGCTGCTTGCTGAACGCCACGAACGTACCCGGGGTCGCCATGACGGTGACACCGCCCGCGAGGGCGAGCGAGCATTCGCCGTTACGCAGCGCCTGCACCGCCATGTGCAAGGTGACCAGCGACGACGAACACGCCGTGTCGACCGTGACCGCCGGACCCTCCAGGCCAAAGGTGTAGGACACCCGGCCCGAGGCCACGCTGCCCGAACTCGCGGTGCTGATGTAGCCCTCAAGGCCATCGGGCGCGCGGTGCAGCAGCGTGCCGTAGTCGTTGTACATCACGCCCGTGTAGACACCGGTCCGGCTGCCGCGCACGGTCCCCGGGTCGATGCCCGCGCGCTCGAACGCCTCCCACGACGTCTCCAGCAGCAACCGCTGCTGCGGGTCCATCGCGAGGGCCTCGCGCGGCGAGATCCCGAAGAAGACCGGGTCGAAGTGGTGGGCGTCGTGGAGGAAGCCGCCGTTACGGGCGTAGCTGGTGCCCCGCTGGTCCGGGTCGTCGCCGTACAGCGCCTCGGTATCCCAGCCACGGTCCGTGGGCATGTCGGTGATGGCGTCCGTGCCCTCGGTGACCAGCTTCCACAGGTCCTCGGGCGAGGCCACGCCACCGGGGAAACGGCAGCTCATCGCGACGATGGCGATCGGCTCGTCATCCCCCGCCCTGACAGCCGCGACCGGTCCGGCGACATCTTCCTGGCTGCCCTGGGCCTCGGCCCGCAGGAACGCGGCGAGGGCGATCGGGTTCGGGTAGTCGAAGATCAGCGTGGCGGGCAGCCGGACACCGCTGACCGAGGTCAGACGGTTGCGCAGCTCGACAGCGGTGAGCGAGTCGAAACCGACCTCGCTGAACGCACGCTGCGGATCCACGGCCTCAGGCCCGGCAAAGCCGAGCACGGCCGCCACCTGCGCACGCACCACACCCAGCACGATCGCCTCGGCCTCGGCCACGGAGGCCCCGGCCAGCTGCCGCGCCAACGCACCCGACCGCGCCGCCGCAGCGGCCCGAGCGGCCCGCCTCGGCGGTACGCGCACCAGACCACGGAAGAGCGGCGGCAGCATCCCCGCACCCGCCTGCTCACGCAACGCCGCCAGGTCGAGCGGCACCGGCACCAGCAGCGCCTCGTTGGCGGCGTCCGCGAGGTCGAACAGCTCCAGGCCCTGGTCAGCGGTGATGGCGCCGATGCCGCCGCGCTGGAGGCGGGCGATCTCCGCCTCGTCCAGGTCTCCGGCCATGCCACCGGATTCCGCCCACAGGCCCCAGGCGAAGGAGGTGGCGGGCAGACCCTGGGCACGGCGGTGCTGGGCGAGGGCGTCCAGGAAGGCGTTCGCCGCCGCGTAGTTGCCCTGCCCCGCGCCGCCGAAGACTCCGGCGGCGGAGGAGAACAGCACAAAGGCGGCCAGGTCCAAGTCCGCCGTCAGCTCATGCAGATTCCATGCCGCGTCCACCTTCGGGCGCAGCACACCCGCCATACGCTCCGGTGTCAGCGATCCGATCACACCGTCGTCCAGCACACCGGCGGTGTGCATGACGGCCGTCAACGGATGCTCGGCGGGAACGGACGCGATGACGCCAGCCAGCGCATCCCGGTCGGCCACGTCGCAGGCGACCCACCGCGCCTCGGCGCCCAACTCGGCCAGCTCGGCCGTCAGTTCAGCGGCACCGGGAGCCTGGTCGCCACGGCGGCTGACCAGCAGCAACCGACGCACACCGCGCTCGGTCACCAGATGGCGGGCGAAGAGATTGCCCAGCGTGCCACCGGCACCGGTGATCAGTACCGTGCCCTCCGCGTCGAAGACGGCGGGCTCCCGGTCGGTGGCGGGGGCGATGGTGGTCCGGGCCAGACGCGGAGTCATGACCGCGCCCTGGCGTACGGCAAGTTCCTGCTCGCCCGCTTCCAGGGCGGCGGGAAGAGCGGCGAGCGAGTCCGCGTGGTCATCGAGGTCCACCAGGATGACGCGCCCGATGTTCTCCGACTGCGCGGAGCGGATCAGGCCGGTCACGGTCGCCTGCGCGGGCTCGGTCACCGGGTCGTCGGTGCCCGTCGTGGACACCGCGCCCTGGGTGAGCACGACCAGGCGCGAGTCCGCGAACCGGTCCTCGGCCAGCCACGTCTGCAGCAGAGCGAGGACGTGATCGGCGCTCTGATGCGCCACGGTGGCAGGCGAGTCGGCCTCGCCCAAGGCCGTCCGCGCGGACACCACCACATGGTCCGGGGCCGTGGCACCGGCCGCGACCGCCTCGACCAGCGCGGCCAGATCCGCGTACGTCTCGGCCTCGACACCGAGGGCACCGAGGCCGGGGACATCCGCGCCCACGACCGCCACGCGCCCGTTGAATCCGGACGCGGTCGGGACCGCGATCCAGTCCACGCGGAACAGCGCGTCCGCCGCGCCGCCACGAGCCTGATCGGCACCCAGCTGCTCCGGGGACACCGCACGCAATGCGAGCCGTTCCACCGACGCCACCGGGGCACCGGTCACATCGGCCAGTTGCAGCGCCACCGTGCCGTTCGCGGCCGACGACAGCCGCACCCGCACGCTGTCCGCACCCACCGAATGGACGCGGACACCGGTCCAGGAGAAGGGCAGCGCGCCGCCCAGGTTCTCGGTCAGGCCACCGAGCGTGATGGCGTGCAGTACGGCGTCCAGCAGCGCCGGGTGGAGCCCGAACAGGTCCGCACCGGGCTCGACGCCCTCGGGCAGCGCGACCTCGGCGTAGACCTCGCCGTCGCCCCGCCAGGCGGCCCGCAGCCCCTGGAAGACCGGGCCGTAGCCGAAGCCCGCCTCGGCCAGCCCCTCGTACAGCCCATCGATCGCGATCCGCTCGGCACCCGCAGGCGGCCAAGCGCTCAGCTCGAACGACGGGGCCGACAGCGGCGCGCTCTCCACGAGCACACCCGTGGCATGCCGCACCCACGGCACCTCGTCATCGCCCACATCGGGACGCGCGTGGAGTTCGAAGGCGCGGAGACCGGAGTCGTCCTCGGCGCCCACGGCGATCTGCAGCTGGATTCCGCCGCGCTCGGGCAGGATCAGCGGCGCCTCAAGGGTCAGCTCCTCCACCAGATCGCAGCCGACCTGCTCACCAGCGCGTACCGCCAGCTCCACGAACGCGGTACCGGGCAGCAGCACCGAACCCATCACCGCGTGGTCGGCCAGCCACGGGTGCGTCTCCAGCGAAAGCCGCCCGGTGAACAGGAAGCCCTCCGCAGCGGCCAGGGACACGGCCGTACCGAGCAGCGGATGATCGGCCGAGCCCAGACCGGCGAACGTCACGTCGCCCACCGAGTCCGGGACCTCGATCCAGTAGCGCTCGTGCTGGAAGGCGTACGTGGGCAGCTCGACGCGCTGCGCGCCCGTACCCGCGTAGTACGCCTCCCAGTCCAGGGCCGCGCCCCGGGTGTGCAGGGCGCCGACGGCGGTCGTCAGGCTCTCGGCCTCGGGGCGGCCGGAGCGCAGCGCGGCCGTGAACGCCGCGTCCTCAGCGGTGACGCACTCCTGCGCCATGGCGGTGAGCACACCGTCCGGGCCCAGCTCGACGTACGTCGTCACGCCCTGCGCTTCGAGGGTGCGGACACCGTCGAGGAAGCGGACCGCCTCGCGGACGTGACGTACCCAGAAGTCAGCGGTGGCGATCTCCTCGGCGGAGACCACTTCGCCGGTCAGGTTGGACACGATCGGGAGGCGCGGGGCCTCGTACGACAGCCCCTGCGCCACCTCGCGGAAGGCGTCGAGCATTCCGTCCATGCGGGGCGAGTGGAAAGCGTGGCTGACGGTGAGCCGCTTGGTCTTACGACCCTGCGCCTCGAAACTGGAAGCGACCTCAGCCACGGCATCGTCGTCACCCGCGATGACCACCGAAGTGGGCCCGTTGAGGGCGCCAATGCTCACACCACCACCGAGCAGCGGCAGAACCTCGTCCTCCGAAGCCTGCACGGCGACCATCGCGCCGCCCGCCGGAAGCTCCTGCATGAGCCGACCACGCGCGGCCACCAGCTTCGCGGCGTCGGCGAGCGACAGCACACCCGCCACATGCGCGGCGGCGATCTCGCCGATGGAGTGGCCGGACAGGAAGTCGGGCTTGAGGCCCCACGCCTCGACCAGCCGGAACAGCGCCACCTCGATGGCGAACAGCGCGGGCTGGGTGAAGCCGGTCTGGTCCAACGCCTCGGCGTCGTCCCCGAACACCACCGTCTTCAGCGGCTGTTCGAGGTGTCGGTCCAGCGCATCGCAGACCGTGTCCAGCGCCTCCGCGAAGACCGGGTACGCCGCGTACAGCTCACGCCCCATACCCAGGCGCTGGCTGCCCTGACCGGTGAAGAGAACCGCCAGCTTCCCTCGGGTCTCCGCGTCCTGGACCACTCCCGTCGCGGGCTCACCAGCGGCCAGCGCGGCGAGCCGGTCCAGGAAGGTCGCGCGGTCACCGGCGACGACGGCCGCCCGGTGCTCCAGCGACGCGCGGGTGGTGGCCAGCGAGTGGCCGACCGACACCGGGTCCAGGTCGGGGTGCTCGGCCACATGGCTGTGGAGCCGGGCGGCCTGAGCCCGCAGGGCGTCCTCGTCCTTACCGGACAGCACCCAGGGGACCAGCGGAAGGGCCCGGGGCTCCACCCTCGCATCGGTCTGCCGCAGCTCCGGGGCCTGCTCGATGATGGTGTGCGCGTTGGTGCCGCTGATGCCGAACGACGACACGGCGGCGCGGCGCGGGCGGCCGGTGTCCGGCCACGTCTGCTGTTCGGTGAGCAGCGACACCGCGCCCGCCGACCAGTCCACGTGTGCGGACGGCTCGTCCACGTGCAGGGTCCTGGGGAGGACGCCGTGCTCGATGGCCTTGACCATCTTGATGATTCCGGCGACACCGGCCGCGGCCTGAGTGTGGCCGAAGTTGGACTTCACCGAGCCGAGCCACAGCGGCGCGTCCTCGGTGTGCTCCTGGCCGTAGGTGGCCAGCAGCGCCTGCGCCTCGATCGGGTCGCCCAGCGTCGTACCGGTGCCGTGCGCCTCGACGGCGTCGATCTCGGCGGCGGACAGCTGGGCCCCGGCCAGGGCCTGGCGGATGACGCGCTGCTGGGACGGGCCGTTGGGGGCGGTGAGGCCGTTGGACGCACCGTCCTGGTTGATCGCGGAGCCGCGTACTACGGCGAGCACCGGGTGGCCGTTCTTGCGGGCGTCCGACAGCCGCTCCACGAGCAGCATGCCGACGCCCTCGCCCCAGGCCGTGCCGTCGGCGGCGTCGGCGAAGGGCTTGCAGCGGCCGTCGGTCGCGAGGCCGCGCTGCTTGCTGAACGCCACGAAGGTGCCGGGGGTCGCCATGACGGTCACGCCGCCCGCGAGGGCGAGCGAGCATTCGCCGTTGCGCAGCGCCTGCACCGCCATGTGCAGGGTGACCAGGGAGGATGAGCACGCCGTGTCGACGGTGACGGCCGGGCCCTCCAGGCCGAACGTGTACGACACGCGGCCCGAGGCGACGCTGCCGGAGCTGGCGGTGCCCATGTAGCCCTCAAGGCCATCGGGCGCGCGGTGCAGCAGCGTGCCGTAGTCGTTGTACATGACGCCCGTGTAGACGCCGGTCCGGCTGCCGCGCACGGTCCCCGGGTCGATGCCCGCGCGCTCGAACGCCTCCCAGGTGGTCTCCAGCAGCAGCCGCTGCTGCGGGTCCATGGCGAGGGCTTCGCGCGGCGAGATCCCGAAGAAGACGGGGTCGAAGTGGTGGGCGTCGTGGAGGAAGCCGCCGTTGCGGGCGTAGCTGGTGCCCTGCTGGTCCGGGTCGTCGTTGTAGAGCGACTCGATGTCCCAGCCACGGTCGGTGGGCATGTCGGTGATGGCGTCCGTGCCCTCGGTGACCAGCTTCCACAGGTCGTCGGGCGAGGCCACGCCGCCGGGGAAACGGCAGCTCATCGCGACGATGGCGATGGGGTCGTCGTCGTGTGCGATCGCGGTGGCGGTGGCGGTGGGTGCTGCCGCGTCGGCCTGGCTGCCCTGGGCCTCGGCCCGGAGGTACGTGGCGAGGGCGGCGGGGGTCGGGTAGTCGAAGGTCAGCGTGGCGGGGAGCCGGACGCCGGTGACCGCGGTGAGGCGGTTGCGCAGCTCCACGGCGGTGAGCGAGTCGAAACCGACCTCGCTGAAAGCCCGTTGGGGTTCGACTGTTTCGGGCCCGGCGAAGCCGAGTACGGCCGCCACCTGCGTACGGACCAGGGTGAGGACGATCGCCTCGGCCTCGGTGGCCTCCGTATTCGCCAGTTGCTGGGCGAGGGCGCCGGACTGCGCGGCCGCGGCGGCCTGCGCGGCGCGGCGTGGCGGGACGCGGACCAGGCCGCGGAAGAGGGGTGGCAGCATGCCGACGCTTGCCTGCGTGCGGAGTGCCCCCATGTCCAGGGGCATCGGGACGAGGAGCGGCTCGCTCTGTCCGAGCGTGGCGTCGAAGAGTTCGCGGCCCTGGGCTGCGGTGATGGCGGCTACGCCGCCGCGCTGGAGGCGGGCGATCTCGGTGTCGTCCAGGTCTCCGGCCATGCCGCCGGGCTCGGCCCATAGGCCCCAGGCGAGGGAGGTGGCGGGGAGGTTGTTCGCTGCGCGGTGCTCGGCCAGGGCGTCCAGGAAGGCGTTCGCCGCCGCGTAGTTGCCTTGTCCGGCGCCGCCGAAGACTCCGGCGGCGGAGGAGAAGAGGACGAATGCCCTGAGGTTGAGGTGCTGGGTGAGGTGGTGGAGGTTCCAGGCCGCGTCTGCCTTCGGGCGCAGGACCTTGGCGATTCGGTCTGGGGTGAGGGAGGCGATGACGCCGTCGTCCAGCACGCCTGCCGTGTGGATCACGGCGGTGAGGGGGTGGGCGGCGGGGATCGTTGCCAGGGTTTCCGACAGGGCGTCTTGGTCTGCTACGTCGCAGGCCGACCAGTGCACCTCGGCGCCCAGTTCGGTGAGTTCCTTGGTGAGTTCGGCGGCGCCGGGAGCCTCGTTGCCTCGGCGGCTTACCAGGAGGAGGTTTCGTACGCCTCGCTCTGCCACCAGGTGGCGGGCGAACAGGGTGCCCAGGGTGCCGGTCGCTCCGGTGAGCAGGACCGTGCCCTCGGGGTCCCACTCGGGGGCTTCCGCCGGGGTTGTGGCGCGGGCCAGGCGGGGGGCCTTGACCTCGCCGTTGCGTACCGCGACCTCGGCCTCGCCACTCGCGAGCGCGGCAGGCAGCGCGGCCCGCGAGTCGTCCTGGCCGTCGGTGTCCACCAGGACGATGCGGTCCGGGTTCTCCGACTGGGCGGAGCGGACTAGGCCTCGGACGGCGGCGTGTGCCAGGTCGGCGCCGGAGGTGAGGACGACCAAGCGGGAGTCCGCGAAGCGGTCGTCGGCCAGCCACTGCTGCAGTAGCGCCAGCGCCTGAGTGGTGGCGTGCCGCGCCGTGGTGGCGGGCGAGGGGTCTTGCCCCACCCCGCCCCTTCCCGAAACCATGGGCTCTGCCCCTGGACCCCGGTCCTCAATCGCCGGACGGGCTTGATTTGCCGCACCCGCGCTTTCGAGTGCCGCGCCGCCTGCGGGACGCCCTTCGGGCGTGTCCTCAATCGCCGGACGGGCTTGATTTGCCGCACCGTCCGATGTCAGGTGCACCACTACGTGGTCCGGCGGCGTCGTTCCGGAAGCGATCGCTTCGGCTAGGGCGTCCAGGTCTGCGTAGTCGGGGCCCACGAACGCCCAGCCGGGCGTGGACAGCGGCTCGGCAGGAAGTGGGAGCTGGGTCCAGGACACTCGGTACAGGGCTTCCGCCGCGCCGTCGGGGCGGGATTGGAGCTGGTCCGGGGACACCGTGCGGAGGGCCAAGGACTCTACGGAGGCCACCGGGGCGCCCGTTACGTCCGCCAGCTGGAGCGACACCTTGCCGTTCGCGGCTGAGGTCAGGCGGACCCGTACCGTGTCCGCGCCCACCGAGTGGACGCGGACGCCGGTCCACGCGAAGGGGAGGCCGCCCTGGCCCGGGGTTTCGGTCAGGTCGCTGAGGCCGATGGTGTGGAGGACGGCGTCCAGCAGGGCCGGGTGGAGACCGAAGAGGGCGGCGCCGGGTTCGGTGGCCTCGGGGAGCGCGACCTCGGCGTAGACCTCGCCGTCGCCGCGCCACGCGGCGCGCAGGCCCTGGAAGGCCGGGCCGTAGGCGAAGCCCGCCTCGGACAGGTCCTCGTAAAGGGTGTCGACGGAGATCTGTTCGGTGTCCGCCGGGGGCCAGGTGGTCAGGGAGAAGGGGGTGGTCGGGGCGCTCTGCCCGAGCAGGCCCGTGGCGTGGCGTATCCACGGCTCGTCGTCGGTGGCCGCGTCGGGGCGGGAGTGGAGTGCCAGGGTGCGGCGGCCGGTGTCGTCTTCGGCGCCCACGGCGATCTGGAGCCGGACCCCGCCCTGTTCGGGCAGGATCAGCGGGGCCTCCAGGGTGAGTTCCTCGACCAGATCGCATCCGGCCTGCTCACCGGCGCGTACGGCCAGTTCCACGAACGCCGTGCCGGGCAGCAGGACCGTGCCCATCACGGTGTGGTCGGCCAGCCACGGGTGGGTGTCCAGGGCGAGCCGCCCGGTGAACAGGAAGCCCTCCGCGGCGGCCAGCGAGACGGCCGCGCCGAGCAGCGGATGGTCGGCGGTGCCGAGGCCGACCGAGGAGACGTCGCCGTACGCGGTGCCCGCGTCCAGCCAGTAGTGCTCGCGCTGGAAGGCGTACGTGGGCAGCTCGACGCGCTCCGCGCCCGTACCCGCGTAGAACGCCTCCCAGTCGGGGGCGGTGCCCCGGGTGTGCAGGGTGGCCAGGGCGGTGGTCAGCGTCTCGGCCTCGGGGCGGCCGGAGCGCAGTGCGGGGATGAACGCCGCATCGTCACCGGTGACGCACTCCTGCGCCATGGCGGACAGCACGCCGTCCGGGCCGAGTTCGAGGTACGTGGTGACGCCCTGGGCCTCCAGGGTGCGGATGCCGTCGAGGAAGCGGACTGCCTCGCGGACGTGGCGTACCCAGAAGTCGGCGGTGGCGATGTCCCCGGTCAGGTTGGAGACGACCGGGATATTCGGGGTGTCGTACGTCAGGCTCTCGGCGACCTTGCGGAACGCCTCCAGCATCGGGTCCATCAACGGCGAGTGGAACGCGTGGCTGACCGTGAGCCGCTTGGTCTTGCGGCCCTGGGACTCGAAGGACGCCGCGATCTCCAGCGCCGCGTCCTCGTCGCCCGCGATGACGACCGACGTCGGGCCGTTGAGGGCGGCCATGCTCACGCGGTCGGTGAGCAGCGGCACCACCTCGTCCTCGGACGCCTGGACGGCGATCATCGCGCCACCGCCCGGAAGCCGCTGCATCAGACGGCCGCGCGCCGCCACCAGCAGGGCGGCGTCGGCGAGCGACAGCACGCCCGCCACGTGCGCGGCGGCGATCTCGCCGATGGAGTGGCCGGAGACGAAGTCGGGCTTGAGGCCCCACGATTCGGCGAGGCGGAACAGCGCCACCTCGATGGCGAACAGCGCGGGCTGGGTGAAGCCCGTGCGGTCCAGGGCTGCGGCGTCGTCCCCGAAGAGGACATCCTTCAGCGGCCGTTCGAGGCGCGGGTCGAGCGCGGCGCACACGGTGTCGAACGCCTCGGCGAAGGCCGGGTACGTGGCGTACAGCTCGCGGCCCATGCCGAGCCGCTGGCTGCCCTGGCCGGTGAAGAGGAACGCCAGCTTGCCCCGGGTTTCCGCGCCCTCGACCAGCCCGGCGGCGGGCTCGCCCGCCGCGAGCGATGCGAGCCGGTCGAGGAACGTCTCGCGGTCGCTCGCGATGACGGCCGCGCGGTCCTGGAGGGCGGCGCGGGTGGTGGCGAGGGCGTAGCCGGTGGACAGCGGGTCCAGGTCGGGGCGTTCGGAGACGTACGTGTGCAGCCGGGCGGCCTGGGCGCGCAGCGCGTCCTCGCCCTTGCCGGACAGCAGCCACGGGAGGACGGGGAGGTCGCGCGGGGGCGCGGTGGCAACCGGTTCGGCGTCCTCGTCGGTGGCCTCGTCCGGCAATGGGGGCTGTTCGATGATCAGGTGGGCGTTGGTGCCGCTGATGCCGAACGACGACACGGCGGCGCGGCGCGGGCGGCCGGTCTCCGGCCACGGGCGGCCCTCGGTGAGCAGCGAGACGGCCCCGGCCGACCAGTCGATGTGCGGCGACGGCTCGTCCACGTGCAGGGACTTGGGCACATAGCCGTGCTCGATGGCCTTGACCATCTTGATGATCCCGGCGACACCGGCCGCGGCCTGGGTGTGGCCGACGTTGGACTTGATGGAACCGAGGAGCAGCGGCCGTTCGGCGGGCTTCTCCTTGCCGTACGTGGCCAGCAGCGCCTGCGCCTCGATGGGGTCGCCCAGCGTCGTACCGGTGCCGTGTGCTTCGACGACGTCGATCTGGTCGGCCGTCAGCCGCGCGCTGGCCAGGGCCTGGCGGATGACGCGCTGCTGGGACGGGCCGTTGGGGGCGGTGAGGCCGTTGGACGCGCCGTCCTGGTTGGTGGCGGAGCCGCGTACGACGGCCAGCACCCGGTGGCCGTTCTTGCGCGCGTCGGACAGCCGCTCCACGAGCAGCATGCCCGCGCCCTCTGACCAGCCGGTGCCGTCGGCGGCCGCCGCGAACGACTTGCAGCGGCCGTCGAAGGACAGTCCGCGCTGGCGGCTGAACTCGGTGAAGGTGCCGGGCGTCGACATCACGGTGACGCCACCGGCGAGCGCGAGTGAGCATTCGCCGTTGCGCAGCGCCTGCATGGCCAGATGCAGGGTGACCAGGGACGACGAGCACGCCGTGTCGACGGTGAGCGCCGGGCCCTCCAGGCCGAAGGTGTATGCCACCCGGCCGGACGCGATGCTGCTGGAGCCGCCGGTGCCGAGGTAGCCCTCGACACCGGGCGGTACGGCGCGCAGCCGCGACGCGTAGTCGTGGTACATGACGCCCGCGAAGACGCCGGTGCGGGTGCCGCGTACGGAGGTGGCGTCGATGCCCGCGCGCTCGAACGCCTCCCAGGTGGTCTCCAGCAGCAGCCGCTGCTGCGGGTCCATCGCGAGGGCTTCGCGCGGGCTGATGCCGAAGAACGCCGGGTCGAAGTAGTTGGCGTCGTGGAGGAAACCGCCCTCCCGGACGTAGCTCGTGCCCGAGCCGTCCGGGTCGTCGTCGAAGAGCCGCCCCATGTCCCAGCCGCGGTCGGTGGGGAACTCGGAAATGCCGTCCCCGCCCCCGGACACGAGCCGCCACAGGTCCTCGGGCGACTCGACGCCACCCGGGTAGCGGCAGCTCATGCCGACGATCGCGATGGGCTCCTGGTCCTCCGACTCCACCTCCTGGAGGCGGCGTCGGGTCTCGTGCAGGTCGGCGGTGACCCGCTTGAGAAAGTAACGGAGCTTTTCCTCATTCATACGTGCGTTCCCTCTCGAGGAATCCGGAAGTCGGGTCACTTCTCGTCGGCCACGGGCACTTCAGGAGATCCCGAATTCTTTGCCGAGGAAGTCGATGAGGTCGTCGTCCGTCGCGGACTCGATCTCATCGGCGATGTCGGCGCCGTCTTCCGGTCCTCGGTCGTCATTCCATTGCGCGAGCAGCGCCTGCAGGCGTGCGGTGATCCTGCTCCGGTCCTCGTCGTCCGGGGCGGCCTCGGCGGCCCCGGCCAGGGACTTTTCGAGCCCGTCGAGTTCGGCGAGCAGCGAGGTGACCCCTGTCGCTTCGTCCGGCAGGATCTCGCCCCGCAGGTACTGGACCAGTGCGTTCGGTGTGGGGTAGTCGAAGACCAGCGTCGCGGGGAGCCGGACTCCGGTGGTCGCGTTCAGTCGGTTGCGCAGCTCCACGGCGGTGAGCGAGTCGAAGCCGACCTCGCTGAACGAGCGGGCCGGGTCGACCGTTTCCGGGCCCGGGTAGCCGAGGACGGCCGCCACCTGGGTGCAGACCAGGTCCAGCACCGCTTCGTCCCGCTCGGGTTCGGAGAGGTGGGTGAGGCGGGTGCGGAGTTCTTCGGCGCCGGTGGTTGCTTCTGCGGATTCGGCTGTGCGGCGGGTGGTCGTCGTTCGTACCAGGCCTCGGAAGAGGGGTGGCAGCATCCCTACGCCTGCCTGGGCGCGGAGGGCGGCCATGTCGATGGGCATCGGGACGAGGAGCGGTTCGGTACGTCCGTACGTGGCGTCGAACAGCTCCAGTCCGGTGTCCGCCGTGAGTACGCCGATGCCGCCTCGGCGGATGCGGGCGATCTCGGTCTCGTCCAGCTCACCGCCCATGCCGCCTGCGACTGACCACAGGCCCCAGGCGAGGGAGGTGGCGGGGAGGTTGTTCGCTGCGCGGTGCTCGGCCAGGGCGTCCAGGAAGGCGTTCGCCGCCGCGTAGTTGCCTTGTCCGGCGCCGCCGAAGACTCCAGCGGCGGAGGAGAAGAGGACGAATGCCTTGAGGTTGAGGTGCTGGGTGAGGTGGTGCAGGTTCCAGGCCGCGTCTGCCTTCGGGCGCAGGACCTTGGCGACTCGGTCTGGGGTGAGGGAGGCGATGACGCCGTCGTCCAGCACGCCTGCCGTGTGGATCACGGCGGTGAGGGGGTGGGCCGGGGGGATGGTGGCGAGGGTCTGGGCCAGGGCGTTCTGGTCTGCTACGTCGCAGGCTGACCAGCGGACCTCCGCGCCCAGTTCGGTGAGTTCCGTGGTGAGTTCGGCGGCGCCGGGGGCCTCGTTGCCTCGGCGGCTTACCAGGAGGAGGTTTCGTACGCCTCGCTCTGCCACCAGGTGGCGGGCGAACAGGGTGCCCAGCGTGCCGGATGCGCCTGTGACGAGGACCGTGCCCTCGGGATCCCACTCGGGGGCTTCCGCCGGGGTTGTGGCGCGGGCCAGGCGGGGGGCCAGGACCTCGCCGTTGCGTACGGCCACCTGGGGTTCGCCTGTGGCGACGGCCGTCGCGAGCGTCTTCAGCGAGGTGTCCTCGGCGTCGGCCTCGATCAGCACCAGACGGTCCGGGTTCTCCGCCTGGGCGGAGCGGACCAGGCCGCGGACGGCGGCGTGCGCCAGGTCGGCGCCGGGGGTGAGGACGACCAGGCGGGAGTCCGCGAAGCGGTCGTCGGCCAGCCACGTTTGCAGTAGCGCCAGCGCCTGGGTGGTGGCGTGCTGCGCCGTGGTGGCGGGCGAGGGGTCTTGCCCCACCCCGCCCCTTCCCGAAACTTGGGGCTCCGCCCCAAGGCCCCGGTCCTCAAACGCCGGACGGGCTTGATTTGCCGCACCTGGGCTTTCGAGTGCCGCGTCGTCCGAGGACAGGTACACCACTACGTGGTCCGGTAGGGGGGTTCCGGCGGCTACTGCCTCGGCTAGGGCATCCAGATCCGGGTAGGTGGGGAGGTCCAGGGTGTCCTTGCCCAGCAGCGCCCAGTTGGCGGAGGACGGCTCGGTGGGCGTGGGCTGGATCGGGGTCCAGTCCAGGCTGAACAGGGCGTCGGATGTGGCGGTCTGGCGGGTGGCGCCCAGTTGGGACGGGGTCACCGTGCGCAGGGCCAAGCCGTCTACGGTCGCCACCGGGGCGCCCGTCGTGTCCGCCAGCTGGAGCGTCACCGTGCCCGTCGTGGTGCCCGCCAGGCGTACCCGCAGGGCGGAGGCGCCTACGGCGTGCAGGGAGACGCCGGTCCAGGCGAACGGCAGGCGGCCCTCGCCGCCGTTCTCTTCGGTGGCGGCCAGGCCTAGGGCGTGCAGGGCCGCGTCCAGCAGGGCCGGGTGGAGGCCGAAGGTCTTGGCGTCCGCCTCGGTGCCCTCCGGGAGGCGGACCTCGGCGAACACCTCGTCGTCACGCCGCCACGCCGCTTCGAGGCCCTGGAAGACCGGGCCGTAGGTGAAGCCGGAGTCGGCCAGGCCGTCGTACAAGCCATTGACGGCGACCTGCTCCGCCCCCGCCGGGGGCCAGGTGGTCAGGGCGAACTCCGCCGCCTCCGCGTCAGACGTCAGGGCGCCCGTCGCGTGGCGCAGCCACGGTTCGTCGGACGGGGCGTCCTCGGCGCGGGAGTGCATCGTCAGCGCGCGGCGGCCCGTGGTGTCGGGGGCCGCGAGTGACAGGCGGAGCTGGACGGCGCCGCGCTCGGGGACGATCAGCGGTGCTTCCAGGGTGAGTTCGTCCAGCCGTTCGCAGCCCGCGTGTTCCCCGGCGCGCAGCGCCAGTTCCACGAACGCGGTGCCGGGCAGCAGGACCGTGCCCATGACCGCGTGGTCGGCCAGCCAGGGCTGAGCCTGGAGGGAGAGGCGTCCGGTGAAGGCGAGCCCGTCCGTGTCGGGCAGTTCCACGGCGGCGCCGAGCAGCGGGTGGCCCGCCGCGTGCAGGCCGATCGCGGTGGCGTCGCCGCCGACGGGGCCGATGTCGAGCCAGAACCGGCGGCGCTGGAACGCGTACGTCGGCAGGTCCACCCGGTGCGCGCCGTACGGGGCGTACAGCGCCTCGAAGTCCACGGCGGCGCCCCGGACATGGGCCTGGCCGAGCCCGGTGAGCAGCGTCTCGGGCTCCGGGCGGCCGCCGCGCAGCGTGGCGGCGAAGGCGTGGCGCCCGTCGTCCGTGACGCAGTCCTGCGCCATGGCGGTGAGCACGCCCTCGGGGCCCAGCTCTACGTACGTGGTGACGCCCTGGGACTCAAGGGTGCGGATGCCATCGAGGAAGCGGACTGCCTCTCGGACGTGGCGTACCCAGAAGTCGGGGGTGGTGATGTCGTCGGCGGAGACGACATCACCCGTGAGGTTGGAGACGATCGGGATGCGGGGGGTCTTGTACGACAACGCCTCCGCTACCTGGCGGAACGCGTCCAGCATGCCGTCCATGTGCGGCGAGTGGAACGCGTGGCTGACGGTCAGGCGCTTGGTCTTGCGGCCCTGGGACTCGAAGCTCGCCGCGACCTCCAGCGCCGCGTCCTCGTCGCCCGCGACCACGACCGAGGTCGGGCCGTTGACGGCCGCGAGGCTCACCCGCTTGCTCAGCAACGGCGTCACCTCGTCCTCGGACGCCTGGACGGCGATCATCGCGCCACCGCCTGGAAGCCGCTGCATCAGACTGCCCCGCGCGGCCACCAACCGGCAGGCGTCCGCGAGGGAGAGCACACCTGCCACATGGGCGGCGGACAGTTCGCCGATCGAGTGGCCGGACAGGACATCGGGCTTCACACCCCAGGCTTCGGCCAGGCGGAACAGGGCCACCTCGATGGCGAACAGCGCGGGCTGGGTGTAGGCCGTCTGGTCCAGCACCGCAGCGTCCTCGCCGAAGAGAACGTCACGCAGCGGCTGGTCCAGGTGACGGTCCAGCTCATCGCATACGGCGTCCAGCGCCTCCGCGAACACCGGGTACGCCTCGTACAGCTCACGGCCCATGCCGAGCCGCTGGCTGCCCTGCCCGGTGAACAGGAACGCCACCTTGCCGTCCGACACCGTGTCCGCCACGAGCCCGGGCGCGCCGCGCCCCTCGGCCAGGGCGTCCAGCGCGGCCAGGAAGCCGTCCCGGTCCCGGGCTACCAGCGTCGCCCGGTGGTCGAAGGTGGCGCGGCCGGTGGCCAGGGAGTAGCCGAGGTCGGTGAGAGCGGCCTCGGGGTGGTCCGCCACGTGGGTACGGAGCCGGGCGCCCTGGGCGCGCAGCGCCTCCGGGGACTTGGCGGAGAGCACCCACGGCAGCGCCGCCGTGTCGCCCTCGGGACCGGGGACGGAAATCGGCTCGGGGGCCTGCTCGATGATGGCGTGGGCGTTGGTGCCGCTCATGCCGAAGGAGGAGATGCCCGCGCGGCGCGGGTGGCCGTTCTCCGGCCACTCCCTCGCCTCGGCGAGCAGCGAGACCGCGCCCGCCTCCCAGTCGACGTGCGGCGACGGCTCATCGATGTGCAGTGACTGCGGAAGCACACCGTGCCGCATCGCCAGCACCATCTTGATGATGCCCGCGACACCGGCCGCCGCCTGCGTGTGGCCGAAGTTGGACTTGATGGAGCCGAGCCACAGCGGCTGGTCCGCGTCCCGCTCGCGGCCGTACGTGGCCAGCAGCGCCTGCGCCTCGATCGGGTCGCCCAGCGTGGTGCCCGTGCCGTGCGCCTCGACCGCGTCCACCTCGGCCGCCGACAGACCGGCGTTCGCCAGCGCCTGGCGGATGACGCGCTGCTGGGACGGGCCGTTGGGGGCCGTCAGGCCGTTCGACGCACCGTCCTGGTTGACCGCCGTACCGCGCACCACGGCCAGCACCTGGTGGCCATTGCGCCGCGCGTCCGACAGCCGCTCCACGAGCACCATGCCGACACCCTCGCCCCATGCCGTACCGTCGGCCGCCGCCGCGAACGGCTTGCAGCGGCCGTCGGTGGCCAGGCCGCGCTGGCGGCTGAACTCGGTGAAGACGGCGGGCGTGGTGATGATGGTGACACCGCCCGCGAGCGCCAGCGTGCATTCGCCGTTGCGCAGCGCCTGCGCCGCCAGGTGCAGCGCCACCAACGACGACGAGCACGCCGTGTCGACGGTGACGGCCGGGCCCTCGAAGCCGAAGGTGTACGACACCCGGCCGGAGGCGATGCTGCTGGAGCCGCCGGTGCCGAGGTAGCCCTCGACGCCCTCGGGGACGGTGCTCAGCCGTGACACGTAGTCGTTGTGCATCTGGCCGACGAAGACGCCGACCTCCTTGCCGCGCAGCGTCTGCGGATCGATGCCCGCCCGCTCGAACGACTCCCACGAGGTCTCCAGCAGCAGCCGCTGCTGCGGGTCCATCGCCATGGCCTCGCGCGGGTTGATGCCGAAGAACTCGGGGTCGAAGTCGGCGGCGTCGTACGTGAATCCGCCTTCGCGGGCGTACGAGGTGCCGGGCCGGTCCGGGTCCGGGTCGTAGAACGCCTCGATGTCCCAGCCCCGGTCGTCGGGCAGCCGGGAGATGCCGTCGCGGCCCTCGGCCAGCAGCTCCCACAGGTCCTCAGGGGTGCGGACGTCGCCGGGGAAGCGGCAGCTCATGGCGACGATGGCGATCGGGTCGTCCTCGTCGGTGTCCTTGGCCGTGGCCCGCGCCTGGGCCTGCGCCGGGACGGCGGCCGCCGCCTCGGAGCCGAGGAGTTCGTCGCGCAGGTACGCGGCGAGCGCGGTCGGCGTCGGGTAGTCGAAGACGAGCGTGGCGGGCATGCGCAGCCCGGCGGCGCCGCCGAGGCGGTTGCGGAATTCCACCGCCGTCAGCGAGTCGAAGCCGAGGTCCTTGAAGGCCCGGCTGGCCTCGACCGCGTCGGGCGAGTCATGGCCGAGCACCACGGCCACCTGGCCGCGCACCAGGTCGAGCAGCAGCTGATCGCGCTCGGCCGCGTCCAGCCGGACCAGCCGCTCCACCAGCGACGCGCCGTCCCCGGCCGCGCCCGATTCGGCGGTGCGGCGGGTCGTACCGCCGCGCACCAGGCCGCGCAGCAGCGGTGGCACGCTCGCGACGGGCGCGCCCACGAGAGACGCCAGGTCGAGCTGCATGGGCACCAGGAACGCGTCGCCCGTCTCCTGGGATGTGTCGAACAGCGCCAGGCCCTCGTCCGAGGACAGGCCCAGCACACCCGACCGGCTCATCCGGGACTTGTCGGTGGCCTCCAACTCGCCGGTCATGCCACTGGCCTCGGCCCACAGGCCCCACGCCAGCGAAGTGGCGGGCAGGCCCTGGGCGTGGCGGTGGCGGGCCAGCGCGTCGAGGAAGGAGTTGGCGGCCGCGTAGTTGGCCTGCCCCGGGCCGCCGAACGTACCGGCCGCCGAGGAGAACAGGACGAACGCGGCCAGGTCCAGGTCACGCGTCAGTTCGTGCAGGTTCAGCGCCGCGTCCATCTTGGGCCGCAGCACCTTCTCCAGCCGCTCGGCCGTCAGGGAGCCGATCACCCCGTCGTCCAGCACACCGGCCGTGTGGACGACGGCGGTCAGCGGACGGTCGGCGGGGATGGCGGCGAGGACGGTGGCGAGCTGGTCGCGGTCGGCCGCGTCGCAGGCGGCGATGGTGACCTCGGCGCCCAACTCGCGCAACTCGGCGGCGAGTTCGGAGGCCCCCGCCGCCTGCTCACCGCGTCGGCTGGTCAGCAGCAGGTGCCGGGCGCCGCGCTCGGTCACCGCGTGCCGGGCGACCAGGCCGCCCAGGGTGCCGGTGCCACCGGTGATCAGCACCGTGCCGTCCGGGTTCCACGCGGCGGGCACGGTGAGGACGACCTTGCCGATGTGTCGGGCCTGGCTGAGGTAGCGGAACGCGTCCGGGGCCTGCCGCAGATCCCATGCGGTGATCGGCAGCGGCCGCAGCGCGCCCTGCTCGAACAGCTCCAGCAGTTCGCACAGCATCGCCTGAATGCGGTCCAGGCCCGCCTCGGTCAGGTCGAACGCCTGGTAGGACACGCCCGGATAGGCGGCCGCGACGTCCTCGGGGGCCCGGACGTCCGTCTTGCCCATCTCCACGAACCGGCCGCCGCGCGGCAGCAGCCGCAGCGACGCGTCCACGAACTCCCGGGCCAGCGAGTCCAGTACGACATCCACGCCACGGCCACCGCTGGCCTCGCGGAACGTCTCCTCGAAGGCCAGGTCGCGGGAGGAGGCGATACGGTCGTCGGCCAGCCCCAGCGAACGCAGCGTGTCCCACTTACCCGGGCTGGCCGTCGCGTAGACGTCCACACCCCAGTGGCGGGCCAGCTGCACGGCGGCCATGCCGACACCACCGGCGGCGGCGTGGACGAGCAGCGCTTCGCCGCCGCGCAGGTCCGCCAGGTCGCGCAGCGCGTAGTACGCCGTCATGAAGACGATCGGCACGGACGCGGCCTGGGCGTACGACCAGCCCTGGGGCATCGGCGCCACCATGCGGCGGTCCACGACCACCAGCGGCCCGAACCCGCCGGGCAGCATGCCCATCACCGGGTCGCCGGGCGCCAGATCGGTGACACCGGGGCCGGTTTCGAGGACGACACCCGCGCCCTCGCTGCCCATCAGGCCCGCGTCGCCCGGGTACATGCCCAGCGCGTTGAGCACATCGCGGAAGTTCACACCGGCGGCCCGCACCGCGACCCGCACCTGCCCGGCCTCCAGTGGCGCGGCGGCCTCCGGGGTCGGCAGCAGCGTCAGGTTCTCCAGCGTGCCCTTGTCCTGGATGTCCAGCCGCCACGCCTGCTCACCGGCGGGCGGCACCATGGGCCCGTCGGCGGCGATGCGCGCCAGCCGGGGCGCGTGGACGGCGCCACGGCGCAGCACGAACTGCGGCTCGCCGCAGGCCAGGGCGGTGCCGAGGGTTTCGTACGAGGCGTCGGTGCCGTCGAGGTCCACCAGCACCAGCCGGTCGGGGTTCTCCGACTGCGCGGAGCGCACCAGACCCCACACCGGGGCGTGCGCCAGGTCGTACGTCCCCGCGTCACCGGCCGTGGCCACCGCGCCCCGGGTCACCAGCACCAGCTGGGACGCGGCGAACCGGTCGTCGGCCAGCCACTCCCGTACGAGGGCCAGCGCGTCCTGGGTGGCGGTGTGCACCGCGCCGGTCACGTCGTCGCCCTCGGCGCGCGGGTCGAGGTAGGCGAGGACGAAGTCCGGCAGGTCCCCGGCCTCGCCCAGCGCGGCCAGATCGGCGTGGACCGCCGCGCCGGACGTCAGCGCGTCGGGCGCGCCACCGCCGAGGACTGCCCACTGCGCAGTGGCTTCTGCGGCCACAGGCACAGTGGCCCAGTCCAGCCGGTACAGCGACTCGTGGTACGTGGCCGACCTGGCGCCCGCGAGCTGACCGGCCGCGACCGGGCGCAGCGCCAGCTGCTCCACGGACGCCACCGGGGCACCGGTGCCATCGGCCAGCTCCAGCGACACCGCGTCCGTCCCGGCCGGGGTCAGCCGCACCCGGAGCGCACCAGCGCCGACCGCGTGCAGCGACACTCCACCCCAGGAGAACGGCAGCCTGCCCTGCTCATCGCCATCGGGACGCGCGAACGTGCTGTGCAGCGCGGCGTCCAGCAGCGCCGGGTGCAGCCCGAACGCCTTGGCGTCGCCCTCGGCGTCCTCGGGCAGCCGGACCTCGGCGAACACCTCGTCGCCGCGCAGCCAGGCCGCCTCAAGCCCCTGGAACACCGGGCCGTACACGAAACCGCCCTGCGCCAGGTGCTCGTAGAGCCCGTCGATCCCGGCGGGCTCGGCGCCCGGCGGCGGCCACGCCGTCAGGTCGAACGACGGCTGCGGGGCGCCCGCCACCAGCACACCGCTGGCGTGCCGGATCCACGGCACCTCGGCGGGCGCGTCCTGGGCCCGCGAGTACAGCTCCAGCGTGCGGTGTCCGGCGGCCTGCGGCGCCCCGACCATGATCTGAAGCTGCACCGCGCCGCGCTCGGGGAGGATCAGCGGCGCCTCGATGGTCAGCTCGTCCAGCCGGTCGCAGCCCACCTGGTCACCGGCGCGGATCGCCAGCTCGACGAAGGCGGTGCCGGGCAGCAGGACCGTGCCCATCACGGCGTGGTCGGCGAGCCACGGGTGGCTTTCGAGGGAGAGCCGGCCCGTGAGCAGGAAGCCATCGGAGTCGGCCAGCGGCACGGCCGCACCCAGCAGCGGGTGATCGGCCCGGCCCAGGCCCGCCGACTCCACGTCGCCCACGAAGCCCGCCGGGTTCGTCAGCCAGAAGCGGCGGTGCTGGAAGGCGTACGTGGGCAGGTCGACGCGCTCCGCGCCCGTACCCGCGAAGTACGCGGCCCAGTCCGGCGCCACGCCACGGACGTGCAGCCGGGCGAGGGCGGCGGTGACGGTGTCGGTCTCGGGGCGGTCCTTGCGGCACGTAGCGGCGAAGGTGGCGTCGCTGTCGGTGAGGCAGTCCTGCGCCATGGCGGACAGCACACCGTCGGGGCCGAGTTCGAGATAGGTGGTGACGCCCTGGGCCTCCAGGGTGCGGATGCCGTCGAGGAAGCGGACCGCTTCGCGGACGTGGCGTACCCAGAAGTCGGGCGTCGTGATCTCGTCGGCGGAGACCACGGCACCGGTCAGGTTCGACACGATGGGGATCTTCGGAGCCTCGTACGAAAGCCCCTCCGCAACCTCGCGGAACGCGTCCAGCATCCCGTCCATACGCGGTGAGTGGAACGCGTGGCTGACCGTGAGCCGCTTGGTCTTACGACCCTGCTGCTCGAACGACGCGGCAACCTCAGCCACGGCATCGTCGTCACCCGCGATGACCACGGACGACGGCCCGTTGAGGGCGGCAATGCTCACACCACCACCGAGCAGCGGCAGAACTTCCTCTTCCGAAGCCTGCACGGCGACCATCGCGCCACCGGCCGGAAGCTCCTGCATCAACCGCCCACGCGCCGCCACCAACCGGCAGGCGTCCGCGAGCGAGAGCACACCCGCCACATGCGCGGCGGCGATCTCACCGATGGAGTGCCCGGACAGGAAGTCCGCCCGCACACCCCACGCCTCGACCAGCCGGAACAACGCCACCTCGATGGCGAACAGCGCGGGCTGGGTGAAGCCGGTCTGGTCCAGCGCTGCCGAGTCATTCCCGAACAGGACTGTTTTCAGGGGCTGTTCGAGGTGCGCGTCGAGCGCGTCGCACACCGTGTCCAGCGCCTCCGCGAACACCGGGTACGCCTCGTACAGCTCACGGCCCATCCCGAGCCGCTGGCTCCCCTGGCCCGTGAACAGGAACGCGACCTGCCCGCCCCCGGTCACCGAGCCCTCGATCAGCCCTGCGGCCGACTCGCCGCGTGCCAGCGCCTCCAGGCCCGCGACCAGCGCGGCGCGGTCGTCGCCGACCACCACCGCGCGGTGGTCCAGCGCGGCGCGGGTGGTGGCGAGGGAGTAGCCGAGGTCGGTGAGCGGCAGTTCGGGCCGCTCCTCCAGGTGGGCGAGCAGCCGTACGGCCTGGCCGCGCAGCGCGTCGGCGGACTTGCCGGACAGCGTCCAGGGCAGCACCCCGGCCGCGCGCGGCGTGGCGTCCGTCGTGGCCTGGGGCTCCGCCTCCGGGGCCTGCTCGATGATGGCGTGGGCGTTGGTGCCGCTGACGCCGAAGGAGGAGATGCCCGCGCGACGCGGATGGCCGGTCTCCGGCCACGACCTCGCCTCGGCGAGCAGCGAGACCGCGCCCGACTCCCAGTCCACGTGCGGCGACGGCTCATTGATGTGCAGGGACTGCGGAAGCACACCGTGCCGCATCGCCTGCACCATCTTGATGATGCCCGCGACACCGGCAGCCGCCTGCGTGTGGCCGATGTTCGACTTGATGGACCCGAGGTAGAGGGGCAGGTCCGCATCCCGATCACGCCCGTACGTGGCCAGCAGCGCCTGCGCCTCGACGGGGTCGCCCAGCGTGGTGCCCGTACCGTGCGCCTCGACCACGTCCACATCGCCGGTCGACAGCCCCGCGCCAGCCAAAGCCGCACGGATCACCCGCTGCTGCGACGGACCATTCGGCGCCGTCAGACCATTCGACGCGCCGTCCTGGTTGACCGCCGTACCGCGCACCACGGCCAGCACCTGGTGGCCATTGCGCCGCGCGTCCGACAGCCGCTCCACCAGCAGCATGCCGACACCCTCGGCCCAGCCCGTGCCGTCCGCGTCGGCGGCGAAGGACTTGCAGCGGCCGCTGGCAGACAGCCCGCCCTGGCGGCTGAAGTCGATGAAGGTGTCCGGGGTGGACATGACGGTGACACCGCCCGCGAGCGCCATCGTGCACTCGCCGCTGCGCAGCGCCTGCGCCGCGAAGTGCAGCGCCACCAGCGACGACGAGCACGCCGTGTCGATGGTGACGGCCGGGCCTTCAAGACCGAAGGTGTACGCGACACGCCCCGAGGCGACACTGCCCGCCGTACCGGTGCCGAGGTAGCCCTCAAGCCCCTCGGGCAGCGCGGTCAGCCGGGACAGGTAGTCGTGGTACATGACGCCGGTGAAGACACCGGTCCGGCTGCCGCGCACGGCTGCCGGGTCGATGCCCGCGCGCTCGAACGCCTCCCACGAGGACTCCAGCAGCAGCCGTTGGTGGGGGTCCATGGCGAGGGCTTCGCGCGGGTTGATGCCGAAGAAGTCCGGGTCGAACTCGCCCGCCTCGTAGAGGAATCCGCCCTCGATGGTGGCGCTGGTGCCCGTCTGCCCCTGGTCGTCGCCGAGCAGCCCGTCCAGCTGCCAGCCACGGTCGGTGGGGAAGCCGGAGATGGCGTCGGTGGCGCCCATGACGAGCTGCCACAGCTCCTCGGGGCTGCTGACGCCGCCCGGGTAGCGGCAGCTCATGCCGACGATGGCGATCGGCTCGTCGTCGGCGACGGCGGTGGCCGTCGCAGAAGCGGCTGCGGTTTCGTCGGCCTGGTCGCCGAGGATTTCGGTGCGCAGGAACCCGGCGAGCGAGGTGGGCGTCGGGTAGTCGAAGACGAGGGTGGCGGGGAGCCGTATGCCCGTCACGGCGCCGAGGCGGTTGCGCAGCTCGACGGCGGTGAGCGAGTCGAAGCCCAGCTCCTTGAAGGCGCGGCCCGCGCCGACCGCCTCCGGGCCCGCGTAGCCGAGGACGGCGGCGACCTGGCCGGAGACGACCTCCAGCAGCAGCCGGTCGCGCTCGGGGACGGACAGCGCGAGGAGCCGTTCCGCGAGACCGCCGGGGGCCGTGGCGCCCGACTCGGCGGTGCGGCGGGCCGTACCGCCGCGCACCAGGCCGCGCAGCAGCGCCGGGACCATGGAGGCGTCGGCGTGGCGCAGCGACGCCAGGTCCAGGTGCATGGGGACGAGCGCGGGGTCGCCGACGGCGAGCGCGGTGTCCAGCAGGGCCAGGCCCTCGTCGGAGGAGAGGGCGGCGACTCCGGCGCGGGTGATGCGCTGCAGGTCGGCGTCGTCCAGGTCGCCGGTCATGCCGCTGCGCTCGGCCCACAGGCCCCAGGCGAGGGCGGTCGCGGGCAGCCCCTGGGCGCGGCGGCGCTGGGCGAGGGCGTCCACGAAGGCGTTGGCGGCCGCGTAGTTGGCCTGTCCGGGGCCGCCGAGGGTTCCGGCGGCGGCGGAGAACAGGACGAACGCGGACAGGTCGAGATCGCGCGTCAGCTCGTGCAGGTTCAGCGCCGCGTCCACCTTGGGCGGCAGGACGCGGTCGACGCGCTCGGCGGTGAGCGAGCCGATGACACCGTCGTCGAGGACGCCCGCCGTGTGCACGACGGCGGTCAGCGGACGGTCGGCCGGTACGGCGGCCAGCACCTCGGCCAGCGCGTCGCGGTCGGCCACATCGCAGGCGGCGAGGGTGACATCGGCGCCGGACGCGCGCAGCTCGGCGACGAGTTCGGCGGCGCCGTGCGCGTCGGCACCGCGACGGCTGAGCAGCAGCAGGTTCCGTACGCCGTGCTCGGCGACCAGGTGGCGGGCGACCAGACCGCCCAGGGTGCCGGTGGCGCCGGTGACCAGCGCGGTGCCCTCGGGGTCGAGGGCGCGGGCGGTGTGGGCGGCGTCGGAGGCCACCTTCGCCAGGCGCGGTACGACGACGGACCCGGCGCGCACCGCGAGCTGCGGCTCGCCGGTGGCGAGGGCGGGCGCGAGGGCGCGGTACGAGGCGTCGTCGCCGTCGATGTCGACGAGGGTGAAGCGGTCCGGGTTCTCGGACTGCGCGGAGCGCAGCAGGCCCCACAGCGGGGCGCCCGCCAGGTCCTCGGTGTCGGCGTCGGCGGCGGTGGCGACGGCGCCACGGGTGGCGATGACCAGCCGGGAGCCCTCGAACCGGTCGTCGGCGAGCCAGCGTTGGGCCAGCTCCAGCGCGCGGTGCAGGGAGGCGCGTACGGCGTCCTGGACGGAACTCCGCAGGTCGGCCGGGAAGAACGGCGCCACGACGGCCTGCGGCACCGGGGCGCCACCCGTCACGGCCTCGCCGAGCGCGGCCAGGTCGGCGTAGCCCACGGCGGTGGGCAGCGCGGCGGCCAGTTCGGGGGTCTGGTCACCCAGCAGCGCCCACTGCCCGGCCACCACGGTGGTGGCGGACGGCACCGGGGCGGGGGTCCACTCGACACGGAACAGGGCGTCGTAAAAGGCACCGCGCGCGGAGTGCACCTGCTCGGGCGAGACCGGGCGCAGCAGCAGCGCGTCCACCGACGCGACGGGCGCGCCGCTCTCGTCCGTCACCAGGACGGCCACGGTGTCCTGGCCCGCAGGGGAGAGCCGGACGCGCAGCGCGGAGGCGCCGACGGCGTGTAGCCGGACACCGCTCCAGGAGAACGGGAGGCGGCCGTGTTCGGTGTCCTCCAGCAGGGAGCCGATGCCTACGGCGTGCAGGGCCGCGTCCAACAGCGCCGGGTGCAGCCCGAACAGGTCGGCCTCGGCGCGGGCGCCATCGGGGAGGCGGACCTCGGC
Source organism: Streptomyces sp. NPDC001700 (assembly GCF_053596435.1). Classification (NCBI taxonomy): domain Bacteria; kingdom Bacillati; phylum Actinomycetota; class Actinomycetes; order Kitasatosporales; family Streptomycetaceae; genus Streptomyces; species Streptomyces sp. NPDC001700. The sequence continues at coordinate 450,991 of NZ_JBSFGE010000002.1, forward strand.
GTACACGTGGTCGCCGTGCTGCCAGGCGGCCTTGAGGCCCTGGAACACCGGGCCGTAGGCGAAACCGCTCTCGTTGAGCCAGTCGTACAGCCCGTCGACGGGGACCTCGGTGGCACCGGCCGGTGGCCAGGCGCTGAGGGCTTCATCGGGGGTGGCTGCCCCGGTGGCGAGCACACCGGTGGCGTGGCGGGTCCACTCGCCCTCGCCCCAGCTGCCATCGGCGGCCTCTTCGAGCCGCGAGTGCAGGGTCAGCGAGCGCCGCCCTGACGCGTCCGGCGCACCCACGGACACCTGCAACTGCACCCCGCCCTGCGGGGGCAGCACGAGCGGCGCTTCCAGGGTCAGCTCGTCCAGGACATCGGCGCCGACGTGGTCACCGGCGCGGATGGCCAGCTCCACGAAGGCCGTTCCGGGCAGCAGCACGGTGTCCATGACGGCGTGGTCTGCGAGCCACGGGTGGGTCTGGAGGGAGAGCCTGCCGGTGAACAGGAACCCGGCGGCGTCGGCGAGCGAGACGGCCGCGCCGAGCAGCGGGTGGTCGGCGGAGCCGAGCCCGGCGGCGGTGACGTCGCCGGTCCAGGGCCCGGCGGGCTCGGGCCAGTACAGCTCGCGCTGGAAGGCGTACGTGGGCAGCTCGACGCGGCGGGCGCCGGAGCCCGCGAACACGGCGGCCCAGTCGACGGCCACGCCGTGCGCATGGACGCGGGCGAGCGCGTCGGTCAGGGCGGTGGCCTCGGGGCGGTCGCCGCGCAGGACGGGTACGAACGTGGCGCCCTCGGCGGTGACGCAGTCCTGCGCCATGGCGGTGAGCACCCCGTCGGGGCCCAGCTCCACGAAGGTGGCGACGCCGAACTCTTCGAGCCCGCGGATGCCATCGGTGAAGCGGACCGCCTGCCGGACGTGCCGGACCCAGTAGTCGGGCGAGCAGATCTCGTCGGCGGACACGGACGCGCCGGTCAGGTTGGAGATGACGGGGATGACCGGCGGCGCGTACGTGACGCCCTGCGCCACCTCGCGGAACGCCTCCAGCATGCCGTCCATGTGCGGCGAGTGGAACGCGTGGCTGACGGTGAGCCGCTTGGTCTTACGGCCCTTCTCGGCGAAGACGTCTGCGATCCGCTGAGCCGCGTCCTCGTCACCCGCGATGACCACGGAGGTCGGGCCGTTCAAAGCGGCGATGCTCACGCGGTCGGTGAGCAGCGGCGCCACCTCGTCCTCGGACGCCTGGACGGCGATCATCGCGCCACCGCCCGGCAGCTCCTGCATCAGTCGGCCGCGCGCGGCCACCAACCGGCAGGCGTCGGGGAGCGACAGCACGCCCGCCACATGGGCGGCGGCCAGCTCGCCGATGGAGTGACCGACGAGGAAGTCGGGCTTCACGCCCCACGTTTCCAGCAGCCGGAACAGCGCCACTTCGAGGGCGAACAGGGCGGGCTGGGTGTAACCGGTGCGGTCCAGCAGACCGCTACCGTCCTCGAACATCACATCGCGCAGCGGCAGTTCAAGGTGGCCGTCGAGTTCGGCGAACACCTCGTCCAGGGCCTGCGCGAAGGCCGGGACGGCCGCGTACAGCTCACGGCCCATGCCGGTGCGCTGGCTGCCCTGCCCGGTGAACAGGAACGCGACCTTGCCCTCGCTGACCTCGCCCTGAACAACCCCGCTCGCGGGGTGTTCTTCGGCGAGCGCGGCCAGCCCGCGCAGCAGGTCGTCCCGGCCGCCGTCGCCCGCGAGGACCACGGCCCGGTGGTCCAGCGCGGCGCGGGTGGTGGCCAGGGAGTGGGCGAGGTCGACCAGTCCGAGGCCCGGGTCGCCCTGCACATGGGCGGCGAGCCGCGCGGCCTGGGCGCGCAGCGCCTCCGCGCTCTGCCCGGACACCAGCAGCGGCAGCCGCCCGCCGAGCCCGGACCAGTCCCCCTCGGCCTTCTCCGGCTGGCGGTCCTCGGCGGGCGCCTCCTCGATGACGGTGTGGGCGTTCGTACCGCTCACACCGAACGAGGAGATGCCCGCGCGGCGCGGCTGGCCGGTCTCCGGCCACGGGGTGTTCTCGGTGAGCAGGGACACCGCGCCCGCCGTCCAGTCGACGTCCCCGGAGGGCGCGTCGACGTGCAGCGTCCTGGGCAGCACACCGTGCTCGATGGCCTTGACCATCTTGATGATTCCGGCGACACCGGCCGCGGCCTGGGTGTGCCCGAAGTTGGACTTGACGGAGCCGAGCCACAGCGGGCGGCCCTCGGCCCGGTTCTGCCCGTACGTGGCGAGCAGCGCCTGCGCCTCGATGGGGTCGCCCAGCGACGTACCGGTGCCGTGCGCCTCGACGGCGTCGACCTGGGCCGGGGTGAGGCGGCCGTCGGTGAGCGCCTGGCGGATGACGCGCTGCTGGGACGGCCCGTTCGGCGCCGTCAGCCCATTGCTCGCACCGTCCTGGTTGATGGCGGAGCCACGTACGAGGGCGAGCACCTGGTGGCCGTTCTTCCGGGCGTCCGACAGCCGCTCGACGAGCAGCATGCCGACGCCCTCGCCCCAGCCGGTGCCGTCCGCGCCGTCCGCGAACGCCTTGCAGCGGCCGTCGGGGGCCAGGCCCCGCTGGCGGCTGAAGTTGATGAACGCGCGCGGGCTGTTCATGACCGTGACGCCACCGGTCAGCGCCATCGAGCACTCGCCGTTGCGCAGCGCCTGCACGGCCAGGTGCAGCGCCACCAGCGACGCCGAGCAGGCCGTGTCGACGGAGAGCGCCGGGCCCTCCAGGCCGAAGGTGTAGGAGATGCGGCCGGAGATGACGCTCGCCGCGTTGCCGGTCAGCAGATACTGCTCGACGCCCGGCGGCGCCGTGTGCATCAGCTCCGGGTAGTCCTGGCCGTTCGTACCGATGAAGACACCGGCCTTGCTGCCGCGCAGCGTGGCCGGGTCGATCCCGGCCCGCTCGAACGCCTCCCAGGACGTTTCCAGCAGCAGCCGCTGCTGGGGGTCCATGCCGAGGGTTTCGCGCGGGCTGATCCCGAAGAACCCGGCGTCGAACTCGCCCGCGCCCGCCAGGAATCCGCCCTTGTCGGTGTAGCTGGTGCCCTGCTGGTCCGGGTCGGCGTCGAAGAGCGACGAGACGTCCCAGCCCCGGTCCGTGGGGAAGTCCGTGATGGCGTCGCCGCCACCGGACACGAGCTGCCACAGCTCCTCCGGAGACGTGACGCCTCCGGGGAACCGGCAGCTCATGCCGACGATCGCGATCGGCTCAGGCTCCTGCGACTCGACCTCGCGAAGACGCTGCCGCGTCTGGTGCAGATCGGCAGTTACCCGCTTGAGGTAGTCGAGGATCTTGTCCTGATCCGCCATTGGAGTCTCACCCATGCTTATCGTCACAAACCTTGCGCCCGCGGACCTTCAGACCCTTAAATTCCGAGTTCTTTCTCGATGAAGTCGAAGACCTCATCCTGCGTCGCCTGCTGCAGCTTCTCCGTCACGGTGTCGCCGCCACCGTCGGCCGTCTCGGCACCGGCCGTACGGGGCTCCGCCCACTTCGCCGCGAGGTCCCGCAGCCGGGCCGCGATGTCGTCCCGCGCCTCGCTCTCCGGGTCGAGGACGGACAGGGCCGACTCCAGCGCGTCCAGCTCCGCGAGCCCTGGCGCGGCCGCCGAACCGCCGTCGCCGACGAGCTGGCCGCACAGGAACTCGGCCAGCGCCGCCGGGGTCGGGTAGTCGAAGACCAGCGTGGCGGGCAGCTTCTGCCCGGTGGCGACGCCCAGCCGGTTGCGCAGCTCCAGCGCGATCAGCGAGTCGAAGCCCAGCTCCTTGAACGCCCGCCCCGCGCCGACCTCGTCGGTCGTCGGGTGGCCGAGCGCCGCGGCCGCGTTGGTCCGTACGACCTCCAGGACCACCAGGGACTGTTCGGCCCGGGAGATCCCGGCCAGCCGCTGCCGCAGCGCGTCCGCCGGGGACCCGTCCGAGGCAGCCGCCACCGCCGGGTCGCCGCCCGGGCCGCTGGTCGCGCGCAGCCGCCGCACCTCGGGCAGTTCGCCGATGAGCGGGCTGGGGCGCACGGCCGTGTAGCCCTGGGCGAAGCGTTCCCACTGGATGTCGGCGACGGCCACGGCCGTGTCGTCGTGGTCCAGCGCCTGCTGCAGCGCCGCGATGGCCGCGTGCGGGTCCATCGCCGGGACACCGCCACGGTCCAGCCGCTCGCCGATGGCGCCACCGGCGGCAAGGCCCGTCTCACCCCAGCGACCCCAGGCCACGGAGGTGGCGGGCAGACCGTCCGCCCGGCGCTGCTCGGCCAGCGCGTCGAGGTACGCGTTGGCCGCCGCGTAGTTGCCCTGACCGGCGTCGCCGAGGGTGCCCGCGACACCGGAGAACAGCACGAACGCGGACAGCTCCAGGCTCCGGGTCAGCTCGTGCAGATGGCGCGCCGCGTCGGCCTTCGGGCCGAGGACGGTCGCGAACCGCTGCGGCGTGAGCGCGTCCAGTACGCCGTCGTCGAGCACGCCCGCCGCGTGCATCACGGCGGTCAGCGGCTGGTCGGCCGGGATCTCCGCGAGCAGCGCCTCGACCGCCTTACCGTCGGCCACATCGCACGCGGCGACGGTCACCCGGGCGCCGAGCGCGGTCAGTTCGTCGCGCAGCTCGGCCGCGCCGGGCGCCTCCGGGCCACGGCGGCTGGTGAGCACCAGGTGCTCGGCGCCGCTACGGGCCAGCCAGCGCGCCACATGAGCGCCCACCGCCCCCGTACCGCCGGTGACCAGCGTCGTTCCGGCGGGCTTCCAGGTCCGTACGGCGGGTGCCCCGGCCAGCGGGGAGCGGGCGAGCCTGCGGGCGAACACGCCCGCCGTGCGCACCGCGAGCTGGTCTTCGCCCTCGGCCCCGGCGAGCACGCCCACCAGCCGGGACAGTGCCCGGTCGTCGGCCGCTTCGGGCAGGTCGACCAGACCGCCCCAGCGCTCCGGGTACTCCAGCGCGGCGGTCCGGCCGAGGCCCCAGACGAGCGCCTGCTCGGGGGATTCCGTGCGGTCCGTACCGCTGACGGACACCGCGCCGCGCGTGGCACACCACAGCGGCGCCTCCACTCCGGCGTCGCCCAGCGCCTGGATCAGCGCGGCGGTGCCGGTCAGTCCAGCGCTCACACCGTCCGTGCCGGGCGCGGTCCGCTCGTCGAAGGCGAGCAGCGACAGCACACCGGAAACGGTCCCGGCCTCGGCCAGTTCCTCGCGCACCAGACGGGTCAGCGACTCGCGGTCGGCTGCCACGGCGGACGGGGTGATCTGCCGTACGTCGGCGCCGCGTTCGGCGAGCGTACGGACGGCGCCGAGCGTCCAGTCGTCGGTGACGGCGGACTCGGGCACGGCCAGCAGCCACGTCCCGGACAGCCTCGGGGCCTGCGCCTCGGACTGGGACTTCCACGTCACGCGGTAGCGCCAGCCGTCCACGGTGGACTGCTCACGGGCCTGCTTGCGCCACGACGCGAGGGCGGGCAGGACGGCGCCGAGCGGCTCGGTGTCGTCACCAAAGGCGAGGGTGTCGGCCAGCGACTCCAGGTCCTCGCGCTCGACGGCCTCCCAGAAGCGGGCGTCGACAGCGTCGGACAGCGACGCCGGGGCGTCGTCCGCCAGGATGTCGGCGGGCTGCGGCCAGAGGTGCTGGTGCTGGAAGGCGTACGTGGGCAGCTCGACGCGCGTCGTATGCGTACCGAACACCGCGTCCCAGTCGACGTCGACACCGCGTGTCCACGCCTCGCCGAGGGAGGCCCAGAAGCGGTCGAGACCGCCCTCGTCGCGGCGCAGCGACCCGATCGCGGCGGCCTCACGGCCCGCGTCCTCGGCGGTGTCCTGCACGCCCATGGCCAGCACCGGGTGGGCGCTGGACTCGATGAACACGCTCATGCCCTCGTCGAGCAGGCGGCGGATGGCGCTCTCCAGCTCGACGGTGCGGCGGAGGTTGGTGAACCAGTACTCGGCGTCCAGCTCGGAGCCGTCGACCCACTCCCCGGTCACGGTGGACAGGAAGGGGGTGTGGGCGGTCTGCGGCTGGACGGGGGCGAGCAGTGTGAGGAGTTCATCGCGCAGCAGCTCCACCTGCGCGGAGTGCGACGCGTAATCCACCGGCACCCGGCGCGCCCGGACCTCATCCGCCTCGCACGACGCCAGCAACTCATCCAGCGCGGTCGGCTCACCGGACACCACCACGGCCGAGGGCCCGTTGACGGCCGCCACCGAGATGCGCTCCTCGCCCCACGGCGCGATCCGCTCCCGTACCTCCGACACCGGCAGCGCGACGGACACCATGCCACCCTGACCGGCCAACACCCGGCCGATGGCCTGGCTGCGCAACGCCACCACGCGCGCGGCATCCCGCAGCGACAGAATCCCCGCCACGCACGCGGCCGCGATCTCACCCTGCGAGTGGCCGACGACGGCGGAGGGCCGCACACCCAGCGAACGCCACAGCTCCGCCAGGGACACCATCACCGAGAACAGCACCGGCTGAACGACATCCACCCGCTCCAGTGACGGCGCGTCCTCCGCTCCTCGCAGCACATCCACCAACGACCAGTCGGTGAATTCAGCGAGCGCGGCGGCACACTCATCAATACGGGCAGCGAACACCGGTGAAGCATCCAACAGCCCCACGGCCATGCCTACCCATTGTGACCCCTGTCCCGGGAACACGAATGCGGCCTTGCCCCCGATTGAGGCCCCCTGAACCAGATTGGGGAGGACCTGCCCCCTAGCGAGGGCATCCAAACCGCGAGCAAGATCATCCCGGTCCGAGCCCACCAGCACCGCGCGCTGGTCGAAGGCGGTACGGGTGGTGGCCAGCGCGTGGCCTATGTCGGCGGTGCGCAGACCCGGATTGGCGTCGAGGTGGGCCAGCAGCTTGGCGGCCTGCGCGCGCAGCGCCGCCTCGTTCTTGCCCGAGAGCACCCACGGCAGCACACCACCGCTCTCCGGGGTGTCCCGCTGTGCGTCCGGCTCCTCTTCGGGCGCCTGCTCCAGGATGGCGTGCGCGTTGGTGCCGCTGAAGCCGAACGAGGATACTGCGGCGCGGCGCGGGCGGCCGGTCTCCGGCCACGGCCGGGCCTCGGTCAGCAGCTCGATGTCACCCGCCGACCAGTCCACGTGCGGGGTCGGTTCGGCGATGTGCAGCGACTCGGGCAGGACGCCGTGCCGCATGGCGAGCACCGTCTTCATCACGCCCGCGACACCGGCCGCCGCCTGGGCGTGGCCGATGTTGGACTTGATGGAGCCGAGCAGTAGCGGCTGCCCCTCGGGCCGGTCCTGACCGTAGGTGGCGAGCAGCGCCTGCGCCTCGATCGGGTCGCCCAGCGACGTCCCCGTGCCGTGCGCCTCGACCACGTCGACCTCGCCGGTGCCCAGACGGGCGTTGGCGAGCGCCTGCCGGATGACGCGCTGCTGGGACGGGCCGTTCGGCGCCGTCAGACCATTGGACGCGCCGTCCTGGTTGATGGCCGAACCCCGCACCACCGCGAGCACCGGGTGGCCGTTCTTACGGGCGTCCGACAGCCGCTCCACGAGCAGCATGCCGACGCCCTCGGCCGGGCTGAAGCCGTCGGCGTCCGACGAGAACACCTTGGAGCGGCCGTCGGAGGACAGCCCGCGCTGGCGGCTGAACTCGATGAACGTGCCGGGGGTGGCCATGACCGTCACACCGCCCGCGAGGGCGAGGGAGCATTCGCCGTTGCGCAGCGCCTGCACGGCGAGGTGCAGCGCCACCAGCGACGCCGAGCACGCGGTGTCGACGGTGACCGCCGGGCCTTCCAGGCCGAAGGTGTACGAGAGGCGGCCGGAGACGACGCTCGCGGCGCTGCCGGTGGCGAGGTGGCCCTCGTAGCCCTCGGTGGTGTTGCGCATGAGGATCGAGTAGTCGGAGCCGTTGGTGCCGACGAAGACGCCGGACGGGCTGCCGTGCAGCGTGGCCGGGTCGATGCCCGCGCGCTCGAACGCCTCCCACGAGGTCTCCAGCAGCAGCCGCTGCTGCGGGTCCATCGCCATGGCCTCACGCGGCGAGATCCCGAAGAACGCGGGGTCGAACTCGGCGGCCCCGGTGAGGAATCCGCCCTCGCGGGTGTAGCTGGTGCCCTGCGCGTCCGGGTCCGGGTTGTAGAGGGCGTCGATGTCCCAGCCACGGTCGCCGGGGAACTCCGACAGCGCGTCGCCACCGGAGTCCAGCAGCTGCCACAGCTCCTCCGGGGTGCGGACACCGCCCGGGAAGCGGCAGCTCATGGCCACGATGGCGACGGGCTCGTCGTCGGCGGACGCCGCCGCGACCGGCCGCGTGGCCACGGCCGCCGACTGCCCGCCGGACAGCTCGGTGCGCAGCTGGCGCGCGAGCACCGTGGGGGTCGGGTAGTCGAAGATCAGGGTCGGGGGGAGCTTGAGCCCGCTGGCGGCGGCGAGGCGGTTGCGGAGTTCGACGGCGGTCAGCGAGTCGAAGCCCAGGTCCTTGAAGGCCCGGCCCGGCTCGACGTCGTCGGCGCCCGCGTAGCCCAGTACAGCCGCGACGGCGGTCCGTACCAGCTCCAGCACCAGCCGCTCCTGCTCGGCCTCCGACGCCCCGGCGAGCTGCCGCGTCAGCGCGCCGCTGTCGGCGGCCCCCGCCTCGGCGTCGGTGCTCATCTCCGCGATGACGTCCCGCGCCTCGGGCAGGTCGTGCAGCAGCGGACGGGAGCGGCCGGAGGTGAAGGCGAGGACGAAACGCTTCCACTCCATGTCGGCGACGGTCAGCACCGACTCGTCGCGGTCCAGTGCGTGCTGCAGCGCGGTGACGGCCGCGCCGGGCGCCATCTCGATGACACCGTGGCGGCGCATCCGGTCGCCCACACCGCCCTCGGCCATGCCGCCCTCGCCCCACGGGCCCCAGGCCAGCGAGGTGGCGGGCAGGCCCTGGGCGCGCCGCCACTCGGCGAAGGCGTCGAGGAACGCGTTGCCGGGCGCGTAGTTGCCCTGGCCGGGCGCGCCGAAGGTGGCCGCGAAGGACGAGAACAGCACGAACGCGGACAGGTCGAGGTCGCGGGTCAGCTCGTGCAGATGCCGGGTGGCGTCGACCTTGACCTTCAGCACCCGGTCGATCTGCTCCGGGGTCAGCCCCTCGATCACCCCGTCGTCCAGCACGGCGGCCGTGTGCACGACGGCGGTCAGCGGGTGTTCGGCCGGGACCGTGGCGAGGGTGGCGGCCAGCGCGTCCCGGTCGGCCGCATCGCACGCGGCGATGGTGACCTGGGCGCCGAGCGCGGTGAGTTCGTCGCGCAGCTCGGCCGCGCCGGGAGCGTCCAGGCCACGGCGGCTGGTGAGCACCAGGTGCTCGGCGCCGTTACGGGCCAGCCAGCGCGCCACATGGGCGCCGAGCGCGCCCGTACCGCCGGTGACCAGCGTGGTTCCGGCGGGCTTCCAGGTCCGTACGGCGGGTGCCCCGGCCAGCGGGGCCCGCACCAGGCGGCGTACGAGGAGCCCGGTGGTACGGACCGCCACCTGATCCTCGTCCTCGGCCCCCGTAAGCGCGGTGACCAGGCGGGACAGTGCCCGCTCGTCGGCCGTCTCGGGCAGGTCGACCAGACCGCCCCAGCGCTCGCCGTGCTCCAGCGCGGCCACCCGGCCCAGGCCCCAGATCAGCGCCTGCTCGGGCGCGTCCAGCGCATCGGCGCGTCCCACGGACACCGCGCCACGGGTGGCGGACCACAGCGGCGCGCCGATCTCCGCGTCGCCCAGGGCCTGCACCAGCGCGAACTGCGCGGCCACCCCGGCCGGGACGGAAGTGTGCAGCGGGTGCGGACGGCCGTCGAGCGCCAGCAGCGACAGCACACCGGCGAACGGGACGCCATCGGCGTTGCGCAGCTGCTCCGTCAGCTGCTCACGGCCCTCGGTGGCGGTGTCCACCACGATCTGCCGTACGTCGGCGCCGCGTTCGGCGAGCGTACGGACCACACCGGTCGCCCACGCGCCCTCGGCGGCGGACTCCGGCACGACCAGCAGCCACGCGCCGGACAGCCGCGCGGACTGCCCCTCGGCGAGCGGCTTCCACGTCACGCGGTAGCGCCAGCCGTCCACGGTGGACTGCTCACGGGCCTGCTTGCGCCACGCGGCGAGGGCGGGCAGCAGGGCGCTGACCTGCTCGTCGCCGTCGACGGCCAGCTCGGCGGCCAGCGCCTGCCAGTCCTCGCGGTCGACGGCGTCCCAGAAGCGGGCCTCGACGGGGTCGGCGGCGGTGGCGGCGGGTGCCGTACCCGACTCCAGCCAGTAGTTCTGGTGCTGGAAGGCGTACGTGGGCAACTCGACGCGCTCCGCGCCCGTACCGTCGAACACCGCCCGCCAGTTGACCTGCACACCACGGGTCCACGCCTCGCCGACCGACGCCCAGAAACGCTCCAGACCGCCTTCGTCGCGGCGCAGCGAACCGATCGCCGCCGCGTCCAGCCCGGCGTCCTCGGCGGTGTCCTGGACACCCATGGCCAGCACCGGGTGGGCGCTGGATTCGATGAAGGCCCCGAACCCCTCGTCCAGCAGCCGCCGGACCGCGCTCTCCAGCTCGACCGTGCGCCGCAGGTTGGTGAACCAGTACTCGGCGTCCAGCTCCGGACCCTCGACCCACTCCCCCGTCACCGTCGACAGGAACGGCACCTCCGCCGCCTGCGGCTGTACGGGAGCCAGCAGCTCCAGCAGCTCATCCCGCAGCAACTCGACCTGCGCGGAGTGCGACGCGTAGTCCACCGGCACCCGACGCGCCCGGACCTCATCCGCCTCGCACGACGCCAACAGGTCATCCAGGGCAGCCGGTTCCCCCGAAACCACCACCGCCGACGGCCCGTTCACGGCCGCCACCGAGATGCGCTCCTCGCCCCACGGCGCGATCCGCTCCCGTACCTCGGACACCGGCAGCGCCACCGACACCATGCCGCCCCGACCCGCCAGCACCCGGCCAATCGCCTGGCTGCGCAACGCCACCACACGCGCCGCGTCCTTGAGCGTCAGGATCCCCGCCACGCACGCGGCCGCGATCTCGCCCTGCGAGTGGCCGACGACCGCGGACGGCTCGACGCCGAACGAACGCCACAGCTCAGCGAGCGACACCATCACCGAGAACAGCACCGGCTGCACCACATCGACGCGCTCCAGCGACGGCGCACCCTCCACGTCCCGCAGCACATCCACCAACGACCAGTCGGTGAACTCCGCGAGCGCCGCCGCGCACTCCTCGATCCGCGCCGCGAACACCGGCGAGGCGTCCATCAGCCCCACCGCCATGCCCGCCCACTGCGAGCCCTGCCCCGGGAACACGAACGCCGTCCGGCCGCCGACGACGGACCCCTGCGCCACGCCCGATGCCATGCCGCCACCGGCCAGCGCGGCCAGCCCGGCGAGCAGTTCGTCGCGGTCGCGGCCGCGCACCACCGCGCGGTGGTCCAGCTGTGCGCGCGTCGTGGCGAGCGACAGGCCCACGTCCAGCGGGCGCGGCGCGGCATCATCCTGGAAACGGTCCAGCAGCCGCTGGGCCTGGGCGCGCAGTGCGGCCGCGCTCTTGCCGGACACCGTCCACGGCACCACGTCCAGCCGCTGCGACGGGGGTTCTTCGGCGGGCTCCTCCGCGTCCTCCTCGGCGGGGGCCTGCTCCAGGATGGTGTGCGCGTTGGTGCCGCTGAAGCCGAACGAGGACACGGCGGCGCGGCGCGGCCGGTCGGTCTCGGGCCACGGGGTGTTCTCGGCGAGCAGCGACACCGCGCCCGCCGACCAGTCGACGTGCGGGGTGGGCTCGTCGAGGTGGAGTGTCTTGGGCAGCACACCGTGCTCGATGGCCATGACCATCTTGATGATTCCGGCGACACCGGCCGCGGCCTGGGTGTGACCGATGTTGGACTTGATGGAGCCGAGCAGCAGCGGCTGCCCCTCGGGCCGGTCCTGGCCGTAGGTGGCGAGCAGCGCCTGCGCCTCGATCGGGTCGCCCAGCGTCGTCCCCGTACCGTGCGCCTCGACCACGTCGACGTCGGCCGCGCCGAGGCGGCCGTTGGTGAGCGCCTGGTGGATGACGCGCTGCTGGGACGGGCCGTTGGGCGCCGTCAGGCCATTCGAGGCGCCATCCTGGTTGACGGCCGAGCCACGCACGATGGCGAGCACCGGGTGGCCATTCTTACGGGCATCCGACAGCCGCTCCACGAGCAGCATGCCGACGCCCTCGCCCCAGCCCGTGCCATCGGCGGCGGCGGCGAACGGCTTGCAGCGGCCATCGGCGGCGAGCCCGCGCTGACGGCTGAACTCGGTGAACGTGGCAGGCGTGGCCATCACGGTCACACCGCCCGCGAGCGCCAGCGAGCATTCGCCGTTGCGCAGCGCCTGCACCGCCATGTGCAGGGTGACCAGCGACGACGAGCACGCCGTGTCGACAGTGACGGCCGGGCCCTCCAAGCCGAAGGTGTACGACACGCGGCCGGACGCGATGCTGCCGGAGCTGCCCGTGCCGAGGAAGCCTTCGACGCCCTCGGGGATGGAGTCGAGCCGCGAGGTGTAGTCGTGGTACATGACGCCCGCGAACACACCGGTCCGGCTGCCGCGCAGCCCGGTCGGGTCGAGGCCCGCGCGCTCGAACGCCTCCCACGACGACTCCAGCAGCAGCCGCTGCTGCGGGTCCATCGCCATGGCCTCGCGCGGCGAGATGCCGAAGAGCGTGGGGTCGAAGCCGCCCGCGTCGTAGAGGAAGCCACCTTCGTTCACATAGCTGGCGCCCGCCTGGTCGGGGTCGGCGTCGTACAGCGACTCGACGTCCCAGCCACGGTCCGTGGGGAAGCCGGAGACGGCGTCCTCGCCACCCGCGACGAGCCGCCACAGCTCCTCGGGGGTGCGCACGCCGCCCGGGTAGCGGCAGCTCATCGCGACGATCGCGATGGGCTCCTGGTGGCGCTCCTCGACCTCGCGCAGCTGGCGGCGGGCCTGACGCAGGTCGGCGGTGGCCCGCTTGAGGTAGTCGCGGAGCTTGTCCTCGTTATTCACCATTGCGTCGGCTCCTTGCGAAGGGGGAGGTGGTGCTCATGAGTTCCAGTCGCTCCCTTTCAGGAGGAGCCGAGTTCGTCGTCGAGCAGGTCGAAAAGCTCATCGTCGGTCGCGGATTCGAGGTCGTTGTCGTCGGTTTCGCCATCGGCGGCCGTGTCCTGCGCGTCGTTCCACTTCGCCAGCAGGGCCTGGAGGCGCATGGTGATCCTGGAGCGGGTGACGCTGTCGTCGGCGGCCCCCGCCAGGGCGGTTTCCAGCCGGTCGAGTTCGCCGAACACCGACGGGCCGCCGCCGTCCCCGTGCGGGAGTTCCGCGCGCAGATGGTCGGCGAGGGCGTCGGGCGTCGGGTAGTCGAAGATCAGCGTGGCCGGGAGCCGGAGCCCGGTGGCCGCGCCGAGCCGGTTGCGGAGTTCGACGGCGGTGAGCGAGTCGAAGCCGAGGTCCTGGAAGGCCGTGGCCGGTTCGATGGCCGCCGCACTGCCGTATCCGAGGACGGTGGCCACCTGCGCGCACACCAGGTGGGTCAGGTGGCGGTCCCGTTCGGCCGGGGACATGCCCGCGAGCCGGGTGGCCAGGCTCGTCGCGTCGTCCGCCCCGCCGCCACCGGCCGCGGCGGCACGCCGTACCGGGGTACGGATCAGCCCGCGCAGCAGGGGCGTCACCCCGGTGCTGGCCTGGGCGCGCAGGGCGGCGAGATCCAGGGCGGCGGGGATGAGCACCCCGTGTCCGGCGAGCCCGGCCACGTCGAACAGGGCCAGGCCCTCGGCGCCGCCGAGCGCGTTCATGCTGCCGCGGTTCATCCGCTGCCGGTCGGCGGTGGCGAGGGTGGACGCCATGCCGTCCTCGTCGTCCCACAGGCCCCAGGCCAGCGAGACGGCGGGCAAGCCCTGGTCGCGCCGGTGCTGGGCGAGGGCGTCGAGGAAGGTGTTGGCCGCCGCGTAGTTGCCCTGCCCCGGGTTGCCGAAGACACCGGCCGCCGAGGAGAACAGCACGAACTCCGCGAGGTCCAGGCCACGGGTCAGCTCGTGCAGGTTCCACGCCGCGTCGACCTTCGGCCGCAGGACGTGTGCGACGCGCTCGGGGGTGAGGGATTCGACCGTCCCGTCGTCGAGCACACCCGCCGCGTGGATCACGGCGGTCAGCGGGTGCGCGGCGGGGATGTCGGCCAGGACGGCGGCGAGCGCGCCCCGGTCGGCCGCATCGCATGCCGCCCAGGTGACGTCGGCGCCCAACGCTCCCAGTTCAGCGGCCAGTTCGGCGGCGCCCACCGCCTCGCCACCGCGACGGCTCGTCAGCAGCAGCCGCCTGGCCCCGCGCTCGGTCACCAGGTGGCGGGCCAGCAGCCCGCCCAGGGTGCCGGACGCGCCGGTGACCAGCACCGTGCCCGCCGGGTCGAGGCCGGGCACGGCCGCAGCGTCGAGGGCGGCGACGCGCGCCAACCGGGGTGCGTACGCGGCCCCGGCCCGTACGGCGAACTGCGGCTCGTCCGAGCGCAGCGCACCCAGCAGCGCGGGGAGGGCCGTGGTGTTGTCCACATCGGCCAGTACGAACCGGCCCGGGTGCTCGGCCTGCGCCGACCGCACCAGACCCCAGAGCGCGGCGTGGGTGAGGTCGTCCACGCCCTCGCCGCTCTCCCCGTCCGTCACGGCCACGGCGCCCCGGGTGAGGAGGACCAGCCGGGCGTCGGCGAACCGCTCGTCGGCCAGCCACTCCCGTACCAGGGCCAGCGCCCGCAGGGTCACGGTGTGCGTCGCGGCCGCCGTGTCCCCGGGGGTGGTGAGGTCGGGCAGGCACGGTACGAGGACCACGTCCGGCGCGATCCCCTCGGCCTCCACCGCCTCGCCGAGCGCGGACAGGCCCGCGTAGGTCTCGGCCTCGATCCCGGTGTCGGCCAGCGCCGCCGTGATCTTCAGGTCGCCGCCGCCGGTGTTGTCCAGGACGGCCCACAGACCCTGCTGTGCTCCGTCGGCTGAAGGCAGCGCGGCCCAGCCGAGCCGGAACAGCGACTCATGGTGGCGGGCGTTGCTGGCGTTGAACTGCCCGGGGTCGAGCGGCCGGAGCGCGAGCGAGCCGACCGACACCACCGGGGCACCGGCCTCATCGGTGATCTCCAGCGCCACCGCGCCCTGCCTGGCACTCTGCCCGGCCGGGGACACCCGCACCCGCAGGGCGGTCGCGCCGACCGCGTGCAGCCGTACGGAGTCCCACGCGAACGGCAGCCGGGCCTGCCCGGCCTCCTCCGCCGCCCAGAACTCGCCGAGGCCCACGGCGTGCAGCGCCGCGTCCAGCAACGCCGGGTGCAGCCCGTACGCACGGGCCTCACCCTGCTGCTCCTCGCCCAACGCCACCTCGGCGAACACCTCGTCGCCACGCCGCCACGCGGACTTCAGCCCCTGGAACACCGGGCCGTACGCGAGACCGAGCGCGGCGAAACCGTCGTACAGGCCGTCGACGTCGATCGGCTCGGCCTCGGCCGGGGGCCACTCCGTCAGGGCGGTGGCCACGGCGGTACCGGAGGCCGTGAGCACACCGGCCGCGTGCCGGGTCCACGGCTCGTCGGCGGCGCCCTCCGGGCGCGAGTAGATGTGCACCGCGCGCCGCCCCTCGGCACCGTCCGGCTCGTCCACGGACACGCGGAGCTGCACCGCGCCGCGCTCGGGGAGGATCAGCGGCGCCTCAAGGGTCAGTTCGTCGACCTGGTCGCATCCGACCTGGTCACCGGCCCGGACCGCCAGCTCGACCAGGGCCGTGCCCGGCAGCAGCACGGTGTCCATGACGGCGTGATCGGCCAGCCACGGGTGCGTACGGAGCGACAGTCGGCCGGTGAAGAGGAAGCCCTCGGAGTCGGGCAGGTCCACGGCGGCACCCAGCAGCGGGTGATCGGCGGTACCGAGCCCGGCCGACGCCACGTCCCCCACGGTCCCGGCGGGGGCCTCCAGCCAGTACCGCTCGCGCTGGAAGGCGTACGTGGGCAGCTCGGCGCGCCGCGCCCCGGTCCCGGCGAAGTACGCCTCCCAGTCGACGGCCACGCCACGGACGTACGCGTGGGCAACGGCGGTCGCCAACGCCTCGGCCTCGGGACGGCCCTTGCGGAGGGCGGACGCGAACGCCGCATCCTCGCCGGTAAGGCAGTCCTGTGCCATGGCGGTGAGCACACCGTCCGGGCCCAGCTCGACGTACGTCGTCACGCCCTGCGCTTCGAGGGTGCGGACGCCGTCGAGGAAGCGGACCGCCTCGCGGACGTGGCGGACCCAGAAGTCGGCGGTGGCGATCTCCTCGGCGGAGACCACGGCACCGGTCAGGTTGGACACGATCGGGATGCGCGGAGCCTCGTACGACAGCCCCTCGGCCACCTCGCGGATCGCGTCCAGCATCCCGTCCATGCGCGGCGAGTGGAAGGCATGGCTGACCGTGAGCCGCTTGGTCTTTCGCCCCTGCGCCTCGAAACCGGAAGCGATCTCCAGGGCAGCGTCCTCGTCACCCGCGATGACCACCGACGTGGGCCCGTTGAGGGCGGCAATGCTCACCCGGTCGGTGAGCAGCGGCAGTACTTCACCCTCCGAGGCCTGGATGGCGATCATCGCGCCACCGGCCGGAAGCTCCTGCATCAACCGCCCACGCGCCGCCACCAGCTTCGCCGCATCGCCGAGCGACAACACCCCCGCCACATGCGCGGCGGCCAACTCACCGATCGAGTGCCCGGACAGGAAGTCCGCCTTCACACCCCACGCCTCGACCAGCCGGAACAGCGCCACCTCGATGGCGAACAGCGCAGGCTGGGTGTACCCGGTCTGATCCAGTGCTGCCGCGTCATCCCCGAACAGCACCGTCTTCAGCGGCGTTTCGAGGTGCGTGTCCAGCGCATCGCACACCGCGTCCAGCGCCTCGGCGAACACCGGGTACGCCTCGTACAGCTCGCGGCCCATGCCGAGCCGCTGGCTGCCCTGCCCGGTGAACAGGAACGCCACCTTGCCGTCCTTCACCGAGCCCTCGACCAGCCCCGGAGCCGACTCGCCACGCGCCAGGGCGTCGAGTGCTGCCCGGTCATCGCCGACCACGACCGCACGGTGGTCCAGCGTGGCGCGCGTGGTGGCGAGGGAGTAGCCGAGGTCGCCCGGAGTGATCTCCGGGTGCTCGTCCAGGTGCGAACGGAGCCGTACGGCCTGCGCGCGCAGCGCGTCGGCGGTCTTCGCCGACAGGACCCACGGCGTCACACCGGGAGTCGTGGCCTCGCGCGGCGCCTCGTCCTCGACAACAACCGGCGCCTGCTCAATGATCGTGTGGGCGTTCGTGCCGCTGAAGCCGAACGACGACACCGCCGCACGTCGGGGACGCCCCGACTCCGGCCACTCCCGGGCCTCACCCAGCAGCGACACCGCGCCCGCCGACCAGTCGATGTGCGGCGACGGCTCATCCGCATGCAGGGTCTGCGGCAAGACACCATGCCGCATCGCCATCACGATCTTGATGATGCCCGCGACACCGGCGGCGGCCTGCGTGTGGCCCATGTTCGACTTGATCGACCCGAGCAACAGCGGCCGCTCCGCGTCCCGCTCCTGGCCGTAGGTGGCCAGCAGCGCCTGCGCCTCGATCGGGTCGCCCAGCGACGTACCGGTGCCGTGCGCCTCGACCGCGTCCACCTCGGCGGCCGACAGCCCGGCGTTCGAGAGGGCCTGCCGGATGACGCGCTGCTGGGACGGGCCGTTGGGCGCCGTCAGACCATTGGACGCACCGTCCTGGTTGATGGCGGAGCCACGTACGACCGCGAGCACCGGGTGACCGTTCTTACGGGCGTCCGACAGCCGCTCCACCAGCAGCATGCCCGCGCCCTCGGACCACCCCGTGCCGTCCGCGTCCGCCGAGAACGCCTTGCACCGGCCATCCGCCGCCAGCCCGCGCTGACGGCTGAACTCCACGAACGGCGCCGGAGTCGCCATCACCGTCACGCCACCGGCCAACGCCAGCGAGCATTCACCATTCCGCAGCGCCTGCACCGCCAGGTGCAACGCCACCAGCGACGACGAGCACGCCGTATCCACCGTGATCGTCGGACCCTCAAGCCCGAACGTGTACGCCAACCGGCCCGAGATCACACTCGCCGCGTTGCCCGTACCGAGGAAGCCTTCGACGCCTTCCGGCAGCGCCGGGAGCGAGGACGCGTAGTCGTGGTACATGACGCCCGCGAACACCCCGGTGCGGCTGCCGCTCAGCCTGGTCGGGTCGAGGCCCGCGCGCTCGAAGGCCTCCCACGACGTCTCCAGCAGCAACCGCTGCTGCGGGTCCATGGCGAGGGCCTCACGCGGTGAGATCCCGAAGAAAGCCGGGTCGAAGTGGCCCGCTTCCGCGACGAATCCGCCCTCGCGGGCGTACGAGGTGCCGGGGTGATCCGGGTCCGGGTGGTAGAGGCCGTCCAGGTCCCAGCCACGGTCGGTCGGGAACTCGGAAATCGCGTCCCGGCCCTCCATGACCAGCCGCCACAGATCCTCCGGAGTCTCCACCCCACCCGGATAACGGCAGCCCAGACCGACGATCGCGATCGGCTCATCGTCCACAGCCGACACCATCACGGGACCGGCCACCGTGGCCGCCGTCCCGCCCAGTTCCGTACGCAGGAACTCCGCGAGCACCAGCGGGGTCGGGTAGTCGAAGACCAGCGTTGCGGGAAGCCGCAGCTCAGTGGCCGCGCCCAGCGCGTTGCGCAGTTCCACGGCCGTCAGCGAGTCGAAGCCCAGCTCGCGGAAGGAGTGGCCGGGTTCGACGGTCTCCGGACCGGCGTATTCGAGGACCGCCGCGACGTTCGAGCGGACCAGGTCGAGCAGCAGGTCGAGCTGTTCGGCCTCGCCGAGCCCGGCGAGGCGCTGCGCCAGCGCGCCCGAAGTGGCGGCCGTGCGCTCGGCCGTACGCCGCGCAGGCGTACGCACCAGCCCTCGGAACAGCGGCGGCAGCGCGCCGCTGCTCGCTTGGGCTCGGAGCGCGGCCATTTCCAGGGACATCGGTACGAGCAGCGGGTCGTCCGCGCCACGCGCCGCGTCGAACAGGTCCAGTCCCTCGGCGGCCGACAGCGCCAGCACACCGCCCCGGCTCATCCGGGACGTATCGGTGTCATCCAGCGCGCCGGTCATCGTGCTGGCGTCGGCCCACAGGCCGTAGGCGAGGGACGTACCGGGCAGGCCCTGCGCCCGGCGGTGCTGCGCCAGCGCGTCCAGGAAGGCGTTGGCGGCGGCGTAGTTGCCCTGACCGGCGTTGCCGAAGACTCCGGCGGCGGACGAGAACAGGATGAATGCCGACAGGTCGAGGTCTGCCGTCAGGTCGTGGAGGTTCCAGGCCGCGTCCACCTTTGGGCGCAGGACGTGCGCCAGCCGTTCCGGTGTCAGGGAGCCGATCACGCCGTCGTCCAGCACGCCCGCCGTGTGGACGACGGCTGTCAGCGGATGCTCAGCCGGAACCGACCCCAGCACCTCCGCCAGCGCGTCGCGGTCTGCCGCGTCGCATGCGGCCCAGCGCACCTGGGCGCCCAGCGCGTGCAGTTCCGCGCCGAGTTCCGCAGCGCCCGGAGCGTCCGCGCCGCGACGGCTCAGGAGCAGGAGCTGACGTACGCCACGCTCCGCCACCAAGTGGCGCGCCAGCAGGCCGCCTAGCGTGCCGCTCGCGCCGGTCACCAGCACCGTGCCGCCCTCGGCGCCGAACTCCGGCGGAGCGGCGTCCACCACGGCCCGCGCCAGGCGGGGCGCCCGCACCGTCCCGGCCCGTACGGCCACCTGGGGCTCGCCCGAGGCCAGCGCGCTCGACACTGCCGTACGCGAGTCAGCCTCGCCGTCGACGTCGACCAGCACGAAACGGTCCGGGTTCTCCGACTGCGCCGAGCGCACCAGGCCCCATACGGCGGCGTGCGCCAGGTCGGCCACCGGCTCGTCCTTGGCGGCGGCGATGGCGCCCCAGGTGAGGATGACGAGCTTGGTGTCCGCGAAGCGGGCGTCGGTTAGCCAGGTTTGGAGGAGGTGGAGGGTGCGGGTGGTGGCGTCGTGTGCGGCCTGAGGGGGGTTCTCCCCTAGCCCGCCCCTTCCCGCAACCATGGGCTCCGCCCCTGGACCCCGGTCCTCAAACGCCGGACGGGCTGAAGATGCCGCACCGTCCGCGTGCGGGCCGGAACGCCCTTCGGGCGTGTCCTCAATCGCCGGACGGGCTTGATTTGCCACACCTGGGCTTCCAAGTGCCGCGTCCGGGAGGGCTTGGGGTGCCACATCCGCCCGGGCTTCGGATGCCGCGTCCGAGCGCTCACGCGCCGCATCCGCCCCGGCCTCGGGGGCCGCATTCGGGCGCTCAGGCGCCGCATCGCCCCGGGCCCCGGGTGCCGCATCCACCCGGGCCTCGGGCACCGCGTCCGGGCGTTCGAGTGCCGCGCCATACACGTGCGGCTGGGGACGCCCTTCGGGCGTGTCCTCAATCGCCGGACGGGCTTGATTTGCCACACCTGGGCTTCCAAGTGCGGCAGCCAGGGGCAGGACCACGTACTCCGGGGGCTCCGCGCCCCCGTCCACCGCAACCGCCAGGGCCTCCAGGTCCGCGTACGTGTCGAAACGCTGCGGCAGGTCGAGGACATCGGGGCCCAGCAGCGCGCACCGGCCCGCCGCACCCGCAGTCGACACCTCGGGCCACTCCAGGCGGTACAGCGACTCCTGACGCGCGCCACGGATCTGCTCGGCCGCCACCGGACGCAGCACCAGCGAATCCACCGACAGCACAGCACGACCCGCGCCATCGGCCACCGCCAACGACACCGCGTCCGCGCCCACGGCCGACAGCCGCACCCGCAGCACCGACGCACCCACCGCGTGCAGCGACACGCCCAACCACGAGAACGGCAACCGGGCGCCGTCCTCGCCCTCGATCAGGCCGCCCAGGCCCACCGCGTGCAACGCCGAATCCAGTAGAGCGGGGTGCAGACCATACGAACCCGCCTCCGCACGCACGTCCTCCGGTAGCTCCAGCTCGGCGTAGACCTCATCACCCAGCCGCCACCCGGACATCAGCCCACGGAACACCGGGCCGTACTCCAGACCAAGCCCCGCCATGCCCTCGTACAAGCCATCCAGCTCGACCGGCGTCGCACCCGCCGGAGGCCATACCTCCAGGTCAGGCGATCCGGACGACGCGCCCTCCGCCAGCGCACCCGAGGCGTGCCGCACCCATGGCTCGTCCTCAAGCCGCGAGTACACCGTCAGCGCACGCCGCCCCGACACGTCGGGCGCGGCCACCGACACCTGAAGCTGAACGCCTCCCACCTCAGGAAGCACCAACGGCGCCTCCAACGTCAGCTCCTCCACCAGATCGCACCCGACCTGGTCACCAGCGTGAACCGCCAGCTCGACAAAGGCCGTGCCCGGTAGCAGCACCGAACCCATCACCACGTGATCGAGCAGCCACGGATGCGTCTGCACCGACAACCGCCCGGTCAGCAGCAGCCCATCACCGCCCGCCAGCGGAACGGCGGCCCCCACCAACGGGTGGTCCACGGTCGCCAGCCCCAGCCCGGCCGTACCACCCAAGGCCGCCGCCGACAGCTCCGGCCAGTAGCGCTCGTACTGGAACGCGTACGTCGGAAGCTCGACCCGTGCGGCGCCCGTACCGGCGAAGACGGCGTCCCAGTCGACCGTCACGCCGCGCACATGCGCCCGCGTGACAGCCGACACCAGCGCCTCGGCCTCGGCACGGTCCTTGCGGCAGACGGAGACGAACGCGGCATCGTCGCCGGTCACACACTCCTGAGCCATCGCCGTGAGCACACCGTCCGGGCCCAGCTCCACGAACGTGGTGACGCCCTGAGCCTCCAGCGTGCGCACGCCATCGAGGAAGCGGACCGCCTCGCGGACGTGGCGCACCCAGAAATCGGCAGTCGCGATCTCCTCGGCGGAGACGACATCGCCGGTCAGGTTGGAGACGATGGGGATCTTCGGGGCCTCGTACGTCAGGCCCTGCGCCACCTCGCGGAACGCATCCAGCATCCCGTCCATGCGCGGCGAGTGGAACGCGTGGCTGACGGTGAGCCGCTTGGTCTTACGACCCTGCGCCTCAAACGACGCCGCGACTTCAGCCACGGCATCGTCGTCACCCGCGATGACCACCGAAGTGGGCCCGTTGAGGGCGGCAATGCTCACACCACCACCGACCAGCGGCAGAACCTCATCCTCCGAAGCCTGCACGGCGACCATCGCCCCGCCCGCCGGAAGCTCCTGCATCAGACGGCCACGCGCGGCCACCAACCGGCACGCATCCGCGAGCGAGAGCACGCCCGCCACATGCGCGGCAGCCAGCTCACCGATCGAATGGCCGGACAGGAAGTCAGGCCGCAGACCCCACGCCTCGACGAGGCGGAACAACGCCACCTCGATGGCGAACAGCGCGGGCTGGGTGTAGCCGGTCTGGTCCAGTGCTGCCGAGTCATCCCCGAACAGGAGACCCTTCAGGGGCGTTTCAAGGTGCCCGTCCAGCGCCTCGCACACCGCATCCAGGGCAGCCGCGAACACCGGATACGCCTCATACAGCTCACGCCCCATCCCCAGCCGCTGGCTCCCCTGCCCCGTGAACAGGAACGCCACCTGCCCGCCCGCCACCTTGCCCTCAACGAGCCCCGCAGCACCGCGATTCTCCGCCAGGGCCTCCAGACCGGCCAGCAGCCCATCCCGGTCCTCGGCGACGACGGCCGCGCGGTGGTCGAAGGCGGAACGGGTGGTCGCGAGCGAGTAGGCGAGGTCGACGGGGCGCAGCTCAGGGCGGGTGTCCACGTGTGCCCGCAGGCGCGAGGCCTGTTCCCGCAGCGCGGCCGCGCTGCGGCCGGAGATCACCCAGGGCGACACCGGAACAGCGGCATCGACAACGGCCGCCGCCTCGACCACCGGCGCCTGCTCGATGATCGTGTGCACATTGGTGCCGCTGATGCCGAACGACGAGATGCCCGCCCGGCGCGGACGCCCGGTCTCCGGCCACTCCATCCGCTCCGTCAGCAGCGACACCGCGCCCGCCGACCAGTCGACGTGCGGCGACGCCTCGCCCGCGTGCAGGGTCTGCGGCAGCACCCCGTACCGCATGGCCAGCACCATCTTCATCACGCCCGCGACACCGGCCGCGGCCTGCGTGTGGCCCATGTTCGACTTGATGGACCCCAGCCACAACGGCTGGCCGGACCGATCACGGCCGTACGTGGCCAGCAGCGCCTGTGCCTCGATCGGGTCGCCCAGCGTCGTACCCGTACCGTGCGCCTCCACCGCGTCCACATCGCCGACCGACAGCCCGGCACCCGCCAGCGCCGCCCGGATCACCCGCTGCTGCGACGGACCGTTCGGCGCCGTCAGACCGTTGGACGCACCGTCCTGGTTGACGGCCGAGCCACGTACGACCGCCAGCACCGGGTGGCCATTGCGGCGCGCGTCCGACAACCGCTCAACGAGCAGCATCCCCGCGCCCTCGGCCCAGCCCGTGCCGTCCGCGTCCGCCGAGAACGCCTTGCAGCGGCCGTCGGCGGACAGGCCGCCCTGGCGGCTGAAGCCGATGAAGGTGGCCGGGGTGGCCATCACCGTCACACCACCGGCCAGGGCGAGGGAGCACTCCCCCGCCCGCAGCGCCTGCATGGCCCAGTGCAGGGCGACCAGCGACGACGAACAGGCCGTGTCCACCGTCACCGCCGGGCCCTCCAGGCCCAGGGCGTACGCGACCCGGCCGGAGGCGATGGAGCCGGTGCTGCCGGAGCCGATCGCGCCCTCGCCGCCACCATCGGGTGCCTGCTCCACGAGCGTGGCGTAGTCGTGGTACATGACGCCCGCGAACACACCGGTCTGGCTGCCGCGCAGCGACGCGGGGTCGATCCCGGCCCGCTCGAACGCCTCCCACGACGTCTCCAGCAGCAACCGCTGCTGCGGGTCGGTGGCGACGGCCTCGCGCGGCGAGATGCCGAAGAAGGTGGGGTCGAAGTCGGCGGCGTGGTGGAGGAAGCCGCCCTCGCGGGTGTACGAGGTGCCCGGGTGCTCGGGGTCCGGGTGGTAGATGGTGTCCAGGTCCCAGCCACGGTCGATGGGGAAGCCGGAGATGGCGTCCTGGCCGGAGGCCAGCAGGTGCCACAGCTCCTCGGGGGTACGTACCCCGCCCGGGAAGCGGCAGCTCATGGCAACGATGGCGATCGGCTCATCGTCAACCGCGCCCACGGTCGACGCCGGGACCGCCAACTGGGCATCGGTGCACGCCAGTTCGTCCCGAAGGTGTTCAGCCAGGACGAGGGAGGTCGGGTAGTCGAAGACCAGGGTGGCGGGGAGCCGCATCCCGGTGGCCGCGTTCACGCGGTTGCGCAGCTCGACGGCGGTCAGCGAGTCGAAGCCCAGGTCACGGAAGGCGCGCTCGGGGTCCACGGACTCGGCGGAGCCGTAGCCGAGGACGGCGGCGACCTGCGTACGGACCAGGGTGAGCAGCAGGCCGAGCTGTTCGGCCTCGCCGAGCCCGGCCAGTCGCTGCGCCAGCGCGCCCGTCCCGGCCGTCCCGGCCGCCGCGCCCTCGGCCGTACGTCGCGCCGACGTCCGCACCAGCCCGCGCAGCAGCGGCGCCACCACGCCCGACGACGCGGCCTCGGCCCGTACCGCCGCCAAGTCCAGCCGCACCGGTACGAGCAGCGCCTCGTCCGCGCCACGCGCCGCGTCGAACAGGTCCAGTCCCTCGGCGGCCGACAGCGCGGCTACGCCGCCCCGGCTCATGCGGGACACATCGGCGTCGTCCAGCGCACCGGTCATCCCGCTGGCGTCGGCCCACAGGCCCCAGGCGAGGGATGTAGCGGGCAGGCCCTGCGCCTTGCGGTGCTGTGCCAGCGCGTCCACGTACGCGTTCGCCGCCGCGTAGTTGCCTTGGCCTGCGCCGCCGAAGACGCCGGAGGCCGAGGAGAACAGGATGAATGCCGACAGGTCGAGGTCTGCCGTCAGGTCGTGGAGGTTCCAGGCCGCGTCCACCTTTGGGCGCAGGACGTGCGCCAAGCGCTCCGGTGTCAGGGAGCCGATCACGCCGTCGTCCAGCACGCCCGCCGTGTGGACGACGGCTGTCAGCGGATGCTCAGCCGGAACCGACCCCAGCACCTCCGCCAGCGCGTCGCGGTCTGCCGCGTCGCATGCGGCCCAGCGCACCTGGGCGCCCAGGGCGTGCAGTTCCGCGCCGAGTTCCGCAGCGCCCGGAGCGTCCGCGCCGCGACGGCTCAGGAGCAGGAGCTGACGTACGCCACGCTCCGCCACCAAGTGGCGGGCGAGCAGGCCGCCGAGCGTGCCGCTCGCGCCGGTCACCAGCACCGTGCCGCCCTCGGCGCCGAACTCCGGCGGAGAGGCGTCCACCACGGCCCGCGCCAGGCGGGGCGCCCGCACCGTCCCGGCCCGTACGGCCACCTGGGGCTCGCCCGAGGCCAGCGCGCTCGACACTGCCGTACGCGAGTCAGCCTCGCCGTCGACGTCGACCAGCACGAAACGGTCCGGGTTCTCCGACTGCGCCGAGCGCACCAGGCCCCATACGGCGGCGTGCGCCAGGTCGGCCACCGGATCGTCCGGGGCGGCGGCGATGGCGCCCGAGGTGAGGATGACGAGCTTGGTGTCCGCGAAGCGGGCGTCGGTTAGCCAGGTTTGGAGGAGGTGGAGGGTGCGGGTGGTGGCGTCGTGCGCGGCCTGAGTGGGGTTCCCCCCTAGCCCGCCCCTCCCCGAAACCATGGGCTCCGCCCCTGGACCCCGGTCCTCAAACGCCGGACGGGCTGAAGATGCCGCACCGTCCGCGTGCGGGCCGGAACGCCCTTCGGGCGTGTCCTCAATCGCCGGACAGGCTTGATTTGCCACACCTGGGCTTCCAAGTGCGGCAGCCAGGGGCAGGACCACGTACTCCGGGAGCTCCGCGCCCCCGTCCACCGCAACCGCCAGGGCCTCCAGGTCCGCGTACGTGTCGAAACGCTGCGGCAGGTCGAGGACATCGGGGCCCAGCAGCACACACCGGCCCGCCTCGCCCGCAGTCGACACCTCGGGCCACTCCAGGCGGTACAGCGACTCCTGACGCGCGCCACGGATCTGCTCGGCCGCCACCGGACGCAGCACCAGCGAATCCACCGACAGCACAGCACGACCCGCACCATCGGCCACCGCCAACGACACCGCATCCGTACCAGCAACCGACAGCCGCACCCGCAGCACCGACGCACCCACCGCGTGCAGCGACACACCCAACCACGAGAACGGCAACCGGGCGCCGTCCTCGCCCTCGATCAGGCCACCCAGACCCACCGCGTGCAACGCCGAATCCAGTAGAGCGGGGTGCAGACCATACGAACCCGCCTCCGCACGCACGTCCTCCGGCAACTCCAGCTCGGCGTAGACGTCATCGCCCAACCGCCAGGCAGACGTCAGCCCACGGAACACCGGGCCGTACTCCAGACCAAGCCCCGCCATGCCCTCGTACAGGCCCTCTACCGGGAGCGCCTGGGCGCCCTTCGGGGGCCATACGCCCAGGTCGAAGGCGTCAGAAGACGACGCTCCCGAGCCCAGGACGCCCGTGGCGTGGCGCTCCCACACCTCGTCCACGGCCGCGTCCTCGGACCGCGAGTACACCGTCAGCGCGCGCCGTCCCGACGCGTCGGGCGCGGCTACCGACAGTTGAAGCTGAACGCCGCCCACCTCGGGAAGCACCAACGGCGCCTCCAGGGTCAGCTCCTCCAGGAGATCGCAGCCCACCTGGTCACCGGCGCGGACCGCCAGTTCCACAAAGGCCGTGCCCGGCAGCAGCACCGAACCGGCCACCGTGTGGTCCGCGAGCCACGGGTGGGTGTCCAGGGCCAGGCGGCCGGTGTAGAGGAAACCGTCGGTGTCGGCGAGCGCCACGGCGGCGCCCAGCAGAGGGTGGTCGGCGGCGCCGAGACCGGCGGACGCCACGTCGCCCATCGGGTATCCGGCGTCCAGCCAGTACGTTTCGCGCTGGAAGGCGTACAGCGGAAGGTCGGCGCGTGCGGTGTCCGTCCCGGCGAACACCGCGTTCCAGTCGGGGGAAACGCCGCGTACGTGCGCCTGCGCGAGGGCGGTGGCCAGGCAGTCGACCTCGGGGCGGCCGGTGCGCAGCGCGGAGACAAGGGTGGCGTCGTCACGGGTCAGGCAGTCCTGTGCCATGGCGGTGAGGACACCGTCCGGGCCCAGCTCCACGAACGTCGTGACGTTACGCTCCTCCAGCGTGCGCACACCGTCGAGGAAGCGGACCGCCTCGCGGACGTGGCGCACCCAGAAGCCGGCGGTTGTGATCTCCTCGGCGGAGACGACATCGCCGGTCAGGTTGGAGACGATCGGGATACGCGGAGCCTCGTACGTCAGGCCCTCGGCCACCTCGCGGAACGCGTCCAGCATCCCGTCCATGCGGGGCGAGTGGAACGCATGGCTGACCGTCAGGCGCTTCGTCTTTCGGCCCTGCGCATCGAACGACGTCGCGACCTCAAGCACCGCGTGCTCGTCACCCGCGATGACCACCGAACCCGGCCCGTTGAGGGCGGCAATGCTCACACCACCACCGACCAGCGGCAGAACCTCATCCTCCGAAGCCTGCACGGCGACCATCGCCCCGCCCGCCGGAAGCTCCTGCATCAAACGGCCACGAGCCGCCACCAACCGGCACGCATCCGCGAGCGAGAGCACGCCCGCCACGTGCGCGGCAGCCAGCTCACCGATCGAGTGGCCGGAGAGGAAGTCAGGCCGCAGACCCCACGCCTCGACGAGGCGGAACAGCGCCACCTCCACCGCGAACAGCGCGGGCTGCGTGTAGCCGGTCTGGTCGAGCGCCGAGGCGTCGTCCCCGAACAGGACACTCTTCAGGGGGCGTTCGAGGTGCCCGTCCAGCGCCTCGCACACCGCATCCAGGGCAGCCGCGAACACCGGGTACGCCTCATACAGCTCACGCCCCATCCCCAGCCGCTGGCTCCCCTGCCCCGTGAACAGGAACGCCACCTTTCCGCCCGCCACCTTGCCGTCGAACAGCCCGGGCGCGGGCTCCTCGTGGCTCAGCGCGTCGAGGGCCCGGACCAGGCCCTCGCGGTCGTCGGCGACGATCGCCGCGCGGTGGTCGAAGGCCGCCCGGCCGGTGGCCAGGGAGAACGCGACATCAGAAAAGGGGAGTTCGGGGTGGGCGTCCAGGTGGGCGCGGAGGTTCGCGGCCTGGGCGCGCAGCGCGGTCCGGGACTTGGCCGCTACGGTCCACAGCGGCAAGGCAGCGGCAGCGGGGGGCGCACCCTCGCCATCCTCCTCGGCGGCGGCAGCCGGATCCGGCGCCTGCTCCAGGATGGTGTGCGCGTTGGTGCCGCTGATACCGAACGAGGACACGGCGGCCCGGCGCGGCTGCCCGGTCTCAGGCCACGCACGCGCCTCGGTGAGCAGCGAGACGGCGCCCGCCGACCAGTCGACATTCGACGTGGGCTGGTCGACGTGCAGGGTCTGCGGAACGACCCCGTGCCGCATCGCCATGACCATCTTGATGATGCCCGCGACACCGGCGGCGGCCTGCGTATGCCCGATGTTGGACTTCACCGAACCCAGCCACAGCGGCTGCCCATCCGGCCGCTCACGCCCGTACGTGGCGAGCAGCGCCTGCGCCTCGATGGGGTCGCCGAGCGTCGTCCCCGTACCGTGCGCCTCGACCACGTCGATCTGCCCGGCGGAGAGCCGGGCGCCGGACAGGGCCTGGCGGATGACGCGCTGCTGGGAGGGGCCGTTGGGGGCGGTGAGGCCGCTGCTCGCGCCGTCCTGGTTGATGGCGGAGCCGCGTACGAGGCCGAGTACCTGGTGGCCGTTGGCGCGGGCGTCGGACAGCCGCTCCAGGAGCAGCATGCCCGCGCCCTCGCCCCAGCCGGTGCCATCCGCCGCGTCCGCGAACGACTTGCAGCGGCCATCCACCGCAAGCCCCCGCTGGCGGCTGAACTCGGTGAACGTGCCGGGGGTGGCCATCACCGTCACACCACCGGCCAGCGCCAGCGAGCACTCGCCACGCCGCAGCGCCTGCGCCGCGAAATGCAGGGCGACCAGCGACGACGAACAGGCCGTGTCGATGGTGACGGCCGGGCCCTCCAGGCCGAAGGTGTACGCCACCCGCCCGGACGCGATGGACCCGGAGCTGCCGTTGCCGAGGAAGCTCTCGACGTCCTCGGGCGCGGAGAACAGCCGGGACGCGTAGTCGTGGTACATGACGCCCGCGAACACACCGGTCCGGCTGCCCTTGAGCTGTACGGGGTCGATCCCGGCCCGCTCGAACGCCTCCCACGACGTCTCCAGCAGCAACCGCTGCTGCGGGTCCATGGCCAGCGCCTCGCGCGGCGAGATACCGAAGAACTCCGGGTCGAACTCGGCCGCGTCGTGCAGGAAACCACCCTCCCGGACGTACGGCTCCTGCCCGCTGTCCGGCTCCGGGTCGAAGAGGACGTCCGTACCCCAGCCACGGTCGGTGGGGTACGGAGAGGCCGCGTCACCGCCACGCGCGACGAGGTCCCACAGCTCCTCGGGCGTCCGCACGCCACCCGGGTAGCGGCAGCTCATCGCCACGATGGCGATGGGCTCCTGCTCGCGCTCCTCGACCTCGCGCAGCCGCCGCCGCGCCTCGCGCAGGTCGGTGGTGGCCCGCTTGAGGTAGTCGAGGTACTTCTCTTCGTTCGCCGTCGCCATTACGCCGTCTCCGCGGTGCTGAGATGAGTCGATGCGCTCTTGTGGAGCCGGTCAGGAGAGCCCGAGCTCGTCGTCGAGGAGATCGAAGATCTCGTCTGCTGTCGCGGACTGGATTTCACGGTCTTCCGCGGGGCTGCCCGTAGCACTGTGCGTTTCATTCCACTTCGACAGGAGGTCCCGCAGGCGGGTGGTGATGGCTGAGCTATCGGCGTCGTCGGGGGCGATCGTGGCGAGGATCGCTTCCAGCTTGTCGAGTTCCGCGTGCACGGGCGGCTGGTGTGCGGCCGCGCCGTCCAGGCCGAGTTCGTCGCGCAGATACCCGGCGAGCGCGGTGGGCGTCGGGTAGTCGAAGATCAGCGTGACCGGCAGCCGCAGCCCGGCGGCGGCACCCAGTCGGTTGCGCAGATCGACGGCGGTGAGCGAGTCGAAGCCCAGGTCCAGGAAGCCGCGCCCGGCGTCGACGTCATCCGGTGTGGCGTGTCCGAGGACCGCCGCCACATGGGTCCGTACGACCTCCAGCAGCTCCCGGTCGCGCTCGGTGCCCGAGAGGCCCGCGAGCCGTTCGGTGAGCGAACCCGCGCCGGAGTCGGCCGGGGTCCCGGCACCGGTGGCGCCGGTGTCGGCGGAGCGCCGTGCGGGCGTACGGACCAGGCCGCGCAGCAGCGGCGGCAGCAACCCGGCGGCGGCCTGGCCACGCAGGGCGCCGGTGTCGATGCGGATCGGTACGAACACGGCCTCGGACAGGGCATCCGTCAGGTCGAACAGGGCCAGGCCCTCGTCCTGCGGCAGCGCCTCGTAGCCACCGCGCGAGATGCGGCCCACGTCGGTGGTGTCCAGGCTGCCCGCCATGCCGTCGGCCGCCGCCCACAGGCCCCAGGCCAGCGAACTCGCGGGCAGGCCCTGGGCGTGGCGATGCTGGGCGAGCGCGTCCAGGAAGGTGTTCGCCGCCGCGTAGTTGCCCTGCCCCGCGCTGCCGAAGGCTCCGGCGGCCGAGGAGAACAGCACGAACGCGGACAGGTCCAGGTCGCGGGTCAGCTCGTGCAGATTCCACGCCGCGTCCACCTTGGGGCGCAGCACCGCGTCGATCCGCTCGCCGGTCAGCGAGCTGATCACCCCGTCGTCCAGCACACCGGCCGTGTGCACCACGGCGGTGAGCGGGTGTTCGGCGGGGATCGCGGAGAGGACGGCGGCCAGGGCGTCGCGGTCGGCGGTGTCGCAGGCCGCCCAGGTGACGGTGGCACCCAACGCGCCCAGTTCGGCGGAGAGTTCGACCGCGCCGGGGGCGTCGCCGCCGCGCCTGCTGAGCAGCAGCAGCTGCCGTACGCCGCGCTCGGTGACCAGGTGGCGGGCGAACAGGCCGCCCAGGGCACCGCTCGCACCGCTGAGCAGCACGGTGCCGTGCGGGTCGCCGAATCCGGCGGGCTCGTCGGTCTCCGGGGCGGCGGGGACCCGGGCCAGCCGGTAGGCGTGGGCGGTGCCGGAGCGCAGCGCGAGCTGCGGTTCGTCTGTGGCGAGCACGCTCGGCAGCGCCCGCTGCGAGGCGTCGGTGCCGTCTACGTCGACCAGTGCGAACCGGCCCGGGTTCTCCGACTGGGCGGACTTGACCAGCCCCCACACGGTGGTGTGGGTCAGATCGGCGACGTCCTCACCAGGGCGTGCCGCGACCGCGCCACGGGTCACGAACACCAGGCGGGTGTCGGCGAACCGCTGGTCGGCCAGCCACTTCTGGACGAGGTCCAGGGCGTCCCGGGCGGCGGCCTTGGCCGCCTCGGGC
The DNA here is from genome assembly GCF_053596435.1 of Streptomyces sp. NPDC001700. NCBI lineage: Bacteria > Bacillati > Actinomycetota > Actinomycetes > Kitasatosporales > Streptomycetaceae > Streptomyces > Streptomyces sp. NPDC001700. The sequence continues at coordinate 482,430 of NZ_JBSFGE010000002.1, forward strand.
AGCGACGCCCCACCACCCGTGAGGGGAACGAGCACCACGTCAGGGGCGGTGCCGTCCAGAGACGCAAGGTGGGGGTAGTCGTCCAGCCGCTCGCCCGCGACCGTGAAGGCCTCCGTGAACGCGGCGTCGGCGCCGAGGGTCACCCAGCGCTCGCCCAGCGGAATGCCGGTGGCAGTGGCGGACGCGGGGGCCGTGAGGACCGTCCACTCCGGGCGGAACAGCGACTCGTGGTGTGCGGCGCGCGACGCGTTGACCTGGTCGGCCGACAGCGGGCGCAGCACCAGACCGTCGATGGTGGCGACGGTGGCGCCGGTGCCGTCCGCGACGTGGAGCGCCACGCCTTCGGCGGCCGGACGCAGCCGTACGCGCAGCGATGCGGCGCCTCCGGCGTACAGCCGTACGCCGGTCCAGGCGAACGGCAGCCGCGCCCCTTCGCTCTCCCCGCCGCCGTCCGGCGTGTCGAGGCCGAGGGTGTGGAGGGCGGCGTCCAGCAGGGCGGGATGCACCCCGTACGAGGCGGCCTCGGGCTCGTCGCCGCGCGGCAGCCGAATGTCGGCGAACAGCTCGTCGCCGCGCCGCCATGCGGCGTGCAGGCCCTGGAAGACCGGGCCGTAGCCGAGCCCGGCGGCGGCCGCGTGCTCGTAGAACGCCTCGGTCGGGAGGGCGGTCGCGTCGGTGGGCGGCCAGACGCCGAGGTCGATGTCCACCTCAGTGGGCTCGCTCGGGGTACTCGGGATGAGGAAGCCGGTGGCGTGGCGTACCCACGGCTCGTCGGCGGGGACGTCCTCCCGGCGGGAGTGCAGGGTCAGCTGGCGCCGCCCCGCGTCGTCGGCCGCCGCCAGCTCCAACCGCAGCTGTACGGCGCCCTGTTCGGGCACGACCAGCGGCGCCTGCAGCGTCAGCTCCTCGACCGTGTCGCAGCCCGCCTCCTCACCGGCCCGCAGCGCCAGCTCGACAAACGCCGTGCCGGGCAGCAGGACGGTGTCCATGACGGCGTGATCGGCCAGCCAGGGGTGGGTGAGCAGCGACAGCCGCCCGGTGAACACGAAGCCACCGGTGTCGGGGAGTTCCACCGCCGCGCCCAGCAGCGGGTGGCCCGCCGAACCGAGGCCCGCGTAGGCCACGTCCTCGGCGGAGATGCCCACGTCGAGCCAGTAGCGCTGCCGCTGGAAGGGGTACGTCGGCAGCTCGACGCGGCGGGCGCCGCGACCGGCGTAGACGGCGGCCCAGTCCAGGGCCACGCCCCGGACATGGAGCTGGGCGAGGGCGGTGGCCAGCGCCTGGGCCTCGGGACGGCCGTTGCGCAGGGCGGGTACGAACACCGCCTGATCGCCGCCATCCTCGGCTTCGGTCTCGGCGAGGCAGTTCTCGCCCATCGCGGAGAGCACCCCGTCGGGGCCGAGTTCCACGAAGGTGCCCACCCCGTTGTCGCGCAGGGTGCGCACACCGTCGACAAAGCGGACGGACTGGCGGACATGGCGCACCCAGAAGTCCGGCATGCGGATCTCGTCGGCCGTGGCCACAGTGCCGGTGAGGCAGGAGACCAGGGGGATCGTCGGGGCGTTGAAGGTGAGGCCCTCGGCGACCTTGCGGAAGTCCGCCAGCATGGCGTCCATGCGCGGCGAGTGGAAGGCATGGCTGACGGTGAGCCGCTTGGTCTTCCGACCCTGCACCTCAAAGCCCGCCGCAATCTCCAGCGCCGCGTCCTCGTCACCCGCGATGACCACCGACGACGGGCCATTCACAGCGGCGATCGACACCCGCTCACCGAGCAGCGGCGCCACCTCGTCCTCCGACGCCTGCACCGCGACCATCGCGCCACCTGCGGGAAGCTCCTGCATCAACCGCCCACGCGCCGCCACCAACTTCGAAGCGTCCGCGAGCGACAACACACCCGCCACATGCGCGGCGGCCAGCTCACCGATCGAATGCCCGGACAGGAAGTCCGGCCGCACACCCCACGCCTCGACCAGCCGGAACAGCGCCACCTCAACCGCGAACAGCGCGGGCTGGGTGAAACCGGTCTGATCCAGTACAGCGGCATCGTCCCCGAACAGCACATCACGCAGCGGCCGTTCAAGGTGCGGGTCCAGCTCCGCGCACACCGCGTCCAGCGCCTGCGCGAACACCGGGAAGACGTCGTACAGCTCGCGCCCCATCCCGAGCCGCTGGCTGCCCTGCCCCGTGAACAGGAACGCCACCTTGCCCTCGGCCGCGACCCCGCGCAGCTCTGCCGCCGGGTGTTCGCCGCGCGCCAGCGCGTCCAGCGCGCCCAGCACCTCATCGTGGCCGTCGGCGACCAGGGCGACGCGGTGTTCGAGCGCGGCGCGGGTCGTCGCGAGGGAGAAGCCCAGATCAGTCAGGCCGGTCCCGGCGGCGATCCGCGAGCGCAGCCGCCCCGCCTGGGCGCGCAGGGCGTCCTCGCCGCGCGCCGACAGCAGCACGGGGACGTACGGCAGGGCGTCGGTGTCCGCCGGGGCGTCGGCCACGTCGGACACGGGCGGCTGCTCGATGATGGCGTGCGCGTTGGTGCCGCTGATGCCGAACGAGGACACGGCGGCCCGGCGCGGGCGGCCGGTATCCGGCCACTCCGTCCGCTCCGTCAGCAGCGACACCGCGCCCGCCGACCAGTCCACATGCGGCGACGGCTCATCCACATGCAGCGTCTGCGGCAGCACACCATGCCGCATCGCCAGCACCATCTTGATGACACCTGCGACACCGGAAGCGGCCTGAGTGTGGCCCAGGTTGGACTTGACGGAACCCAGCCACAGCGGCTGCTGCTCCGCGTCCCGCTCCCGGCCGTAGGTGGCCAGCAGCGCCTGCGCCTCGATCGGGTCGCCCAGCGTCGTCCCCGTACCGTGCGCCTCGACGACGTCGACCTCGCCGGTGCCCAGACGGGCGTTGGCAAGGGCGGCACGGATGACACGCTGCTGGGACGGGCCGTTCGGCGCCGTCAGACCATTGGACGCGCCGTCCTGGTTGACCGCCGAGCCACGCACGACGGCCAGCACCTCATGGCCGTTCCTGCGAGCGTCCGACAGCCGCTCCAGGAGCAGCATGCCCGCGCCCTCGCCCCAGCCGGTGCCATCGGCGGCAGCGGCGAACGACTTGCAGCGGCCGTCGCGGGCCAGCCCGCGCTGACGGCTGAAGTCGATGAACGTACCCGGGGTGAACATCACCGTGACACCACCGGCCAGCGCCAGCGAGCATTCGCCGTTACGCAGCGCCTGCGCGGCCAGATGCAGCGCCACCAGCGACGACGAGCAGGCCGTGTCGACCGTGACGGCCGGGCCCTCCAGGCCGAAGGTGTACGCGACGCGGCCGGACACCACACTGCTGGAGCTGCCGGTGCCGAGGTAGCCCTCGACCCCGTCCGGCACGGCGTGCAGCCGGGATCCGTAGTCGTGGTACATGACGCCCGCGAACACACCGGTCCTGCTGCCGCGTACGGACGACGGGTCGATGCCCGCGCGCTCGAACGCCTCCCAGGTGGTCTCCAGCAGCAGCCGCTGCTGCGGGTCCATGGCCAGCGCCTCGCGCGGGGAGATCCCGAAGAACGCCGGGTCGAACTCGGCGGCGTCGTGCAGGAATCCGCCGTCGCGGGCGTACGAGGTGCCCGGGGTCTCCGGGTCCGGGTCGTACAGGGCGTCGAGGTCCCAGCCACGGTTGTCCGGGAAGCCGGTGATGCCGTCCTCGCCCGCGGCGAGCAGCTGCCACAGCTCCTCGGGGGTGGTGACCCCGCCCGGGTAGCGGCAGCTCATCGCCACGATCGCGATCGGATCGTCATCGGTGGCGGCCGACACCGGCACCGGCGTGTGCACCGCCGCCTGCTGCTCCTCGCCCACCAGCTCGGTCCGCAGGTGGCGGGCCAGCACCTGCGGGTCCGGGTAGTCGAAGATGAGCGTCGCGGGCAGCCGAAGACCGGTCACGGCCTTGAGCTGATTACGCAGCTCAACGGCGGTCAGCGAGTCGAAGCCCAGATCCTTGAACGCCCGCCCGGAACCGATGGTGTCCGCACCCGCGTACCCCAGCACGGTCGCGACCTGCGCCCGGACCAGGTCCAGCAGCAGCCGCTCCTGCTCCGCCACGCTCAGCCCCGCCAGCCGACCGGCCAGACCGGCGTCGCCACCGGCCGCGACGGCGTCCACCGCGCGCCGCGCCGGGATGCGCACCAGGCCACGGAAGAGGGGCGAGACGGCGGGCTGGTTGCGCAGCGCCGCGAGGTCCACCCGCATCGGCACCAGCGCGGCCGCGTCCATGGTCAGCGCGGTGTCGAGCAGTGCGAGGCCGTCCGCCACCGGCAGCGGCGGCAGCCCGGCCCGCCGCATGCGGGCGATGTCGGCCTCGTCCAGGGTGTCGCCCATCCCGGCCCCGGCCCACAGGCCCCACGCCAGCGAGGTGGCGGGCAGCCCCAGGGCGGCGCGGTGCTGGGCGAGCGCGTCGAGGAAGGCATTGGAGGCGGCGTAGTTGCCCTGCCCCGGGCCACCGAAGAGACCGGAGGAGGACGAGAACAGGACGAACGCCGCGAGGTCCATCTCGCGGGTCAGCTCGTGCAGATTCCACGCCGCGTCCACCTTCGGGCGCATGACGTGGTCGATGCGGTCGGGCGTCAGCGAGCCGATCACACCGTCGTCCAGCACACCGGCCGTGTGCACGACGGCGGTCAGCGGATGCCCGGCCGGAACCGACCCCAGCACCTCGGCCAGCGCGCCACGGTCCGCCACATCACACGCGGCCCACCGCACCTCGGCACCCAACCCGGCCAGTTCCGCGCCGAGTTCGGCGGCGCCCGGCGCTTCCGCGCCGCGACGGCTCACCAGCAGCAGCTGCCGTACGCCACGCTCCGCCACCAGGTGGCGCGCCACCAGCCCGCCCAGCGAACCGGACGCACCGGTCACCAGCACCGTGCCCTCGGGGTCCATCGGGTCCAGGCCACGGGCGTCGTCCGCGTCCGACTCCACGGGCACCCGCGCCAGCCGTGGCGTCGACACCACGCCCGCGCGGATCGCGAGCTGCGGCTCGCCGGACGCCACGGCGGCGGGCAGCGCCGCCGCCGACTCGTCCTGCCCGTCCACATCCACCAGGACGAAACGGCCCGGGTTCTCCGACTGCGCCGAGCGCAGCAGACCCCATACGGCCGCACCGGCCGGGTCCGCCACCGGCCCACCGGCGTCGGCGGCCACCGCGCCACGGGTCACGACCACCAGCGGCGCGTCCCCGAACCGCTCCTCGCCCAGCCACTGCTGGACGGTGGCGAGGGCCGTGGCGGCGGCGCGGTGCGCGCGCTCGGCCACGTCGTCGCCGTCCGTGGACGGCGCCACGACCACGTACTCGGGCGCCGGAACCGTACCCGAGGCAAGGGCCTCGCCCAGCGCCGGGAGGTCCGCGTACGCCGTGCCACCGAGGCCCAGCGTGTCCGTGCCCAGAACCGCCCACGCGCCATCGGCCGGGGTGTCCGCCATGGCCACGGGTCCCCGGTCACGCCCGGCCGCCGTCCACTCCAGGCGGAACAGCGAGTCGTGGTAAGCGGTACGCGCGCTCTGCAGCTGCTCGGCCGAGACCGGGCGCAGCCCGAGCGTCTCGACGGCCCCGACCGGCGCACCCGTGGTGTCGGCGATCTCCAGCCGCACCCCGTCGTTGCCCGAGGGCACCAGGTGGACGCGCAGCGCGGACGCGCCGCTCGCGTACAGCGACACCCCGGTCCAGGCGAACGGCAGCCGCCCCTCGCCGTTGGTGTTGCCCAGGCCGTCGAGCCCGATGGCGTGCAGGGCGGAGTCCAGGAGTGCCGGGTGCAGACCGAATACGGCGGCGTCCTCCGCCACGTCCTCGGGAAGCGCCACCTCGGCGAACACCTCGCCGTTGCGCTGCCACGCCTTGCGCAGGCCCCGGAACTCCGGGCCGTACGCGAAACCGATGTCCCGCAGGCCGTCGTAGCGGCCGTCGAGGTCGATCTCGGTGGCGTCGACGGGCGGCCAGGCACCCAGCTCGAACATCGCCTCCGGGCGCCCGCCCGCCGCCAGGAATCCGGTCGCGTGCCGGGTCCACGGCTCCTCGGCGGGCAGGCTCTCGACACGCGAGTGCAGCGACAGCGGACGGCGGCCCAGGTCGTCGGCCGCGCCCACCGAGAGCCGCAGCTGAACGCCGCCCTGCTCGGGCAGGACCAGCGGCGCTTCGAGGGTCAGCTCTTCTAGGTAGTCGCAGCCGACCTGGTCACCGGCGCGGATCGCCAGCTCCACGAACGCGGTGCCCGGCAGCAGCACGCTGTCCAGGATCGTGTGGCCCGCGAGCCAGGGGTGAGTGGACAGCGCCAGACGGCCGGTGAACAACACCCCGTCCGAGTCAGGCAGTTCGGCACTCGCACCGAGCAGCGGGTGCGCGGCCTCGCCGAGACCCACGGCGGCCACGTCGCCGAGGAACAGCGACGACACCTTCGGCCAGTAGCGCTGGCGCTGGAAGGCGTACGTGGGCAACTCGACCGGCGCGGCGCCCGTACCGGCGTAGAACGCCGCCCAGTCCACGGCCACGCCACGGACATGCGCCCGCGCGAGGGCGTTCGTCAGCGCCTCGGCCTCGGGCCGGTCCTTGCGGCAGACGGATACGAAGACGGCGTCGTCGTCACCGGTCACGCACTCCTGGGCCATGGCGGTGAGGACACCGTCCGGACCCAGCTCGATGAAGGTGGTGACGCCCTGGGCCTCCAGCACCCGCACACCATCGAGGAAGCGAACGGCCTCGCGGACATGCCGCACCCAGAAATCGGCGGTGGCGATCTCCTCGGCGGAGACGACATCCCCGGTCAGGTTGGACACGATCGGGATGCGCGGAGCCTCGTACGACAGCCCCTGCGCCACCTCCCTGAATGCGTCCAGCATCCCGTCCATACGCGGCGAGTGGAACGCGTGGCTGACCGTCAGCCGCTTCGTCTTACGACCCTGCGCCTCGAAACTGGAAGCGACCTCAGCCACGGCATCGTCGTCACCCGCGATGACCACGGACGACGGCCCGTTGAGGGCGGCAATGCTCACACCACCACCGACCAGCGGCAGAACCTCATCCTCCGAAGCCTGCACCGCGACCATCGCGCCACCGGCCGGAAGCTCCTGCATCAAACGGCCACGAGCCGCCACCAGCTCCGCAGCATCCGCGAGCGAGAGCACACCCGCCACATGCGCGGCAGCAAGCTCACCAATCGAATGCCCGGACAGGAAGTCCGCCCGCACACCCCACGCCTCGACCAGCCGGAACAACGCCACCTCAACCGCGAACAACGCAGGCTGAGTGAACCCTGTCTGGTCCAAAACCCCCGCATCGTCCCCGAACAGCACATCCCGCAGCGGCTGTTCCAGATGCGCGTCCAGGTGTGCGCACACCTCGTCCAGCGCATCGGCGAACACCGGGTAGGTCTCGTACAGCTCACGGCCCATCCCCAGCCGCTGGCTGCCCTGTCCCGTGAACAGGAACGCCACCTTGCCAGGTGCCACCGAGCCCTCGACCAGGCCCGGGGCGGGCTCGCCCGCTGCCAGCGCGTCCAGGGCGGTCAGCAGCTCATCCCGGTCGTCGGCGACCAGTGCGGCCCGCTCCTCGAACGCCGTACGGCGCGTGGCGAGCGTGAACGCCACGTCGCGGCCGTCCAGCTCGGGGCGGGAGTCGAGGTGTACGCGCAGCTGTGCGGCCTGGCCGCGCAGCGCCTCGGAGGTCTTGGCCGACAGCACCCAGGCGGCCGGACCGCCGGTCCGGGAGACTGCCCCGGCTTCCCCATCAACAGCCGGAGCCTGCTCGATGATGGTGTGCGCGTTGGTGCCGCTGATGCCGAACGAGGACACGGCGGCCCGGCGCGGGCGGCCCGTCTCCGGCCACGACCTCGCCTCCGTCAGCAGCGCGACCGCGCCCGCCGACCAGTCGACCTCGGGCGTCGGCTCGTCCACGTTGAGGGTCTGGGGCAGCACACCGTGCCGCAGCGCCAGCACCATCTTCATCACGCCCGCCACACCGGCAGCGGCCTGCGTGTGGCCGAAGTTGGACTTGATGGAGCCCAGCCACAGCGGCTGGTCCGCGTCCCGGTCCTGGCCGTACGTGGCCAGCAGCGCCTGCGCCTCGATCGGGTCGCCCAGCCGGGTGCCCGTACCGTGCGCCTCGACCGCGTCGACCTCACCGGCCGACAGCCCCGCACCGGCCAGCGCCTGCCGGATGACACGCTGCTGCGACGGACCATTCGGCGCCGTCAGACCATTCGACGCACCGTCCTGGTTGATGGCGGAGCCGCGTACGACCGCTAGCACCTCGTGGCCATTGCGGCGCGCATCCGACAGCCGCTCCACGAGCAGCATGCCGACACCCTCGCCCCAGCCGGTGCCATCCGCACCAGCCGCGAAGGCCTTGATACGCCCATCCGCAGCCAGCCCACGCTGACGGCTGAAGTCCACGAACGAACCCGGCGTCGACATCACCGTCACACCACCGGCCAGAGCAAGCGAGCACTCCCCCGCCCGCAGCGCCTGAATCGCCCAGTGCAAGGCGACGAGCGACGACGAGCACGCCGTGTCCACCGTCACCGCCGGACCCTCAAGACCCAGCGCGTACGACACCCGACCGGACAGCACACTGGCCGCGTTGCCCGTCCCGAGGAAGCCTTCCGACCCATCCGGAGCGGACAGGATCACGGGCAGGTAGTCCTGGCCGTTCGTACCGGCGAACACGCCGACCTGCTGGCCACGCAACGTCGTCGGGTCGATCCCGGCCCGCTCGAAGGCCTCCCACGACGTCTCCAGCAGCAACCGCTGCTGCGGATCCATGGCAAGGGCCTCGCGCGGCGAAATCCCGAAGAACGAAGGGTCGAACTCGGCGGCGTCCGCGAGGAATCCGCCCTCGCGCACATAGCTGGTGTTCTCGGTGCCCGACTCCGGGTCGTACAGCGACTCGACGTCCCAGCCACGGTCGGCCGGGAAGTCCACCACCGCGTCCTGCCCGGCGGCCAGCAGCCGCCACAGCTCCTCCGGCGTACGCACACCGCCCGGGAAGCGGCAGCTCATGCCGACGATCGCGATCGGGTCGTCGTCCATGGCCACGCCCACCGACGACGCCCCGGTGACGGCCGGGTGCGAGCCGATGAGTTCGGCCTGGAGGTGGTCGGCGAGAGCGAGCGGGGTCGGGTAGTCGAAGATGATGGTGGCGGGCAGCCGCAGCCCGGTGAGGGTGCCGAGCAGGTTGCGGATCTCGACGGCGGTGAGCGAGTCGAAGCCGAGGTCCCGGAAGGCGCGGCTGGGCTCCACCGAGTCAGGTCCGGGGTAGCCGAGGACGACGGCCACCTGAGCGCGGACGAAGTCCAGGGTGAGCTGGTCGCGTTCCTCATCGCTCGCCGCACCGGCCAGCTCCCGCGCCAGCGACGACGCGTCTCCGGGCATGGCGCCGGGGGTGGCCGCGACGGCGGCGCGGGCCGCGTCGAGGGCGCGCCGGGCGTCGGGGAGGTCGGCGATCAGCGGGTTCGGGCGGTTGGCGGTGAGGCCGGGCGCGAAGCGGTCCCAGTCGATGTCCACGACGAGGGAGAAGGTCTCGCCCAGGTCGAGCGCGGCGCCCAGCGCGGTGGTGGCGGCTTCGGGGGCGAGCGCGGGCAGGCCGGACTGGCGGAGCCGTTCGGCGACGAGTTCGTCGGTGGCCATGCCGCCCTCGGCCCAGGCTCCCCAGGCGACGGAGGTGGCGGGCAGGCCCTCGGCGCGGCGCTGTTCGGCGAGCGCGTCGAGGTAGGCGTTGGCGGCCACGTAGTTGGCCTGTCCGGGGGCGCCGAAGGTGGCGGCCATGGAGGAGAACAGCACGAAGGCGGACACATCGTGTGCGCGCGTCAGCTCGTCCAGGTGGCGCGCGGCGTCGGCCTTGGCGCGCAGTACGTCGGCCATCCGCTGCGGCGTCTGGGCGTCGAGTACGCCGTCGTCCAGCACACCGGCGGCGTGCACGACGGTGGTCAGCGGGTGTTCCGCCGGTACGGTCGCGAGGAGCGCGGCGAGCGCGTCCCGGTCGGCGACGTCGCAGGCGGCAAGGGTGACTTCGGCGCCCTGGGCGGTGAGTTCGTTGGCCAGCTCGGCCGCACCGGGGGCGTCGGGGCCCCGGCGCCCGGCGAGCAGCACATGATCGGCGCCGTGGGCGACCAGCCAGCGGGCGACGTGGGCGCCGAGGGCGCCGGTGCCGCCGGTGATCAGCGCGGTGCCGTGGGTGGACCAGCCGTCGCCGGTGGTCTCGTGGTGCGGTGCGCGGGCCAGCCTGCGGGCGTGGACGCCCTGCGGGCGGATCGCGAGGTGGTCCTCGTCGCGGAGCGCCTCGGACCCGGCGAGGATGTCGGCAAGCCGGGCGAGGGAGCGGTCGTCGGCGGTCTCGGGGAGGTCGATCGACCCGGCCCAGCGGTCGGGCTGTTCGAGGGCGACGGTGCGGCCGAGGCCCCAGATCTGGGCCTGAACGGCGCTGGTCAGCCGGTCGGAGCGGCTGACGGAGACGGCGCCACGGGTGGCGGACCACAGGGGCGCGTCCGTACCTGCGTCGCCGAGGGCCTGGACGAGGGCGAGGGTGCCCGCGAGTCCGGCGCTGAGCGCGGCGTACTGGGCGTGCGGGCGCTCGTCGAGGCCGAGGAGGGACAGCACACCGTCGACGCGCGTCTCCCCGTCCTCGGTACGCGGCACGGTGGCACGGATGTGTTCGGCAACGGTCGCGCGGTCGTCCGTCGTGCCGTCCACGGTGATCTGGTGGACGCGTATGCCACGTTCGGCCAGGGTCCGCAGCGGCCCCGCGACCCAGGGGTGGTCGTCGTGTCCTGCGGGGGTGGCGACGAGCCAGGTGCCGGTGAGCGGCGTGGCCTGGAACGGCGGCAGCGGCTTCCACGTGGTGCGGTAGCGCGAGCCGTTGACCGTGGTGTCGACGTGGTTGCGGTGGCGCCACGCGGACAGCGCGGGCAGCACCTCGCTGAGCGGCTGGTCGCCGTCGAGCCCGAGGGTGTCGACCAGGGTGGCCAGGTCCTCGCTGTGGACGACCTCCCAGAACCGGGCGTCGGCCACGGCCGGTGCGCTCGCCTCGGCGGCGGACTCGGCCTCGTACGAGAAGGGGTTGGACGGCCAGTAGCGCTGCCGCTGGAAGGCGTACGTGGGCAGGTCGACGCGGCGGGCGCCAGTGCCCGCGTAGTACGTGGTCCAGTCGACGGGTACGCCACGGACGTGGGCGTGGGCGAGCGCCTGGTGCACCGTGCGGGTCTCGGGGCGGCCGGGGCGCAGGGCGGGCAGGAACGCGAACGTCCTGCTCTTCGCCTCGGTGACGCACTCCTGGGCCATGGCCGAGAGCACCCCGTCGGGGCCCAGCTCGACAAAGGTCGTCACGCCGAGGTCTTCGAGGCGGCGCACGCCGTCGAGGAAGCGGACGGCCTCGCGGACGTGGCGGACCCAGAACTCGGGCGTGGTGATCTCGTCGGCGCTGACCAGGTCGCCGGTGAGGTTGGAGACGATGGGGATCTGCGGGGCCTCGTAGGTGAGGCGCTGGGCGAGCTGGCGGAAGTTGTCCAGCATCGCGTCCATGTGCGGGGAGTGGAACGCGTGGCTGACGGTGAGCCGCTTGGTCTTGCGGCCCTGTGCCTCGAAACCCTCCGCAATCGCGACAGCGGCGTCCTCGTCACCCGCGATGACGACCGACGTGGGCCCGTTCACCGCCGCGATCGACACCCGCTCGGTCATCAGCGGCAGTACCTCGTCCTCGGAGGCCTGCACGGCGATCATCGCGCCGCCGCCGGGGAGTTGCTGCATCAGCTGGCTGCGCGCGGCCACCAGGGCGGACGCGTGGGTGAGGGACAGCACCCCGGCCACGTGGGCGGCGGCGATCTCGCCGATGGAGTGGCCGCAGAGGAAGTCGGGCAGCAGGCCCCACGACTCGACCAGGCGGAACAGCGCCACCTCGATGGCGAACAGGGCGGGCTGGGTGTAGCCGGTGCGGTCCAGGGCCGCTGCGTCGTCCCCGAAGAGGACGTCCTTCAGCGGCCGGTCGAGGAAGCGGTCGAGCTGGGCGCACACCGCGTCCAGCGCCTCGGCGAACACCGGGTGGTTCTCGTACAGTTCGCGGCCCATGCCGAGCCGCTGGCTGCCCTGGCCGGTGAAGAGGAACGCGATGTTGCCCTCGGCGGCCAGACCCTCGGTGACCTCGGGGTGGTGGCGGCCGTCGGCGAGCGCTTCGAGGCCCGCGAGGAGTTCGTCCCGGTCGGCGGCGGCGACCACGGCGCGGCGGTCGAGGGCGGCGCGGGTGACGGCCTGCGAGTAGCCGATGTCGGTGGGCCGGTAGCCGGGGTTCGCGGCCAGGTGGGCGTGGAGCTGGGCGGCCTGGGCGCGCAGCGCGTCCTGGTTCTTGCCGGACAGCGCGACCGGGGTGAGGGGCGGTGTGGTCTGCGCCGGGTCCGGCTCGGCGCGACCGGGCACGACATCCGTCTGGTCGGCGGTGGCCGGGGCGGGGGGCTCCTCCAGGATGGTGTGCACATTGGTGCCACTCATCCCGAACGACGAGATGCCCGCGCGGCGCGGTTCGGCGCTCTCCGGGTCGTGCGGCCACTGGCGGGTGGCGGTGAGCAGTTCGACGTCCCCGGCCGTCCAGTCGACGTGCGGGGTGGGCTCGGTGAGGTGGAGGGTCTTGGGCAGCGCTCCGTGGCGCATGGCCATGACCATCTTGATGACACCGCCGACACCGGCGCCCGCCTGGGCGTGGCCGATGTTCGACTTGATGGAGCCGATCAGCAGCGGCTTGCCCTCGGGCCGGTCCTGCCCGTACGTGGCGAGCAGCGCCTGCGCCTCGATCGGGTCGCCCAGGGCGGTGCCGGTGCCGTGTGCCTCGACGGTGTCGACCTGGTCGGGCGAGAGCCGGGCGTTGGCGAGCGCCTGGAGGATGACGCGCTGCTGGGACGGGCCGTTGGGGGAGGTGAGGCCGTTGGACGCGCCGTCCTGGTTGACGGCGGAGCCACGGATCACGGCGAGCACCGGGTGGCCCTTGCGCTGGGCGTCCGACAGCCGCTCGACCAGCAGGATGCCGACGCCCTCGCCGAGGCAGAAGCCGTCGGCCTCGGGCGCGAAGGGCTTGGAGCGGCCGTCGAAGGCGAGCCCGCGCATCTTGCTGTAGTCCACGAAGACGCCGGGCGCGCACATCAGGGTCGCGCCACCGGCCAGGGCGAGCGAGCATTCGCCCTGCCGCAGCGCCTGCACGGCGAGGTGGATCGCCACCAGCGACGAGGAGCAGGCGGTGTCGACGGTGACCGCCGGGCCCTCGAAGCCGAAGGTGTACGAGAGGCGGCCGGAGGCGATGCTCGCGGCGTTGCCGGTGCCGAAGTAGCCCTCGAAGTTCTCGTCGGAGCTGAGGATCGCCCCGAGGTAATCGTGATTGCTGGTGCCGACGAAGACGCCGACCTGCTTGCCGCGCGCCGAAACCGGGTCGATTCCGGCCCGTTCGAAGGCTTCCCAGGAGGTTTCCAGCAGCAGCCGCTGCTGGGGGTCCATGCCGAGCGCTTCACGCGGGCTGATACCGAAGAGAGAGGGGTCGAAGTCGGCGATTCCGTCGACGAATCCACCCTCGTGCACATAACTCGTGCCGGGGTGGTCCGGGTCCGGGTGGTACATCCTGTCGACATTCCACCCGCGGTCGACCGGGAAGTCGCTGACCGCGTCGACGCCTTCGCTGACGATGCGCCACAGGTCCTCGGGTGACCGGACGCCTCCGGGATAACGGCAACCGATCCCCACGATGGCGATGGGGTCGTGGTTCTTCGCCTCGGCCTCTTGCAGGCGGAGGCGAGTCTGATGCAGATCTGCCGTTACCAGCTTGAGGTAGTCCCGCAGCGTCTCTTCATTCGCCATTTACGCAATCCATTTACGGCAGACGGCATCGGAAATGCTCCACAGATCCTCAACAGGGGAGCCGGTAACCAACAACCAATTAGTCGACTTCTCCACGACAGCCTATGCGTGGGTTAATCCTCCGGACAACCCCTATGACCCCCTGGTGACCCGGGGAATCGATAGGGGAGTCCGGTATTAGAGAAGCCTATTCAAGGGTGGGGAAAATCCTGTCCGACATCGAGAACGACGTCAATAGCAGAATTCCCGTCACGCCCTTCCGAGGCCCTTGTTGATAAATGCGAACAGCTCTTCGTCGCTGGCCGACTGAAGCTGATCGGCCTCGGTCGCGCCCTGGGCGAGGGCCTCGGACGGGGCCGCCGCGGGCTCGGCCGGGGCGGCCGTGTCGTCGGACTCGTTCCACTTCGCCAGCAGCGACTGGAGCCGCATGGTGATGCGCGCCCGGGTGATGTTGTCGGGGGCGCTGCCGGAGAGCACCGTCTCCAGCTTGTCGAGTTCTTCGAGCACCGGGGCGCCGGTGGCCACCGCGTCGGGCACGATCTCGGCCCGCATAAGGGCCGCCACGGCCGCCGGGGTCGGGTGGTCGAAGATCAGCGTCGGCGGCAGCTTGAGCCCGCTGGCCGCGCCCAGCCGGTTGCGGAATTCGACCGCGGTGAGCGAGTCGAAGCCCAGCTCCTTGAACGCCCGGCCCGCCTCGATCGCCTCGGCCCCGGAGTGTCCCAGTACGGCGGCGACCGCGCTGCGCACCAACTCCAGCAGCACCCGCTCCCGTTCGGTCTCCGGCAGCGTGGCGAGCCGACCGGCCAGCGCGTTCCCGGCGGCGGCCTCGTCGGCGGCGTCGGCCCGCATCTCCTCGGCCACCTCGCGCGCCTCGGGCAGCGCGTCCAGCAGCGGGCGCGGCCGGTCGGCGGTGAAGGCGAGGGTGAAGCGGCGCCAGTCCATGGCGATGACGGTCAGCGCCGTCTCGTCCCGGTCCAGGGCGTGCTGGAGCGCGGCGGTGGCGGACAGCGGCGCCATCTCGTTGATGCCGTGGCGGCGCATCCGGTCGCCGGTGGCGCCGTCCACCGTGCCGCCGTCGCCCCACGGGCCCCAGGACACGGTGGTGGCGGGCAGCCCGTCCGCGCGGCGCTGCTCGGCGAAGCTGTGCAGGAACGCGCTGCCCGGCGCCTGGTTGCCCTGGCCCGGTGCGCCGAACGTCGCGGAGAAGTGCGAGAACAGCACGAACGCGCTCAGGTCCAGGTCCTTCGTCAGCTCGTGCAGCTGGCGCGTGGCGTCCACCTTGAGCCGCAGGACACGTGTCGCCTGATCCGGGGTCAGCCCCTCGATCACACCGTCCTCGATGACCGCGGCGGTGTGCATGACGGCCGTCAGCGGCTGGTCGGCGGGGATGGCCGCGAGGGTTTCGGCGAGCGCCGCGCGGTCGGTCACATCGCAGGCGGCGACGGTGACCTTGGCGCCGAGGCCGGTCAGTTCGGCCTCCAGCTCCACCGCGCCGGGGGCGTCCGCGCCCCGGCGGCTCGCCAGCACCAGGTGTTCGGCGCCGTTGCGGGCCAGCCAGCGGGCCACCTCCGCGCCGAGCCGTCCCGTACCGCCGGTGACCAGCGTGGTGCCGGACGGCTTCCAGGACCGCAGGGGGGACGTGGCGGCGAGCGGGGCGCGCACCAGGCGCGGCCCGAAGACGCCCGCCTCCCGGATCGCCACCTGGTCCTCGTCGTGCCCGGCGGCGAGAACTCCCATGAGGCGGCCCAGGGCCTGCTCGTCGGGTGCCTGGGGCAGGTCGACCAGACCGCCCCAGCGCTCCAGGTGTTCCAGCGCGGCCACCCGGCCCAGGCCCCAGACGAGGGCCTGTTCGGGGCTCTCCGGCCGGTCGGCGCCGCCGATGGACACCGCGCCGCACGTCAGGCACCACAGCGGCGCACCGATTCCGGCGTCGCCGAGCGCCTGGATCAACGCGAGCTGGGCGGCGATGCCGTACTCAGAGTGTCCGTCCTCGGCGGGCGCGAGCAGCGACAGTACGCCGGTGAAGCCACCCTCGGCTTCGGCGTGCGCGGTACGAAGCCGCTCGGCCAACTCCTCGCGGCCGTCCGTGCCGGGGTCCACCACGATCTGCCGTACGTCGGCGCCGCGTCCGGTGAGCGCGCCGGTCACGGCGGCCGTCCACGCGTCGTCGGTGCTGGCCGCGACGACGAGCCAGCTGCCGTCCGGGCGCGCGGACCGCGCCTCGGTGAGCGGCTGCCATGTCACGCGGTACCGCCAGCCGTCCACGGTGGACTGCTCGCGCGCCTGCTTGCGCCACGAGGCGAGGGCGGGCAGGACGGCGCTCATCGGCTGGTCGCCGTCGACGGTCAGCTCGGCGGCCAGCGTCTGCCAGTCCTCGGCCTCCACCGCCGCCCAGAACTTCGCCTCCACGGCGTCGTGCCGGGTCTCCCCCGCCACGCGCCCCGGCCCGGCCTCGGGCCAGTAGCGCTGCTGCTGGAAGGCGTACGTGGGCAGTTCGATGCGGCGGGCTCCCGTGCCGTCGAACACCGCGTGCCAGTCCACGGCCACGCCACGCGACCACGCCTCACCGACCGACGCCCAGAAGCGGTCGAGACCGCCCTCGTCGCGGCGCAGCGAACCGATCGCGGCCGCGTCCAGCCCGGCGTCCTCGGCGGTGTCCTGCACGCCCATGGTCAGCACCGGGTGGGCGCTGGACTCGATGAACACGCCGAAGCCCTCGTCCAGCAGCCGCCGGACCGCGCCCTCCAGCTCGACCGTGCGGCGCAGGTTGGTGAACCAGTACGTGGCGTCCAGCTCCGGACCCTCGACCCACTCCCCCGTCACGGTCGACAGGAACGGCACCCGGGCGGTCTTGGGCTGGACCGGGGCGAGCAGTTCCAGCAGCTCATCGCGCAACAGCTCCACCTGCGCGGAGTGCGACGCGTAATCCACCGGCACCCGGCGCGCCCGGACCTCGTCCGCCTCGCAGGACGCCAGCAACTCATCCAGCGCGGCCGGTTCGCCCGAAACCACCACGGCCGAGGGGCCGTTGACGGCCGCCACCGAGATGCGCTCCTCGCCCCACGGCGCGATCCGCTCCCGTACGTCCGACACCGGCAGCGCAACGGACACCATGCCGCCCCGACCCGCCAGCACGCGGCCAATCGCCTGGCTGCGCAACGCCACCACACGGGCCGCGTCCTTGAGCGACAGGATCCCGGCCACACACGCGGCCGCGATCTCGCCCTGCGAGTGGCCGACCACGGCGGACGGCTCGACGCCGAGCGAACGCCACAGCTCGGCCAGCGACACCATCACCGCGAACAGCACCGGCTGGACCACGTCCACCCGGTCCAGCGACGGCGCGCCGTCCACCCCGCGCAGCACATCCACCAACGACCAGTCGGTGAACTCCGCGAGCGCCGCCGCGCACTCCTCGATACGGGCGGCGAACACCGGCGAGGCGTCCATCAGCCCCACGCCCATCCGCACCCACTGGGACCCCTGCCCCGGGAAGACGAATGCCGTCTGACCTGCGACGACCGAGCCCCGCTCGACGCCCGCCGCCATGCCGCCGTCGGCGAGCGCGGTCAGCCCGGCCACCAGCTCCTCGCGGTCCCGGCCCTGGACGACACCGCGTACGTCCAGCGCGGCACGGGTCGTGGCCAGCGACAGGCCCACGTCCACCGGGCGCAGCGCCGGTTCGTCCTGGAAGCGGTCCAGCAGCCGCCGGGCCTGGGCGCGCAGCGCCGCCTCGCTCTTGCCGGACACCACCCACGGCACCACGCCGGGCTGCTTCGACACCAGTTCGGCGGGCTCCCGCTCCTCGGCGGGCGCCTGCTCGACGATGGTGTGGGCGTTGGTGCCGCTGAAGCCGAACGAGGAGATGGCCGCGCGGCGCGGGCGGCCCGTCTCGGGCCACGGTGTGGCCGAGGTGACCAGCGACACCGCGCCCGACGACCAGTCGATGTGCGGGGACGGCTCGGCGATGTGCAGCGACTCCGGCACCAGGCCGTGCCGCATGGCCAGCACCATCTTCATCACGCCCGCGATGCCCGCCGCGCCCTGGGTGTGGCCGATGTTGGACTTCACCGACCCCAGCAGCAGGGGCAGTTCCTCGGGGCGGTCCGTGCCGTAGGTGGCGAGGAGCGCCTGCGCCTCGATCGGGTCGCCCAGCGACGTCCCCGTGCCGTGCGCCTCGACCACGTCCACATCGGCGCCGGACAGCCGCGCGTTGGCCAGCGCCTGCTGGATAACGCGCCGCTGGGACGGGCCGTTGGGCGCCGTCAGACCATTCGACGCGCCGTCCTGGTTGACGGCGGAGCCGCGTACGACGGCCAGCACCTCATGGCCGTTGCGACGCGCGTCCGACAGCCGCTCCAGCAGCAGGACGCCCACGCCCTCGGCCGGTCCGAAGCCGTCCGCGTCGGCCGAGAACGCCTTGCAGCGGCCGTCCTGGGACAGCCCGCGCTGACGGCTGAACTCGATGAACAGGCCCGGCGTGGACATCACATGGACGCCGCTCGCGAGCGCCAGCGAGCACTCGTCCAGCCGCAGCGACTGCACGGCCAGGTGCAGCGCCACCAGGGACGCGGAGCAGGCCGTGTCCACGGTGACGGCCGGGCCCTCCAGGCCGAAGGCGTAGCTCAGCCGCCCGGAGACGACACTGCTCGCGTTGCCGGTGCCGAGGTGTCCGCCGAAGTCGTCCTCGGCATCGAGCGCCACCGTCAGATAGTCGGAGGCGTTCATGCCCGCGAACACACCGGTACGGCTGCCGCGCAGAGTGGCCGGGTCGATGCCCGCCCGCTCGAACACCTCCCACGACGTCTCCAGCAGCAACCGCTGCTGCGGATCCATGGCAAGGGCCTCACGCGGCGAGATCCCGAAGAACGAGGCGTCGAACCGGGTGGCGTCCCCGAGGAAACCGCCCTCGCGGGTGTAGGTGGTGTCCGGGGTGTCCGGGTCCGGGTCGAAGAGGCTCTGCAGGTCCCAGCCACGGTCGTCCGGGAACTCCGTCTGCGCCTCGCCACCGGAGGCCATGAGCTGCCACAGCTCCTCGGGGGTGCCGACACCACCGGGGAAGCGGCAGCTCATGCCCACGATGGCGATCGGCTCATGGGCCTGGTCGTCGACTTCCCGCAGCCGCCGGTGGGCGGCGGTGAGATCGGTGGTGACCTTCTTCAGATATTCGCGGAGCTTGGCTTCGTTCGCTGTCGCCATGGACGTTCACCTATTCGCAAGTGCTCTGGATCGTCGGGGGGCCGGGAGTGGGTGCCGTTCGCGTTCAGCCGTTTCAGCCGTTGCCGAACCTCTTGTCGATGAAGTCGAAGAGTTCGTCATCGCTGACCTCTTCGAACGCGTCCGCCTCGGCGTCCGCCCCGTCGTCGTCCCCGGTGCGGCGCACGTCGTGCCACTTCGCCAGCAGCGTCTGCAGACGCACCGTGATGTTGGCGTGTGCGGCCTCGTCCGCCGCGACCGCCGCCAGATCCTCCGGCGCCAGCGAGGACAGGCTGTTCTCCAGCCGCTCCAGCTCCTCCGTGATGGACATTCCGGCGTCCGTGGCCTCCGGCGCCACCTCGTGACGCAGATGGCGCGCGAGCGCCACCGGCGTCGGGTGGTCGTACACCAGCGTCGCCGTCAGCTTCAGCCCGGTGGCCGCGTTCAGCCGGTTCCGCAGCTCCACGGCCGTCAGCGAGTCGAAGCCCAGCTCCTTGAACGCCTGCTCGGCGCCCACCTGCTCCTTCGACGCGTAGCCCAGCACGGCGGCCACCGTGCGGCGCACCAGGTCGAGCACGGTGCGCTCCTGCTGGGCCTCCGACTGCCGCGCCAGCCGCTGTGCCAGGGTCTCCGCCTCAGCAGCGTTTTCGGGCACGGCCGGGCCGCCACTGTCGGCGGCGCGGCGCACCGGGGTGCGCACCAGGCCACGGTAGAGCGGCAGCAGCTCCCCGGCGGAGGCGGCGCCGCGCAGCGCGGCCAGGTCGAGCCGTACGGGGACGAGTACCGGCGCGTCGGGCACCGCGCGGGCCGCGTCGAACAGGGCCAGGCCCTCATCGGCGGACAGCGGCAGCACACCGCCGCGCGCGGCGCGCTTCAGGTCGGCCGCGCCGAGCCTGCCGCCCATGCCCCGCTCCTCGGCCCACATGCCCCACACGAGGGACTGCGCGGGCTGGCCGGTGGCGCGGCGGTGTCCGGCGAGCGCGTCGAGGAACACGTTCGCCGCCGCGTAACCGCCCTGGCCCGGGCCGCCGATCGTCCCGGCGGCGGCCGAGAAGAGCACGAAAGCGGACAGGTCCAGATCGCGGGTCAGCTCGTGCAGGTTGACCGCCGCGTCGACCTTCGGCCGCAGTACGCGGTCGATCCGCTCCGGCGTCAGCATGTCGATGACACCGTCGTCGAGGACACCCGCCGTGTGCACCACGGCCGTCAGCGGACGGTCGGCAGGAATCCCGGCCAGCAGGGCCGACAGCGCCTCCCGGTCGGCCGCGTCGCAGGCGACGACGGTGGCCTGAGCACCCAACTCGGCGAGTTCGGAGGTCAGTTCGGCCATTCCCTCGGCGGCGGGGCCGCTCCGGCTGGTCAGCAGCAGATGGCGGGCGCCGTGCGCGGTGGCCAGATGGCGGGCCACCAGCCTGCCCAGACCGCCGGTGGCGCCGGTGATCAGGACGGTGCCCTCGGGGTCGATCCCGGTGTCGGGTTCGGTGGCCGGGGCCTCGACCCGGGCCAGGCGCGGTGCGTACGCCGCGCCCGCGCGCAGCGCGAGTTCGGGCTCGCCCGAGTCCAGCGCCGCCGCGATCGCCGGGTACGACACCTCGCCGTCGACGTCGAGGAGGACGAACTGCCCCGGATTCTCCGTCTGGGCGGACCGCAGCAGCCCCCACACGGGCGCGTTCACCAGGTCCGTGACCTCGGTGTCCCCGGCCGAGGCGACCGCGCCCCGCGTGACCAGCACCAGACGGGCGCTGCCGGGCCTGCCGCCGTTCAGCCACTCCTGGACCAGGCCCAGGGCCCGGTGGGTGGCCGCGTGCGTGTCCGCGACGAGATCGCCACCGTCGGCCAGGAAGGGGACGAGGACCGTGTCCGGCGCCGTCCCGTCGACCATGACGGCCATGTCCAGCGCCGCGAGGTCGTCGTGGACGGTGGCGGTGTGCCCGGCCGCGTCCAGGCCGACGCTCAGCTTGAGGTCGTCGCCGCCGACGACGGCGAAGCTTGTCGACCTGCCGTCTGAAGGCGCCGCCACCGGAGCCCAGTCCACCCGGAACAGCGTGTCCTGGCGCCCGGACGCCGCCGCCGCTCCGGCGATCCGGTCCGCGTCGAGCGGTTCGACGGACAGCGCGTCCACCGACGCGACGAGCGCACCCGCCTCATCGACAGCCACCAGCGACACCGTGCCGTCCGCCGCGTCCGCCACCGGGGAGAGCCGCACGCGCAGCACCTCGGCGCCCACCGCGTACAGGCTCAGCCCGCGCCATGTGGCCGCCACCATGGCCCTGTCCACGGTCAGCCCGAGCGGCTGGAGCGCACCGTCCAGCAGGGCCGGGTGCAGGGCGAAGCGGGCGGCGTCCGCCTGCCGCTCCTCGCCGATACGGACCTCCGCGTACAGCTCCTCGCCGCGCCGCCATACGTGGCGCAGGCTCTGGAACGCCGGGCCGTGCAGCAGCCCGGCGCGCCCCATGTCCGCGTACAGCGCGGCGGTGTCCACCGGCTCCGCGTCGGCGGGCGGCCATACGGCGAACTCGCCGACGCCCGCCGTCCGCACCCCGGCCGGGGCGAGAACGCCACCGGCGTGCCGCGTCCACGGCTGGTCCTGCTCCGCACCCTCCGGGCGCGAGTACACCGCCAGCGGGCGGCGGCCCTCGCCATCCGGCTCGCCGACCGACACCCGCAGCTGAACCCCGCCGCGCTCCGGCAGGATCAGCGGCTCCTCAAGGGCCAGCTCCTCCAGCAGCGCACAGCCCACCTGGTCCCCGGCGCGCACCGCCAGCTCCACGAACGCGGAGCCGGGCAGCACGGCCGTATCGGCCACCGTGTGGTCCGCCAGCCAGGAGTGCGACGCGAGCGAGAGCCGCCCGGAGAAGAGGTACGCGTCCGCGTCGGGCAGTTCCACCGCAGCGCCCAGCAGCGGGTGACCGGCCGAGCCGAGCCCGGCCGAGGTCACCTCGTCCAGGCCCAGCAGGGCGTCGACCCAGTAGCGGCTGCGCTGGAACGCGTACGTCGGCAGCCCGACCTTCCGCGCGCCCGTCCCCGCGAAGTACGCCTCCCAGTCCGGGGCCGGGCCACGGACGTAGAGCCGCGCGAGGGTGCTCGTCAGCGCCTCGGCCTCGGGCCGGTCCTTGCGGCAGACGGAGACGAACGCGGCGTCGTCATCGCCGGTCACGCACTCCTGGGCCATGGCGGTGAGCACACCGTCCGGACCCAGCTCGACGTACGTGGTCACACCCTGAGCCTCCAGAGCACGCACACCGTCGAGGAAGCGAACGGCCTCACGAACATGCCGCACCCAGAAGCCGGGGCTGGTGATCTCCTCGGCGGACACCACCTCGCCCGTCAGGTTGGACACGATCGGGATGCTCGGAGCCTCGTACGTCAGCCCCTGCGCGACCTCCCGGAACGCGTCCAACATGCCGTCCATACGCGGCGAGTGGAACGCGTGGCTGACCGTGAGCCGCTTGGTCTTACGGCCCTGGGCCTCGAAGAACGCCGCGATCTGCACGGCGTCGTCCTCGTCGCCCGCGACGACCACCGACGTGGGCCCGTTGAGGGCAGCGATGCTGACGCGCTCGGTGAGCAGCGGCAGCACCTCGTCCTCGGAGGCCTGGACGGCGATCATCGCGCCACCGGCGGGCAGCTCCTGCATCAACCGACCACGCGCCGCCACCAACTTCGAAGCGTCCTCCAGCGACAACACACCCGCCACATGCGCGGCGGCCAGCTCGCCGATGGAGTGGCCGGACAGGAAGTCCGCCTTCAGACCCCACGCCTCGACCAGCCGGAACAGCGCCACCTCGATGGCGAACAGCGCGGGCTGGGTGAAGCCGGTCTGATCCAGCGCGGTGGCGTCCTCGCCGAACAGGACATCCCGCAGCGGCCGTTCGAGATGCGCGTCCAGGTGTGCGCACACCTCGTCCAGCGCGTCCGCGAACACCGGGTAGGTCTCGTACAGCTCACGGCCCATCCCGAGCCGCTGGCTGCCCTGGCCCGTGAACAGGAACGCCACCTTGCCGCCCGCCACCGAGCCCTCGACCAGGCCCGGCACCTCGGACTCGCCACGCGCCAGCGCCGCGAGACCGGCGAGCAGCGCATCCCCGCTGTCAGCGGTGAGCACGGCCCGGTGGTCCATGGCGGTGCGGGTGGTGGCCAGCGAATAGGCCACATCGATGGGTGCGGCGTCGCCGCCGAGGTGGGCCAGCAGCCGTTCGGCCTGACCGCGTACGGCGTCCCGGGACTTGCCCGACAGCACCCACGGCACCGTCGGCAGCTCCACCGCAGGAGCGGCGGCCGGGGCGGCCTCCGGGGCCGGGGCCTGCTCCAGCACGGTGTGCGCGTTCGTACCGCTGATGCCGAACGCCGACACCGCCGCCCGGCGCGGACGGCCGGTCTCCGGCCACTCGCGCGCCTCCGTCAGCAGCTCCAACTCCCCGGCGGACCAGTCGACGTGCGGCGTCGGCTCGTCCACGTGCAGCGTCTGCGGCAGCACACCGTGTTGCAGCGCCAGCACCATCTTCATCACGCCCGCCACACCGGCAGCCGCCTGCGTGTGGCCGATGTTGGACTTGATGGAGCCGAGCAGCAGAGGCAGGTCCGCGTCCCGGTCCTGGCCGTAGGTGGCCAGCAAGGCCTGCGCCTCGATCGGGTCGCCCAGCGTCGTACCGGTGCCGTGCGCCTCGACGGCGTCAACCTCGGCGGCCGAAAGCCCCGCACCGGCCAGCGCCTGCCGGATGACCCGCTGCTGCGACGGACCGTTCGGCGCCGTCAGACCATTCGACGCACCGTCCTGGTTGATGGCAGAACCCCGCACCACAGCCAGCACCTCGTGGCCATGACGCCGCGCATCAGACAGCCGCTCCACGAGCAGCATGCCCACGCCCTCGCCCCAGCCGGTGCCATCCGCACCCGCCGCGAAGGCCTTGATACGCCCATCCGCAGCCAGCCCACGCTGACGGCTGAAGTCCACGAACGAACCCGGCGTCGACATCACCGTCACACCACCGGCCAGAGCAAGCGAGCACTCCCCCGCCCGCAGCGCCTGAATCGCCCAGTGCAGCGCCACCAGCGACGACGAGCACGCGGTGTCGACGGTGACGGCCGGACCCTCAAGACCCAGCGCGTACGACACCCGACCCGACATCACACTGGCCGCGTTGCCCGTGCCCAGGAACCCGTCGCCGCCGTCCGGCGAGTGGAGGACGAGGGACATGTAGTCCTGGCCGTTCGTACCGGCGAACACGCCGACCTGCTGGCCGCGCAGCGTCGTCGGGTCGATCCCGGCGCGCTCAAAGGCCTCCCACGACGTCTCCAGCAGCAACCGCTGCTGCGGATCCATCGCCACCGCCTCACGCGGCGAGATCCCGAAGAACGCCGCGTCGAACTCCCCGGCGTCCGCCAGGAATCCGCCGTCGCGGACGTAGGTGGTGTACTCGGCGCCGGGCTCCGGGTCGTACAGCGACTCGACGTCCCAGCCACGGTCTCCCGGGAAGCCGGAGATGGCGTCCTGCCCGGAGGACAGCAGCCGCCACAGCTCCTCGGGCGAGTCCACCCCGCCCGGGAAGCGGCAGCTCATGCCCACGATGGCGATCGGATCGTCATCGACCACGACGCCCACAGGGGTGGTGGCTTCGGCCTCGCTCTCGTCGCCCAGGAACTCCGTACGGAGGTGGTCGGCGAGCGCCGAGGACGTCGGGTAGTCGTAGACCAGGGTCGGCGGCAGCCGCAGCCCGGTCACGGTGTTCAGCCGGTTGCGCAGCTCGACGGCGGTGAGCGAGTCGAAGCCCAGCTCGCTGAACGCCCGGCTCGCCTCCACCGCCTCCGCGTCGGCGTGGCCGAGTACGTCCGCCACGGCGGAACGCACCAGGTCGAGCAGCACGCTTTCGCGCTCCGCCGCCGGAACACCCGCGAGCCGCTGCGCGAGCGAGGACTCGTCCGCACCAGCGGTACGACCTGCCACGGCCTCCATCGCCGTACGCGCCTCCGGCAGATCCCGCAGCAGCGGGCTCGGCCGGGACGCGGCGAAGCCGGGGGCCAGCCGCTCCCAGTCGATGTCCGCGACCGTCACCGCGGTCTCGTCCAGGTCCAGGGCGCGCTGCAGCGCTGCGATGGCCAGGTCCGCCGCCATCGGCGGCACACCGGCGCGGCGCATGCGCTGCTCCAGCGCGTCGTCCGCCGCCATCCCGCCCTCGGCCCACGGGCCCCAGGCGATGGACGTGGCGGGCAGGCCCTCGGCCCGGCGGCGCTCGGCGAGCGCGTCCAGGAAGGCGTTCGCGGCGGCGTAGTTGGCCTGGCCAGCGGCGCCCATGGAACCGGAGAACGAGGAGAAGAGGACGAAGGCCGTGAGGTCCAGGTCCCGCGTCAGCTCGTGCAGATTGGCGGCGGCGTCGGCCTTCGCGCGCAGCACGGTGTCGAAGCGCTCGGGGGTCAGCGACTCCAGTACGCCATCGTCGAGCACACCGGCCGCGTGGATGACGGCCGTCAGCGGCAGCTCGTCCGGGAGTCCGGCCACCAGGGCGGCCAGCGCGTCACGGTCGGCGGCGTCGCAGGCCGCGACGGTGATCCGGGCGCCCGAGGCCGCGAGTTCGTCCCGCAGCTCGGCCGCGCCGGGGGCGTCGAGGCCACGGCGGCTGGTGAGCACCACGTGCGCGGCGCCCTTGTCGACCAGCCAACGGGCCACGTGCGCGCCCAGCGCGCCCGTACCGCCGGTGACCAGCACGGACCCCGCGCCCGGCCGCCAGTCACCGCCGCCGCGCGTGGCGGCGGCGCGGGTCAGGCGACGGCCGAAGACACCGGAGGCGCGTACCGCCACCTGGTCCTCGCCCTCGGCGCCGGTCAGCACCCCGGCCAGCCGGGACAGCGCCCGGTCGTCCGCCGTCTCCGGCAGATCGACCAGACCGCCCCACCGCTCGGCCAGTTCCAGGGCGGCGACCCGGCCCAGGCCCCAGACCCGTGCCTGCCGCGGGTCCACCGGGCCGTCGGACCGGCCGGTGGAGACCGCGCCACGCGTGGCCACCCACAGCGGCGCGGCCACGCCCAGGTCGACCAGCGCCTGCGTCAGCGCGGCCGTACGGAGCAGCCCTTCGGCGCCCGTGGCGACGGACGGCAGCGCGAACACACCCGCCACCGGGCCCTCCGCGACCGCCGCGCGCAGCCCCTCGACCATGCCCGCACGGTCCTCGGCGGCCAGCTCGATCCGCTGGGGCTCGGCGCCACGCGCGGACAGCGTCCGTACGACACCCTCGGCCCAGACGTCATCGTTCACACCCGCCGGGGCGACGACCAGCCACCGGCCGCTCAGCGTCCCCGCGCCACGGGTCGGCGTCACCGGCTTCCACGTCACCTGGTAGCGCCAGGCGTCCACGGTGGACCGCTCGCCCTGGCGGCGCCGCCACGAGGACAGCATCGGCAGGACGGCGCCCAGCGAGGACAGCTCGTCCGCGTCCTCGGACTGGAGCGTCCCGGCGAGCGCGGTCAGATCCTCGCGCTCCACGGCCTCCCAGAACCGCGCGTCCACGGAATCCCTCGCCGCGACGGCCTCGCGGACCTCCTCCGGGTCCTCCACCCAGAAGCGCTGCCGCTGGAAGGCGTACGTCGGCAGGTCGACCTGCGCGGCGCCCGTACCGGCGAAGAAGGCCCGCCAGTCCAGGGCGACACCCCGGGTGTGCAGCGCGGCCACCGCACCGGTCAGCGACTCGGGCTCGGCACGGCCCTTACGCAGCGCGGTCACGAACGCCGCGTCGGCACCGGTGACGCACTCCTGCGCCATGGCGGTGAGCACACCGTCCGGGCCCAGCTCGACGTACGTGGTCACGCCCTGCGCTTCGAGCGTCCGGACACCATCGAGGAAGCGAACGGCCTCGCGGACGTGCCGCACCCAGAAGTCCGGGCTGGTGATCTCCTCGGCGGAGACGACATCCCCGGTCAGGTTGGACACGATCGGGATGCGCGGGGCTTCGTACGTCAGCCCCTGCGCCACCTCCCGGAACGCGTCCAACATGCCGTCCATACGCGGCGAGTGGAACGCATGGCTCACGGTGAGCCGCTTGGTCTTACGACCCTGCGCCTCGAAACCGGAAGCGACCTCAGCCACAGCCTCGTCGTCACCCGCGATGACCACCGAAGTGGGGCCATTGAGGGCGGCAATGCTCACACCACCACCGAGCAGCGGCAGAACTTCCTCTTCCGAAGCCTGGACGGCGATCATCGCGCCACCGGCCGGAAGCTCCTGCATCAACCGACCACGCGCCGCCACCAACTTCGAAGCGTCCGCCAGCGACAGCACACCCGACACATGCGCGGCAGCCAACTCACCGATCGAGTGTCCGGACAAGAAGTCGGGCCGCACACCCCACGCCTCGACCAGCCGGAACAGCGCCACCTCCACCGCGAACAGCGCGGGCTGGGTGTACCCGGTCCGGTCGAGCGCCGAGGCATCGTCCCCGAACAGGAGGCCCCGCAGCGGCCGTTCAAGGTGCCGGTCCAGCTCACCGCACACCGCGTCCAGCGCCTCCGCGAAGACCGGGTAGGCGTCGTACAGCTCACGGCCCATCCCCAGCCGCTGGCTGCCCTGGCCCGTGAACAGGAACGCCACCTTGCCCTCGGATACCTGGCCTTCGACCAGGCCGGGGGCCGACTCGCCACGCGCCAGGGCGTCAAGAGCGTCCCGGTCCTCACCGACGACCACCGCGCGCCGCTCCAGCGCCGCCCGGCCGGTCGCCAGCGCGTAGCCGACATCCGTGGCGTCCAGGTCGGGGTGGGTGCCGAGGTGGGCCAGGAGCCGTTCCGCCTGGCCGCGCAGCGCGGCCTCGGTCTTGCCCGAGAGCACCCACGGCACCGTCGGCAGCGCCACATCAGAGATCTGGGCAGAATCGAGAGCCGGGGGCTGCTCCAGGATGGTGTGCGCGTTCGTGCCGCTCACGCCGAAGGACGACACGGCCGCCCGGCGCGGTCGGCCGAGTTCCGGCCACGGCCGGGCGTCGGCCAGCAACTCGACGTCGCCCGACGCCCAGTCCACGTGCGGGGTGGGCTCGTCCAGGTGGAGCGTTCGCGGCAGCACCCCGTGGCGCATCGCCATGATCATCTTGATGACGCCCGCGACACCGGCCGCCGCCTGCGCGTGGCCGATGTTCGACTTCAACGACCCCAGCCACAGCGGCTGCCCCTCCGGCCGCTCACGGCCGTACGTGGCCAGCAGCGCCTGCGCCTCGATCGGGTCGCCCAGCGTCGTCCCCGTACCGTGCGCCTCGACCACATCGACATCGGCGGTGGTGAGCCGGGCGCTGGTGAGCGCGTCGCGGATGACGCGCTGCTGGGACGGGCCGTTCGGCGCCGTCAGACCATTGCTCGCACCGTCCTGGTTGATGGCGGAACCCCGCACGACCGCCAGCACCCGGTGGCCCTTGCGGCGCGCGTCCGACAGCCGCTCCACGAGCAGCATGCCCGCGCCCTCGGCCCAGCCCGTACCGTCCGCCGAGGCCGCGAAGGACTTGCAGCGGCCACTGGTCGACAGACCGCCCTGGCGGCTGAAGTCGATGAACGTCTCCGGGGTGGCCATGACGGTCACACCACCGGCCAGCGCCATCGTGCACTCGCCGTTGCGCAGCGCCTGCGCGGCCATGTGCAGCGCCACCAGCGACGACGAACACGCTGTGTCGATCGTGACCGCCGGGCCCTCAAGCCCGAAGGTGTACGCCACCCGCCCCGAGGCGACACTGCCCGCGGAGCCGGTGCCCAGATAGCCTTCGAGCCCGTCGGGAACCGCGTTCAGCCGGGACAGATAGTCGTGGTACATGACGCCCGCGAACACACCGGTCCGACTGCCGCGCGCCGTCGCCGGGTCGATCCCGGCCCGCTCGAACGCCTCCCACGACGTCTCCAGCAGCAGCCGCTGCTGCGGATCCATGGCCATGGCCTCACGCGGCGAGATCCCGAAGAAGTCCGGGTCGAACTCGGCCGCGTCGTGGAGGAAACCTCCCTGGCCCGTGGCGCTGGTGCGCGCGTTGCCGGAATCGTCGCTCCGCAGCCCGTCCAGGTCCCAGCCACGGTCGGCCGGGAAGTCGGAGATGGCGTCCACGGAACCCGTGACGAGCTGCCACAGCTCCTCGGGGGTCGTGACTCCGCCCGGGTAGCGGCAGCTCATGCCGACGATGGCGATCGCGTCGTCGTCGGCGACGGCCACGGTCGGCACAGGGCCCGCCACGCCCTCGTCCAGCTGGTCGCCCACCAACTCGGTCCGCAGATGGCGAGCGAGGACCATCGGGTCCGGGTAGTCGAAGACCAGGGTGGCGGGCAGCCGCAGCCCGGTCACCGTGTTGAGCTGATTCCGCAGCTCAACGGCGGTCAACGAGTCGAAGCCCAGCTCCTTGAACGCCCGCGCCGACCCGATGGTCTCCGCGCCCGCGTACCCGAGCACCGTCGCCACCTGCCCACGGACCAGGTCCAGCAGCAACCGCTCCTGTTCCGGCTCCGACAGCCCCGCGAGCCGCCGCGTCAGGTCCGACTCGACCGCCCCGGCGGCGGCCTCCACCGCACGCCGCGCCGGTACGCGCACCAGACCGCGCAGCAGCGGCGAGATGGCACCCGCAGCGGCCTGCGTACGCAGCCCCGGGAGGTCGACGCGCATCGGCACCAGGTGCGCCTCGCCCACGGACAGCGCGGTGTGGAACAGCGCTAGGCCCTCCGCCACCGGCAGCGGGGGAAGTCCGGCCCGCCGCATCCGGGCGATGTCGGCCTCGTCGAGCGTGTCGCCCATCCCGCCACCGGCCCACAGGCCCCACGCCAGGGCGGTGCCGGGCAGGCCACGCGCCGCACGGTGCTGCGCCAGTGCGTCCAGGAAGGCGTTGGCGGCGGCGTAGTTGCCCTGCCCCGGGCTGCCGAACACCGCGGCCACCGACGAGAACAGCACGAACGCCGTCAGGTCCAGGTCCTGGGTCAGCTCGTGCAGGTTCCAGGCCGCGTCCACCTTCGGCCGCAGGACCCCCGCCAGCCGCTCCGGCGTCAGCGAGCCGATCACACCGTCGTCCAGCACACCCGCCGTGTGCACCACGCCGGTCAGCGGATGCTCAGCCGGAATCCCGGCCAGCACCTCCGCCAGCGCGCCACGGTCCGCCACATCACACGCCGCCCAGCGCACCTGAGCGCCCGCGTCGGCCAGTTCGGCGGTCAGCTCGGCGGCGCCGGGCGCGGCCTCGCCACGTCGGCTCACCAGCAGGAGGTGCCGTACGCCGTGCTCGGCCACCAGACGCCGGGCGAACAGACCGCCCAGCGAGCCACCGGCACCGGTGACCAGCACCGTGCCGTCCGGATCCCACTCCGGGGCGCGGCTGTCGGCCCCTGACGTGGCGCGGGCGAGCCGGGGAATCTTCAGCGCGCCCTGCCGTACGGCGATGTCGGGCTCGCCGCTCTCCACCGCCGCAGGCAACGCGGCAAGCGAATCCTGACCGCCGTCGACGTCGATGAGCACGATGCGGTCCGGGTTCTCGGACTGCGCCGTACGCAGCAGACCCCGCACTGTGGCGCCCGCCAGGTCCGCCACCGGCTCACCGGCCTCGGTGGCCAGCGCGCCCGACGTCAGCAGGACCAGCTGTGAGTCCGTGAAGCGGTCGTCGGCCAGCCACTGCTGCACCAGCGCCAGCGCCTGGGTGGTCGCCTCGTGCGCCGTGGTGGCGGGCGAGGGGTCTTGCCCCACCCCGCCCCTTCCCTCAACTTGGGGCTCCGCCCCAAGACCCCGGTCCTCAAACGCCGGACGGGCTTGATCTGCCGCACCCGGGCGGTCAAGTGCCGCACCGTCCGATGTCAGGTGCACCACTACGCACTCCGGCAGCGCCGCACCGGAATCGATCGCCGCCGTCAGCTCCGCGAGGTCGGCGTACGCCGCGACGTCGAGGCCCGCGCCCGCCACGTCGCGCGCGAGGTCGTCGGAGCCCAGCACGGCCCACCGGCCGCCGCCCTCCGTACCGGCCACACCAGCGAGTTCCGTCCACTCCAGGCGGAACAGCGACTCGTGATGTTCCGTACGCGCACTCCGCAGCTGCTCGGCCGACACCGGACGCAGCCGCAGCGCCTCCACCGAGGCCACCGGAACCCCGGCCGTGTCCGCGATCTCCAGCCGCACCCCGTCGCCGCCCGTGGGCGCCAACCGCACCCGCAGCGCCGAAGCACCGCTGGCGTACAGGGACACCCCGTTCCACGCGAACGGCAGCCGCCCCTCACCATCGGTGTTGCCCAGCCCCGCGAGCCCCACGGCGTGCAGAGCCGAATCCAGCAACGCCGGATGCAGACCGAACCGGCCCGCCTCCTCCGCCGCGTCCTCGGGCAGCGTCACCTCGGCGAAGATCTCACCATCGCGCTGCCACGCCCTGCGCAGCCCCTGGAACACCGGCCCATACGCGAAACCGATGTCCAGCAGGCCTTCGTAGCGCCCGTCGAGGTCGATCTCGGTGGCATCCGCCGGAGGCCACGCGCTCAACTCGAAGGACGCCTCGGTCCGATCACCGGGCGAGAGCACACCACTGGCATGCCGGGTCCACGGCTCCTCGACCGGCAGACCCTCCTGGCGGGAGTGCAACGACAACGAACGCCGCCCCGCGTCGTCGGCGGCGCCGACCGCGAGCCGCAGCTGTACGCCGCCCTGCTCGGGCAGGGCCAACGGCACTTCGAGTGTCAGCTCTTCCAGATGGTCACATCCCACCTGGTCACCCGCCCGGACGGCCAGCTCCACCAGCGCCGTGCCCGGCAGCAGAACCGTGTCCAAGATGGTGTGCTCGGCCAGCCACGGATGGGTGGAGAGCGCCAGACGGCCGGTGAACAGCAACCCGTCCGAGTCCGGCAGCTCGGCGGTGGCCGCGAGCAGCGGATGCCCCGCCTCGCCCAGGCCCACGGCGGCCACATCGCCGAAGAACAGCGACGACACCTTGGGCCAGTAGCGCTGCCGCTGGAAGGCGTACGTCGGCAGCTCGACCCTCGTCACGCCCCTACCGGCGTAGTAGGCGGTCCAGTCCACCGTCACGCCACGGACGTGCGCCCGCGCGAGGGCGTACGTCAGCGCCTCGGCCTCGGGCCGGTCCTTGCGGCAGACGGACGTGAAGGCAACGTCATCGCCGGTCACGCACTCCTGCGCCATCGCGCTGAGCACACCGTCCGGACCCAGCTCGACAAACGTCGTCACGCCCTGCGCTTCGAGCGTCCGGACGCCATCGAGGAACCGCACCGCCTCCCGGACATGCCGCACCCAGAAGTCGGCAGACGCGATCTCGTCGCCGGAGACCAGACCACCGGTCAGGTTGGACACGATCGGGATGCGCGGAGCCTCGTACGTCAGCCCCTCGGCCACCTCCCGGAACGCGTCCAGCATCCCGTCCATACGCGGCGAGTGGAACGCATGGCTCACCGTCAGCCGCTTCGTCTTACGACCCTGCGCCTCAAACGATGCCGCGACCTCAACCACAGCGTCGTCGTCACCTGCGATGACCACAGACGACGGCCCGTTGAGGGCGGCAATGCTCACACCACCACCGAGCAGCGGCAGAACTTCCTCTTCCGAAGCCTGGACGGCGACCATCGCGCCACCAGCCGGAAGCTCCTGCATCAACCGCCCACGAGCCGCCACCAACTTCGAAGCATCCGCAAGCGAGAGCACACCCGCCACATGCGCGGCAGCCAGCTCGCCAATGGAGTGCCCCGACAAGAAGTCCGGCGTCAGCCCCCACGCCTCCACCAGCCGGAACAGCGCCACCTCCACCGCGAACAGCGCGGGCTGGGTGAAACCGGTCCGGTCCAGTACAGCGGCATCGGCCCCGAACAGCACATCCCGCAGCGGCCGTTCCAGATGACCGTCCAGATGCGCACACACCTCATCGAGCGCATCCGCGAACACCGGATAGACGTCGTACAGCTCACGCCCCATCCCCAGCCGCTGGCTCCCCTGCCCCGTGAACAGGAACGCCACCCGGCCACCGGCCACCGAGCCCTCGACGAGCCCGGCCGCCGCCTCGCCACGCGCCAAGGCGTCAAGAGCGGCGGCACGGTCGTCGCCGACCACGACCGCACGGTGGTCCAGCGTGGCGCGTGTGGTGGCGAGGGAGTAGCCGAGTTCGCCCGGAGTGATCTCCGGGTGCTCGTCCAGGTGCGAACGGAGCCGTACGGCCTGCGCGCGCAGCGCGTCGGCGGTCTTCGCCGACAGGACCCACGGCGTCGCACCGGGAGTCGTGGCCTCGCGCGGCGCCTCGTCCTCGACAACAATCGGCGCCTGCTCCAGCACCGCATGTGCGTTGGTGCCGCTGAAGCCGAACGACGAGACGCCCGCACGGCGCGGCTGACCGGTCTCCGGCCACGGCCGGGGCTCGGCCAGCAGCTCGATGTCGCCCGCCGACCAGTCCACGTGCGGCGACGGCTCATCCACATGCAGGGTCTGCGGCAACACACCGTGCCGCATCGCCAGCACGACCTTCATCACACCGGCAACGCCCGCAGCCGCCTGCGTATGGCCGAGGTTCGACTTCACCGACCCCAGCCACAGCGGCTGCCCCTCCGGCCGGTCTTGGCCGTACGTGGCGAGCAGCGCCTGCGCCTCGATCGGGTCGCCCAGGGCCGTCCCCGTACCGTGCGCCTCCACCACGTCCACATCACCGGCCGACAGACCCCCGTTGGCCAGCGCCGCACGGATCACCCGCTGCTGCGACGGGCCGTTGGGCGCCGTCAGACCGTTCGACGCGCCATCCTGGTTCACCGCCGTACCGCGCACCACCGCGAGCACCGGGTGACCGTTGCGGCGCGCGTCCGACAGCCGCTCCACCAGCAGCATGCCGACGCCCTCACCCCACCCCGTGCCATCCGCACCCGCCGCGAACGCCTTGACCCGGCCGTCCTGCGCCAGCCCGCGCTGACGGCTGAACTCGATGAACGCGCCAGGGGTGGACATCACGGTCACACCACCGGCCAGCGCCATGGAGCACTCACCGGCCCGCAGCGCCTGGACCGCCGTGTGCAGGGCGACCAGCGACGACGAGCACGCCGTGTCGATGGTGAGGGCCGGACCCTCCAGGCCGAAGGTGTACGCCAGTCGGCCCGATATCACGCTGGCCGCGTTGCCCGTACCCACATGGCCGTCGATGCCGTCCTGCTCACCGGCCAACAGCACCGACAGATAGTCCTGGCCATTGGTGCCGACGAAGACACCGGCCGTCGAACCGCGCAGCGTCGCCGGGTCGATCCCGGCCCGCTCGAACGCCTCCCACGACGTCTCCAGCAGCAGCCGCTGCTGCGGATCCATGGCAAGCGCCTCACGCGGCGAGATCCCGAAGAAGGTCGGGTCGAACTCGGCGGCGTCATGCAGGAATCCGCCGTCACGGGCGTACGAGGTGCCCGGCTGATCCGGGTCCGGGTCGTACAGCGCGTCCAGATCCCAGCCCCGGTCCGTGGGCATGCCCGAGACCGCGTCCGTACCGGACATGAGCAGCTGCCACAGCTCCTCGGGGGTCTCCACACCACCCGGGAACCGGCAGCTCATCGCCACGATCGCGATCGGTTCGTCATCGGCCACCACGGTCCCGGCCACCGCCGGGCCATCGGCACCGGCCACGTCCCCGGTCAGCAGCTCGCTGAACAAATGGTCGGCAAGGGCGGTCGGCGTCGGGTAGTCGTAGATGAGCGTGGCGGGAAGCCGCAGCTCAGTGGCAGCGTTCAGACCGTTGCGCAGCTCCACGGCGGTCAGCGAGTCGAAACCGATCTCCCGGAACGCCCGCTCGGCGCCGACCTCCGCCACATCCGCGTGGCCCAGCACGCCCGCGACATGCGTCCGCACCAGATCCAGCAGCGCGCGCTTGCGCTCCGCCTCGGGCAGTCCGAGCAGCCGCCCGGCCAGCGCGGAAGCCGACTCGGCAACGCCCTCGCCACGCCCGCCAGAACCCCCAACGGGCACGTCCGGCACCGGCGCCAGCTCGGCCAGCAACGGGCTCGGCCGGACAGCGGTGAACGTCGACAGGAACAGCTCCCAGTCGACATCCGCCACCGTCACGACGGCCTCCGGGCGGGACAGCGCCCGCTGGAGCGCCACCAGGTTCAGCTCCGGCGCCATCACCCGCAGGCCACGGCGGCGCAGCTGCTCCTCGGCGTCGCCCTCGGCGGCCATACCGCCGTCCGCCCACGGGCCCCAGGCCACGGCGGTCGCGGGCAGGCCACGCGCCCGGCGCCGCTCGGCCAGCGCGTCCAGGAACGCGTTACCGGCCGAGTACGCGCCCTGGCCGCCACTGCCCCAGATACCGGAGATGGAGGAGAAGAGGACGAAGGCGTCCAGGGGGTCGGACGACTCGTCGAAGATGCTGTCGAGGTGGATCGCCCCGGCCGTCTTCGCCTCCAGGACACGGGCCAGCTCCGACAAGTCGCTGTCCGTACCGGGCTCCTGGGAGACACCGGCCGCGTGCACCACGGCCCGCACCGGCGTACCGTCCGCCGCAAGCCGCCCCACCAGCGCCTCTAGCGCTGCACGGTCGGCCACATCGCACGCCTCGACGGACACGGCGGTGTCGGGACCGGACAGTTCGGCCACGATCTCGGACGCGCCCGGCGCGTCCGGGCCACGACGGCTGAGCAACACCAGCCGCTCCGCGCCATGCTGGGCCAGCCAACGGGCCACATGCCGCCCCAGCGCACCCGTACCGCCGGTCACCAGCACGGTGCCACGCGGCGTCCACGGCTCGGCGGACGCGACGGACGCGGCGGCCGCGTCGCGCGGAGCCCGCACCGCACGCCGTACGAACACCCCGGCGGCGCGGATCGCCACCTGGTCCTCGCCGCTCACTCCGGTGAGCACACCCGCGAGCCGGTCCAGCGCACGCCCGTCCAGCGACTCCGGCAGATCGACCAGACCACCCCAGCGCTCGGGCCACCCCAGCCCCAGAGCCCGGCCGAAGCCCCACAGCTGCGCCTGCGTCAGGCTGTCGAGCCGGTCCGCACCACCGGTCGAGACCGCGCCCCGGGTCGCACACCACACCCGCGCCGATCCATAGCCGTCCCGCTCTTCCAGCGCTTCGACCAGCGCACCGGTCAGCGCAATACCGAGCGGCACCGCCGGATGCTCCGGGTGCGGGCGCTCGTCCAGTCCCAGCAGCGACAGGACACCGGCCACCGGACCATCGGCGGCCGCCGACGCGAGGCGCGTTGCGAGGGTCTGGGGATCGGTGTCCGCCACGTCCAGCTCGACGCGTAGGACACGCACACCACGCCGCACCAGGTCATCGGCCACGGCGGCAACCCAGGGATCGTCCCCACGACCGGCCGGAACCGCCAGCAGCCAGGTGCCCGTCAGCGCGGCCGTCTTCGACGACCCACCCCGCTCACGGGACTGGGGCTTCCAGACGACGTTGTAGAGACGACCGTCGACGGTGGACAGCTCCTGCTGTTCACGGCGCCACGAGGACAGGGCGGGCAGCACCGCGCTCAGCGGCTGGTCGCCCGCGACCCGCAGTTCGCCCGCGAGTGCTTCCCAGTCGCCGCGTTCCACCGCCTCCCAGAAGCGTCCTTCGATCACGTTCACGGCCGGGGCTCCCGAGGCCGCTGTCTCCGGAGGGGCCTCAAGCCAGTACCGGCGGCGCTGGAAGGCGTACGTCGGCAGCTCGATCCGCTCCGCGCCGGTGCCCGCGTAGAACGCGGTCCAGTCGACCGTCACGCCACGCACATGCGCCCGTGCCACGGCGGTGGTCAGCGCCTCGGCCTCGGGCCGGTCCTTGCGCAGCGCGGCGATGAACGCCGCGTCCTCGCCGGTCACGCACTCCTGCGCCATCGCGCTGAGCACACCGTCCGGGCCCAGCTCGATGAACGTCGTGACGTTACGGTCCTCCAGCGTGCGCACGCCGTCGAGGAAGCGGACCGCCTCCCGGACATGCCGCACCCAGAAATCGGCGGTCGCGATCTCCTCGGCGGACACCACGCCACCGGTCAGGTTGGACACGATGGGGATGCGCGGCGCCTCGTACGACAGCCCCTGCGCGACCTCCCGGAACGCGTCCAGCATCCCGTCCATGCGCGGCGAGTGGAACGCGTGGCTGACCGTCAGCCGCTTGGTCTTACGACCCTGCGCCTCAAACGAGGCAGCGACCTCAGCCACAGCCTCGTCGTCACCCGCGATGACCACAGACGACGGCCCGTTGAGGGCGGCAATGCTCACACCACCACCGACCAGCGGCAGAACCTCATCCTCCGAAGCCTGCACGGCGACCATCGCGCCACCAGCCGGAAGCCCCTGCATCAACCGACCACGCGCCGCCACCAACCGGCACGCATCCGCAAGCGACAACACCCCCGCCACATGCGCGGCAGCCAACTCACCAATCGAATGCCCGGACAAGAAGTCCGGCTTCACACCCCACGCCTCGACCAGCCGGAACAACGCCACCTCAACCGCGAACAACGCAGGCTGAGTGAACCCCGTCTGATCCAGAGCCGCCGCGTCATCCCCGAACAGCACACTCTTCAGCGGCCGTTCCAGATGCGCGTCCAGCGCCGCGCACACCGCGTCCAGCGCCTCCGCGAACACCGGGTACGCGTCGTACAGCTCACGCCCCATGCCCAGCCGCTGACTGCCCTGCCCCGTGAACAGGAACGCCACCTTCCCCGGCACCGGCGACCCCTGCACCAGCCCCGGGGTGGTCCCGTCCGCCACCAGGGCGTCGATTCCGGCCCGGAAGCCGTCGCGGTCGGCGGCGACGACCACCGCGCGGTGCTCGAAGGCCGAGCGGGTGGTGGCGAGCGAGTGGCCGAGGTCGAGCGGGCGCAGGTCGGGATGGGCCCGCACATGCGCGGCCAGGTGCTCGGCCTGGGCACGCAGGGCGGCGGCGCCACGTCCGGACAACACCCACGGCAGCACGGCGGGGGCCACAGTCGGCGACGCCGTGGCCGGTTCGGACGCGGGCGCCTGCTCGATGATGGTGTGGACGTTGGTGCCACTGACACCGAACGACGAGATACCCGCGCGGCGCGGGCGGCCGTCCGTCTCCGGCCACTCCCTCGCCTCCGTGAGCAGCGACACCTCACCCGCCGACCAGTCGACGTGCGGCGTCGGCTCGTCCACGTGCAGGGTCTGCGGCAGCACGCCGTGGCGCATCGCCATGACCATCTTGATGACGCCACCGATCCCGGCGACGTTCTGGGTGTGGCCGATGTTCGACTTCAGCGAGCCGAGCCACAGCGGCTGGCCCTCCGGCCGCTCCTGCCCGTACGTGGCGAGCAGCGCCTGCGCCTCGATCGGGTCGCCCAGCGTCGTACCCGTGCCGTGTGCTTCCACGGCGTCCACATCGGCGGCGGTGAGGCGGGCGTTCTCCAGGGCCTGCCGGATGACACGCCGCTGCGACGGACCGTTCGGCGCCGTCAGACCATTGCTCGCACCGTCCTGGTTGACCGCCGAACCCCGCACCACGGCCAGCACCGGGTGACCGTTGCGCCGCGCGTCTGACAACCGCTCCACCAGCAGCACGCCGACGCCCTCGGACCAGCCGGTGCCGTCCGCCGACGCCGCGAAGGACTTGCACCGGCCGTCGGCGGACAACCCGCGCTGACGGCTGAACTCCACGAACACATCCGGGGAGGACAGCACAGTCACACCCGCCGCCAGGGCCAGCGAGCATTCGCTCTGCCGCAGCGCCTGGACCGCCAGGTGCAGCGCGACCGAGGAGGACGAGCAGGCGGTGTCGATGGTGGCCGCCGGGCCCTCCAGGCCCAGGGTGTACGAGAGCCGCCCGGACGCGACGCTGGCGGCGGTGCCGGTCAGCAGATGCCCCTCGACGCCCTCCGGCAGGTCGTACCCGCCCGCCCCGTACGCCTGCGTGGAGGCGCCGACGAACACACCGGTACGCGAGCCCCGCATCGTCGCCGGGTCGATCCCGGCCCGCTCGAACGCCTCCCACGACGTCTCCAGCAGCAACCGCTGCTGCGGATCCATCGCCAGGGCTTCCCTCGGCGAGATGCCGAAGAAACCGGCGTCGAACTGGTCCGCGTCGTACAGGAAGCCGCCGCCACGGGCGTAGAAGGTGCCCGCGCGCTCCGGGTCCGGGTCGTACAGCGCCTCCATGTCCCAGCCACGGTCGGCCGGGAAGCCCGAGATGGCGTCCTGGCCGCCCGCGACGAGCTGCCACAGCTCCTCGGGGCTGCCGACGTCGCCGGGGAACCGGCAGCTCATGCCGACGATCGCGATCGGTTCGCGCGACGCGTCGGTGAGCTGCTGGTTCTGCTTGCGCAGCCGCTCGGTTTCCTTCAGCGAGGCCCGCAGCGCGTCAACGAGTTTGTCGTTGGGGGTTGTCATCGTCCTACTCCGTGCTTTGGGTCCGCGTCAGGAATCGTTGCCGTCGAGGCCGTCGATATCGAGCGCCATGTCGATGAGGTGCTGGACATCCATCGTGTCGATGGCCTCGGTGTCGTCTTCGACGCCGCCGGTCTCGGTGGTGGCCGCTTGCGGTTCGGCCAGCCGCAGCAGCGTGTCCAGCAGCCCGGCTTCCCGGATCCGGCTCATGGGGAGGCTGGTCAGGATACGGCGCAGCTCGGCGTCCTGCGGATCGGTGTCCAGCTCGGCCGACGCGTGGCGCGGGCCGTCGTCCGGGACCAGTTCGGTCAGCAGATGCTCGGCGAGCACGGCCGGTGTCGGGTAGTCGTACACCAGGCTCGCGGGCAGCCCGAGACCGGTGGCCGCGCCCAGCCGGGTGCGCAGTTCGACCGCCGTAAGTGAGTCGAAGCCCAGCTCCTTGAAGGCGCGTCCGGCCTCGACCTCGTCGGCGGAACCATGGCCGAGTGCGGTGGCCACATGGGTACGGACCACCTCCAGCACCGCGTCCGCACGGTCGGCCGCCGCCAGCCCCTTGAGCCGTTCCCGCAGCGCCGACGCGCCGTCGGCCGCCGCCTCGCCCTCACCCTCGCCGCCGCCGCGCAGCAGGGTGCGGACACCCGGCAGGTCGTCGATCAGCGGGCGCGGCCGGGCGGCGGTGAAGGCCGGGGCGAAACGCGCCCAGTCGACATCGGCCACGGTCACGGCGGTCTCCCGGCGGGACAGCACCCGCTGGAAGGCGGCCATGTTCAGGCCCGGCGCCATCGGCGGCAGGCCACGGCGGCGCAGCTGCTCCTCGGCGTCGCCCTCGGTGGCCATGCCACCCTCCGCCCACGGCCCCCAGGCCACGGACGTGGCGGGGAGGCCACGGGCGCGGCGCTGCTCGGCCAGCGCGTCGAGGAACGCGTTGCCCGCCGCGTACGCGCCCTGTCCGCCACTGCCCCACACCCCGGCGATCGAGGAGAAGAGCACGAACGCGTCCAGCGGCTCTGCGCCGTCCCCGAAGAGGGCGTCGAGGTGGACCGCTCCGGTGGTCTTCCCCGCCACGATCCGGGCGAACTCCGGGAGTTCGGTGCCCGTGCCGGGCTCCTGGGAGGCCCCGGCCGCGTGCACCACGGCCCGTACGGGGGTGCCGTTGGCGGCCAGCTTCTCCACGAGGCCTTCCAGCGCCTCGCGGTCGGCCACATCGCACGCCTCGACGGACACGGCGGTGTCGGGACCGGACAGTTCGGCCACGATCTCGGCCGCGCCCGGCGCGTCCGGGCCACGACGGCTGAGCAACACCAGCCGCTCCGCGCCATGCTGGGCCAGCCAACGGGCCACATGCCGCCCCAGCGCACCCGTGCCACCGGTCACCAGCACCGTGCCACGCGGCGTCCACGGCTCGACGGACGCGGGGGCCGCGTCGCGCGGGGCCGGGACGAGGCGGCGTACGAGGACCCCGGCGGACCGGATGGCCACCTGGTCCTCGTCGTCGGCTCCAGCGAGCACACCCGCGAGCCGGTCCAGCGCGCGTTCGTTGAGCGTCTCCGGCAGATCGACCAGACCACCCCAGCGCTCGGGCTGCTCCAGGGCGACGACCCGGCCGTAGCCCCAGACCTGGGCCTGGGTGACGCTGTCCAGCCGGTCGGCGCCCCCGGTCGAGACCGCGCCCCGGGTGGCGCACCACAGACGCGCGGTGGCATAGCCGTCCCGCTCTTCCAGCGCTTCGACCAGCGCACCGGTCAGCGCGAGGCCGACCGGCACCGCCGGATGCT
The DNA here is from genome assembly GCF_053596435.1 of Streptomyces sp. NPDC001700. Taxonomy (NCBI): domain Bacteria; kingdom Bacillati; phylum Actinomycetota; class Actinomycetes; order Kitasatosporales; family Streptomycetaceae; genus Streptomyces; species Streptomyces sp. NPDC001700. Next base: position 523,535 of record NZ_JBSFGE010000002.1, read on the forward strand.
CCGGATGCGGCCGCTCGTCCAGCGCCAGCAGCGACAGGACACCGGCCACCGGGCCGTCGGCCGAAGCCGACGCGAGACGCGTTGCGAGGGCCTGGGGATCGGTGTCGGCGGCGTCCAGCTCGACGCGTACGACACGCACACCGCGCCGCGTCAGATCGTCGGCCACCGTGGCCACCCGGGGGTCCCCGGCGAGGCTCGCGGGGACGACGGTCAGCCAGGTCCCGGCCAGGGCACCGGACGGATCCTGCGGGCGCGGCTTCCACGCCACGTTGTAGAGACGGCCATCGGCGGCGGACTCTTCGCGCCGGGCGCGACGCCACGACGACAGGGCGGGCAGCACCGCGCTGAGCGGCTGGTCGCCCTCGACGCGCAGTTCGGTGGCCAGCGACTGCCAGTCCTCGCGCTCCACGGCGTGCCAGAACCGCGCGTCCACCGCGTCCACGGTGGTCTCGACGGCCCCTTCCGGCGCGGTGTCGGGCCAGTAGCGGCGGCGCTGGAAGGCGTACGTGGGCAGGTCGACGCGGGACGCACCGGTCCCGGCGTAGAACGCCGCCCAGTCCACCGCGAGGCCCCGGACGTACGCCTGGGCGACCGCCGTGGTGACGGCCTCGGCCTCGGGACGGCCATTACGCAGCGCGGCCACGAACGCCGCGTCGGCCCCGGTGACGCACTCCTGCGCCATGGCGGTGAGCACACCGTCCGGGCCCAGCTCGACGTACGTGGTCACACCCTGAGCCTCCAGAGCACGCACACCATCGAGGAAGCGAACGGCCTCACGGACGTGGCGCACCCAGAAGTCGGCCGTCGTGATCTCCTCAGCGGAGACGACACCCCCGGTCAGGTTCGACACGATCGGGATGCGCGGAGCCTCGTACGAAAGCCCCTGCGCCACCTCCCGGAACGCGTCCAGCATCCCGTCCATACGCGGCGAATGGAACGCATGGCTGACCGTGAGCCGCTTGGTCTTACGACCCTGCGCCTCGAAACCGGAAGCAACCTCAGCCACAGCCTCGTCGTCACCCGCGATGACCACGGACGACGGCCCGTTGAGGGCGGCAATGCTCACACCACCACCGAGCAGCGGCAGAACTTCCTCTTCCGAAGCCTGGACGGCGACCATCGCGCCACCAGCCGGAAGCTCCTGCATGAGCCGCCCACGAGCCGCCACCAACTCAGCAGCATCCGCGAGCGAGAACACACCCGCCACATGCGCGGCAGCCAACTCACCGATCGAATGCCCGGACAGGAAGTCGGGCCGCACACCCCACGCCTCGACCAGCCGGAACAACGCCACCTCCACCGCGAACAGCGCAGGCTGAGTGAAACCAGTCCGGTCAAGCGCCTCGGCTTCCTCGCCGAAAAGAACCGTCTTCAGGGGCTGTTCGAGGTGCACGTCCAACGCGTCGCACACCACATCCAGCGCCTCGGCGAACACCGGGAAGGCGTCGTACAGCTCACGCCCCATCCCCAGCCGCTGGCTGCCCTGCCCCGTGAACAGGAACGCCACCTTGCCACCGGTCACCGAACCCTCGACCAGCCCCGCCGCGCCACGCCCCTCGGCCAGCGCCGCGAGCGGCTCGCCGGGGAGTTCGCCGTCCCGGCCGAGCAGCACGGCACGGTGCTCCAGGGCGGAACGGGAGGTGGCCAGGGAGTACGCGAGGTCGAGCGGGCGGGCCCCGTCGTCCGGGCCGCCCGCCACGGCGCGCAGCCGCTCGGCCTGGGCCCGGAGCGCGTTCTCCGTACGGCCGGAAACCGGCCAGGCGAGAACGGGCAGGGTGGTCCGATCCGAAGCGACAACGTCAGCGGACACCACATCCGGGCCCTGCTCGATGATCGCGTGCGAGTTGGTGCCGCTGAAGCCGAACGACGACACGCCCGCGCGGCGCGGGCGGCCGGTCTCCGGCCACTCCCGCGCCTCGGTCAGCAACTCGATGTCGCCCGCCGACCAGTCCACATGCGGGGTCGGCTCGGTGACATTCAGGGTCTGCGGAAGCACACCGTGCCGCATCGCCATCACCATCTTGATGACTCCGGCGGCACCCGCCGCGGCCTGGGTGTGCCCGATGTTGGACTTCATCGACCCCAGCCACAGCGGTTGGCCTTCGGGCCGCTGCTGACCGTACGTCGCCAGGAGCGCCTGCGCCTCGATCGGGTCGCCCAGCGACGTCCCCGTGCCGTGCGCCTCGACGACGTCGATGTCCGCAGCCGTGAGATCGGCGTTGACGAGGGCCTGACGGATGACGCGCTGCTGGGACGGGCCGTTCGGCGCCGTCAGACCGTTGCTCGCACCGTCCTGGTTGACGGCGGTGGAGCGCAGCACGGCGAGGACCGGGTGGCCGTTCTTCCGGGCCTCGGAGACCCGTTCCACCAGGAAGAGGCCCACACCCTCGGCCCAGTTGGTGCCATCCGCGTCGCCGGAGAACGCCTTGATCCGGCCGTCGGCGGCCAGCCCGCCCTGGTGGCTGAATTCCAGGAAGACGCCCGGGGTCGACATGACCGTGACGCCGCCCACCAGGGCGAGCGAGCACTCGTCGTTGCGCAGCGCCTGCGCGGCCAGATGCAGTGCCACCAGCGAGGACGAGCACGCGGTGTCGACGGTGAGCGCGGGTCCTTCGAGGCCGAAGGCGTAGGACAGCCGACCGGACGCCACGCTGGAGGCGTTGCCGGTGCTGAGGTGTCCTCCGAGGCCCGACTCGTCCAGCAGCAGGTTCAGATAGTCCTGTTCGTTGGAGCCGATGTAGACACCGGTCCTGCTGCCGCGCAGCGACTGCGGATCGATCCCGGCCCGCTCGAACGCCTCCCACGAGGCCTCCAGCAGCAGCCGCTGCTGCGGATCCATCGCCAGGGCTTCCCTCGGCGAGATGCCGAAGAACGCCGCGTCGAAGTCGGCCACGTCGGACAGGAAGCCGCCCTCATGGGTGAAGGCGGTGGCTTCCGGTTCATCGCCGTAGAGGGTGTCCCAGCCCCGGTCGGAGGGGAAGCCGGTGATGGCGTCCTCGCCGGAGAGCAGGAGCTGCCACAGCTCCTCCGGCGACCGTACGCCGCCGGGGAAACGGCAGCTCATGGCGACGATCGCGATCGGGTCGTCGTCCTGGTCGGCCGAGGTGGTCATCCGGTGGGTCATCCGGTGGGGGGCGATCGCGTCGGCCACGTCGCCGACCAGCTCACCGCGCAGATGGCCCGCGAGGACGGCCGCGTTCGGGTAGTCGAAGACCAGCGTCGGCGGCAGCCGCAGCCCGGTCGCCTCGCGGAGGCGGTTGGACAGTTCGACGGCCGTCAGCGAGTCGAAGCCCAGGTCCTTGAACACCCGGCCCTCGTCGAGGGCCTGCGGGTCCGCGTATCCGAGCACCGCCGCGACCTGGGTACGGACCAGGTCCAGCAGCAGCTGGTCCTGCTCGGCCGCGCTCAGCCCGGCCAGCCGCCCGGCCAGGCCGGAAGCGCCGTCACTCGCGGTGTTGTCCACCACGCGGCGTACCGGAACGCGGACCAGTCCGCGCAGCAGCGGCGCGAGGGTGCCCGCCGCGGCCTGGGCGCGCAGCGCGACGGCGTCGACGCGCATGGGGACCGGCGCCACTTCGCCCGAGCCGAGCGCCGCGTCCAGGAGGGCCAGGCCCTCCGCCGGGGACAGCGGCGGCAGCCCGGCGCGCCGCATCCGGCTGATGTCGATCTCGCTCAGGCCACTGCCCATGCCGGAGCCCGCCCACAGGCCCCACGCGAGCGAGAGGGCCGGAAGCCCCTCGGCGCGACGGCGCGACGCGAGCGCGTCCAGGAACGTGTTGGCGGCGGCGTAGTTGGCCTGGCCGGGGCCGCCGAACACGCCCGAGACGGCGGAGAACAGCACGAACGCCGCCAGGTCCGCGTCCCGCGTCAGCTCATGGAGGTTCCACGCGGCGTCCACCTTCGGACGCATGACGCGGTCGACGCGCTCGGGCGTCAGCGAACCGATGACACCGTCGTCCAGCACACCGGCGGTGTGCACCACGGCCGTCAGCGGATGTTCGGCGGGAATGGCGGCCAGCACCTCGGCGAGCGCTTCGCGATCGGCCGCGTCACACGCGGCCACCGTCACCTCGGCGCCCAACTCCCTCAACTCGGCGACGAGTTCGGAGGCTCCCGCTGCCTGCTCGCCACGGCGGCTGGTGAGCAGCAGGTGCCGCACACCGCGCTCGGCCACCGCGTGCCGGGCGACCAGGCCGCCCAGGGCACCGGTGCCACCGGTGATCAGTACCGTGCCGTCCGGGTTCCATCCGGCGGGCACGGTCAGTACGACCTTGCCGACGTGCCGCGCCTGGCTCATGTAGCGGAACGCGTCCGGGGCCTGCCGTACGTCCCAGGCGCTGATCGGCAGGGGCCGCAGCGCCCCCTGGTGGAACAGGTCCAGCAGCTCGCACAGCATTTCCTGGATGCGGTCGAGACCCGCGTCGAACAGGTCGAACGCCTGGTAGGAGACGCCGGGGTACTGGGCGGCCACCTCCTCCGGCTCCCGGATGTCGGTCTTGCCCATCTCGACGAACCGGCCGCCGCGCGGCAGCAGCCGCAGCGAGGCGTCCACGAACTCCCGCGCCAGCGAGTCCAGCACCACATCGACGCCGCGACCGCCACTGACGTCACGGAACGTCGACTCGAAGGCCAGGTCGCGCGAGGAGGCGATCCGGTCGTCAGCCAGCCCCAGCGCACGCAGCGTGTCCCACTTGCCCGGGCTGGCGGTGGCGAACACGTCCACACCCCAGTGGCGGGCCAGCTGCACGGCGGCCATGCCCACACCACCCGCTGCCGCGTGCACCAGCAGCGATTCCCCGCTCTCCACACCGGCCAGGTCACGCAGCCCGTAGTAGGCCGTCATGAAGACGATCGGCACGGCGGCCGCCTCGGCGAACGTCCAGCCGCGCGGCATCGGGGCCACCATGCGCCGGTCCGCCACCACCAGCGGCCCGAACGCCCCGGGCAGCATGCCGAAGACGCGGTCGCCGGGGGCCAGATCGGTGACATCGGGGCCGGTTTCCACGACGACACCGGCGCCCTCGATGCCCATCACCGGGGCCTCGCCGGGGTACATCCCCAGCGCGTTCAGCACATCGCGGAAGTTCAGCCCGGCGGCCCGGACCTCGACCCGCACCTGCCCGGCCTCCAGCGGCGCCGCCGCCTCGGGGCACGGCAGCAGCGTCAGGTTCTCCAGCGTGCCCTTGTCCACGCTGTCCAGCCGCCACGCCCGCTCCCCGTCCGGGGGCACCATCGCGCCGTCCGAAGCCACCCGCGCCAGCTGCGGCGCGTGGACCGTGCCACGGCGCAGTGCGAACTGCGGCTCGCCCGAGGCCAGCGCGGCGCCCAGCGCCTCGTACGAGGCGTCAGTGCCATCCACGTCCACCAGCACCAGCCGGTCCGGATGCTCCGACTGCGCCGAGCGCACCAGACCCCACACCGCCGACCGCGCCGGGTCGTCCACCCCGGCATCGCCCCCGGCGGTCACCGCGCCCTGGGTGACCAGGACCAGACGGGACGCGGTCGGCCGCTCCTCGGCCAGCCACGTCTGCACCAGGGCCAGCGCGTCCCGCGCGGCGGTGTGGGCGGCACCGGCCACGTCGTCCTCGGCGGTGTCCGGGCCGACGTACGCGAGAAGGTACTCGGGCGCCCCCATCGCCCCGGATTCCACCGCATCGCCCAGCGCGGCCAGGTCGGCGTGGACCGTGGCACCGGCCGTGAGCGCGACCGGCGCACCGGCCCCGAGCACCGCCCACGCCACACCGGCCCCGGACTTGGCTCCGGACTTGGCTCCGGGCTTCTCGGCGGACACCGGCACCGTGGCCCAGTCCAGCCGGAACAGCGACTCGTGGTAGGCCGCGCGCCAGGTCAGCGCCCGCTCGGCCGGTACGGGCCGCAGGACCAGCGAGTCCACTCCGGCGACCGGCGCACCGGTCGAGTCCGCGATCTCCAGCCGGACGCCGTCCGCGCCCCGCAGCACCAGACGCACGCGCAGCGCGGAGGCGCCGCTCGCGTACACCGACACCCCGTTCCAGACGAACGGCAGCCCGCCCTGTTCACCGTCGGCCGGGCCGAGCAGGCCGAGCGCGTGCAGCGCGGAGTCGAACAGCGCCGGGTGCAGCCCGTAGTCCTGCGCGCCGGACGCGACGGAGTCGTCCAGCCGGGCCTCGACGAAGAGTTCGTTCCCCTCTCGCCAGGCGCCCGTGAGCCCCTGGAACGCCGGGCCGTACCGGAGTCCGGCGTCCGCGAGGGTCGCGTACAGCTCCTCCGTACGGACCGCCTCGGCGCCCGGCGGCGGCCACGCGGTCAGCGCGAACTCCGGCCGGGGCGCGCCCGCGACCAGCACACCGTCGGCGTGGCGCGTCCACGGCTCCTCGACCGAGGCGTCCTCGGCACGGGACAGCACGGTGAGGGGCCGCCGTCCGGTGTCGTCCGGCGCGCCGAGGGCGACCTGAAGGCGGACACCGCCGCGTGCGGGCAGCACCAGCGGGGCGTGCAGGGTCAGTTCGTCGAGCAGATCGCAGCCGACCTGGTCACCGGCGCGTACGGCGAGTTCCACGAATGCCGTGCCCGGTACCACCACCGCGCCCCGCACCGCATGGTCGGCCAGCCACGGGTGGGTGTCCACGCCGAGCCGACCGGTGAACACCAGCCCATCGGACTCCGCCAGGGGCACGGCCGCGCCCAGCAGCGGATGCCCGGCCAACTCCAGCCCCACGAGCGCCACATCGCCCACGGCCGCCGCGCTCGGCTCCAGCCAGAACCGCTCGTGCTGGAAGGCATACGTCGGCAGATCCACCCGGTCCGCGCCCGTCCCGGCGAAGAACCCGGCCCAGTCCACCGCGACCCCACGGACATGCGCCCGCGCCACGGCGGTGGTCAGCGCCTCCGCCTCGGGGCGGTCCTTGCGCAGCGCGGTGATGAACGCCGCGTCCTCGCCGGTCACGCACTCCTGCGCCATCGCGGTGAGCACACCGTCGGGGCCCAGCTCGATGAACGTGGTGACGCCCTTGGCCTCCAGGGTGCGCACACCGTCGAGAAAGCGCACGGCCTCCCGGACGTGGCGTACCCAGAAGTCCGGGCTGGTGATGTCCTCGGTGGACACCACGGCACCGGTCAGGTTGGACACGATGGGGATGCGCGGAGCCTCGTACGAAAGACCGTGCGCCACCTGGCGGAACGCGTCCAGCATCCCGTCCATGCGGGGCGAGTGGAACGCGTGGCTGACGGTGAGCCGCTTCGTCTTACGCCCCTGCGCCTCGAAGCCCGCCGCGACCTCAGCCACGACATCGTCGTCACCCGCGATGACCACCGAAGTGGGCCCGTTGAGGGCGGCAATGCTCACACCACCACCGAGCAGCGGCAGAATTTCCTCTTCCGACGCCTGCACCGCGATCATCGCGCCACCGGCCGGAAGCTCCTGCATCAAACGGCCGCGAGCCGCCACCAACCGGCAAGCGTCCGCGAGGGAGAGCACACCCGCCACATGCGCGGCGGCCAGCTCACCGATCGAGTGGCCGGAGAGGTAGTCGGGCCGCACACCCCACGCCTCTACCAGCCGGAACAACGCCACCTCAACCGCGAACAGCGCGGGCTGGGTGAAACCGGTCTGATCCAGCGCAGCGTCATCGTCCCCGAACAGCACACCCTTCAGCGGCCGTTCCAGATGCGGGTCCAGCTCCGCGCACACCGCGTCCAGCGCCTCCGCGAACACCGGGTACGCCTCGTACAGCTCACGCCCCATCCCCAGCCGCTGGCTGCCCTGCCCCGTGAACAGGAACGCCACCTCGCCACCGGCGACCGTGCCCTCGATCAGCCCCGGCGCCAGCTCCCCGCGCGCCAGCGCCTCCAGGCCCGCGACCAGTCCGGCGCGGTCCTCGCCGACGACCACCGCGCGGCGCTCCAGCGCCGCCCGGCCGGTGGCCAGCGAGTACGCCACATCGGCGGTGCCGAGGGCAGTTTCACTGTCGAGGCAGGAGAGGAGGCGCCGGGCGTTGTCGCGCAGCGCCGCGCGGTTCCTGGCGGACAGGGCCCACGGCAGTACGGCGGCGGTGACCGTGGCCGGGGCCGGGGTGCCGTCCTCGTCCGTGGACTGCGGCTCCTCCGGCTCCGGGGCCTGCTCCAGGATGGTGTGGGCGTTGGTGCCGCTCACGCCGAAGGCCGAGACACCGGCCCGGCGCGGCCTGCCGGTCTCGTCCCACGGCCGGGCCTCGGTCAGCAGGGACACCTCGCCCGCCGACCAGTCGACGGTCGGGGACGGCTGGTCGACGTGCAGCGTCTGCGGCAGCACACCGTGGCGCATCGCCATGACCATCTTGATGACGCCCGCGACACCGGCCGCCGCCTGGGCGTGGCCCAGGTTGGACTTGAGCGAGCCGAGCCACAGCGGCTGGCCCTCGGGCCGCTCCTGGCCGTACGTGGCGAGCAGCGCCTGCGCCTCGATGGGGTCGCCCAGCGTCGTCCCCGTGCCGTGCGCCTCGACGACGTCGATTTCGGCGGCGGACAGCCGGGCGTTCTCCAGGGCCTGACGGATGACGCGCCGCTGCGACGGACCGTTCGGCGCCGTCAGACCATTGCTCGCACCGTCCTGGTTGACGGCGGAGCCGCGTACGACCGCCAGCACCGGGTGGCCGTTGCGCCGTGCGTCCGACAGCCGCTCCACCAGCAGCACACCGACACCCTCGGACCAGCCGGTGCCGTCCGCCGACGCCGCGAACGACCTGCACCGGCCATCGGGGGCCAGCCCGCGCTGGCGGCTGAACTCCACGAACACATCGGGGCTGGGCATCACCGCGACGCCGCCGACCAGGGCGAGCGAGCATTCGCGCTGACGCAGCGCCTGGGCCGCCCAGTGCAGGGCGACCAGCGACGACGAGCACGCCGTGTCGATCGTGGCGGCCGGGCCCTCCAGGCCGAAGGTGTACGCGATACGGCCGGACAGCACGCTGGTGGCACCGCCGGTGAGCAGCAGGCCCTCCAGCTCCTCCGGCACGTCCTGGGTACCGAGGCCGTACCCCATGGGCGAGGCGCCCACATACACACCGGTGCGGCTGCCCTTGACCGACGTCGGGTCGATGCCCGCGCGCTCGAACACCTCCCAGGACGTTTCCAGCAGCAGCCGCTGCTGCGGGTCCATGGCCAGCGCCTCGCGCGGCGAGATGCCGAAGAAACCGGGGTCGAACGTGGTGGCGCCGTCGAGGAATCCGCCACCGGTGTTGTAGAAGGTGCCCTTGCGTTCGGGGTCCGGGTCGGCCAGTCCCTCGATGTCCCAGCCACGGTCGTCGGGGAATCCGGAAATGGCGTCGCCGCCCTCCGCGACCAGCTGCCACAGCTCCTCAGGCGATCCGACGCCGCCGGGGAAACGGCAGCTCATCGCGGTGATCGCGATGGGTTCCTGCGCGTCCGCCTCCACCTCGGTCAGGCGGCGACGGGTCCGGCGCAGCTCAGTGGTCATCCACTTCAGATTGTCGAGCAGCTTCTCTTCGTTCACGCTAGCCACGGAAACGTCACCTCCTGAGGTCAGTTGAAGAATGGTGGGCGGTCATCACGTCAGGACCTTCCGAATTCAGAGTTGATGATGTCGAAGATGTCTTCGGCGGAGGCGGAGTCCAGGTCACGTTCGTCCTCGTCGGCGCCGTCGCCGACCGCCGCGTTCTCGGTCTCGTTCCACTTTCGCAGCAGCGCTTCGAGCCGGGCCGTGACCCGCTCGCGTTCCGCCGCGTCGTCGGACACGTTCGAGAGGGTGAATTCCAGCTTGTCGATTTCCGCGAGGGCCGGGAGTTCCGGTGTGGTGTCCTCGCCCAGGAGGTCGGCGCGCAGCTGGTCCGCGAGCACGCGGGGCGACGGATGGTCGAAGACCAGGGTGGCGGTGAGCTTCAGCCCGGTCGCCGCGTTCAGCCGGTTGCGGAGTTCGACGGCGGTCAGCGAGTCGAAGCCCAGCTCCTTGAACGCCCGGCCCGCCTCGACGCCCGTGGTGTCGTCGTGTCCGAGGACGGCGGCGACCTCCGTACGCACGAGGTCGAGCAGGACGCGGTCGGCCTCGGGCCCGGTGAGCCCCGCGAGCCGCTGCCGCAGGGACTCCGCCGGTGCCTCGGCGCTCCCGTCGTCCGCGCCCTCGGCCGGGTCCGCCGCGAGGGCGCGGACGACCTCGGGCAGATCGGCGATCAGCGGACGGGGGCGGGCCACCGTGAAGGTGGTGGCGAAGCGGTCCCAGTCGACGTCGGCGACGGTGACGGCGGTGTCGTTCCGGTCCAGCGCCTGCTGCAGGGCGGCGATGGCGGAACGCGGGGCCATCACCGGCAGGCCGAGGCGGCGCAGCTGCTCGGCCGCCTCGTCGTCGGCGACGAGTCCGCCGTCCGCCCACGGACCCCAGGCCACGGAGGTGGCAGCGGCGCCCCTGGCGCGGCGCTGCTCGGCCAGCGCGTCGAGGAACGCGTTGCCCGCCGCGTACGCGCCCTGGCCGCCACTGCCCCACACCCCGGCGATCGAGGAGAAGAGCACGAAAGCGTCCAGCTCGGTGTCGCCGAGCAGCGCGTCCAGATGGGCCGCGCCCGCGACCTTCGCGGCGACCACATCGGCGACGTCCGCCGGGGTGGTCTCCGCGAGCGGTGCCAACTGCCCCGCGCCCGCCGTGTGCACGACCGCGGTGAGCGGGTGGTGCGGGTGTGCGTCGCGGATCCGGTCCAGCAGCGCGGCGAGCGCGTCCCGGTCGGTGACATCGCACGCGGCGACGGTCACCTCGGCGCCCTTCGCGGTCAGTTCGGCCGTCAGCTGCTCGGCGCCGGGCGCCTGCTGCCCACGGCGTCCGGCCAGGACGAGGTGGTCGGCGCCGTGGTCCGCCAGCCAGCGCGCCACATGGGCACCCAGCGCACCGGTGCCGCCGGTGACCAGGACCGTGCCACGCGGCCGCCACGGCGCCCCGGTGGCCGGTGTCCGCTCGGCGTGGACGAGGCGGCGGGCCAGGACTCCGGCCGTACGGAGCGCCACCTGGTCCTCGTGGCCGTCGCCGTGTCCGCCGAGCACTCCCGCCAGCCGGTCGGCGGTCCGTTCGTCGAGCGTCGCGGGCAGGTCGATCAGACCGCCCCAGCGCTCCGGGTGCTCCAGCGCCACGACCCGGCCCAGGCCCCAGATCTGCGCCTGTGCGGCGCTGACCAGCGGCTCCGAGGCGGCGGTGGCGACGGCGCCGGTGGTGGCGCACCACAGCGGGGCGTCCAGTCCCGCGTCCCCGAGCGCCTGCACCAGCAGACCGGTGCGCAGCAGCCCGGTGGGCACGGCGGGGTGGTCGGGGTGCGGCTGCTCGTCCAGGGCCAGCAGGGACAGCACACCGTGGACGGGGTCACCGGCCGCGGCGTGGCGGATCCGGTCGGCGAACGCGTTCCGGTCGAGGCCCCGGCCCCGGACGACGCGCCGGACCTCGGCGCCCCGCTCGGTGAGCGCGTCCACGAGAGCCCGTACGGTATCGGCCCGACCGGCCGGTTCGACGACCAGCCAGACGCCGGGGACGGCGGCGAGTCGCGGCTCCTCCAGCGGCTTCCACGTGACGCGGTAGCGCCAGCCGTCGAGAGCGGACTGCTCGCGTTCACGGCGCCGCCACTCCGACAGCTCCGGGAGCAGCGCGCTCAGCGGCTGGTCCACGTCGATGCCGACCGCGTCCGCCAGCGAGGTGAGGTCGCTGCTCTCCACGGCCTCCCAGAACCGGGCGTCGGCCGTGTCGATGGCCGTGGGCGCCTGGTGGTCGGGCGTGGGCCGCACGGCGCCGTCGAGCCAGTAGCGCCGCCGCTGGAACGCGTACGTGGGCAACTCGACGCGGTGTGCGCCGGTCCCGGCGAACAGCGCCTCCCAGTCCAGGGCCGCGCCCCGGACGTGCAGGGTGGCCAGCGCGCCGGTCAGCGTCTCCGTCTCGGGCCGCCCGCCGCGCAGCACGGGCACGAAGGCCACGTCGTCCGGGCCGTCGTCGGTGACGCAGTCCTGCGCCATGCCGGACAGCACACCGTCCGGGCCGAGTTCGACGTACGTGCTGACGCCCTGGGCCTCCAAGGCGCGGACGCCGTCGAGGAAGCGCACGGTGTGGCGTACGTGGCGCACCCAGTAGTCCGCGTCCATGCCCAGCTCGTCGGTCACCGGCTGCCCGGTGACGGTCGAGAGGACCGGGATGCGCGGGGCGTGGTACGTCAGACCTTCGGCGACCTTGCGGAACCCGGCGAGCATGCCGTCCATGTGCGGGGAGTGGAACGCGTGGCTGACGGTGAGCCGCTTGGTCTTCCGTCCCTGCGCCTCGAAACCGGAAGCGATCTCCAGCGCCGCGTCCTCGTCGCCCGCGATGACCACCGACGTGGGCCCGTTCACGGCGGCGATGCTCACGCCGTCGGTGAGCAGCGGCGCTACCTCGTCCTCCGCCGCCTGCAGCGCGATCATCGCGCCGCCGGTGGGCAGTTCCTGCATGAGACGCCCACGCGCCGCCACCAGCTCAGCAGCATCGGCAAGCGACAGCACCCCGGCCACATGAGCCGCGGCCAGCTCGCCGATGGAGTGCCCGGCCAGGACGTCGGGCCGCAACCCGGCGGCCTCGGCCAGCCGGAACAGCGCCACCTCGATGGCGAACAGCGCGGGCTGGGTGAATCCGGTCTGGTCCAGCGACTCCCTCTCGGTGCCGAACAGCACGTCGTACAGGGGCCGTTCGAGGTGCCGGTCCAGCTCGGCGCAGACCGCGTCCAGCGCCTCGGCGAACACGTGGCTCGCCTCGTACAGCTCACGGCCCATCCCGAGCCGCTGGCTGCCCTGCCCGGTGAAGAGCACGGCCGTACGGCCTTCCGTGGGCACGCCCCGGATCAGCTGCGCGGCGGACTCGCCCCGCGCGAGCGCGGTGAGGCCCGTGAGCAGCCGCTCCCGGTCCGGGCCGAGGACCACCGCGCGGTGTTCCAGGGCGGACCTGGTGGTGGCCAGGGAGTACGCCACGTCCACGGTGTCGAGCCCGGTGTCGGACGCGAGGTGGGTGCGCAGCCGCTCGGCCTGGGCCCGTAGCGCGTCCTCGCCCTTGGCCGACAGCGGCCAGGCCACCACATCGGGCCGGACGAGGGGCCGCTTCGGCTCGCCGCCCTCGGCCCGCTCGGCGGGCGCGGTCGGCTCCGGGGCCTGCTCCAGGACCGTATGGGCGTTGGTGCCGCTGAAGCCGAACGACGAGACGCCCACCCGGCGCGGGCGGCCGGTCTCCGGCCACGCCCGTGCCTCGGTCAGCAGCTCGATGTCGCCCGCCGACCAGTCGACGTGCGGCGACGGCTCGTCCGCGTGCAGGGTGCGCGGCAGCTCACCGTGGCGCATGGCGAGCACCATCTTGATGACGCCCGCCACACCGGCGGCGGCCTGCGTGTGGCCGATGTTGGACTTGATGGCGCCCAGCAGCAGCGGCCGCTCCGGGTCCCGCTCCTGACCGTAGGTGGCCAGCAGCGCCTGCGCCTCGATCGGGTCACCGAGCCGGGTGCCGGTGCCGTGGGCCTCGACCGCGTCCACATCCGCGGCCGACAGGCCCGCACCGGCCAGCGCCTGCCGGATGACGCGCTGCTGCGAGGGTCCGTTCGGTGCCGTCAGACCATTGCTCGCACCGTCCTGGTTGATGGCGGAGCCGCGTACGAGCGCGAGGACGGGGTGGCCGTTGCGGCGCGCGTCCGACAGCCGCTCGACCAGCAGCATGCCGACGCCCTCGCCCCAGCCGGTGCCGTCCGCGCCCGCCCCGAAGGCCTTGCAGCGGCCGTCGGAGGCCAGGCCGCGCTGACGGCTGAACTCGATGAACGCGCCGGGGCTCGACATGACCGTCACACCACCCGCGAGCGCGATCGAGCACTCGCCCTGGCGCAGCGCCTGGATCGCCCAGTGCAGCGCCACCAGCGAGGCGGAGCAGGCCGTGTCGACGGTGACCGCCGGGCCTTCCAGGCCGAAGGTGTACGCGAGGCGGCCGGACACCACGCTCGCGGCGTTGCCGGTGGCGAGGTAGCCCTCGACGTCCTCGGGGATCGTGTGCAGCGAGTCCAGATAGTCCTGCCCGTTGGAGCCGACGAAGACACCGGCCGAGGTGCCGCGCAGCGTCGCCGGGTCGATGCCCGCCCGCTCGAACGCCTCCCACGACGTCTCCAGCAGCAGCCGCTGCTGCGGATCCATGGCAAGCGCCTCACGGGGCGAGACCCCGAAGAAGCCCGCGTCGAAGTGGCCCGCGTCGTAGAGGAAACCGCCCTCGCGTGCGTAGAAGGTGCCCCGGTTGTCGGGGTCCGGGTCGTAGAGCGCGTCCAGGTCCCAGCCACGGTCGGCCGGGAACTCCGCGATCGCGTCGCCACCCGCCGACAGCAGCTGCCACAGCTCCTCGGGCGAGCGCACCCCGCCCGGGAAGCGGCAGCTCATCGCCACGATCGCGATCGGATCGTCGTCGGTCGCCACCGTCGCGGCCGTCGGCCCCGAGGTGTCGGCGGCGGTGTCCGCGCCGACCAGTTCGCCGCGCAGATAGCCCGCCAGGGCGGAGGCCGTCGGGTAGTCGAAGACCAGCGTCGCGGGCAGCTTGACGCCCGTCGCCGCGTTCAGCCGGTTGCGGAGTTCGACGGCGGTGAGCGAGTCGAAGCCCAGCTCACTGAAGGCCCGGTCGACCCCGATCGACTCCGAACCGTCATGGCCCAGCACCGCGGCCACCTGGTTACGGACCACATCCAGCAGCAACCGGTCCCGCTCGGCCTCGCCCAGCCCGGCGAGCCGCGCGGCCAGTCCGTCATCTTCCGACGCGCCAGCGGTGTCCTGCTGCGCCTGCGCCACGTCCGCGAAGTCCGCGATGAGGCGGCTCGGCCGTACGGCGGTGAACTCCGGTGCGAAGCGGGCCCAGTCGATGTCCGCGACGGCCACCGCCGCGTCGTCCAGGTCCAGCGCCCGCTGGAGGGCGGCGATCGCCACCTCGGCGTCCATCGGCGGCAGACCGCCACGGCGCAGCCGCTGCTCCAGGCCCTTGTCCGCGGCCATACCGCCCTCGGCCCACGGGCCCCAGGCGATCGACGTGGCGGGCAGGCCCTGGGCGCGCCGACGCTCGGCCAGCGCGTCCAGTGAGGCGTTGGCGGCGGCGTAGTTGCCCTGACCGGCGGCGCCGAACGTGCCGCTGATCGAGGAGAACAGCACGAACGCGGACAGGTCCAGGTCGCGCGTCAGCTCGTCGAGATGTGCCGCCGCGGACGCCTTGGCGCGCAGGACGGTCGTGAAGCGCTCGGGGGTGAGCGCGTCGAGCACGCCGTCGTCCAGCACGCCCGCCGTGTGGAACACACCGGTCAGCGGCAGTTCCTCCGGAAGCCCGGCCAGCAACTCCGCGAGCGCGTCCCGGTCGGCCACGTCGCAGGCGGCCACGGTCACGCGGGCGCCGGAGGCCGACAGCTCATCCCGCAGCTCGGTGGCTCCGGGGGCGTCGAGGCCACGGCGGCTGGTGAGCACCACGTGCCCGGCGCCGTTCGCCACCAGCCAGCGGGCCACCTGCGCGCCCAGGGCACCCGTACCGCCGGTCACCAGAGTGGTACCGGCGCCCGGTGTCCAGGAGCCGTCCGCCGCAGACGCGGTGGCCTGCACCAGTCGGCGTCCGAACAGGCCCGACGCCCGGACCGCGACCTGGTCCTCACCGCCGACCCCGGCCAGCACCTCCGCCAACCGCGCCACCGCACGGTCATCGGCCGTCTCCGGCAGATCGACCAGACCGCCCCAGCGCTCGGGCAGTTCCAGCGCCGCCGCCAGGCCAAGACCCCACAGCTGCGCCTGATCCGGGCTGACCGCGCCGTCCGAACGACCCACGGCCACCGCACCCCGCGTGGCCACCCACAGCGGCGCGCCAATGCCCGCATCGCCCAGGGCCTGCGTCAGCGCAGCCGTGGCCAGTAGCGCGTCGCCCTCGGCGAGGGCCAGCAGGGACACCACACCACCGGTCACGGCCTCGTCACCAACAGCCGAAGTCAGCCGTGCCGCCACTGCGGCACGGTCCTCATCGGCGGTCAGCTCGACCTGCGCCACGTCGACACCACGGTCGTTCAGCATCCCGACGACACCGGCAGCCCATGCGGATCCGGTCGCCTCGGCGGGTACGACGACCAGCCAACGGCCGCTCAGGGACGTAGTGGAACGGTCGGTGACCGGCTTCCACGACACCCGGTAGCGCCAGCCGTCCACCGTCGAACGCTCCGACTGCCGCCGTCGCCACGACGAAATCGAGGGCAACAGGGCTTCCAGGGCGCCATTGTCCTCGTCGCCCAGGCCCAGCGTCGCAGCGAGCGACTCCAGGTCCTCGCGCTCGATGGCCTCCCAGAAACGGGCGTCCACCGCGTCCTGGGCCGTGGCGCCGGAGGTGGCGGTGGCGGTGGCCGTCGACAGGTCGAGCCAGTAGCGGCGGCGCTGGAAGGCGTACGTCGGCAGCTCCACGCGCCGCGTACCAGCCCCGGCGTAGAACGCCTCCCAGTCCACGGCCACGCCCCGGACCTGCAGCGTGGCGAGGGCAGTCGTCACCGACTCGGCCTCCACCCGCCCCTTGCGCAGCGCGGCCACGAACCCGGCATCCTCGCCGCTCACGCACTCCTGCGCCATGGCGGTGAGCACACCGTCCGGGCCCAGCTCGACGAAGGTCGTTACGCCCTGCGCTTCCAACGTCCGCACACCATCGAGGAAGCGCACCGCTTCCCGGACGTGGCGCACCCAGAAGTCGGCGGTGGCGATCTCCTCGGCGGAGACCACTTCGCCGGTCAGGTTGGAGACGATCGGGATACGCGGGGCCTCGTACGACAGCCCCTGCGCGACCTCGCGGAACGCATCCAGCATCCCGTCCATGCGCGGCGAGTGGAACGCGTGGCTGACCGTGAGCCGCTTGGTCTTACGACCCTGCGCCTCGAACGACGCCGCGACCTCAGCCACAGCCTCGTCGTCACCCGCGATGACCACAGACGTGGGCCCGTTGAGGGCGGCAATGCTCACACCACCACCGAGCAGCGGCAGAACCTCATCCTCCGAAGCCTGCACCGCGACCATCGCGCCACCAGCCGGAAGCTCCTGCATCAACCGCCCACGAGCCGCCACCAGCTCCGCCGCATCCGCAAGCGACAACACCCCCGCCACATGCGCAGCAGCCAACTCACCGATCGAATGCCCAGACAGGAAGTCGGGCCGCACGCCCCACGCCTCGACCAGCCGGAACAACGCCACCTCAACCGCGAACAACGCAGGCTGGGTGAACCCGGTCTGATCCAGCGCAGCGGCGTCATCCCCGAACAGGACATCCCGCAACGGCCGTTCAAGATGCGCGTCCAACTCCGCGCACACCGCGTCCAGCGCCTCGGCGAACACCGGGTACGCCTCGTACAGCTCACGGCCCATCCCCAGCCGCTGGCTGCCCTGACCCGTGAACAGGAACGCCACCTTGCCAGCCACCGGCGAGCCCTGCACCACACCCGTCGCCGGTTCCCCGGAAGCCAACGCCTCCAGAGCACGCAGGAAACCCTCACGACCATCGGCCACCAGCACCGCACGGTCCTCGAACGCGGTACGCCCGGCGGCCAGGGTGTAACCGATCCCGGCCAGGTCCACGTCCTCGTCGGCGGAGCGCAACCGGTCGAGCAGACGGTGGGCCTGCTCGCCCAGCGCCTCCCGCCCCACGGCCGACAACGGCCACGCCAGCACCGGCGGCACGACAGACGGCCGCGCCGCGCTCTCGCCATCATCGACAACCGGCGGCTGCTCGATGATGGTGTGCGCGTTGGTACCGCTGATGCCGAACGACGAGATGCCCGCGCGGCGCGGACGGCCCGTCTCCGGCCACTCCACCCGCTCGGTCAGCAGAGAGACGGCTCCCTCCGCCCAGTCCACGTTCGGCGACGGCTCGTCCACATGCAGCGTCTGCGGCAACACACCGTGCCGCATGGCCATCACCATCTTGATGATGCCCGCGACACCGGCAGCCGCCTGCGTGTGCCCGATGTTCGACTTGATGGACCCCAGCCACAGCGGCTGATCCCCATCCCGGTCCCGGCCGTACGTGGCCAGCAGCGCCTGCGCCTCGATCGGGTCACCCAGCGTCGTACCCGTACCGTGCGCCTCGACCACATCCACATCGCCGGTCGTCAGCCCGGCGCTGGCCAGCGACTGACGGATCACCCGCTGCTGCGACGGACCATTCGGCGCCGTCAGACCATTCGACGCACCATCCTGGTTGATCGCCGAACCCCGCACGACCGCCAGCACCGGGTGGCCATGGCGCCGGGCGTCCGACAGCCGCTCCACGAGCAGCATGCCCGCGCCTTCGCTCCAGCCCGTACCGTCCGCAGCCGCCGCGAAGGACTTGCACCGGCCGTCCGTGGCCAGGCCGCGCTGACGGCTGAAGTCCACGAACGTCTCGGGCGTGGCCATCACCACCGCACCACCGGCCAGCGCCATCGAGCACTCGCCGGAGCGCAGCGCCTGGATGGCCCAGTGCAGCGCCACCAGCGACGACGAGCAGGCGGTGTCGATCGTGACCGCCGGGCCCTCCAGGCCAAAGGTGTACGCCACCCGCCCGGAGGCGACACTGCCCGCGTTGCCGGTGCCGATGTAGCCCTCGACGCCGTCGGGAATCTCGCCGGTCCCGGCCAGGTAGTCGTGGTAGATGATGCCCGCGAAGACACCGGTCTGGCTGCCGCGCACGGTCGACGGGTCGATACCCGCCCGCTCGAACGCCTCCCACGAGGTCTCCAGCAGCAACCGCTGCTGCGGATCCATGGCAAGCGCCTCGCGCGGCGAGATCCCGAAGAATCCCGGGTCGAAGTCCCCCGCGTCGTGCAGGAAACCGCCCTCACGCGTGTACGAGGTACCCGCGTGGTCGGGGTCCGGGTGGTACAGGCCGTCCAGGTCCCAGCCACGGTCCACCGGGAAGCCGGAGATGCCGTCGCCACCCGTGGCAACCAGCTCCCACAGGTCCTCAGGCGTACGCACCCCACCGGGGAAGCGGCAGCTCATGCCGACGATGACGATCGGGTCGTCGGCCACTGCCGGGCTTGCCTCCACCCGCGCGGGAACGAGGGGCGCCGGGGCCTCCTCCGCACCCACCAGGTCCTCACGCAGATATCCGGCGAGGGCGGTCGGGCTCGGGTAGTCGAAGACCAGCGTGGCCGGAAGCCTCAGCCCGGTGACCGTCTTCAGGTCGTTGCGCAGCTCGACCGCCGTCAGCGAGTCGAAGCCCAGCTCCCTGAACGCCCGTCCGGGCTCGATCGCCTCCGAACCCGCGTACCCCAGCACTGCGGCGACCCGCCCGCACACCAACTCCAGCAGCTCACGCTCCTGTTCGGGCCGTGTGAGCCCGGCGAGACGCTGGGCGAGCGAGGAACCGTCGGTGGCCGTGGCAACCCCGGCAGCGGCCCGGCGGGCCGGAGCCCGCACCAGGCCACGGAACAAGGACGGGACGATACCGGTCGCCGCCGCTTCGGTGCGCAGCCCCGCGTAGTCGAGCCGCATCGGGAACAGCACGGCCGCGCCATCGGTGTGCGCCGCGTCGAAGAGCGCGAGCCCCTCGTCGGCAGCGATCGGAGCGACCCCGCCCCGCGCGATACGCCGCAGGTCGACCTCGTCCAGCGTGCTGCCCATGCCCTTACCGGCCCACAGGCCCCAGGCCAGCGCGGTGGCCGGGAGCCCCTGAGCCACACGCTGCTGGGCAAGCGCCTCCAGGAAGGAGTTGGCCGCCGCGTAACTCGCCTGCCCCGGCGCGCCGAACACCGCCGCCGCACCCGAGAAGAGCACAAACGCCGACAGGTCGTCATCCCGCGTCAGCTCATGCAGATTCAGCGCCGCATCCACCTTCGGACGCAGCACCCCCGCCACCCGCTCAGGCGTCAGCGAGCCAAGAATGCCGTCGTCCAGGACACCCGCCGTGTGCACCACAGCCCTCAGCGGATGCTCAGCCGGAATGGCGGCCAGCGTCTCGGCCAACGCCTCACGGTCAGCCACATCACACGCCGCCCACGTCACGGTGGCACCGGCCGCCGTCAGATCAGCAGCCAGCTCCTCCGCGCCATCGGCGTCGGCACCGCGACGGCTGACCAGCAGCAACTGCCGCACACCGTGAGCCGAGACCAGATGGCGGGCGAAGAGGCCGCCCAGCGTTCCGGAGGCGCCGGTGACCAGCACCGTGCCGTGCTCATCGAAGGACGGAACGGTGTCGGCGTCGTCGGCGACCGGCGACCGGGCCAGCCGGGGCGCGAGCACCGCACCCCCGCGCAACGTCAGCTCCGCCTCGTCCACGCCCAGCGCGGCGGGCACCACCCCGTAGCTCTCGTCGCCGTCCACGTCCAGCAGCACCAGACGGCCAGGGTTCTCCGACTGCGCGGAACGGAACAGACCACGCACAGCGGCTTGCGACAGATCAGCCGCCACACCCGCACCCGGCTCGGTCTCCACCGCGCCGCGCGTCAGCAGCACCAGCCGCGCCCCGGCAAACCGCTCATCGGCCAGCCACGACTGCAGAGTAGAAAGCATGGCCTGCGTCGCCTCGTGCACGGCCGGTGCGTCGCCGCCACCGTCACCGAGACCGGCCAGCAGCACCGTGTCCGGCACGGCCGCCCCGGCGTCCACCGCCGTACCGAGCGCCGCCAGATCACCGTACGCGGCGAGCCGGACCCCAGGCCCGAACGCACCGTTCAGCGCGGCCAGTTGCCCGGCATCCGCGCCGAGCACCGCCCACTCGCCCGTGGCCGCACCCGTCACGGGTGCCGGAACCGCCGTCCACTCCAGCTGGAACAGCGACTCATGCACCCCGCCCCGCGCCGCGTGCACGTGGTTGGCCGAGGCCGGGCGCAGCGCCACGGACTCCACCGTGGCCACCGCACGCCCCGTACCGTCGGCCACCAGCAGCGACACATCGTTCGACGACGACTGCTCGGACAGCCGCACCCGCAGCACACCGGCTCCCGCCGCGTGCAACTGCACACCACTCCACGCGAACGGAAGCAGCGCGCCCTCCGACGACGCCGCGTCGTGGTCGACGCCCTCAGCGCCGAGGGCATGCAGCGCGGCGTCCAGCAGCGCCGGGTGCAACCCGAACCGCTCGGCTTCCGCGCCCGACGTCACCGCGTCCTCAGGGAAGCCGACCTCGGCGTACAGGTCGTCGCCAAGCCGCCAGGCGCCCCTGAGCCCACGGAACACCGGCCCATAGCCGAGTCCCGCGCCCGCCAGCTCCTCGTACAGCCCGTCGACCGCGACCTGTGTGGCACCCTGCGGCGGCCAGACACTCAGCTCATCCAGCTCAGCGCCCCGGACCCCGACCGCGAGCACACCGGTGGCATGCCGCGTCCACGGCTCCGTCCCGAGCGCGTCCTGCCGCCGCGAGTGCAGACTGAACGAACGGCGGCCAGACTCGTCCGGCCCCTCCACGACCAGCTGTACCCGCACCCCGGTGTGCTCCGGCAGCACAAGCGGGGCCTCCAGCGCCAGCTCGTCCAACCGCTCACAACCCACCTGGGCTCCGGCAGCACACACCAGCTCCACGAAGGCCGTACCGGGCAGCAGCACGGTGTCCATGACCTCGTGATCCGCCAACCACGGATGCGTGCGCGGGGAAAGCACTCCCGTGAACAGATAGCCATCGTCATCCGCGAGCGCGACGGCGGCACCGAGCAGCGGATGCTCGATGTCACCCAGGCCGACCGACTCCAGATCGCCCACCGCGAGGGCGGCGGCGCTGGGCCAGTACCGCTGGCGCTGGAAGGCGTACGTCGGCAGCTCCACGCGCCGCGCACCGGCCCCGGCGAAGACAGCCGTCCAGTCCGGCGTCACCCCACGCACATACGCCCGCGCGACGGCCGACAGCAGCGCCTCGGCCTCGGGTCGATCCTTGCGGCAGACGGCGGCGAACGCGGCGTCGTCGCCGGTCACGCACTCCTGCGCCATGGCGCTGAGCACCCCATCGGGGCCCAGCTCGACGAAGGTCGTGACACCCTGCGCTTCCAACGTCCTTACGCCATCGAGGAAACGGACCGCCTCGCGGACGTGGCGCACCCAGAAGTCAGCGCTGGTGATCTCCTCGGCGGACACCACGGCACCGGTCAGGTTGGACACGATCGGAATGCGCGGAGCCTCGTACGACAGCTCCTGCGCGACCTCGCGGAACGCGCCCAGCATCCCGTCCATGCGCGGCGAGTGGAACGCATGGCTGACGGTGAGCCGCTTGGTCTTCCGACCCTGCGCCTCGAAGCCTGCCGCGATCTCCAGCGCCGCGTCCTCGTCACCCGCGATGACCACGGACGACGGCCCGTTGAGCGCGGCGATGCTCACCCGCTCGGTGAGCAGCGGCGCCACCTCGTCCTCCGAGGCCTGCACCGCGATCATCGCGCCACCGGCCGGAAGCTCCTGCATCAACCGCCCACGCGCCGCCACCAGCTTCGCGGCGTCCGCAAGCGACAACACACCCGCCACATGCGCGGCAGCAAGCTCACCAATCGAATGCCCGGACAGGAAGTCGGGCCGCAGACCCCACGCCTCGACCAGCCGGAACAACGCCACCTCGATGGCGAACAGCGCGGGCTGGGTGAAACCGGTCTGGTCCAACGCCTCGGCGTCGTCCCCGAACAGCACATCCCGCAGCGGCCGCTCAAGGTGCAGATCCAGATGTGCACACACCGCGTCCAGGGCATCGGCGAACACCGGATAGGCGTCGTACAGCTCACGCCCCATCCCCAACCGCTGGCTCCCCTGCCCCGTGAACAGGAACGCCACCTTGCCGCCCTCAGCGACCATCCCCTCGACCACACCCGGCGCGGACTCACCCGCAGCCAGCACATCAAGCGCCCGCAGCAGCTCATCCCGGCCACCAACGCTGACCACCGCACGCCGCTCCAACGCAGCCCGCCCAACAGCCAAGGCATGGGCGACATCGAGCGGTGCCGCTTCCGGACGCGCCTCGATGTGAGTGCGCAGTCGCGCGGCCTGCTCCCGCAGCGCCTCGGCGTTCTTGGCCGACAGGACGAACGGCAGGAGGCCGCCGAGCCCGTTCCGCTCAGGCGCCTCGGTCGGTTCGTCGCTTGCCGGGGCCTGCTCGATGATGGTGTGCGCGTTGGTACCACTGATGCCGAACGAGGAGATACCGGCGCGGCGCAGACGGCCCGTCTCCGGCCACTCCGTCTGCTCCGTCAGCAGCGCGACCGCGCCCGCCGACCAATCCACGTGCGGCGACGGCTCATCCACATGCAGCGTCTGCGGCAACACGCCATGCCGCATGGCCAGCACCATCTTGATGATGCCCGCGACACCGGCCGCAGCCTGCGTGTGCCCGATGTTCGACTTGATGGACCCCAGCCACAACGGCTGACCGGACCGGTCGCGCCCGTACGTGGCCAGCAGCGCCTGCGCCTCGATCGGGTCGCCCAGCGTCGTACCCGTACCGTGCGCCTCGACCACATCCACATCGCCGGTCGTCAGCCCGGCGCTGGTCAGCGCCTGCCGGATGACCCGCTGCTGCGACGGACCATTCGGAGCCGTCAGACCATTCGACGCACCGTCCTGGTTGATCGCCGAGCCGCGCACGGTGGCAAGGACCGGGTGGCCGTTGCGGCGCGCGTCCGACAGCCGCTCCACGAGCAGCATGCCGACGCCCTCGCCCCAGCCGGTGCCATCCGCACCGGCCGCGAACGCCTTGATCCGACCATCGACCGCAAGCCCCCGCTGACGGCTGAAGTCGATGAAGTTGTCCGGCGTGGACATCACGGTGACACCACCGGCGAGCGCCATCGAGCACTCACCCGACCGCAGCGCCTGCACCGCCATGTGCAAGGCCACCAGCGACGACGAACACGCCGTGTCCACCGTCACCGCCGGGCCCTCAAGCCCGAAGGTGTACGCCACCCGCCCGGACACCACGCTCGCCGCGTTACCCGTGCCCCAGTGGCCCTCAACCCCCTCAGAGGCCCGCTCGAGCAGCGACAGGTAGTCCTGTCCGTTGGTCCCGGCGAACACACCGACCTGCTGACCACGCACCGTGGCCGGGTCAATGCCCGCCCGCTCGAACGCCTCCCACGACGTCTCCAGCAGCAACCGCTGCTGCGGATCCATCGCCAGCGCCTCACGCGGCGAGATCCCGAAGAACGACGCGTCGAAGTCGGCCACGTCGTAGAGGAAGCCACCCTCACGCGTGTACGACGTCCCCTGACGGGCCGGGTCCGGGTCGTACAGCCCAGCCAGGTCCCAGCCACGGTCGGACGGGAACTCCGCAATCGCGTCCCCACCCGCCGACAGCAACTGCCACAGCTCCTCGGGCGAACGCACCCCACCCGGGAAACGGCAGCTCATCGCCACAATCGCGATCGGATCGTCAGCCACCGCGACCGTCGGCGCAACCACACCACCGGCCACCGCCACATCCGCGCCCAGCAGTTCGCTCCGCAGATGGTCGGCCAGGACGGCCGCGTTCGGGTAGTCGTAGATGAGCGTGGCGGACAGCTTCAGCCCGGTCGCCGCGTTCAACCGGTTACGGAGTTCAACAGCGGTCAGCGAGTCGAAGCCCAGCTCCTTGAAGGCACGCCCGCCCTCGACCGCCTCGGCCCCACCATGCCCCAGCACCGACGCGACCTGCGCACGCACCAACTCCAGCAGCGCCTGCACACGCTCGGTCTCCGTCAGACCGGACAGCCGCTCGGCCAGCGTCCCGGTCCCGGCGGTGGCGGCCGGACGCGGCGCACCCGCGCCCTCCGACACCGGACGCGCCGCAGGCAGCTCGCCGAACAGCACACTCGGCCGGACGGCGGTGAACCCGCCGAGGAACCGGTCCCAGTCGATGTCCGCGACCGTCACGGCGACGTCGCCGAGGTCCAGCGCCCGCTGCAGCGCGGCGACGGCCGACTCGGGCGCCATCGGCGGCACCCCATCACGGCGCATCCGCCGCCCCAGCGCCTCATCCGCGGCCATACCGCCCTCGGCCCACGGACCCCAGGCGATCGACGTCGCAGTCAGACCCTCGGACCGACGCCGCTCGGCCAGCGCGTCCAACGAGGCGTTGGCGGCGGCGTAGTTGCCCTGCCCGGCCGCACCCACCGAACCACTGATGGACGAGAAGAGGACGAACGCGGAAAGGTCCAGGTCACGCGTCAGCTCGTCCAGATGGAACGCGGCGTCGACCTTCGCGCGGAGCACCGAGGCGAACCGCTCGGGAGTGAGCGAGTCCAGTACGCCGTCGTCCAGCACACCGGCCGCGTGGACGACGGCGGTCAGCGGAAGCTCCGCCGGAAGCCCGGCCAGCAGCTCCGCGAGCGCGTCCCGGTCCGCCACATCACAGGCGGCTACGGTCACCCGGGCACCCGACGCCGACAGTTCATCGCGCAGCTCCACCGCACCCGGAGCCTCCAGCCCACGACGGCTGGTGAGCACCACGTGCTCGGCGCCCTTGTCGATCAGCCAGCGGGCCACGTGCGCACCGAGCGCCCCCGTACCGCCGGTCACCAACGTGGTACCGGCGCCCGGCGCCCAAGACCCGTCGAAGGACGACGCGGTTGCCTGCACCAGTCGGCGTCCGAACACGCCCGACGCCCGCACCGCGACCTGGTCCTCACCGCCGACCCCGGCCAGCACCTCCGCCAGCCGCGCCACCGCACGGTCATCCGCCGTCTCCGGCAGGTCGACCAGACCACCCCAGCGCTCGGGCAGCTCCAGCGCCGCCACTCGCCCGAGACCCCACACCTGCGCCTGCACCGGGCTGACCGCGCCGTCGGAGCGCCCCACGGCCACCGCACCCCGCGTGGCCACCCACAACGGCGCACCGATGCTCGCATCGCCCAGGGCCTGCGTCAGCGCCGCCGTGGCCAGCAGCGCATCGCCGCCGTCCGCCAGGGCCAGCAGGGACACCACACCGGATACAGCCTCGTCACCAACGGCCGAAGTCAGCCGTGCCGCTACCGCAGCACGGTCCTCGTCGGCAGCCAGCTCGACCCGCTGCACCGCGACACCACGGTCGCCCAGCATCCCGACGACACCGGCAACCCACGCGTCCTCGACCGACCCCGCCGGTACGACGACCAGCCAACGACCACTCAGAGAAGCGGTAGCGCGGTCGGTGACCGGCTTCCACGACACCCGGTAACGCCAGCCATCCACCGTCGAACGCTCCGACTGCCGCCGACGCCACGACGAAATGGACGGCAGCAGCGCCTCCAGCGCCCCATTGTCCTCGGCACCGAGGCCGAGCGTCGCGGCAAGCGATTCCAGATCCCCGCGCTCCACGGCCTCCCAGAAACGGGCGTCCACCGCATCCAGCGCCGCAGCGCCGGAGGTGACGGTGGCCGTCGACACATCCAGCCAGTAGCGGCGGCGCTGGAAGGCGTACGTCGGCAGCTCCACGCGACGCGCACCGGCCCCGGCGTAGAACGCCTCCCAGTCCACGGCCACGCCCCGGACCTGCAACGCAGCAAGGGCAGCCGTCACCGACTCAGCCTCTACACGCCCCTTGCGCAGCGCGGCAACGAACCCGGCGTCCTCGCCGGTCACGCACTCCTGCGCCATGGCGGTGAGCACCCCATCGGGGCCCAGCTCGACAAACGTCGTCACGCCCTGCGCTTCCAACGCCCGCACACCATCGAGGAAGCGCACCGCTTCCCGGACGTGGCGCACCCAGAAGTCGGCGGTCGCCATCTCCTCAGCGGAAACAACGTCCCCGCTCAGGTTGGACACGATCGGAATACGCGGAGCCTCGTACGAAAGCCCCTCCGCGACCTCCCGGAACGCCTCCAGCATCCCGTCCATACGCGGCGAGTGGAACGCATGGCTCACCGTGAGCCGCTTCGTCTTACGACCCTGCGCCTCAAACGACGCGGCAACCTCAGCCACGGCATCGTCGTCACCCGCGATGACCACAGACGACGGCCCGTTGAGGGCGGCAATGCTCACACCACCACCGACCAGCGGCAGAACCTCATCCTCCGAAGCCTGCACCGCGACCATCGCGCCACCAGCCGGAAGCTCCTGCATCAACCGCCCACGAGCCGCCACCAACACACACGCATCCGCAAGCGACAACACACCCGCCACATGCGCGGCAGCCAACTCACCAATCGAATGCCCGGACAGGAAGTCCGCCCGCACACCCCACGCCTCCACCAGCCGGAACAACGCCACCTCAACCGCGAACAACGCAGGCTGAGTAAACGCCGTCTGATCCAGAACCCCCGCATCATCCCCGAACAGCACATCCCGCAACGGCCGCTCAAGATGCAGATCCAGATGAGCACACACCTCATCCAACGCATCCGCGAACACCGGGAAG
Organism: Streptomyces sp. NPDC001700; assembly: GCF_053596435.1. Lineage (NCBI taxonomy): Bacteria > Bacillati > Actinomycetota > Actinomycetes > Kitasatosporales > Streptomycetaceae > Streptomyces > Streptomyces sp. NPDC001700. The sequence continues at coordinate 550,773 of NZ_JBSFGE010000002.1, forward strand.
GCGTCGTACAGCTCACGCCCCATCCCCAACCGCTGGCTCCCCTGCCCCGTGAACAGGAACGCCACCTTGCCGCCCTCGACCGCCGAGCCCTCGATCAGGCCCGGGGCGGACTCGCCCCGCTGCAGCGCGTCCAGGCCCGCAAGGAACCCTTCACGGTCAGTGGTGACGAGCGCCGCACGCTGTTCCAGCGTGGCGCGGCTGGTGGCAAGCGAGAAGGCGAGATCAGTTGCGGTCAGTTCGGGATGGGCCCGGAGGTGGGCGGCCAGCTGAACGGCCTGGGCGCGCAGAGCCTGCCCGTCCTTCGCCGACAGCAGCCACGGCAACGCGGCCAGCTCACGCGGCTTGGGCTCCTCAGCCGGAGCGGCCGAAAGGGCCGGGACCGGGGCCTGCTCGATGATGGTGTGCGCGTTGGTGCCACTGATGCCGAACGAGGAGATACCGGCGCGGCGCAGACGGCCCGTCTCCGGCCACTCCGTCTGCTCCGTCAGCAGCGACACCGCACCCGCCGACCAGTCGACGTGCGGCGACGGCTCGTCCACATGCAGCGTCTGCGGCAACACTCCATGCCGCATCGCCAACACCATCTTGATGATGCCCGCGACACCGGCCGCCGCCTGCGTGTGCCCGATGTTCGACTTGATGGACCCCAGCCACAGTGGCAGGTCGCGCTCCTGCCCGTACGTGGCCAGCAGCGCCTGCGCCTCGATCGGGTCACCCAGCGTCGTACCCGTACCGTGCGCCTCAACGACATCCACATCACCGGCCGACAGCCCCGCACCGGCCAACGCCTGCCGGATCACCCGCTGCTGCGACGGACCATTCGGAGCCGTCAGACCATTCGACGCACCGTCCTGGTTGATCGCCGAACCCCGCACGACCGCCAACACCGGGTGGCCGTTCTTCTCCGCGTCGGACAGCCGCTCGACCAGCAGCATGCCCGCGCCTTCGCCCCAGCCGGTGCCATCCGCACCAGCCGCAAAGGCCTTGATCCGACCATCGACCGCAAGCCCCCGCTGACGGCTGAAGTCGATGAAGTTGTCGGGCGTGGACATCACTGTGACGCCACCGGCGAGCGCCATCGAGCACTCACCCGACCGCAGCGCCTGCACCGCCATATGCAGCGCCACCAGCGACGACGAACACGCCGTGTCCACCGTCACCGCCGGGCCCTCAAGACCGAAGGTGTACGAGATCCGCCCGGACACCACACTCGCCGCATTGCCCGTGCCCAAGTGGCCTTCCAGACCCTCGGGCGCCTGCATCAGCAGCGACAGGTAGTCCTGTCCGTTGGTCCCGGCGAACACACCGACCTGCTGACCACGCACCGTGGCCGGGTCGATGCCCGCCCGCTCGAACGCCTCCCACGACGTCTCCAGCAGCAACCGCTGCTGCGGATCCATCGCCAGCGCCTCACGCGGCGAGATCCCGAAGAACGAGGCGTCGAAGTCCCCGGCGTCGTAAAGGAAGCCACCCTCACGGGCGTACGAGGTCCCCTGACGCTCCGGGTCCGGGTCGTACAGCCCCGCCAAGTCCCAGCCACGGTCGGACGGGAACTCGGCGATCGCGTCCCCACCCGCCGACAGCAGCTCCCACAGCTCCTCGGGCGAACGCACCCCACCCGGGAAACGGCAGCTCATCGCCACAATCGCGATCGGATCATCAGCCACCGCAACCGTCGGCGCAACCACACCACCGCTCACGGCCACATCCGCGCCCAGCAGCTCAGAGCGCAGGTGGTCGGCCAGGACGGCCGCGTTCGGGTAGTCGTAGATGAGCGTGGCGGACAGCTTCAGCCCGGTGGCCACGTTCAGCCGGTTACGGAGTTCAACTGCGGTCAGCGAGTCGAAGCCCAGCTCCTTGAAGGCACGCCCGCCCTCGACCGCCTCGGCCCCGCCATGCCCCAGCACCGACGCGACCTGCGCACGCACCAACTCCAGCAGCTCGCGGTCCTGTTCGGCCCTCGGGAGGCCGCTCAGCCGCTCGCCGAGAGGCGAGGCGGAGTTGGCGTCGGTGACGACGACCGGTCCGGTCTCGGCACCGGTCGCGGCACGCGTCCCGGCCTCCGGCAGATCGGCGAGCAGCAGGCTCGGCCGCACGGCGGTGAACCCGCCGACGAAGCGGTCCCAGTCGATGTCCGCGACCGTCACGGCGACGTCATGGAGGTCCAGCGCCTGCTGCAGCGCGGCGAGCGCCGACTCGGGCGCCATCGGCGGCACCCCGGCACGGCGCATCCGCCGCCCCAGCGCCTCGTCCGCAGCCATGCCGCCCTCGGCCCACGGACCCCAGGCGATCGACGTGGCAGGCAGCCCCTCGGACCGACGCCGCTCAGCCAGCGCATCCAGATAGGCGTTGGCCGCCGCGTAGTTGCCCTGCCCGGTCGTACCGACCGAACCGCTGATGGACGAGAAGAGCACGAAGGCCGACAGGTCCAGCTCACGCGTCAGCTCGTGGAGGTTCTGCGCGGAGGCAGCCTTGGCGCGGAGCACCCGCTCCAGGCGCTCGGCGTCCAGAGAGTCCACGACACCGTCGTCCAGCACACCGGCGGCATGCACGACAGCGGTCAGCGGAAGCTCCGCCGGAAGCCCGGCCAGCAGCTCCGCGAGCGCGTCCCGGTCCGCCACGTCGCACGCGGCCACCGTCACCCGCGCGCCCGACTCCACCAGCTCATCCCGCAGCTCCACCGCCCCCGGAGCCTCCAGTCCACGACGGCTGGTCAGCACCAGATGCTCGGCACCGTTCGCCACCAGCCACCGCGCCAGATGCGCGCCAAGCGCACCCGTACCGCCCGTCACCAGCACGGTCCCGGCACCCGGCGTCCAGGAGCTGTCGAAGGACGACGCGGACGCCGACGCCCGCACCAGCCGACGTCCGAACACGCCCGACGCCCGCACCGCGGCCTGGTCCTCGCCACCGGCCCCGGCCAGCACCTCCGCCAGCCGCGCCAGCGCACGGTCATCCACCGACTCCGGCAGATCGACCAGACCACCCCAGCGCTCGGGCAGCTCCAACGCCGCCACCCGGCCGAGACCCCACACCTGCGCCTGACCAGGCACCACCGCACCATCGGAACGCCCCACCGACACCGCACCCCGCGTCGCCACCCACAGCGGCGCACCGAGACCCGCATCGCCAAGCGCCTGCGTCAGAACAGCCGCCGCCAGCAGACCATCGCCGCCGTCCGCCAGGGCCAGCAGCGACACCACACCCGTCACCGCACCGTCGCCCGCAACCGTACGCAGCTCATCCGCCACCCCGGCCCGGTCCACAGCGTCCAGCTCGACCACGCGCACATCAACGCCACGCCCGGCCAGCATCCGCGCCACACCCGCAGACCACTCGTCCTCGGCCGACCCCGCCGGTACAACGACCAGCCAACGGCCACTCAGAGAAGCGGTAGCGCGGTCGGTGACCGGCTTCCACGACACCCGGTAACGCCAGCCATCCACCGCCGAACGCACAGCCTCCTGCCGCCGCCACGACGACAACGCAGGCAGTACCTCACCAAGCGAAAGCCCCGGGTCCACCTCCAGCTCCGCAGCCAGCGCGGCTACATCCCCGCGCTCCACCACATCCCAGAACCGCCCATCAACGGCAGAGCCCGACCCGGCCTCCGCCACCACGGCCGCCGGGGCCGGGGCGTCGGCCCAGTACCGCTGCCGCTGGAAGGCATACGTCGGCAGCTCGTCCGACTCCACCCGCCGCGCACCCGCCCCGGCGAAAACAGCCGTCCAGTCCGGCGTCACCCCACGCACATGCGCCCGCGCGACGGCCGACAGCAGCGCCTCGGCCTCGGGGCGGTCCTTGCGGCAGACGGCCGCGAACGCGGCGTCGTCGCCAGTCACGCACTCCTGCGCCATCGCGGTGAGCACCCCATCGGGGCCCAGCTCGACGAAGGTCGTTACGCCCTGCGCTTCCAACGCCCGCACACCATCGAGGAACCGCACAGCCTCCCGGACATGGCGCACCCAGAAGTCGGCGGTCGTGATCTCCTCAGCGGAAACAACATCCCCGCTCAGGTTGGACACGATCGGAATCTGCGGAGCCTCGTACGAAAGCCCCTCAGCCACCTCGCGGAACGCGTCCAGCATCCCGTCCATACGCGGCGAGTGGAACGCATGGCTGACCGTCAGCCGCTTCGTCTTACGCCCCTGCGCCTCGAACGACGCGGCAACCTCAGCCACGGCATCGTCGTCACCCGCGATGACCACAGACGTGGGCCCGTTGAGGGCGGCAATGCTCACACCACCACCGAGCAGCGGCACCACTTCCTCTTCCGAAGCCTGAACGGCGACCATCGCCCCACCAGCCGGAAGCTCCTGCATCAACCGACCACGCGCCGCCACCAACACACACGCATCCGCAAGCGACAACACCCCCGCCACATGCGCGGCAGCCAACTCACCGATCGAGTGCCCCGACAAGAAGTCCGGCGTCAGCCCCCACGCCTCCACCAGCCGGAACAACGCCACCTCAACCGCGAACAACGCAGGCTGAGTAAACGCCGTCTGGTCCAGAACCCCCGCATCATCCCCGAACAGCACATCCCGCAACGGCCGCTCAAGATGCAGATCCAGATGAGCACACACCTCATCCAACGCATCCGCGAACACCGGGAACGCGTCGTACAGCTCACGCCCCACCCCCAACCGCTGGCTCCCCTGCCCCGTGAACAGGAACGCCACCTTGCCGCCCTCAGCGACCATCCCCTCGACCACACCCGACGCAGACTCACCCGCAGCCAGCACATCAAGCGCCCGCAACAGCTCATCCCGGCCACCAACGCTGACCACCGCACGCCGCTCCAACGCAGCCCGCCCGACAGCCAAGGTGTGAGCGACGTCGAGCAGCCCCGCATCCGGCCGCGTCTCGACAAACGCCCGCAACCGCGCAGCCTGCTCCCGCAGCGCCTCGGCGTTCTTCGCCGACAACACGAACGGCAGCACACCACCCAGACCACGCGGCCCCGGCTCCGCCACCACACCCGGCTCATCAACCACCGGCGCCTGCTCGATGATGGTGTGCGCATTGGTACCGCTGATACCGAACGCGGACACGCCCGCGCGGCGCGGACCGCCGGTCTCCGGCCACTCCACCCGCTCGGTCAGCAGCGCGACCGCGCCCGCCGACCAGTCGACGTGCGGAGACGGCTCGTCCACGTGCAGCGTCTGCGGAAGCACACCGTGCCGCATCGCCAACACCATCTTGATGATGCCCGCGACACCAGCAGCAGCCTGCGTATGCCCGATGTTCGACTTGATCGAGCCCAGCCACAACGGCTGGCCGGACCGGTCGCGCCCGTACGTGGCCAGCAGCGCCTGCGCCTCGATCGGGTCACCCAGCGTCGTACCCGTACCGTGCGCCTCAACGACATCCACATCACCAGCGGACAACCCCGCACCCGCCAGCGCCTGCCGAATGACACGCTGCTGCGACGGACCATTCGGCGCCGTCAGACCATTCGACGCACCATCCTGGTTAATGGCCGAACCCCGAACGACCGCCAACACCGGGTGCCCGTTCTTCCGCGCATCCGACAGCCGCTCGACCAGCAGCATGCCCGCGCCCTCGCCCCAGCCCGTGCCATCCGCACCGGCCGCGAACGCCTTGATACGCCCATCGACCGCAAGCCCCCGCTGACGGCTGAAGTCGATGAAGTTGTCCGGCGTGGACATCACCGTGACGCCACCGGCGAGCGCCATCGAGCACTCACCCGACCGCAGCGCCTGCACCGCCATATGCAGCGCCACCAGCGACGACGAACACGCAGTGTCCACCGTCACCGCCGGGCCCTCAAGCCCGAAGGTGTACGCCACCCGCCCGGACACCACACTCGCCGCGTTGCCTGTGCCCCAGTGGCCCTCAAGCCCCTCCGACGCCCGCTCAAGCGACAGATAATCCTGGCCGTTGGTCCCGGCGAACACACCGACCTGCTGACCACGCACCGTGGCCGGGTCAATGCCCGCCCGCTCGAAGGCCTCCCACGACGTCTCCAGCAGCAACCGCTGCTGCGGATCCATCGCCAGAGCTTCCCTCGGTGAAACACCGAAGAACGCCGCGTCGAAGTCGGCCACGTCGTAAAGGAAGCCACCCTCACGCGTGTACGAGGTCCCCTGACGCTCCGCGTCCGGGTCGTAGAGCCCGTCCAGATCCCAGCCACGGTCGGACGGGAACTCCGCAATCGCGTCCCCACCCGCCGACAACAGCTCCCACAGCTCCTCGGGCGAACGCACCCCACCCGGGAAACGGCAGCTCATGGCCACAATCGCGATCGGATCATCGGCAACCGCAACCGTCGGCGCAACCACACCACCGGGCACCGCCACGTCCACGCCCAGCAGCTCGGTCCGCAGATAGTCCGCGAGAGCCGACGCCGTCGGGTAGTCGAAGATCAAGGTCGCGGGCAGCTGGACACCCGTCGCCGCGTTCAGCCGGTTACGCAGCTCGACCGCGGTGAGCGAGTCGAAGCCCAGCTCACTGAAGGCCCGCTCGACCCCGATCGACTCCGAACCGTCATGCCCCAGCACCGCGGCCACCTGGCCACGGACGACATCCAGCAGCAACCGGTCCCGCTCGGCCTCGCCCAGCCCAGCCAGCCGCGCGGCCAGCCCGCCATCGGCGGACGCACCACCGGTGGCCTGCCCCGACTGCGCCACGTCCGCAACATCCGCGAAGTCCGCGATCAGGCAGCTCGGCCGTACGGCAGTGAAGTCCGGTGCGAACCGAGCCCAGTCGATGTCCGCGACAGCGACAACCCCGTCGCCCAGGTCCAGCACCCGCTGCAGCGCGGCCACCGCCACCTCGGCGTCCATCGGCGGCAGACCGCCACGACGCAGCCGCTGCTCCAGGCCGTCGTCCGCAGCCATACCGCCCTCGGCCCACGGGCCCCAGGCGATCGACGTGGCAGTCAGACCCTCGGACTTACGCCGCTCAGCCAGCGCGTCCAACGAAGCATTGGCGGCAGCGTAGTTACCCTGCCCCGCAGCGCCGAACGTGCCACTGATCGACGAGAACAGCACAAACGCCGACAGGTCCAGCTCACGTGTCAGCTCATCGAGATGCGCCGCCGCGGACACCTTCGCCCGCAGCACAGTCGCGAAACGCTCCGGGGTGAGCGAGTCCAGCATCCCGTCGTCCAGCACACCCGCCGTGTGGAACACACCGGTCAGCGGCAGCTCCTCCGGCAGCGACGCCAGCAACTCCGCAAGCGCATCACGGTCAGCCACATCACACGCCGCCACCGTCACCCGCGCGCCCGACGCCGCCAACTCATCGCGCAGCTCCACCGCACCCGGAGCCTCCAGCCCACGACGGCTGGTGAGCACCACATGCTCGGCACCATTCGCCACCAGCCAGCGGGCCACCCGCGCACCCAGCGCACCCGTACCGCCCGTGACCAGCACGGACCCCGTGCCCGGCGACCAGGAGTCACCGGACGTCGCGGCCCCCGAAGCGCGCACCAGCCGACGCCCGAAGACGCCCGACGCCCGCACCGCGACCTGGTCCTCACCGCCGACCCCGGCCAGCACCTCCGCCAGCCGCGCCAGCGCACGGTCATCGGCCGTCTCCGGCAGATCGACCAGACCGCCCCAGCGCTCGGGCAGCTCCAGCGCCGCCGCCAGGCCAAGACCCCACAGCTGCGCCTGGACCGGGCTGACCGCGCCGTCCGAACGACCCACGGCCACCGCACCCCGCGTGGCCACCCACAACGGCGCACCGACACCCGCATCGCCAAGCGCCTGCGTCAGCGCCGCCGTCGCCAGCAGCGCATCGCCGCCGTCCGCCAGGGCCAGCAAGGACACCACACCGGACACAGCCTCGTCACCAACAGCCGAGGTCAGCCGTGCCGCCACCGCAGCACGGTCCTCGTCGGCAGCCAGCTCGACCCGCTGCACCGCGACACCACGATCGCCCAGCATCCCGACGACACCGGCAACCCACGCGTCCTCGACCGACCCCGCCGGTACGACGACCAGCCAACGGCCACTCAGAGAAGCGGTAGCGCGGTCGGTGACCGGCTTCCACGACACCCGGTAACGCCAGCCATCCACCGTCGAACGCTCCGACTGCCGCCGACGCCACAACGACATCGAGGGCAGCAACGCCTCCAGCGCCCCGTTGTCCTCGTCACCAAGCCCCAGCGTCGCGGCAAGCGACTCCAAGTCCCCGCGCTCCACGGCCTCCCAGAAACGGGCGTCCACCGCATCCAGCGCCGTAGCACCGGAGGTGACGGTGGCCGTCGACACATCCAGCCAGTAGCGGCGGCGCTGGAAGGCGTACGTCGGCAGCTCCACGCGCCGCGCACCGGCCCCGGCGTAGAACGCCTCCCAGTCCAGGGCCACGCCCCGGACCTGCAACGCGGCAAGAGCACCGGCCAGCGAACCGGCCTCCGAACGACCCTCACGCAGAACGGCGACGAAAGCCGCCGCGTCGCCCTCGGCGAGACAGTCCTGCCCCATCGCGGACAGCACGCCATCCGGGCCCAGTTCGAGACAGGTGGTCACACCCTGCGCCTCAAGAGTGCGGACGCCGTCGAGGAAACGCACAGCCTCCCGGACATGCCGCACCCAGAAGTCGGCAGACGTGATCTCCTCAGCGGAGACAACATCCCCGGTCAGGTTCGACACGATCGGAATACGCGGAGCCTCGTACGAAAGCCCCTCAGCCACCTCGCGGAACGCGTCCAGCATCCCGTCCATACGCGGCGAGTGGAACGCATGGCTGACCGTCAGCCGCTTCGTCTTACGACCCTGCGCCTCAAAAGACGCCGCGACCTCAGCCACGGCATCGTCGTCACCCGCGATGACCACCGAAGTGGGGCCATTGAGGGCGGCAATGCTCACACCACCACCGACCAGCGGCAGAACCTCATCCTCCGACGCCTGCACCGCGACCATCGCGCCACCAGCCGGAAGCTCCTGCATCAACCGCCCACGAGCCGCCACCAAACGGCACGCATCCGCAAGCGACAACACACCCGCCACATGCGCAGCGGCCAGCTCACCGATCGAATGCCCAGAGAGGAAGTCGGGCCGCACGCCCCACGCCTCGACCAGCCGGAACAACGCCACCTCAACCGCGAACAACGCAGGCTGGGTGAACCCGGTCTGATCCAGCGCAGCGGCGTCATCCCCGAACAGGACATCCCGCAACGGCCGTTCAAGATGCGCGTCCAACTCCGCGCACACCGCGTCCAGCGCCTCGGCGAACACCGGGTAGGCCTCATACAGCTCACGGCCCATCCCCAGCCGCTGGCTGCCCTGACCCGTGAACAGGAACGCCACCTTGCCAGCCACCGGCGAGCCCTGCACCACACCCGTCGCCGGTTCCCCGGAAGCCAACGCCTCCAGAGCGCGCAGGAAACCCTCACGGTCATCGGCCACCAGCACCGCACGGTCCTCGAACGCGGTACGCCCGGTGGCCAGCGTGTAGCCGATGTCGGCGAGGTCAAGGTCAAGGCCAAGGTCAAGGCCAGCCAGACCGTCCGTCTCATCCCCGACGCTCAGCCGATCACGCAGGCGGCGGGCCTGGTCGCGCAGCGCCTCCTGGCCCATGGCCGACAGCGGCCACGCCAGCACACCGCCCGGGACGCCCGGCTCGGACACCACCGCCGGGGCCTCGACAACCGGCGGCTGCTCGATGATGGTGTGCGCGTTGGTACCGCTGATGCCGAACGACGACACACCCGCACGGCGCGGACGGCCCTCGATCTCCGGCCACTCCCGCGCCTCCGTGAGCAGCGATACCGCGCCCTCCGCCCAGTCGACCTGCGAGGACGGCTCGTCCACATGCAGCGTCTGCGGCAACACACCGTGCCGCATGGCCATCACCATCTTGATGATGCCCGCGACACCAGCAGCAGCCTGCGTATGCCCGATGTTCGACTTGATGGACCCCAACCACAACGGCTGGCCGGACCGCTCCCGGCCGTACGTGGCCAGCAGCGCCTGCGCCTCGATCGGGTCACCCAGCGTCGTACCCGTACCGTGCGCCTCAACGACATCCACATCACCAGCGGACAGCCCCGCACCCGCCAGCGCCTGCCGGATCACCCGCTGCTGCGACGGACCATTCGGCGCCGTCAGACCATTCGACGCACCATCCTGGTTGATCGCCGAACCCCGCACGACCGCCAGCACCGGGTGGCCATGGCGCCGGGCGTCAGACAGCCGCTCCACGAGCAGCATGCCCGCGCCCTCGCCCCAGCCCGTACCGTCCGCAGCCGCCGCGAACGACTTGCACCGGCCATCCGTGGCCAGGCCGCGCTGGCGGCTGAAGTCCACGAACGTCTCGGGGGTGGCCATGACCGCCACACCACCGGCGAGCGCCATCGAGCACTCACCGCTCCGCAGCGCCTGGATCGCCAGGTGCAGCGCCACCAACGACGACGAACACGCCGTGTCCACCGTCACCGCCGGGCCCTCAAGACCCAAGGTGTACGCCACCCGCCCGGAGGCAATGCTGCCCGCGTTGCCGGTGCCGATGTAGCCCTCGACGCCATCGGGAATCTCGCCCGTACCGACGAGGTAGTCGTGGTACATGACGCCCGCGAAGACGCCGGTCTGGCTGCCGCGCACGGTCGACGGGTCGATACCCGCCCGCTCGAACGCCTCCCACGACGTCTCCAGCAGCAACCGCTGCTGCGGATCCATCGCCAGGGCTTCCCTCGGTGAGATCCCGAAGAACGCCGGGTCGAAGTCGGCGGCATCGTGCAAGAAGCCGCCCTCGCGGGTGTACGAGGTACCCGCGTGGTCGGGGTCCGGGTTGTACAGGCCGTCCAGGTCCCAACCACGGTCGGCGGGGAAGCCGGAGATGCCGTCGCCACCCCCGGCGACGAGGTCCCACAGCTCCTCGGGTGTGCTCACGCCGCCCGGGAAGCGGCAGCTCATGCCGACGATGACGATCGGGTCGTCGGCCACCGCCGACACCGCACCCGTACGCCCGATGGCGGCAGGTGCCACGGCCTCCTCGGCGCCCAGCAGCTCGTCACGCAGATAGCCAGCCAGGGCGTTCGGGGTCGGGTAGTCGAAGACGAGCGTGGCCGGAAGCCTCAGCCCGGTCACCGTCTTCAGGTCGTTACGCAGCTCGACCGCCGTCAGCGAGTCGAAGCCCAGCTCCCTGAACGCCCGCCCCGGCTCCACCGCCTCCGGACCCGCGTAACCCAGCACCGTGGCAACTCGCCCGCACACCAACTCCAGCAGCGCACGGTCCCGTTCGGGCCGCGCGAGCCCGGCCAGGCGCCGTACAAGCGAGGAGCCATCGGCGGTGGCGGCCACAGTGGCCGCACGCCGGACCGGGGCCCGCACCAGGCCACGGAACAGGGCCGGTACGGTGCCGGTCGCGGCGGCTTCGGTACGCAGCCCCGCGTAGTCGACCCGCATCGGGAACAGCACCGCCGCGCCGTCGGCCTGCGCCGCGTCGAACAGCGCAAGCCCCTCATCAGCGGCGATCGGAGCGCCGCCGCCCCGCGCGATACGCCGCAGACCCACCTCGTCCAGGCCGCTGCCCATGCCCGCACCGGCCCAGAGGCCCCAGGCCAGAGCCGTGGCCGGGAGCCCCTGCGCCACACGCTGCTGGGCAAGCGCCTCCAGGAAGGAGTTGGCCGCCGCGTAACTCGCCTGCCCCGGCGCCCCGAACACAGCCGCCGCACCCGAGAAGAGCACGAACGCCGACAGGTCGTAGTCCCGCGTCAGCTCATGCAGATTCAGCGCCGCATCCACCTTCGGACGCAGCACCCCCGCCACCCGCTCAGGCGTCAACGAACCAAGAACACCGTCATCCAACACACCCGCCGTGTGCACCACACCCGTCAGCGGATGCTCAGCCGGAACAGCCGCCAACACCCCAGCCAGCGCGTCCCGATCCGCCACATCACACGCCGCCCACGTCACGGTCGCGCCAGCCGCCGTCAGATCAGCAGCCAACTCCTCCGCACCATCGGCGTCAGCGCCACGGCGGCTCACCAGCAGCAACTGCCGCACACCATGAGCCGAGACCAGATGGCGCGCGAACAGACCACCCAGAGATCCCGAGGCGCCGGTGACCAGCACCGTGCCGTCCTCATCGAACGACGGAGCCGAATCGGTGTCGGCGTCGACCTCAGCCTCGTCGGCGACCGGCACCCGGGCCAGCCGGGGCGCGAGCACCGCACCCCCGCGCAACGTCAGCTCAGCCTCGTCCACGCCCAGCGCGGCGGGCACCACCCCGTAACTCTCGTCGCCGTCCACATCCAGCAACACCAGACGGCCAGGGTTCTCCGACTGCGCGGAACGGAACAGACCACGCACAGCGGCCTGCGACAGATCAGCCGCCACACCCGCACCCGGCACGGTCTCCACCGCGCCCCGGGTCAACAGCACCAACCGCGACCCGACAAACCGCTCATCAGCCAACCACGACTGCAACAACGAAAGCATGGCCTGCGTCGCCTCGTGCACAGCCAGCGCATCGCCACGGCCACCGCCACCAAGACCGGCCAGCACCACGGTCTCCGGCACAGCCGCCCCGGCATCCACCGCCGCGCTCAGCGCCGCCAGATCGCCATACGCCCCAACCCGGACCCCAGGCCCGAACCCGCTTTCCAACAGAGCGAGTTCACCAGCATCCGCACCGAGCACCGCCCACTCGCCCGTCGCCGCACCCGTCGCGGGCGCCGGAACCGCCGACCACTCCAGCCGGAACAGCGACTCATGCAGCCCACCCCGCGCCGCGCGCACCTGGTCGGCCGAGGCCGCCCGCAGCGCCACGGACTCGACCGTGGCCACCGCACGCCCCGTACCGTCGGCCACCAGCAGCGACACCCCATTCGACGACTGCTCGGACAGCCGCACCCGCAGCGCACCGGCCCCCGCCGCGTGCAACTGCACACCACTCCACGCGAACGGAAGCAGCGCACCCTCCGCCGACGCCGCCGACTCCGCCTCACGGGCAGAACCGCCGAGGCCGATGGCATGCAGCGCGGCGTCCAGCAGCGCCGGGTGCAACCCGAACGCCTCGGCCTCGGCGCCCGACGTCAGCGGCGCGTCCTCGGGAAAACCGACCTCGGCATAGAGATCCCCACCGAGCCGCCACGCGCCCTTGAGCCCCCGGAACACCGGCCCGTAGCCAAGGCCCTCCCGGGCCAGCTCCGCATACAGCCCGTCGACCGCGATCGGCGTGGCACCCTGGGGCGGCCAGACACTCAGCTCATCCAGCTCAGCACCCCGGACCCCGACCGCGAGCACACCGGTGGCGTGCCGCGTCCACGGCTCGGCCCCGAGCGCGTCCTGCCGCCGCGAATGCAGACTGAACGAACGGCGACCGGACTCGTCCGGCCCCTCCACAACGAGCTGCACCCGCACCCCAGTGTGCTCCGGCAGCACAAGCGGAGCTTCCAGGGTCAGTTCGTCCAACCGCTCGCACCCCACCTGCGCGCCCGCCGCGCTCGCCAGCTCCACGAAGGCCGTACCGGGCAGCAGCACGCTGCCCATGACCACGTGGTCGGCGAGCCAGGGGTGGGTGCGAGTGGAGAGCACCCCGGTGAGCAGGCAGCCATTGGCGTCCGCGAGCGCGACGGCGGCGCCGAGGAGCGGATGGTCGATGTCGCCGAGCCCGATCGACTCGGGGTCGCCCGCCGCGAGGGCGGCGGCGCTGGGCCAGTACCGCTGCCGCTGGAAGGCGTACGTCGGGAGCTCGGCGGGCTCGACACGGGCACGCGTTCCGCCGAAGACGGCGTCCCAGTCCAGCGCCACGCCACGGACGTACGCACGCGCGACGGCGGCCGTCAGCGCCTCGGCCTCAGGCCGGTCCTTGCGGCAGACGGACGTGAAGGCAACGTCATCGCCGGTCACGCACTCCTGCGCCATGGCGGTGAGCACACCGTCCGGACCCAGTTCCACGAACGTGGTGACGCCCTGAGCCTCCAGCACCCGCACACCATCGAGGAACCGCACAGCCTCCCGGACATGGCGCACCCAGAAGTCGGCAGACGTGATCTCCTCAGCGGAAACAACATCCCCGCTCAGGTTCGACACGATCGGAATACGCGGAGCCTCGTACGAAAGCCCCTGCGCGACCTCGCGGAACGCGTCCAGCATCCCGTCCATACGCGGCGAATGGAACGCATGGCTCACCACAAGCCGCTTCGTCTTACGCCCCTGCGCCTCAAACGACGCCGCGACCTCAACCACGGCATCGTCGTCACCCGCGATGACCACAGACGACGGCCCGTTGAGGGCGGCAATGCTCACACCACCACCGACCAGCGGCAGAACCTCATCCTCCGAAGCCTGCACGGCGACCATCGCCCCACCAGCCGGAAGCTCCTGCATCAACCGCCCACGCGCCGCCACCAACTTCGAAGCGTCCGCAAGCGACAACACCCCCGCCACATGCGCAGCAGCAAGTTCACCGATCGAATGCCCCGACAAGAAGTCCGGCGTCAGACCCCACGCCTCCACCAGCCGGAACAACGCCACCTCAACCGCGAACAACGCAGGCTGAGTAAACGCCGTCTGATCCAGAACCCCCGCATCATCCCCGAACAGCACATCCCGCAACGGCCGCTCAAGATGCAGATCCAGATGCGCACACACCTCATCCAGCGCATCCGCGAACACCGGATAGGCGTCGTACAGCTCACGCCCCATCCCCAACCGCTGGCTCCCCTGCCCCGTGAACAGGAACGCCACCTTGCCGCCCTCAGCGACCGCCCCCTCAACCACACCCGACGCGGACTCACCCGCAGCCAGCACATCAAGCGCCCGCAGCAGCTCATCCCGGCCACCAACGCTGACCACCGCACGCCGCTCCAACGCAGCCCGCCCGACAGCCAAGGTGTGAGCGACGTCAAGCAGCCCCGCATCCGGCCGCGTCTCGACAAACGCCCGCAACCGCGCAGCCTGCTCCCGCAGCGCCTCGGCGTTCTTCGCCGACAACACGAACGGCAGCACACCACCCAGACCACGCGGCCCCGGCTCCGCCACCACACCCGGCTCATCAACCACCGGCGCCTGCTCGATGATGGTGTGCGCGTTGGTGCCACTGAGCCCGAAGGACGACACGCCCGCGCGGCGCGGACGGCCCGTCTCCGGCCACTCCTGGGCCTCGCTCAGCAGCGACACCGCACCCGACGCCCAGTCCACATGCGGCGACGGCTCGTCCACATGCAGCGTCTGCGGAAGCACACCATGCCGCATCGCCAGCACCATCTTGATGATGCCCGCGACACCAGCAGCAGCCTGCGTATGCCCGATATTCGACTTGATGGACCCCAACCACAACGGCTGACCGGACCGCTCCTGCCCGTACGTGGCCAGCAGCGCCTGCGCCTCGATCGGGTCACCCAGCGTCGTACCCGTACCGTGCGCCTCAACAACATCCACATCACCAGCGGACAACCCCGCACCCGCCAGCGCCTGCCGAATGACACGCTGCTGCGACGGACCATTCGGAGCCGTCAGACCATTCGACGCACCATCCTGGTTGATCGCCGAACCCCGCACCACCGCCAACACCGGGTGGCCATTACGCCGGGCGTCCGACAGCCGCTCCACCAGCAGCATGCCGACACCCTCGCCCCAGCCCGTGCCATCCGCACCGGCCGCGAACGCCTTGATCCGACCATCGACCGCCAGCCCCCGCTGACGGCTGAAGTCCACGAACGCCTCGGGCGTGGACATCACGGTGACGCCACCGGCGAGCGCCATCGAGCACTCACCACTCCGCAGCGCCTGCACCGCCATATGCAGCGCCACCAGCGACGACGAACACGCCGTGTCCACCGTCACCGCCGGGCCCTCAAGCCCGAAGGTGTACGAGATCCGCCCGGACACCACGCTCGCCGCGTTGCCCGTGCCCACGTGGCCCTCAAGCCCCTCGGGCGTGGCGGAGACGAGCCCGGCGTAGTCCTGCCCGTTGGTCCCCGCGAAGACACCGGTACGGCTGCCGCGCAGTGCCACCGGGTCGATGCCCGCCCGCTCGAACGTCTCCCACGACGTCTCCAGCAGCAACCGCTGCTGCGGATCCATCGCCAGGGCTTCCCTCGGCGAGATCCCGAAGAACGACGCGTCGAAGTCGGCCACGTCGTAGAGGAAACCGCCCTCGCGCGTGTACGACGTCCCCTGACGGGCCGGGTCCGGGTCGTACAGCCCGGCCAGGTCCCAGCCACGGTCGGACGGGAACTCGGCGATCGCGTCGCCACCCGCCGTCAGCAGCTGCCACAGCTCCTCCGGCGAGCGCACCCCACCCGGGAAACGGCAGCTCATCGCGACGATCGCGATCGGATCGTCCTCGACGGCCACGGCCACATCGCCAGCCCCGCCCGCCGGGGCGATCTCGGCGGCGCCGACCAGCTCGGTCCGCAGATACTCGGCCAGCGAGGCCGACGACGGGTAGTCGTAGATGAGCGTGGCAGGCAGCGCCAGACCGGTCGCGGCGCCGAGCCGGTTACGGAGTTCGACGGCGGCGAGCGAGTCGAAACCCAGCTCCTTGAAGGCACGCCCCGCCTCGACCGCGTCGGCCCCATCGTGGCCCAGAACAGCCGCGACGTGCGTACGGACCAACTCCAGCAGCGCACGGTCCTGTTCGGCACGCGGCAGCCCGCCGAGCCGCTCCCCCAGCGGAGACGCGGCGTCGGCGTCGGTGATCACACGCCCGCCATACGGCCCGGCCGCAGGCTGCGACGCGGACCGAGACGCGGCCGACTCCGACCCGGCCACCTCCGGCAGTTCGGCGATCAGCGGGCTCGGCCGTACGGCGGTGAGGGTGCCGACGAAGCGGTCCCAGTCGACGTCCGCGACCGTCACACACGTGTCGTCGGCGTCGAGCGCCTGCTGAAGGGCGGCCAGCGCCAGTTCCGGCGCCATCGGCGGCATGCCCTCGCGACGCATACGCCGCTCCAGCGCATCGTCCGCCGCCATGCCACCCTCGGCCCACGGACCCCACGCGAGAGACGTCCCCACCAGGCCCTCGGCACGCCGCCGCTCGGCCAGCGCGTCCAGATAGGCGTTGGCCGCCGCGTAGTTGCCCTGACCGGCCGCGCCCACCGACCCACTGATCGACGAGAAGAGCACAAACGCCGAAAGATCCAGCTCACGCGTCAGCTCGTCCAGATGCAACGCGGCGTCGACCTTCGCGCGGAGCACCGAGGCGAACCGCTCGGGCGTGAGCGCGTCCAGCACTCCGTCATCCAGGACACCCGCCGTGTGGAACACACCCGTCAGCGGCAGCTCCTCCGGCAGCGACGCCAGCAACTCCGCGAGCGCGTCCCGATCCGCCACATCGCACGCGGCAACCGTCACCCGCGCGCCCGACGCCACCAACTCATCGCGCAGCTCCACCGCACCCGGAGCGTCCAGGCCACGGCGGCTGCTCAGCACCACATGCTCGGCGCCACTGTCCACCAGCCACCGCGCCACGCGCGCGCCCAACGCACCTGTACCGCCCGTGACCAGCACAGACCCCGCACCCGGGCGCCACGAGCCACCCGACGACGCGGACGACGACCCGGACACCGAAGCGTGCACCAGCCGACGCCCGAAGACGCCCGACGCCCGCACCGCGACCTGATCCTCACCACCGGAACCACCGGAAATACCGGAACCACCAGAGCCACCGGGCCCGGCCAGCACCCCCGCCAGCCGCGTCAACGCACGCTCATCCACCGACTCCGGCAGGTCGACCAACCCACCCCACCGCTCCGGCAGCTCCAGCGCCGCCACCCGGCCCAGACCCCACACCTGCGCCTGCACCGGGCTGACCACACCATCGGAACGCCCCACCGACACCGCACCCCGCGTCGCCACCCACAACGGCGCACCCACACCCGCATCGCCAAGCGCCTGCGTCAGCGCGGCCGTACGCAGCAGCGCGTCGCCGTCGTCCGCGAGGGCCAGCAAGGACACCACACCGGACACAGCCTCGTCACCAACAGCCGAGGTCAACCGCGCCGCCACCGCAGCACGGTCCTCGTCGGCAGCCAGCTCGACCCGCGCCACGTCGACACCACGGTCGCCCAGCATCCCGACGACACCGGCAACCCACGCATCCTCGACCGACCCCGCCGGTACGACGACCAGCCAACGGCCACTCAGAGAAGCAGCCGACCGACCCCTCACCGGCTTCCACGACACCCCGTAACGCCAGCCGTCCACCGTCGAGCGCACAGCCGCCTGCCGCCGCCACGACGACAGCGCGGGCAGCACCTCACCCAGCGACAGCCCCGGGTCCACCTCCAGCTCAGCGGCCAGCGCGGCCACATCGCCACGGTCCACCACATCCCAGAACCGCCCATCGACCACACCGCCCGGCGCGGCGACGGCCGCCGTGGGGACAGGGGCGTTGAGCCAGTAGCTCTGGCGCTGGAAGGCGTACGTGGGCAGGTCGACCGTCGTCGCGCCAGTACCGGCGTACGGGGTGGCCCAGGCGACCTTCTTGCCGCGTACGTACGCCAGCGCCACGGCCGCAGTGAAGGTTTCGGCCTCGGGGCGCGCGCCGCGCAGCACCGACGCGTACCGAGCGCCGTCCGCCTCGGGCAGGCAGTCCTGCGCCATGGCCGTGAGCACGGCGTCCGGGCCCAGCTCCAGGAAGGTGGTGGCGCCCTTGTCGGCCAGGGTGCGGACACCGTCGAGGAAGCGCACCGCGTCGCGGACGTGGCGTACCCAGTACTCGGGCGAGCACAGCTCATCGGCGGTGGCGACCTGCCCGGTGACGGTGGAGACCACGGGGATGCGCGGCGGCGCGTACTCCAGCACCTGGGCGACGCGCCGGAACTCGGCGAGCATGTCGTCCATGAGCGGGGAGTGGAAGGCGTGGCTGACCGTCAGCCGCTTGGTCTTGCGACCCTGCGCCTCGAACGAAGCCGCGACCTCGACCACAGCGTCCTCGTCGCCCGAGATGACCACCGACGCGGGTCCGTTCACCGCGGCGATGCTCACCCGCTCGCCGAGCAGCGGCAGCACCTCGTCCTCGGATGCCTGCACCGCGACCATCGCGCCACCGGCCGGAAGCTCCCGCATCAGCCGCCCGCGCGCCGCCACCAGCGCGGCGGCGTCCTCCAGGGAGAACACCCCGGCCACGTGGGCCGCCGCGATCTCACCGATCGAGTGTCCGGCGAGCAGTTCGGGGCGCAGCCCCCAGGACTCGACGAGGCGGTAGAGCGCGACCTCGACGGCGAACAGGGCGGGCTGGGTGTAGTCGGTGCGGTCGAGGAGCGCCGCCTCGGGCGAGCCCTCCTCGGCGAAGAGCACGTCGAGAAGCGGCTGTTCCAGCTGCTCTTCGAGGTACCAGCAGGCGTCGTCCAGGGCTTCGGCGAAGACGGGGTACGTGTCGTACAGCTCGCGGCCCATGCCGAGGCGCTGGCTGCCCTGGCCGGTGAACAGCAGGGCGAGCTTTCCGGCGGCGGGGGCGCCCCGGACGACGGACGGGGTGTCGCCGCCCGTGGCGAGGGCGCGCAGCGCGGCGAGGGCGCCGTCGCGGCCGTCGCGGCCGTCGGCGAGGAGCACGGCGCGCTGGTCGAAGGTGGCGCGGGTGGTGGCCAGGGAGTGGCCGATGTCGGTGAGGGCGAGCCCGGGGTCGGACTCCAGCAGCGCGCGCAGCCGTTCGGCCTGGTCGCGGAGGGCGTCGGTGGTCTTGGCGGACAGGACCCAGGGCAGTACGGCGGGGGCAGGGTCCCCGACAGCTTCCCCGATGACATCTTCGGCGGCGGGCGGCTGCTCGATGATGGCGTGGGCGTTGGTGCCGCTCATGCCGAAGGAGGAGACAGCGGCACGGCGCGGACGGCCGTTCTCGGGCCAGGGCCGTGCCTCGGTCAGCAGCTCGATGTCACCGCTGGTCCAGTCGGCGTGCGGGGTCGGCTCATCCACGTGCAGCGTCTGCGGCAGCACACCATGGCGCATCGCCATGACCATCTTGATGATGCCGCCGACACCGGCCGCGGACTGGGTGTGGCCGACGTTCGACTTGAGCGACCCGAGCCACAGCGGCTGGCCCGCCGCGCGCTCCTGACCGTACGTGGCGAGCAGCGCCTGCGCCTCGATCGGGTCGCCCAGCGTCGTACCCGTACCGTGCGCCTCGACCACATCCACGTCACCGGCCGCCAGCCCCGCGCCCGCCAGCGCCTGGCGGATGACGCGCTGCTGGGCGGGGCCGCTGGGGGCGGTGAGGCCGTTGCTGGCGCCGTCCTGGTTGATGGCGGTGCCACGGACGACGGCCAGCACCCGGTGGCCGTTGCGCTGCGCGTCGGACAGCCGCTCGACGAGCAGCATGCCGACGCCCTCGCCCCAGGCCGTACCGTCCGCCGCCGCCGCGAACGGCTTGCAGCGGCCGTCGGCGGCCAGCCCGCGCTGGCGGCTGAAGGCGATGAACGACCCGGGGTTGGCCATGACCGCCGCACCACCGGCGAGCGCCATGGTGCACTCGCCCGTACGCAGCGCCTGGACGGCCAGGTGGAGCGCCACCAGCGAGGACGAGCACGCGGTGTCGACGGTGACGGTCGGGCCTTCGAAGCCGAAGGTGTAGGCGATGCGGCCGGACGCGACGCTGGCCGCGTTGCCGGTGACCAGATAGCCCTCGAAGCCCTGCTCGGCCTCGTGCAGCCGGGGGCCGTAGTCCTGGGTCTCAGCGCCGACGAACACACCGGCCCGGCCGCCCCGGAGGGTCGCGGGGTCGATCCCGGCCCGTTCGAAGACCTCCCAGGAGGTTTCCAGCAGCAGCCGCTGCTGCGGATCCATCGCGAGAGCTTCCCTCGGCGAGATTCCGAAGAACGCCGGATCGAACTCATCGGCGTTGTGCAGGAATCCGCCTTCGCGGGTATAGCTGCTGCCCGCCTTGTCCGGGTCGGGGTCGTAAAGCCCGTCAAGATCCCAGCCCCGGCTCACCGGGAATTCGGAGATGACGTCTTTTCCGCCCGCGACAATATCCCAGAGTTCTTCGGGGGAACCGACGGAACCGGGGAAGCGGCAACTCATTCCGACAATGGCAATGGGCTCGTCGGCGGCGATCGGGGCCGTATCGGCGGCGTCCGAGGGGGAGTCGGAGGTGTCGTCGGCGCCGAGCAGGTCGGTGCGCAGACGGCGGGCGAGGTCGGCCGGGGTGGGGTGGTCGAAGGCGAGGGTGACGGGCAGCCGCAGTCCGGTGGCGGCGGTCAGCCGGGCGTGCAGGTCGACGGTGGCGAGGGAGTCGAAGCCCAGGTCGAGGAAGGGACGCTCGGGGTCGAGGACATCCGGCGCCTTGTCCTTGAGGGCCTGTGCGACGACCTCGCCGACCCATGCGGTGAGGGCCTCGGCGCGCTCGGCTTCGGGAAGGGCTGCGAGGTGGTCCCGCCACGGGGAGGCTCCGTCGGGGCCGACGGCCGGTATTTCCGTGTGCTCGGGCGTCATATCCACGGACTCACTCACCATCACGCGCCCCATTACCTCGCAAGACATACACCTAGACCGTAGGCCAGCCTTACACAGGGCAGGACGGCGGGATAACCCTTCAACCCCCCTACGGGCACCCCTATTGTTCCTTTGGGACCCCGTATTCGCCGACCATTCCATAATGGCCGCGCTTGGCTCACCAGAATGCATGAGAATTTCGGTGACGACAAGGAGTTCGAAGGAACGAAGAGCGTTCAAAAGGGAAGCGAGCCGGGGAAGCGAGCCGCGGCGGCGGGAAGGTGTTCAGAGGCGGAGGGACGGACTTTCGGTCCGCCCCTCCGCCTCTCGGGGGATCGCCAGTTGGTCAATGGGTGGTCAGCCGCGGTCCGGGGCGCGCTCGATGAATGGGGCGAGCAGCCCGGGGACCGTGGTCTCGGCGAGGGCGATCCCCTGGCCTTCGGTCAGGTCGTACACGTGGTAGGCGCCCTCACCGGCCGCCGTGGTGGCGCCGACGGTGAGCAGCCCCGCCCGGCGCTGGAATGGCGTGCGGGAGATCTTCCAGCCGATGATCGCCTCGCGCTCGAGGGCGACGGTGCGGTGGGCGAACGTCCCGGCGGAGGTGACGAGATAGCGGCCGCGGAGCCCATGGCCGAGGGTGCGGTACGCGTTGAACGCGAACGCCACCAGGATCGGCACCAGCACCACCCCGGCGATCACACCGCCGATGACGAGCCCGGTGCTGAGCCACAGCCCAAGACCCACCGGGACCGCCGCGATCAGGACCGACCAGATGAGGGCGCGGTTGATACGGCGCCGCAGGGCGGCCCGGGGGTGCCCGGTGAGGCCGTCGCGCTCGATCAGGCCCCCGTGTTCGCTCACGCCCGGCTCGTCCACCGGCAGCGCCTCGGCGGCGACCCGCACGGCCTCGGCACGCGGGACGGGAGAGGTCAGGGCGCGGCGGCGGCGATTCTCGTCCTCGCCGCCCAGGCCGCTGGCGACGGCGTTGAGCTTGGCGCCCCTGGCCCAGCGCAGCGGAATGGGCTCGACGAGTTCGAGGCCGCGCAGATTTCGTTCCGCGATGGTCACGGAGCGGGTGGCCAGCAGTCCCCGGCGGACCCGGAGCGCTCCGCCCTCTTCGCGGCGCAGTTCGTAACCGGCCCAGTTCTCGATGAACGTGGCGGTGGAGCCGACCATGCCGAGGGCGACGATGACGAGGACGGACACCAGGATTCCGTACCAGAGCGGCACGGAGCCGAAGCGGTGCTGGAGGTCCTTGACGATGCCGAGTTCGAGCGGGTTGACCTGCATCTCGTTCAGGGTGCGGTACACACTGCCCGCGGCGATGAAGACACCGCCGACGCCCCAGACGGTGAGCGGGCCGTAGCGCAGCCAGGACCAGTCCAGCTGGCAGAGCACACCGTCGTTGTCGGCCACCGCCGGGGACCGGCCCGCGTCGCGCAGGGCGAGGATCCGGCGGCGCAGCTCAAGCGCCTCGGCCTTGGTGATGCCGTCGAGGGCGAGCTTGCGCGCGACGGCGTCGCTCTGCTCCCCGCTGTCGATCCGCAGCGTGGTGAGTCCGAAGACCCGGTGGACCGGGTTGGCGGTGAGGTCGACGCCGCGGATGCGGCCGATCGGGACCGAACGCTCGCTGCGGAAGAGCAGGCCCTTGCGCAGCTCGAAGCGGTCCTCGGTGAGCCGGTAGCGGGTGGTGAACAGCCGCATCAGGCCGATGCCGCTGATGACCAGGAAGGTCACGAACAGCGACGCGAGGGTGATGATGACCTGGAGGTTGGTCTTGCCTCCGGTGACCGCGAGGCTGGCGAGGAACATGGCCAGCGGTGCGCCGAGGATGGACAGGTTGACCAGGAGCAGCCGACGGTTCAGCCGCCCCCAGTCCTGGTCGACCGTGGGGGGCGACACCGTCGTATCGGGTGTCATGTGGCGTCCTCCGGGACCGACTCGACGCGCGCGGCCAGGAATTCGACCAGGTCCTGGGCCACCTTGTGGTCGATGCCCTTGATCTTCACCGCGCCCGAGGAGGAGGCGGTGGCCACGGTGACACCTGAGAGCCCGAACATCTGCTGCAGCGGACCGCGCAGGGTGTCCACCGTCTGGACGCGGGACAGCGGGGCGACCCGCCACTGCTGCCACAGCCACCCGGAGGCCGCGTACACGGCCTCGTCGGTGGTCTCCCAGCGGTGGACCCGGTAGCGCCAGGCGGGCATGACGGCCATGTAGAGCAGCCCGGGGACCAATGAGATCAGCGTGGCCCACATGAAGAACTCACGCGTCGGGGGGATGGTGGCCCACAGGATCCCGAAGGTGAGGGGCAGGGGCAGGGCGAACAGTGTCGACTGCAGCGTCCACCAGCCGATCGCACGGCGGTCGACCCGGTGACGAGGCGGACGGAGCCTCAGATTGTCATGGCGTTCCACTGTTTCACCCTGCTCTTGCTTCCAGATGGGTGCCGGGTGCGGGCCCGGCGGGGTTGGCGGCCTATGTAATCAGGCTTCGGCCGATGCCTTGTCCGCGGTCTGCGGGCTGTCCGCGGTCTGCTGACCGTCAGGGCCCTGCTCGGGCAGCTGACCGTTCCCGGCGGCCTCCTGGGCCCTCAGCTTGCGCATCTTGGCCAGCAGGACGGCCGTACGCGTCAGCACCATGGCCAGCGCCATGAAGATGAAGGCGTTGGAGTAGGTGTCCTGACCGCTGATCCCGTATTCGATGGAGAACTTGATCAGGCCCATCGGGAACCAGTGCTCGGCGCCGTAGACGAAGATGATGCGCCCGCTGGAGAGGATGATCCACACCACCGCGTAGCCGATGCCACCGATGGTGTACAGCGCGCCCGAGGAGGCGTCCCTATAGGCGGGCAGCAGCGCTCCGGCGATCAGGCCGCAGATGACACCGATGCCGACACCCACGAGCTGCAGCGACAGGTCGTTGTCGCCCTTGGTCGGGAAGGAGTGGACGAAGATCGCGATGACGACGGCCACGGCGATGATCGAACGCGCCATCCGCATCGTGGTGATGCGGCGGCGGCCGAGGTCGGTCGCCAGGACGATCGTCAGAATCGTTCCGCTGGCGATCAGCGCGGCCATGAACTGGCTCAGCTGTGGCATATACGACGTTCTCCAAGCCAAGAGGGCGATGTGCTTCGTGGTGTGACGGCCGGTTGTCCCACCGGTCTCACCGGGAACAACGCTAGAAGCGGGCCCCGCGCCGCGCGACGACTGAACGGTGGGATCCGGCTGTCAACCGACCGGTGGACACGGGGGACACGCGTGGTAGTACTGAGGCCGTGCGCAATCACTCCCCGGGGGACGACTCGCCGACCGGCGCGTATTACGGCCCCGAGTCCGGCACCCGCTGGTTCGGCCTCTGGGACGGCTTCTTCGCCGTCTCCTACGTCGTCACCGCGGCCCTGCTGCTGCTCTCCAGCGGCTCCCAGGTCGACCACTCCCTCCCGATCGCCGCGCTGACCCTGATCGTGCCCTGGTACGCGGCGGTCGGCCGGGGGCTGATGATCGAGGCGAGTCACGGGCCGCGGAACCTGGTCTTCGCGCTCGTCCTGGTGGCGCTGTTCTGCGCCACCACGGCGTTCAACCTGATCGGCGCCTTCGCGCTGTTCGCGGTCATCCCGATGCTGATCATGAGCCTGCCGATGGGCCCGGCGGTCGTGCTGGCCACGGTGGCCAATCTGTGCCCCGTGCTGGTGATCGCGTTCGTCGGCGAGGACGTGGGTCTGAACGTCTGGGAGGTGGTGCCCATCTCCCTGCTGAGCATCGCGCTGTCGCTGCTGCTGGGCCTGTGGATCAAACGGGTGGTGCGGCAGAGCAAGGAGCGGGGGCTGCTCATCGAGGAGTTGCGGCGCAGCCGGGAGCGGGAGGCGCGGCTGTCCCACGAGGCCGGGATCTCCGCCGAGCGCGAGCGGCTGGCCCGGGAGATCCACGACACCCTGGCGCAGGGGCTGACCAGCATCATCAGCCTGGTCCAGGCGGCGGAGTCGGAGGTGTACGACGCACCGGACCAAGCCGTGAACCATCTGGCGCTGACCGGGCGGGTGGCCAAGGAATCGCTCGCCGAGGCCCGGGACTTCGTGGCCGCGCTCACCCCGCCCGCGCTGCGCGGCGGCTCGCTGGTGCAGGCGGTCCGGCGGCAGGCGGACGGGCTGATCGCCGAAACCGGCCTGGAGGTGCGGTGCTCGGTCAGGGGCGACGAACCGCCCCTGCCGATGGCGGTCAGCGTCGTCCTGCTGCGCTCGGTGCAGGAGGCGATCGCGAACGTCCGCAAGCACGCCAAGCAGGCCCGTACGGTGGACGTGGTCCTGGTCTTCGACGATGACGGCATCCGGCTGCTGATCCGCGACGACGGCGAGGGCTTCACCCCGGACGGCACGCAGGAAGGGTACGGGCTGCGCGGGATGCAGGCCCGGATGGAGGAGATCGACGGAATGGCGTCCATCACCAGCAGCCCCGGGCGGGGCACCACCGTCGAGGTGGACGTGCCGGCGACGGCGCTGGCCGGGGAGGCAGTGCATGGCTGAGGGAAACCCGATCAGGGTGCTGCTGGCCGACGACCACCCCGTGGTGCGGGAGGGGCTGAGCGCCATGCTGGATTCCGCCGAGGGCATCACCGTCGTCGGACAGGCCGGTTCCGGTGAGGAGGCGGTGGTCCAGGCGAAGGCGCTGCGGCCGGACATCATCCTGCTGGATCTGCGCATGGGCGGGATGGACGGCGTCGAGGCCACCACGCAGATCCTGCGGCAGGTGCCCGGCTGCAAGGTCGTCATCGTGACCACGTACGAGGACGACTCCGACATCCTGCGCGCGGTGGAGGCGGGCGCCGCGGGCTATCTGCTGAAGGGCAGTTCACGCCAGGAGCTGATCGGCGCCGTGCAGACCGCCGCGCGCGGCGAGACGGTGCTCACCCCGTCCCTCGCGGGCAAGCTCTTCCGCAGCCGGACGGCCGAGCCGTCGCCGCTCTCCGGCCGCGAGCGTGAGGTACTGCGGCTGGTGGGCCAGGGGCTGACCAACGCCGAGATCGGCGCCAAGCTGTTCGTGGCCGAGGCCACGGTCAAGACGCATCTGCTGCGCTCGTTCAAGAAGCTCGGCGTCTCCGACCGCACGGCCGCGGTGATGACGGCCATGGAGCGCGGTCTGCTCTCCTAGCGGCCCTCACACCGTGCCGGTCAGGCTGCTGTCGGAGAGCTTGGCGGGCAGGTCGCGGCGGCGCTTGACGTTCAGCTTGCGGTAGATGCGGGTCAGGTGCTGCTCCACCGTACTGACGGTGACGAACAGCTTCGAGGCGATCTCCCGGTTGGTGTTGCCGTGCGCGGCCAGCACCGCGATCCGCACCTCCGCCTCGGTCAGGGCCTCCACATCGCGCTGCGGCTCGGCCCCCTGGCCGGGCTGGGCGGCGGCGGCCGCCACCAGCTCACCGCTCTCCGCGTGCCGTGGCATCAGCTCGCGGCACAGCGGCTCGGCGCCGCAGGACTTGGCCACGTGCCAGGCCTTGCGGACGTAGACCCGGCCCCGGTTGAAGTCGCCCATCGCGCGGTAGGCGCGGCCGAGTTCGCCCAGCGCGATGGCGAGCTGGATGCGGTCGTCGCCGCCCTCCAGCACCTCGACGGCCTCCTTGAGCCGGGGCAGCCGATGCCGGAGCTGGTCGGTGCGGGCCAGGACCACCAGCAGACCGCCGCGCAGCCGCCCGTCACCGGCGCCCCGCCGCAGCTGCTCCTCGGCGAGGGACCGGGCCTGGGCGGGGTTGCCGAGGGCGAGCCACGCCTCGGCGGCGTCCAGCCGCCACGACGCCAGCCGGGGCGTGTCCATGCGCCAGGACGCGGCCAGTTCCCCGCAGTCCGTGAAGTCGCCGAGGGCGGCGTGGTAGCGGCCGGTGGCCAAGTGGCAGCGGCCTCGGGCGCGCAGGTAGTACAGCCCGGGGACGGTGCGGAACAGCCCGTCGGGGAGCGGCTGTTCGAGCAGCGCCATGGCCTCGTCGTAGTGGCCCATCCCGGTCTCGGCCTGGATCAGGGAGGACAGCACCAGCCCGATGCCGACCCCCCAGCCCGGCGCCGGAATCTGCGCCAGGGCGCTGCGCGCCTGGTGCGCGGCCACCTGGAGATCGCCTTGGCGCAGCGCGATCTCGGCCCGTACGGCGGACAGCATCGCCTGCCAGGCGGGGACGCTGCGGGAGGAGCACTCGCCGAGCAGCCGCTCGCACCAGGACAGGGCGAGGTCCAGGCGGCCGGTGACGACGAGCGCGTACAGGGCGATGACCAGCGGCTGGAGGGTGTTGTCGCCGAGGTGGTAGCGCTGCAGGACGCGTTCGGCCTCGATGACCGCCTGGTCGGTCCGGCCCTCGGTGAAGGCCGTGGACAGGGTGGCGGCGGCGTGCGCGTGGGCGAGGTCGGCCACGTCGTGCGGGGATCCGGTGCCCTTCGCGGCCCCGGCGCCGAGGGCGGGGAGGCGGTCGCGCAGCGGCGGGCTGAGCATCGTCAGCCACTGGATGGAGGCCGAGAGGGCGGCGCTCATCGCGGGGTCGCCGCCGCCGGTGACGCCGGGGCCCGCCGTGCGGCTCAGCGCGGTGATGGCGTCGGCGGCCGTGTCCAGCCGCCCCGACCAGGCGAGGTACGAGGTGATGGGGGCGATGTCGCGCGGGGCGAGCCAGCCCTTCTCGGCCTCCTCGGTGAGCGACGGCAGATACCCCTCGGCGACCGCGGGGCCG
Organism: Streptomyces sp. NPDC001700; assembly: GCF_053596435.1. Lineage (NCBI taxonomy): Bacteria > Bacillati > Actinomycetota > Actinomycetes > Kitasatosporales > Streptomycetaceae > Streptomyces > Streptomyces sp. NPDC001700. The sequence goes on from NZ_JBSFGE010000002.1 coordinate 578,831, forward strand.
ACCCGCCAGGCGACGCTGACGAGCCGCGCCTTGAGGGCGGTGCGGGTGGGCCCCGGCTCGCACGCGCGATGGGCGTGTTCGAGGCAGCGGAGCGCGACGTCGAGTTCCTTCTGCACCAGCGCGTATTCGGCGGCCTCGCGCAGGACCGGGACGGTCCAGGGCTCGCCGTCCTGGTGGCCGCGGACCAGATGGCGGGCGACGTCGAGCGCGGAGGCGCCGTCGGCGTGCAGCAGCCGGGCGGCCCGGGTGTGCAGGTCGTGGCGGACGGCGGCGGGCGCCGCGTCGAGTACGGCGGTACGGGCGACCTCGTCGCGGAACCGGCCGTGGTCCAGGACGGCGCACTCGTGGAGGTCCTGGACGCCCTGCTCGACCGTGCCGACGCTCAGGTCGAGGAGGCTGCTCAGGTGGCGGGGGGAACGGGCGTCGCCGAGGACGGCGACACCGCGGGCGATCGCCGCCACATCGGGCTCGCCCCGGTACAGACAGCCGAGGACGGCCTGCGCGAACGCGTCGCCGGGCGTGGGGCGCTGCAGGGCCTCGCCGTGTTCGCCACCGGCCCGCCAGTCGTCCAGCAGCGCGCGCAGCAGCAGCGGGTTGCCGCCGGAGAGGCGGTGGCACTCGGGGGCGAGCCGGGAGGCGACGGTGGCGGACAGGGTGTTGGACAGCGCCTCGGCGACGCCCGCCTCGGTGAGCATGGGCAGCCGCATGCGCACGCAGTTGGGCTGGCGGAGCAGTTCGGCGTGGAAGGTGAGCTGCCGCTGGCGCAGCCGGGGGGATTCGGTGAGGACGATGAGCACCCTCGCCTGGCGGACCCGGCGCGCGAGGTGGAGCAGGAATTGCAGGGAATGATCATCGCCGCAGTGCACATCGTCGACGGCGATCACCAGCGTGCGTTCGTCGACCAGCCGCAGCAGCACCGACGAAATCTGGGACATCACGTGCATGCGGGCCGCGGCGGTGCTCTCCGGACCCATGTCGGCGAGCAGGGTGACCGCCTCGGAGCGTACGTCCGGGGGCATGGCGGCGTTGTCGAATATCTTTCGGAGAATACCGAAGGGGAGTTCGCGTTCGGCCCGCGAAGCGGTCACTTCGAGGAGCAACGCGCCGCTGTCGATTGCCTGTTCGGCAAAGCTGTCCAGCAGCCGGGTCTTGCCGCTGGCCACCGCGCCGCTGACCAGCGCCAGCCGTCCCCGGCCCTGTGTCGCGCCGTGCAGCATTTCACGCAGGACGGAGAGACGGCTCTCCCACTCGAAGAGATTTATGGGCACAGGACTCATCCCCCGGCGAATCATCGCCTCACGCCCCCGGGTCGATGACGCCGAGGGCCTGAAACGTGACGTATGGCGAATTGCGTTTCGGTCGTGCGATACGAATCGGCCGGGTCAGGGACGTGACGCCGAAAGCACCCCGGACACCAGACTCGTGATTTCCGCTTGATGGTTGGCCAAGAAGAAGTGGCCACCCGGGAACACCCGGATGTCGAACGCGCCGGTGGTGTGCTCCTGCCACGCCTGCGCCTCGTCCAGGCTGGTTCTGGGGTCGTCGTCGCCGGTCAGCACGGTGATCGGGGCGCGGACAGTGGCACCCGGCTCGGAGCGGTAGGTCTCGATCGCCTGGTAATCACCGCGAATAGCGGGCATCACCATGCGCAGGATCTCCTCATCTCCGAGGACCCGTGCGTCGGTTCCGCTCAGCACCTTCATTTCGCGCACGATGCCGTCATCGTCACGGCGGTGCACATTCTCGTCCCGGTAACGGGACGGTGCCCGGCGGCCCGACGCGAAGAGGGCTACCGGGGAGAACTCCGGATCGGCCGCCTCCAGTCGCCGCGTCACCTCGAACGCGAGCACGGCGCCCATGCTGTGGCCGAAGAAGGCGATCGGCCGATCGAGCCAGGGCTTCAACTCGGCGGCGATGACGTCCGCGTACTCGCCGATGTTCTCGATCCGCGGATCGAGACGCCGGTCCTGACGCCCCGGATACTGCAGCGAGAGGACGTCCACGGCCGGTGAAAGCGCTTGTGACACCGGGAAGAAGAACGGCGCCGAACCCCCGGCATGCGGCAGACAGACCAGCCGCACGCGGCTGTCGGGGGCCGGATGGAACCGTCGTATCCAGACGCTGTCTTCTTGCTGAGCACCCATGTACGTGAAAAGTCTTTCCCTCATCGGGTTCGCGGTCGCAACAGCCGCTCACCCATCAGAAGATGTGTCAGAACAAGCTGCCCCTAAACGTTCTAACACGACAGTAGATGTAGGGGGCACCCCTAACAGCGAGGGGTCACCCCCCACGCGTAGGGTCTTGGAGCGCCGCCTGCTGCCGCGCGCCCCCGGCGAGCGCCTGCGCCAGGTCGTCCAGCGCCTCCACCAACAGCTCGGCGCTGCGCACCGCGACCCCCGGCCGCTCCCCCGCGCGCTCCTGCCAGTGCTCCAGCGACTCCTGTACGGCGGTCCAGTCCAGCGGCCGCCGCTCCCGGACCGCCTCCACCGCCTTCGGAACCGCCGTCCGCAGCGCCGCGGCGAACTCCTCGGACTCCTTCGACGGGGCCGCGTCACGGTCCGGGAGATGCGCCTCCAGCAGCATGGTGACCCGGCCCGTGGTGGACAGCGCGGTCTGCGCCTCCTGCGCCGCCCGGCGGCCGATACCCCGGTGGCGCACCGGCTCCCGGCGCGCCCGGGCCTCCAGCGCCTCGTACTCGCTGCGCGCCGCCCGCGCGTCCAGCAGCGCCTCCCGCACCTGCCGGGGGCGGCGCTCGGCGGGGCGGGCGTGGGCGTCGAATACGGCGACGGCGTACTGGCCGCCGGTGTCCAGCCAGTCGGCCAGCCGGTCGCGCATCAACGGGGTCTCCCAGGCGGGGAAAACCACGTACGCGGCCATCGCCACCAGCCCGCCCAGCAGCGTCAGCGCCACCCGCGCCTGGACGGTCTGGCCGACCTCCGCGCCCGCGATGCCGAGCAGGAAGACCACGTACGCGCTCACGCACAGGGAGGCCACGATGAAGCCGGTGCGCAGCAGCATGAACATGAAGGCCGCGCACACCACGGCCAGCGTGGCGCTGATATACGGGTCCGGGTGGGCCAGCGTCACCACCAGCCCGCCGATCAGGACCCCGGCCAGGGTGCCGAAGAAGCGGGCGACCCCGCGCGAGAAGGTCTGGCCGAAGTCCGGGCGCAGCACCATCACGGAGGTGAGCGGCGCCCAGTAGCCATGGCCGAACGGCAGCATGGCGCCCAGCAGATAGCCGCAGACGGCGACCACCGTGAGCCGCACCGCGTGCCGCAGGATGCGCGAGTCCCAGCGGGCCTCGCGGCGCAGCGCGCGCAGCGCCACCGGCACCAGGCCGGGGACGGTGGGGCGGGGCAGATGGCGGCGGTCCCTGGTGCCCTCGGCGGTCACCGCCTCCACCCGCTCGTCCGAGGACTCCACGACGTCGTTCACCAGGGCCATCAGCTTCAGCGCGGCGCGGCGGGCCGCGCCGTTGAGCATGGGGCCGCTCGCCGGTACCTCCAGCACCGCCATCGCCTCGGGCGGCAGCCGGACCGGCTTGTTCCGGCGGATGGCGTGGGCCACCGCGTCCAGCACGGTGGCGGTCGCGGCCAGCAGCTCCCGCACCCGGTCGCGCTCGGGCCCGAGCATCGGGGCGCCGACCACGGGGTCGGCCATCGAGGCGAGCACCGGGCGTATCCGCTCGGCCAGCAGCCGGTAGCCGCGCAGCTGGCGCGGGCGGCGCTTCGCCTCGCGCGGAGTGAGCGCGGCGGCGCTGCGGGCGTCCATCAGCGGCTGCGGGTCGAACGGCGCCTGCGGGTCGTGGCGCAGCCGCCGGGCGTAGTCGGCGACGCCCGCGAGCGCGTCCGCGAGGGCGTCGCGCTGCACACCCCAGGGCCGTACCGGGAAGAGCACGATCAGCACGGCCTGGACGACGCCGCCGAGCCCGATCAGCGCGGCGTGCTCCAGGGCGCCGAGCACCGAGGTGGGGAGGGTGACGGTGACCAGCATCACCGCGACCATCTGGGTCGACACCAGCCCGGAGACCGGGCCGACCGCCCACGACATGCCGGTCAGCAGCGTCCATACGGCGAGCATCACGACGAAGGTGGCGACGTGGGCGGCGGCCAGATAGCCGAGGAAGGTGGAGACGGCGAGCAGGGACGCCGCGGCGAGCGCCAGCTCCGGGCGGGGCCGCCAGCTCTTCTGGAAGATGGCGATCCCGGCGGAGAACGCGCCGAACGCGGACGACACCGCGAGGGTCGGCGAGCCGAACCAGAGGGTCAGCCCGATGACGATGGCCACACCGCAGGCGCCACGGACCGCGACCAGCGGCTCCAGCCGGATGCGCTCGATCGTCAAACCGGCCTGGGCCGTCTGCTTCAGCGCGTGTGACCAGCTCATACGCCGAGACTACGACCTTGATCTGCACGCGAGGAACCGGCCGTCTTCGGCGGATTCCTCGCGTACCCGCCCTTTCGGCCCGCGTCAGCCCTCAGGTGTCGCGCAGTCCACATCGAGCAGTTCGATGGGCCGGGTCGCGTCGAGGTCGACGTACGCGGTGAAGGAGCCGGTCGCGCCCTGGCCCCAGCGCGTGGTGATGGTCGCCCAGCCGACCCGGGCGGACTGGGCCGTGGTGACCTCGCCGACCTCGATGTCCCTCGGCTCGTTCTGCGCGCACAGCAGCAGGTCGTAGCCGGGGTTCTGGGCGATCCGCTCCTTCAGCTGGTCGGAGACCAGGTTGTCGCGCTCCCAGGGACGCGGCCCGTGGTTGCCGTAGAAGCCCTCCAGGAAGTGGTGGATCTCCTCGGCGGTGAAGCGGCCGTTCGGATCGGTCTTCTGGGCCGCGACCGCGGGTGCGCCCGCGGCCAGCACGAGTCCGAGGCCGAGCGCGGCCGCGGCCGCGGCACAACGAAGGGTACGAAGCATAGGAGATCCCCCTGAATGTGGTCGTGTGCCCATTGTTCGGGCGAACACTCAAGAAGACCTACAACAGGGGTGGATGGTTGCCCTGTGACACAGAGAAACCCTCGCCGGTCGCAGACCGGCGAGGGTGTCCCGTGTGCGCCCGGGTCAGTGGTTCTTGGGGAAGCCCAGGTTGATGCCGACCTCTTCCGACGGCTCCGGCCAGCGGGTGGTGACGACCTTGCCCCGGGTGTAGAAGTGCACCCCGTCGTTGCCGTAGATGTGCTGGTCGCCGAAGAGCGAGTCCTTCCAGCCGCCGAAGGAGTGGTAGCCCACCGGCACCGGGATCGGCACGTTGACGCCGACCATGCCCGCCTCCACCTCGAGCTGGAAGCGTCGGGCGGCGCCGCCGTCACGGGTGAAGATCGCGGTGCCGTTGCCCCACTTCGAGGAGTTGATCAGCTCGATGGCGTCGTCGTACGTCTCGGCGCGGACGACGCACAGCACCGGGCCGAAGATCTCGTCGCGGTAGGCGTCGGCGGTGGCGGGGACCTTGTCCAGCAGCGAGACGCCGATGAAGAACCCGTTCTCGTGGCCCTCGACCGAGTAGCCGGTGCCGTCCACGACCACCTCGGCGCCCTGGGCGGCGGCCCCGTGGACGTAGGAGGCCACCTTGTCCCGGTGCTCCTTGGTGATCAGCGGGCCCATCTCGGAGGACGGGTCGTTGCCGGGGCCGATCTTCAAACGGGCGGCCCGGTCGGCGATCTTCTTCACCAGGTCGTCGCCGATGTCGCCGACGGCGACCACGACGGAGACCGCCATGCAGCGCTCACCGGCCGAGCCGTAGGCCGCGTTGATCGCGTTGTCCGCGGCGAAGTCCAGGTCGGCGTCGGGCAGTACCAGCATGTGGTTCTTGGCGCCGCCGAGCGCCTGCACCCGCTTGCCGTGCTCGACGGCCTTGGACTGGATGTACTTGGCGATCGGAGTGGAGCCGACGAAGCTGACCGCGGCGATGTCCGGGTGCTCCAGCAGCCGGTCCACGGCCACCTTGTCGCCGTGGACGACGTTGAGCACACCGTCCGGCAGCCCCGCCTCGGACGCCAGCTCGGCCAGCCGGTAGGAGGCCGACGGGTCCTTCTCGCTGGGCTTGAGGACGAAGGTGTTGCCGCAGGCGACGGCCACCGGGAACATCCACATCGGCACCATGGCCGGGAAGTTGAACGGCGTGATGCCCGCGACGACACCCAGCGGCTGGCGGATCGAGGAGACGTCGACCCCGGTGGAGACCTGGGTGGACAGCTCGCCCTTGAGCTTCTCGGCGATGCCGCAGGCCAGCTCGACGATCTCCAGACCCCGGGCCACCTCGCCGAGCGCGTCCGAGTGCACCTTGCCGTGCTCGGCGGTGATCAGCTCGGCGATCTCGTCGCGGTGGGCGTCCAGCAGCTCGCGGTACTTGTAGAGGATCGAGGAGCGCTTGGACAGCGAGACGGTGCCCCAGGACCGGTACGCCTCCTTCGCGGACGCGACGGCCGCGTCGACCTCCCCGACCGAGGCGAGGGCGACCCGGGTGTCCTGGGCGCCGGTGGCGGGGTTGTACACCGGGCCGTGGTTGCCGGAGGTGCCCTCGACGGACTTCCCGCCGATCCAGTGGTTGACGGTCTTCATGGGTGCGAAGCCTTTCTCTCGAAAAACGTCAGAGGTGGCGGCGGCGGCCGGCGGCGTGCCGGTCGTACTCCTGGCGGGCCTTCACGGCGGCCGGGCGGGTCGCGGTCTCGGCTACGGGCACATCCCACCACGCCTGTGCGTCGGGTGCGCCCGACACTGTGTCGCCCGTTTCGGTCTCCACATAGACACATGTGGGACGGTCCGAGGCGCGGGCCGCCGCGAGCGCCTCGCGCAGCTCGGCCACGGTCGCGGCGCGCAGCACGTCCATGCCGAGCGAGGCGGCGTTGGCGGCCAGGTCCACGGGGAGCGGATCGCCGGTGTACGTACCGTCGGCGGACCGGAAGCGGTAGGCGGTGCCGAACCGCTCGGCGCCGGTGGTCTCCGACAGGCCGCCGATCGAGGCGTAGCCGTGGTTCTGGAGGAGGACGATGTTGATGTTGATGCCCTCCTGGACCGCGGTGACGATCTCGGTCGGCATCATCAGATACGTACCGTCCCCGACCAGCGCCCACACCGGGGTGTCGGGGGCCGCGAGCCGTACGCCGATGGCGCCCGGGATCTCGTAGCCCATGCAGGAGTAGCCGTACTCCAGGTGGTACTGGCGGGGCGAGCGGGCCCGCCACAGCTTGTGCAGGTCGCCGGGGAGCGAGCCCGCCGCGTTGATCACCACGTCGTCGTCGCCGACCACCGCGTCCAGCGCGCCCAGCACCTGGGTCTGGGAGGGGCGTACGGAGGCGTCCTCGGCGGCGTACGCGGCGTCCACCCGGCGCTCCCACGCGGTCTTGCCGGTGCGGTACTCGGCCTCGTACGTCTCGTCCACCCGGTGACCGGCCAGCTCGGCGGTGAGCGCTTCCAGCCCGGCGCGGGCGTCGGCGACCAGGGTGGTGGCGGCCAGCTTGTGGGCGTCGAAGCCGGTGATGTTGAGGTTGAGGAAGCGGACGTCCGGGTCCGCGAAGAGGGTCGCGGAGGCGGTGGTGAAGTCGCTGTAGCGGGTGCCGACCCCGACGATCAGGTCCGCGCTGCGGGCCAGGTCGTCGGCGACGGCGGTGCCGGTGTGCCCGATGCCGCCGATGTCGGCCGGGTGGTCGTGGCGCAGCGACCCCTTGCCCGCCTGGGTGGAGGCGACCGGGATGCCGGTGGCGTCGGCGAACGCCCGCAGCGCCCCCTCGGCCTCGCTGTGGTGGACGCCGCCGCCCGCGACGACCAGCGGGCGCCGGGCGGCGCGGATCGCCTGCGCGGCGGCGGTGGTCTCGGCGTGCTCCGGGGCGGGGCGGCGCACCCGCCACACCCGGTCGGCGAAGAACTCCTCCGGCCAGTCGAACGCCTCGGCCTGCACGTCCTGCGGCATGGCCAGGGTGACCGCGCCGGTCTCGGCCGGGTCGGCGAGCACCCGCATCGCGGCGAGCGCGGCCGGGATCAGCGCCTCGGGGCGTACGACGCGGTCGAAGTAGCGGGAGACCGGGCGCAGCGCGTCGTTGACGGACACGTCGCCCGCGTACGGCACCTCCAGCTGCTGGAGTACGGGGTCGGCGGGCCGGGTCGTGAAGATGTCGCCGGGCAGCAGCAGCACCGGCAGCCGGTTGACGGTGGCCAGCGCGGCGCCGGTGACCAGGTTGGTGGCGCCGGGCCCGATGGAGGTGGTGACGGCCTGGGCGGCGAGCCGGTTGGATTGGCGGGCGTAGCCGACGGCGGCGTGCACCATGGCCTGTTCGTTGCGGCCCTGGAGGTACGGCATGGTGTCCTGCCCGGCCTCCAGCAGCGCCTGGCCGAGCCCGGCCACATTGCCGTGGCCGAAGATGCCCCAGGTGGCGTTGATCAGACGGTGCCGCTGCCCGTCCCGCTCGGTGTACTGGTGCGCCAGGAACTCGACCAGGGCCTGGGCGACGGTGAGGCGGCGGGTGGTCATCGGGCGTCTCCTGCGGGAGCGTCAGGGGCGGGAGCTTCAGGGGCGGAGGCTTCAGGGGCTTCGTACAGCGGAAGGCGGGGGTCGACGGGCTGGTCGGGCCAGGTGGAGCGGATCCAGCCGTGGTCGGGGTGGTCGCAGATCAGCCAGGCGCGCTCCTCGCCGGGGCCCGCCATGACGTTGAGGTAGTACATGGCGTGGCCGGGCGCGGCGATGGAGGGGCCGTGCCAGCCGTCCGGGATGAGGACCGCGTCCCCGGAGCGGACCTCGGCCAGCACATCGGTGCCGCGGCCCCGGCCGGAGGGCGAGACGCGCTGGTAGCCGACGCCCTCGTTGCCGTGGGCCTCGGCGATCTCGAAGTAGTAGATCTCCTCCAGCTCGCTCTCCTCGCCGGGGCGGCACTCGTCGTGCTTGTGCGGCGGGTACGAGGACCAGTTGCCGCCGGGGGTGAGCACTTCGACGGCGATGAGCTTGTCGCATTCGAAGACGCCTGCCGCGCCGAAGTTGTTGACCTGGCGGGAGCAGTTGCCGGTGCCGCGCAGCTCGACGGGGACGGCGGAGGCGGGCCCGTAGCGGGCGGGCAGCCTGCGCTCGCAGCGGGCGCCGGTGAGGGCGAAGCGGCCCCCGGCGCCGCTGGCGATCGTGGCGTGGGCGTCGCGCGGGACGTACGCGAAGTCGGTCACCCCGCTGAACACGTTCTCGCGGCCGAGCAGTTCGAACGTCTCGCCCTCGGTGATCACCGTGCAGCCGCCGCTGAGCGGCAGCACGATCCACTCGCTGTCGCCGGTGACCAGCTGGTGCGAGCCGCCGGGCGGCAGGTCGAGCACGCGCAGGCTGGAGTAGCCCCATCCGGCCCGCGCGGGGTCGATGTCCAGCGCGTACGGGCCGTCGGCCGCCTTACCGGCCTGCACATGGAAGCCAAGGGAAGATTCGTTGGTGGTCATGGCGTCAGTGTTTCCTCCGGTTCCGGGGCCGATTCACGACGAGGCGATTTCCAGCAGAGGGCCCGATTCACAGCAGGCCGACGGCGGTGTCCACGGCGGTCTCCACGCTGCCCTCCGCCGGGTAGAGCAGCGAGCGGCCGACGACCAGGCCCTGGACGGTGGGCAGCCGCAGCGCCTTGCGCCACTTCTCGTACGCCCCCTCCTGGTCCTTCCCCACCTCGCCGCCGAGCAGCACGGCGGGCAGGGTGCTCGTCTCCATGACGGCGGCCATCTCGTCCGGGTCGTTGGTGACCGGCACCTTCAGCCAGGTGTACGCGGACGTTCCGGCGAGCCCGGAGGCGATCGCGATGGACTTGGTGACGGCTTCGGCGCTCAGGTCGTTGGAGACCCGGCCGTCTATCCGGCGGGAGATGAACGGCTCGACGAACACCGGGAGCCGCCGCTCCGCCATCTCGTCGATGGCGCGGGCCGTGGTGAGCATGGTGGAGAGCGACCCGGCGTCGTCGTAGTCGACCCGCAGCAGCAGCTTCCCGGCGTCGAAGCGCAGCCGTTCGATGTCCTGCGGGCGGTGGCCGGTGAAGCGGTCGTCCAGCTCGAACGAGGCACCGGCCAGCCCGCCGCGGTTCATCGAGCCCATGACGACCTTGCCGTCGAGGGCGCCGAGCAGCAGCAGGTCCTCCAGGATGTCGGCGGTGGCCAGCACGCCGTCGACACCCGGGCGGGACAGCGCTACGCACAGCCGCTCCAGCAGATCGGCCCGGTTGGCCATGGCCAGCTTGTGCCCGCCGACGGCGAGGGCGCCGCGCGCCGGGTGGTCGGCGGCCACGATCATGAGTCGGCCGCTGTCGCCGATCAGCGGGCGGCGGACCCGGCGGGCGGCGGCCTCGGCGATGGCCTCCGGGTGGCGGCTGCGCACCGTCACGAGGTCGGAGATGCTGATACTCAACTAAGGCTCCCTACATAGGGTCCGGCAGAACGGCGAACCGCGTCACGATTGGCTGAGCAGGGCCTCGACCTCGGCTTCCGTCGGCATCGCGGAGGAGCAGGCGAGGCGGGACGCGACGATCGCGCCCGCGGCGTTGGCGTAGCGCATGATCCGCTCCGGGTCCCAGCCCGCCAGCAGCCCGTGGCACAGGGCGCCGCCGAACGCGTCGCCCGCGCCGAGTCCGTTGACGACGTCGACCGGGACGGGCGGGACCTCGGTGGCGGTGCCGTCGCGGTGCACGGCGAGGACGCCCTTGGGGCCCTGTTTGACGACGGCCAGCTCGACGCCCGCGTCCAGCAGGGCCTGGGCACAGGCCACGGGCTCCCGGACCCCGGTGGCGATCTCGCACTCGTCCACGTTGCCGACGGCGACGGTGGCGTGGCGCAGCGCCTCGGCGTAGAAGGGGCGCGCCGTCTCGGGGTCCTTCCAGAACATGGGGCGCCAGTCGAGGTCGAAGACGGTGGTGCCGCTCTTGGCGCGGTGGGCGAGGGCCGCGAGGGTGCTGCCGCGGCTGGGCTCCTCGCTGAGGCCGGTGCCGGTCATCCAGAAGATCCGGGCGGCGCGGACCGCGTCGAGGTCCAGCTCGTCGGGGTAGATCTCCAGGTCGGGGGCCTTGGGGCGGCGGTAGAAGTAGAGCGGGAAGTCGTCGGGCGGGAAGATCTCGCAGAAGGTGATGGGGGTCGGGTAGTCCTCGACCGGCGTGACGAAGCGGTCGTCCACGCCGAACCCCTGGAGTTCCTGGTGGATGTACTCGCCGAACGGGTCCGCTCCGGTACGGCTGATCACCGCGGAGCGGTGGCCGAAGCGGGCCGCGGCCACCGCGACGTTGGTCGCCGAGCCGCCCAGGAACTTTCCGAATGACTCGACCTGCGGCAGCGGCACTCCGGTCTGCAGCGGGTAGAGGTCCACTCCGATGCGGCCCATCGTGATCAGGTCGTACGGCTCACTCATGCGTGCCCCTTCGGGAAAATTCGGGAAAGACGCAGCTCAGGATTGTCGTGGGCGAACACCGGGTCCCGCCCGGCCCCTTCAGGTCTAGACGCGCCCACGGCCCGCTGTCAAGGATTTGTCATTACATTCGGACCTAACCACGAGACTCGGCCCCGGAGCCGCCGCCCGCGCGTTATGGTCTCGTTACGTCCAGATGAAATGTTGTCATGACAAACTCTTGACAGGCAGTGTCCGCGAGGAGTTGGCTCCCCCTCATGCAACAGCTCTGTTAACACCGGACTGGCTTGAGAGGTGCTGGAGCAATGGACCTCAGATTCGACCGACGCCGCCGCGCGGGACTCACCGCCATCGCCGCCGTAACGGTTCTCCTCGCAACGGGATGCAGCAGCCAAGGGGGCAAGAAGGCCCAGGACGCCGCGGACGACATCTCGGCGGGCAAGGCCAACACCCCCCGGATGAAGATCGCGATGATCACCCACGCCGCCCCGGGTGACACCTTCTGGGACACGGTCCGCAAGGGCGCCAAGGCGGCCGCGGCCAAGGACAACGTCGATCTGGTCTACTCCAGCAATCCGAACGGTGGCGACCAGGCCAACCTCATCCGGAACGCGATCAACCAGAAGGTCGACGGCATCGCCGTCACCCTGGCCAAGCCCGCCGCGATGAAGGGCGCGATCGCCAAGGCCGAGCAGGCCGGGATCCCGGTCGTCGGCTTCAACTCCGGCCTGGAGGACTGGAAGGCGCAGGGGCTGCTCGAATACTTCGGCCAGGACGAGGGCCTCGCCGGTCAGGCCTTCGGCAAGCGCCTCAACGCGATGGGCGCCAAGCACAACATCTGCGTCATCCAGGAACAGGGCCATGTCGCCCTGGAGGCCCGCTGCGCGGGCGTGAAGAAGACGTTCAAGGGCAAGACGGACACCCTCTACGTCAACGGGACCGACATGCCGTCGGTCAAGTCCACGATCTCCGCCAAGCTCAAGCAGGACTCCAGCATCGACTACGTCGTCACGCTCGGCGCACCGTTCGCTCTGACCGCCGTGGACGCCGCCAAGGAGTCCGGCGGCAAGGCCAAGATCGCTACCTTCGACCTCAACAAGGACCTCATCGCCGCCGTCCAGAGCGGGGATGTGCAGCTGGCCGTGGACCAGCAGCCCTACCTCCAGGGCTATCTGGCCGTCGACTCCCTGTGGCTCTACAAGAACAACGGCAACTTCAGCGGCGGTGGCGAGGCGCCCGTGCTGACCGGCCCCGCGTTCGTCACCAAGGACAACGTGGAGAAGATCGCCAAGTTCGCCGCGAAGGGCACCAGGTGATCCGGCCATGACCCAAGCCGCCCCGCCCGCCGCCGCCATGCCACCGGCCTCCCCCGCGGCCGCTCCCAAGACCCGCTCCGCCGACCGCTCGCTGACCCGCCGGGCCCTCGCCCGGCCGGAGATCGGCGCACTGGTCGCCGCCGTCGGCGTCTACGCCTTCTTCTTCGCCGTCGCCCCCACCTTCCGCCAGGCGGACTCGTTCGCCACCGTGCTCTACCAGGGCTCGACCCTGGGCATCATGGCGCTCGCCGTCTCCCTGCTGATGATCGGCGGCGAGTTCGACCTCTCGGCCGGTGTCGCCGTCACCTCCTCGGCGCTGGCCGCGAGCATGCTCAGCTTCCAGCTCACCGCCAACGTGTGGGTCGGCGTCGGCGTCGCCCTGGTCGTCTCGCTCTCGGTGGGCCTGATCAACGGACTGCTGCTGATCAAGACCGGGCTGCCCAGCTTCCTGGTCTCGCTCGCCAGCTTCCTGATGCTCCAGGGCCTCAACCTCGCCATCACCAAGCTGCTGACCAACAACGTCGCCACCAACACCATCAACGACATGGACGGCTTCGACTCGGCCAAGGCGGTCTTCGCCTCCGAGGTCCCGGTCTTCGGCGTCGATGTGAACATCACCGTGTTCTACTGGCTGGCCTTCGCCGCCCTCGCCACCTGGGTCCTGCTGCGCACCAAGTTCGGCAACTGGATCTTCGCGTCGGGCGGTTCCAAGGAGAGCGCCCGGGCGGTCGGCGTCCCGGTGAACCTCACCAAGATCGCGCTCTTCATGACCGTGGGCTTCGCGGCCTGGTTCGTCGGGATGCATCTGCTCTTCGAATACAACACCGTGCAGGCCGGTGAGGGCGTCGGCAACGAGTTCTACTACATCATCGCGGCGGTGATCGGCGGCTGCTTGCTCACCGGCGGCTACGGCTCCGCGATCGGCGCGCTCCTCGGCGCCTTCATCTTCGGCATGGTCAACCAGGGCATCGTCTACGCCAACTGGAACCCGGACTGGTTCAAGTTCTTCGTCGGCGTGATGCTCCTGCTCGCCACGCTCGTGAATCTGTGGGTGCGCCGTCAGGCCACCAGGAGGTGATGGGAATGTCCGCCAACGACCTCACGAAGCCCGCCCCCGCCACCGACGAGGGCGCGACGGAGCCGGTGGTCCAGCTCAAGGGCGTCGGCAAGCTGTACGGCAACGTACGGGCCCTGGAGGGCATCGACCTCGACGTCCGGCCGGGCCAGGTGACCTGCGTCCTCGGCGACAACGGCGCGGGCAAGTCCACCCTCATCAAGATCATCTCCGGGCTGCACCAGCACGACGAGGGCGAGTACGTCGTCGACGGCAAGCCGGTGCGGCTGCACAACCCGCGCGAGGCCCTCGACCTCGGCATCGCCACCGTCTACCAGGACCTGGCGACGGTGCCCCTGATGCCGGTGTGGCGGAACTTCTTCCTCGGCTCCGAGCTGACCCGCGGCCCCTGGCCCGTCCGCCGCCTCGACATCGAGCGGATGAAGGAGACCACCCACGCCGAGCTGTCCGCCATGGGCATCCACCTGGACAACCTGGAACAACCCATCGGCACCCTCTCCGGAGGCCAGCGGCAGTCCGTGGCCATCGCGCGGGCGGTGTACTTCGGCGCCAGAGTGCTGATCCTGGACGAGCCCACCGCGGCCCTGGGCGTCAAGCAGTCGGGCGTCGTCCTGAAGTACATCGCGGCCGCCCGTGAGCGGGGCCTCGGCGTCATCTTCATCACCCACAACCCGCACCACGCGTACATGGTCGGCGACCACTTCTCGGTGCTGAGACTCGGCGCCCTGGAGCTGAACGCCGCCCGCGACGACGTCAGCCTCGAGGAACTCACCAACCACATGGCGGGCGGCACCGAGCTGGCCGCCCTCAAACACGAGCTGGCGCAGGTGCGCGGGGTCGATGTGGAGGAGCTTCCCGAGGCCGTCGACACCCCCTCGGCCTGACAGGACGTATCGACATGACGTACTGACATGACGTACTGACATTACGTCCGAATGTCCTGGCAAAGTCTTGACGGCCCCCGGTCCGGCCCGTAAAGCTGCCCAAACCAGCATGAAACGCGGGCCCCGACCACCACCGTGACCACCACCGAGCGCAAGCGACCCGCACTGCCCCCTTCCCCGGTCCCCCCGACCGGCGAGAGGAGACCCTCTTCCATGACTGCCGCCGCCTCCCCCGCACCCGCCCTGGACCGCATCCGGGTCGGCTCGGCCCCCGACTCCTGGGGGGTGTGGTTCCCGGACGACTCGCAGCAGGTCCCCTGGCAGCGCTTCCTCGACGAGGTCGCGGAGGCCGGTTACGAGTGGATCGAGCTGGGCCCGTACGGCTACCTGCCGACCGACCCCGCCCGGCTCACCGAGGAGATCACCCGCCGGAACCTCACCGTCTCGGCGGGCACGATCTTCACCTCGCTGCACCGCGGCCCCGACGTCTGGGACGCCACCTGGGAGCACGTCTCCCAGGTCGCCGAGCTGACCCGGGCCATGAACGCGAAGCACCTCGTGGTCATCCCCTCCTTCTGGCGCGACGACAAGACCGCCGAGATCATCGAGCCGCCCGAGCTGACCGCCGAGCAGTGGCGCCACCTGTCCACCGGCATGGAGCGCCTCGGCCGTGAGGTGCGCGAGCGCTTCGGGCTCGACATCGTCGTCCACCCGCACGCCGACACCCACATCGACGGCGAGGAGAACGTGGCCCGCTTCCTCGACGCCACCGACTCCGACCTGGTCAACCTCTGCCTGGACACCGGCCACTACGCCTACTGCGGCGGGGACAGCGTCAAGCTCATCGAGACCTACGGCGAGCGCATCGGCTACCTCCACCTCAAGCAGGTCGACCCGGAGATCCTGTCCGACGTGGTCAAGAACGGGGTGCCGTTCGGCCCGGCCGTCAAGCGCGGCGTGATGTGCGAGCCGCCGAAGGGCGTCCCGGAGCTGGAGCCGGTCCTGGCGGCCGCCCAGAAGCTGGACGTGGACCTGTTCGCCATCGTCGAGCAGGACATGTACCCCTGCCCGCCCGACCAGCCGTTCCCCATCGCCCAGCGCACCCGCCGCTTCCTGCGCTCCTGCGGCGCCTGACCCTCCGCCGATCTCTTAGATCCTCCGGACGAGCAGAAAGAGAAAAGAGACACCTATGACCCAGCAGGGCACGCTCGGGATCGCCGTCATCGGGACCGGCAAGATGGGCGCCGACCACGTCCGCCGCATCAACGACGTGATCAGCGGCGCCCGGGTGGCGGCCGTGGTCGACATCGACGAGGCGCGCGCCAAGGCCGTCGCCGACCTCTCCGAGGGCTGCCAGGCGTTCACCGACCCGGCCGCCGCCATGGCCGCGCCGGGCGTGGACGCGGTGCTCATCGCCTCGCCAGGGCCCGCGCACGAGGCCGCGCTGCTCAGCGCGTTCGAGCACGATCTGCCGGTGCTGTGCGAGAAGCCGCTGACCCCGGACTCGGCGTCCGCGCTGCGGGTGCTGGAGGCCGAGCAGCGGCTCGGTCACCGCCGTATCCAGGTCGGCTTCATGCGCCGCTACGACACCGAGTTCATGAAGCTCAAGGCGCTGCTCGCCTCCGGTGAGCTGGGCCGCCCGCTGCTGATGCACTGCCGCCACCGCAACGCCTCGGTGCACTCGTACTTCACCACCGAGATGCTGATCAACGACTCCGTGGTGCACGAGATGGACCAGTCGCGCTGGCTGCTGGAGCAGGAGATCGCCAACGTCACCGTGCTCAAGCCGACCCCCAACTCGAACGCCCCCGAGGGGCTTGCCGACCCCCAGCTGGTGATCTTCGAGACCACCGGCGGCGCGATCGTCAACGTCGAGATCTTCGCGAGCTGCGGCTTCGGCTACCAGGTCCAGGCCGAGGCGGTCTGCGAGCGCGGCACCGCGCGCGTCGGCGACGCCCACGGCATGCTCGTCAACCGCCCCGGCACCTGGGGCGGCGAGATCGCCCCCGACTTCGTGGCCCGCTTCGAGGAGGCGTACGACCGCGAGGTGCAGGCCTGGGTCAACGCCACCAAGCGCGGCGAGGTCGAGGGCCCGAGCGCCTGGGACGGCTACGCGGCGGCCGCCGTGTGCGAGGCGGGCGTGCGCGCGCAGACCACCGGTGAGCGCACCCCGGTCGACATGATCGTGCGCCCCGCCTTCTACGCCTGACGCTCCCGGGCGGGCCGGTCGCCGCCACGACCGGCCCGCCCCTTTCTCCCTCCCGTTCTCCCTGCTGGAAAGGTTTCTCCTTCTCATGAAGATCGCCCTCGACCCGCATATGCTGCGCAAAGGGCCGCTGCTCGAACTCCCGGCCCTCGTCGCCGAGCTGGGCTTCGAGTACATCGAGCTGTCCCCCCGGGACGACTTCATCCCCTTCTTCAAGCACCCGAGGGTCGACGACGGCACGGTGCGCCAGTTCCGCAAGGCGCTGGACACCGCCGGGGTGAAGATCTCCTCCGTACTGCCGCTGTTCCGCTGGTCAGGACCGGACGAGGACGAGCGCCAGGCCGCCGTCCGCTACTGGAAGCGGGCCATCCAGATCACCGCCGATCTGGGCGTGGACAGCATGATCTCGGAGTTCAACGGCCGCCCCGAGGACCCCAGCCGCAGCGAGGGCCAGTTCTGGCGGTCGATCGAGGAGCTGCTGCCGGTCTTCGAGCGCGAGTCCATCCGGCTGACGCTGGAGCCGCACCCCGATGACTTCATCGAGGAGGGGTACGAGGCGATCAACATGATCCGGGGCATCAACCACCCCCAGGTCTCCTACCTCTACTGCGCCCCGCACACCTTCCACCACGGCAATGACGCCCCCGGCCTGATCAAGCACGCGGGCGATCTGCTCACCCATGTGCATCTGGCCGACACCTTCGATCACACCGCGTCCTCGGGGCTGCGCTACATCATCAACCCGCCCGGCTCCACGGCCCGTATCCACCAGCACCTGGACATCGGGCAGGGCGAGGTCGACTTCGACGCGCTGTTCGGCGCGCTGCGCGACAACGACTTCGACGGCACGCTGACCTCCTGCGTCTTCGCCTGGGAGGACCGCGCCCGCGAATCGTCCCTCTTCATGCGCCGGAAGATCGACGAATACCTCTCCTCCTGGAAGTAGCAGGCACGTACCGAGGAGAGTTTCTGCGCATGACGACCGAAGGCCCCACCACGGTCCCCGCACCACCCACCGCCGGTCCGCAGGAATCGGCACCCCAACGGCACGCGCTCACGAAGATCGCCGTGATCTCCACGCTCGGCGGACTGCTCTTCGGCTATGACACCGGGGTCATCTCCGGTGCGCTGCTGTTCATGAAGGACGACCTGGGGCTCACGCCCTTCACCGAGGGGCTGGTCGTCAGCTCGCTCCTGGTCGGCGCCGCCTTCGGCGCGCTGACCGGCGGGCGACTCGCGGACGCCCTGGGCCGCCGCCTCACCCTGCTGCTCGCGGCCGTGCTCTTCGGGCTCGGCGCGCTCGGCACGGCGGTGGCCCCCGATGTGCCGCTGATGGTGATCTCCCGGGTGGTGCTCGGGCTCGCGGTCGGCTGTGCCTCGGCGGTGGTCCCGCTGTACATCGCCGAGATGGCACCCCCGCACCGGCGCGGTCGGCTCGTCACCCAGAACGAGCTGATGATCGTCACCGGTCAGCTGATCGCGTTCACCGTGAACGCCCTGATCGACCGGGTGTGGTCCGGCGAGCACATCTGGCGCTGGATGCTCGCGGTCGCGGCGGTGCCCGCCGTGCTGCTCTTCGTCGGCATGCTGTTCCTGCCGGACACCCCCCGCTGGTACGCGAGCCGGAGCCGGGACGCGGAGGCCCAGCGGGTGCTGCGCCGGACCCGGCCCAGGGCCGAGGCGGACGGCGAACTCGCGGCCATCCGCACCGCGATCGCCTCCGCCGCGCACCAGCCGAAGGCGAGCTGGACGGATCTGCGCACCCCGTGGATCCGGCGGCTCGCCCTCATCGGCGTGGGCATCGCCATCTGCCAGCAGATCACCGGCATCAACACGGTGATGTACTACGCGCCGTCCATCCTGGAGTCCACCGGACTCGGCACCAGCGCCTCGCTCGTCTCCACCATCTCGGTCGGCGTGATCTCGGTCGTCATGACCTTCGTGGGCATCTGGCTGCTGGGCCGGGCCGGACGCCGCCCGATGCTGATCGCCGGGCAGATCGGCACCACGACCTCGCTCTTCGTGCTCGGGCTGTGCTTCACGCTGCCGGAGTCCGGGGTGCGCAGCTATGTGGTGCTCACCTTCATGGTGGTCTTCGTGGCCTTCCAGCAGTGTCTGATCTCGCCCGTCACCTGGCTGATGCTGGCCGAGATCTTCCCGCTGCGGCTGCGCGGGTTCGTGATGGGCCTGTGCGTCTGGGTGCTGTGGATGGTGAACTTCGCGGTCGCGCAGACCTTCCCGCCGCTGGTGGCCGCCTGGGGCTCGACCGCCACGTTCTGGCTGTTCGCGATGTGCGGCATCGGCGCGATCGTCTTCTCCACCCGTTGTCTGCCGGAGACCAAGGGGCGCACGCTGGAGGAGATCGAGGCCGACCTGTGCGGCCCGGCCCGCCTCACTCCGCAGACCGACTGACGACTGACCGACTGACCGCCCCTTTACGACCTCAACGACCTCAACGACCTCAACGAGACGGGAACCCTTATGCGCATCGGATTCCTCGGCGCGGGCCGCATCGGCGCGTTCCACGCCGCCGCCCTGGCCGGTACGGACGGGGTCGACGAGCTGCTGATCGGTGACGCCGACGCCGGGCGGGCCGCCGAGGTCGCCGAGCGCGTCGGCGCCCGGGCCGCCGCGTCGGTGGACGCGGTCTTCGAGAGCGGCATCGACACCCTGGTGATCGCCACCCCGACCGTCACCCACGCCGATCTGATCACCCGGGCCGCCCACGCCGGGCTGCCCACGTACTGCGAGAAGCCCATCGCCCTGGACCTCGCGGGCACGGTCCGCGCGCTGCGCGAGGTCGAACGGGCCGGGACCATGCTCCAGATGGGGTTCCAGCGCCGGTTCGACGCCGGGTACCTGGCCGCGCGGGAGGCGCTGCGCAGCGGGCGGCTCGGCCGGGTGCACACCCTGCGGGCCGTCACCTCCGACGCCTCGCCCCCGCCGCCGGAGTTCCTGCCCCACTCGGGCGGGCTGATCCGGGACTGTCTGGTGCATGACTTCGACGCCGTGCGCTGGCTGACGGGCCGTGAGGTGGTGGAGGTGTTCGCGTCCGGCTCGGACGGCGGCGCCGCCTTCTTCCGCGAGGCGGGCGACGTCGATACGGCGGCGGCACTGCTCACCCTGGACGACGGCACGCTGGTCACCGCGACCGCCACCCGCTACAACGGGGCCGGTTACGACGTACGGATGGAACTGTCCGGGGAGCGCGACCAGTTCGTGGTCGGCCTGGACGACCGTACGCCGTTCACCTCCGCCGAACCGGGCGGTCCGCCCGGCCCCGCCCGGCCCTGGGCCAACTTCCTGGAGCGGTTCGAGTCCGCGTACCGGGCGGAGCTGGCGGCCTTCGTCAAGGCGGCCCGGGGCGAGGCCCCCAACCCGTGCTCCGGCCAGCAGGCGCTGTACGCCCTGCTGGTGGCCGAGGCCTGCGAGCTGTCCCGCCTGGAGCACCGCCCGGTCCAGCTCACCGAGATCACCAAACGCATGTCCGACCTGGAGGCGTGAGCCCCGGGGCCGTCGCGTCACCCGGCGGTCACAGGCGTCACATCTGCGCGCGGCTTACGTCACAGGTGTTCAACAGCCCCTAGCCGCCCGTCACCCGGCCTCGTTCACCGGACACAGGCCGAGTGAAAGGGCGCGTGTGATGACCGATCGAAGGCTGTGGTCCTACAAGGAGATCGCCGCACATATCGGTGTGCAGACCGACACCGTACGGTCCTATCGCAAGCACGGTCATATGCCGCCCCCCGATCTGGTGGAGGGCGGCAAACCGTATTGGTACGCGGATACGATCCGGGCCTGGGTGGCCCGCAGACCCGGCAACCGCCGCGCCCGGCGCGAGGATTAGGGGGTCAGTGGGTACTCACCCGGTCCCGATCCCGGTCCCGGCGCCGGTCCCCCTTCGTTCCCGGGACCGTGCCCGCATCCTCGCCGGGTTCGCCGGAGGGGGTGTCGTACGAGGGCGCGGACTCCCCCTCGCTCAGCCCGAACCGGGCGTGCAGGCGGCGCAGCGGGCCCGGGGCCCACCAGGTGGCGCGGCCGGTCAGCTTCATCACCGCCGGTACCAGCAGACTGCGCACCACCATCGCGTCCATCAGCACGGCCAGGGCGATACCGAGGCCGAGCATCTTGGTGTTGGTGACCCGCGAGGTGCCGATGGCCACCATGACCACGGCCAGGATCAGCGCCGCCGCCGTGATCAGCCCGCCGGTGCGCCGCAGTCCGAACTCCACCGCCGCCTCGTGGTTCCCGGTGCGCTCGTACTCCTCCTTGATGCGGGAGAGCAGGAAGACGCCGTAGTCCATGGAGAGCCCGAAGGCGACGCAGAACATGAGCACGGGCAGGGTCGTCTCTATGTCTCCGGAGCTGGTGAAGGCCAGCGGTCCGGACAGATGCCCCTCCTGGAAGACCCACACCATGGCGCCGAACATCGCGGTGAGGCTGAGCGCGTTGAGCAGCACGGCCTGGAGCGGGATCAGCAGGCTTCCGGTGAGCAGGAAAACCAGCAGCAGGGTGACGGCGATGATGATCGCGCCCGCCCAGGGGACCCGGTCGCCCAGGGACTCCTTGGTGTCCACCAGGACGGCGGCGGTGCCGGTCACGGAGGTCTGGAACGGGGGACTCTGGGCCCGGATGTCCCGCACCAGGTCCTGGGTGGCGGGCTCGACGCCCTCGCCCTTGGGCTGCACGCTGAGATACGCCGCGCCGCCGCCCGCGCGCGCCGCCTCGGCCGGGCCGGGCTTGCCCACCTGGCGGCCGTCCGCGAAGTGACCGGCCGGGCTGTCCACCCGCAGCACTCCGGGAAGGGCGGAGACCTTGGCGCTGTAGTCGGCGAGGGCCGCGGCCTCGGGCTTGCCCTCGGCGAGGATTTCCACCCCGCCGCCGGGTCCGCCCGCGAAGCCGTCCCGGATGTGCTGCTGGACGACGTGGGATTCGGCGCCGGAGGGCAGCTGGCGGTCGTCCGCGGTGCCGAACTCCACCCGCAGGAAGGGCAGCCCCAGCGCCACCAGCCCGGCGACGGTGGCCAGGGCGAAGATGGGGGCGCGGCGCATCACCAGCCGGGCGAACCGGCCCCAGCCCGCGCCAGGTTCGGCTCGCTCCGCAGCCGCGTCGGCGCTCTTGTCGGCCTGCCGACGGCGGCGCAGCAGTCGGGTGAGGTCCCACTTGTTGACGCGGTCGCCCAGCAGGATGAGCGCGGCGGGCAGCACCACCAGGGCGGCGGCCGCGGCGATGAGCACCACGGCGATGCCCGCGTAGGCGAAGGAGCGCAGGAAGTACTGCGGGAAGACCATCATCGCGGCGAGCGAGACGGCGACGGTGAGCGCCGAGAAGAGCACGGTCCGCCCGGCGGTGCGCAGGGTGGTGGCGACGGCCGGGAGGGTCTGCCCGCCCGCCGACAGCTCTTCGCGGAAGCGCCGCACGATGAACAGGGCGTAGTCGATGGCGAGTCCGAGGCCGAGCGCGGTGGTCAGGTTCTGCGCGAAGACCGAGACATCGGTGAACTCGGTGAGCACGCGCAGCACGGCGTCGGTGCCCAGGATGGCGATGACGCCGATGAGGAGCGGCAGCAGGGCGGCCACCGCGCTGCCGAAGACCATGACGAGCAGCACCAGGGTGACGGGCAGGGCCATCATCTCGGCGCGCAGCAGGTCTTCCTGGATGGTGGTCTGCATCTCCTGCTTGACCGCGACCGGTCCGCCGACGGAGACCTCGACCGGTCCGTGCCGCCCGCGCAGGTCGGGGGCGATCCGCTCCAGCGCCTTGCCCGCCGCGTTCTCGTCGCCGGTGACGCGGGCGGCGATGAGCGCCGAGCCGTGGTCCTTGCTGCGCAGGGCGGACGCGCCGGTATTCCAGTAGGAGGTGACGCCGGTGACGTCCTTCTCGGCCGCGAGCTTCTTGCCGAGCGCCCGGGCCTCGGCGGCGACCGCCGGGTCGTCCACCTTCTTGCCGCGGCCGTCGACGAGCAGGATGAGGTTGGGCTGTGAGGCGGGGAAGTGCTTCTCCAGCGCCTTGGTGGCGTACGAGGACTGGGACGCCGGGTCCTCCCAGCCGCCGCCCGACAGCCGGTCGGCGACTCCGCTTCCGGCCACGACGGCGAGCGCCGTGAAGAGCAGGGCGATCAGCAGGGACAGCCGTGGCCTGGCGGTGACCAGGCGGGTCCATCCTCCGATCCGCTCGCCGGGCGGCCGATTGACGTCGGTCATGACGCGGTGTCCCCTTCACCTGTGCCCATGCGGCCGCCCCCGCTCGGGCGAGCGGGCAGGCGGGCAGCATGGGTCGCTGATTGCCACGGACTGGCAAACACGAGCGACCGCTCGCATTTCTCAAGAATGCGAGCGGGCACTCGTGTTTGTCAATCGCACATGGGAAACTGTGGATTGTGACCGAGACCCAGGCAGCCCGACCCGCGACCCCGCGCCGCAGGCAGGCGCGCGGCGAGCGCCGGATCCAGCAGCTGCTGGACGCCGCCGCCAGCGTCTTCTGCCGCACCGGCTACGCCTCCGCGAGCACCAACGCGATCGCCCGCGAGGCCGGGGTCTCGCCCGGCACGCTGTACCAGTTCTTCCCGAACAAGGAGGCCATCGCCGTCGAGCTGGGCGACCGCCTCACCCAGCGGATGCGGGACACCCACGGCGTGGCCTTCGCCGAGGAGAACGCCGCGCTGCCGCTCGGCGAGATGCTGGACGTGGTCCTCGATCCGATGATCGAGTTCAACTGCGACAACCCCGTCTTCCTCACCCTGATCTGCTCGTCCGACGCCCCGGGCACGGTCGCCGAGGAGCACGCGGCACTGGCGGCCACGCTGCAGACCCGGGTCGAGGGGCTGATCGGCACCTACGCCCCCGAGCTGCCCCCGGAGCGCCGCACCCACATCGCGACCATGGGGTTCGCCCTGTTCAAGGCCGGGCTGGAGCTGATCCTCTCCCACGAGGGCAAGGACCGGGAGGCGTACATCACCGAGCTGAAGAACTGCCTGTACGGGTATCTGGCCCCCGTCGTCGGCACCGAGACACCGCCAGCCCAGCGCTGACCACCACCCGGCAACCCACCTCTGTGGCACCCCAGGCTTCCGGGAATACCCCCTAGGGGTATAAAGTTGAGACGTCAGGGGGCGCTGCGCCAACCGGCGTCCCTCGCGTACCGTCAGCCACTCCCCCACAGAGGAGAAGTCCATGAGCTCCGAGGCGAACACCGTCACCGCCGTCTACCAGGTGACCGGCATGACCTGCGGCCACTGCGAGGGTGCCGTCGCCGAGGAAATCGGCGCCCTCGACGGCGTCAGCTCCGTCAAGGCCGTGGCCTCCACCGGCCAGGTCACCGTTGTCTCGACCGCCCCGCTGGACGCCGAAGCCGTCCGCGCCGCCGTCGACGAAGCGGGTTACGAACTCGCATGACCATCACGGCTCCCGCCGCCGGGCACGAGGCGCGGGTCGAGCTGGCCATCGGCGGCATGACCTGCGCTTCCTGCGCGGCGCGCATCGAGAAGAAGCTCAACCGGCTGGACGGGGTCACCGCCACGGTGAACTACGCCACCGAGAAGGCCCAGGTCTCCTACGGCGGCGGGGTCGAGGTCGCGGACCTCATCGCCACGGTCATCAAGACCGGCTACACCGCCGAGGAACCGCCTCCCGCCGAGCCCGAGCCCGCCCCCGAGGCCGACCCCGCCGAGGTCAGCGGCACCGAAGCCCCGGCGCCGGGCGAGCACGACCCGCTGCGCCACCGCATGCTCGTCTCGCTCGCCCTCTCCCTGCCGGTCGTGGTGCTGGCGATGGCGCCCTCGCTCCAGTTCGACAACTGGCAGTGGCTCTCGCTGACCCTCGCGGCGCCCGTCGTCGTCTGGGGCGGTACGCCCTTCCACAAGGCCGCCTGGACGAACGCCCGGCACGGCGCGGCCACCATGGACACCCTGGTCTCGCTCGGCACCCTCGCGGCGCTCGGCTGGTCCGTATGGGCCCTGTTCTTCGGCGACGCGGGCATGCCCGGCATGCAGCACGGCTTCGATCTCACCGTCACCCGTGCGAACGGCTCGTCCTCGATCTATCTGGAGGCGGCCGCCGGAGTCACCACCTTCATCCTCATCGGCCGCTATCTGGAGGCGAAGTCCAAGCGGCGGGCGGGAGCGGCCCTGCGCGCCCTGATGGAGCTGGGCGCCAAGGACGTCGCCGTGCTGCGCGGAGGCCGCGAGGTGCGCATCCCGGTGCGCGAACTGGCGGTCGGCGACCGCTTCGTCGTACGCCCCGGCGAGAAGATCGCCACCGATGGCACGGTGGTCGAGGGCCGCTCGGCCGTCGACGCCTCGATGCTGACCGGCGAGTCCGTTCCGGTGGACGTCGCGGTGGGCGACACGGTCGCGGGCGCGACCGTCAACACGGCGGGCCGCGTCGTCGTGGAGGCCACCCGGGTCGGCGCCGACACCCAGCTGTCCCGGATGGCCCGCCTGGTGGAGGACGCGCAGAACGGCAAGGCCGAGGTGCAGCGGCTCGCCGACCGGGTCTCCGGCGTCTTCGTGCCGATCGTGCTGCTGATCGCCGTGGGCACCCTGCTGGCCTGGTGGCTGACGACGGACGACGCGACCGCCGCGTTCACCGCCGCCGTCGCCGTCCTGATCATCGCCTGCCCGTGCGCCCTGGGCCTGGCCACCCCGACCGCGCTCATGGTCGGCACCGGCCGCGGCGCGCAGCTCGGCATCCTCATCAAGGGCCCCGAAGTGCTGGAGTCGACCCGCCGGGTGGACACCGTCGTCCTCGACAAGACCGGCACCGTGACCACCGGCAGGATGCGGCTGCACCAGGTCATCCCGGCCCCGCGCACCAGCGAGGACGAGCTGCTGCGGCTCGCGGGCGCGGTGGAGCACGCCAGCGAGCACCCCATCGCCCGCGCCATCGCGGACGGCGCGGCCGAGCGCACCAGGGCGCTCCCGGCGCCCGAGAGCTTCGATTCCGTCCCCGGGCTCGGCGTCCAGGGCACCGTGGACGGACACGCGGTGCTCGTCGGCCGCGACCAGCTGCTCGCCCAGTGGTCCATCGACCTGCCGCAGGAGCTGGCCGCCGCCAAGGCCACGGCCGAGGCGGAGGGCCGTACGGCGGTCGCCGTGGCCTGGGACGGGCGCGCCCGCGGCGTCCTGACCGTCGCCGACGCGGTCAAGGAGACCAGCGCCGAGGCCGTCACCCAGCTGCGCGCCCTCGGCCTCACCCCGGTGCTGCTGACCGGTGACAACCGGCGCGTGGCCGAGTCGGTCGCCCGCGAGGTCGGCATCGACGAGGTCATCGCCGAGGTGCTGCCGGAGGACAAGGTCGCCGTCGTGAAGCGGCTGCAGGACGAGGGCCGTACGGTCGCCATGGTCGGCGACGGGGTCAACGACGCCGCCGCCCTGGCCACCGCCGACCTCGGGCTCGCCATGGGCACGGGGACGGACGCGGCGATCGAGGCGGGCGACCTCACGCTCGTCCGGGGCGACCTGCGGGTGGCCGCCGACGCGATCCGGCTGGCCCGGCGGACCCTCGGCACGATCAAGGGCAACCTGTTCTGGGCGTTCGGCTACAACGTCGCGGCGCTGCCGCTTGCCGCTGCGGGCCTGCTCAACCCGATGATCGCGGGCGCCGCGATGGCGTTCTCGTCCGTGTTCGTCGTGAGCAACAGTCTGCGACTGCGGTCCTTCACGGCGTCCACGGTCTCCACCAAGTCCCCATAAGCCGCACAACACCCATACACAAGAGTCTTGATCTTTGAATCGAGGCTCTTGCCCTTTACGCCCGTATATGGCAAGAGACGCAGATCACAGACAACCCAACGTAACCATTGCGGGGGGTCGTGAGTCTAATGGGGCGGTGAGGATACGTCTTGGGGGACGCATCCTGCTACGCGTGGCCGGGGCGACGTACCCGGGGAGCTTTGAGCGGCCCTCCCGTACGTACGCGTCCCGGCAGATCGCGGCCGCGCAAGCCCGTAGGGCCCACTGAACGCCCGGGCCGGATCCCGTGGGGGGAATCCGAACCGGGACAAGGGAAGCGCCCCGCTCCGACCCGTGGGGGGATCGGTAGCGGGGCGCTTCTCGTTTGCTCTTTTAGCGCTTGGTCCGGCCTTCAGCGCTTGGCTCGGCCTTTAGCGCTGCTCCACCGGGACGAAGTCGCGCTCGACGACGCCCGTGTAGATCTGGCGCGGGCGGCCGATGCGGGAGCCCGGCTCCTTGATCATCTCGTGCCACTGGGCGATCCAGCCCGGCAGCCGGCCGAGCGCGAACAGCACGGTGAACATCTCGGTCGGGAAGCCCATCGCCCGGTAGATCAGACCGGTGTAGAAGTCCACGTTCGGGTAGAGCTTGCGCTCGACGAAGTAGTCGTCGGCGAGCGCGTGCTCCTCAAGCTTGAGCGCGATGTCGAGCAGCTCGTCGGACTTGCCGAGCGCGGAGAGGACGTCGTGCGCCGCAGACTTGATGATCTTCGCCCGGGGGTCGAAGTTCTTGTAGACGCGGTGCCCGAAGCCCATGAGCTTCACGCCGTCTTCCTTGTTCTTCACCTTGCGGATGAAGGTGTCGACATCGCCGCCGGACGCCTGGATGCCCTCGAGCATCTCCAGCACCGACTGGTTGGCGCCGCCGTGCAGCGGGCCCCACAGGGCGTTGATGCCCGCCGAGATGGAGGCGAACATGTTGGCCTGCGAGGAGCCGACGAGCCGGACCGTGGAGGTCGAACAGTTCTGCTCGTGGTCGGCGTGCAGGATCAGCAGCTTGTCGAGCGCGCTGACCACGACCGGGTCGAGGTCGTACTCCTGAGCCGGGACCGAGAACGTCATCCGCAGGAAGTTCTCGACATAGCTGAGGTCGTTGCGCGGGTAGACGAACGGGTGGCCGACCGACTTCTTGTACGCGTACGCCGCGATGGTCGGCAGCTTGGCCAGCAGCCGGATCGTCGACAGGTTGCGCTGCTTCTCGTCGAACGGGTTGTGGCTGTCCTGGTAGAACGTCGACAGCGCGCTGACCACGGAGGACAGCATCGCCATCGGGTGCGCGTCCCGCGGGAAGCCGTCGTAGAACCGTTTGACGTCTTCGTGGAGCAGCGTGTGACGGGTGATGTCCTCGCGGAACGCCGCGAGTTCGTCGACCGTCGGCAGTTCGCCATTGATCAGGAGGAAGGCCGTCTCCACGAAGGAGGCGCGCTCCGCCAGCTGCTCGATGGGGTACCCGCGGTAGCGCAGGATGCCCTGCTCACCGTCCAGGTAAGTGACGCCGGACTTGTACGCGGCGGTGTTGCCGTAACCGGAGTCCAGGGTCACCAGACCGGTCTGGGCGCGCAGCTTGCCGATGTCGAAGCCCTTGTCGCCGACGGTGCTGTCGACCACCGGGTAGGTGTATTCGTCGTCTCCGTACCGCAGTACTACAGAGTTGTCGTCGCTCACGTCATCCCTCACCGACGTCTGGTTCTCTTCCTCGAGGTGCCCTGACTCCCCCCACCTTCCCCTACTCGGGTGATGAGTGTGCACTCGGGGTCGACTGAAGGGCCTTTTGGCGGCACTCAGTGCCGCCTACACGGCCATCCTGCCCCGTTCGTCACCGTTCGGAAACCCTCTTGACACCCTCGACTCCTATGTCCCGCCGAGCCGGTGATCCAGCGCCGTACAGCGTCTGCCCGCCGAGACGGTACGCACCGCCTGCCCGAGCGCACGGCGCGAGCCGACCAGCACCACAAGGCGCTTGGCCCGGGTCACCGCCGTATACAGCAGGTTCCGCTGCAACATCATCCAGGCCCCGGTGGTCACCGGGATCACGACGGCCGGGTACTCACTGCCCTGGGAGCGGTGGATGGTCACCGCATAGGCGTGAGCCAGTTCGTCCAGCTCGTCGAAGTCGTACGGCACCTCCTCGTCCTCGTCGGTCAGCACGGTCAGCCGCTGCTCGTCGTTGTCGAGAGAGGCGACGACTCCCACCGTGCCGTTGAAGACTCCATTGGCCCCCTTCTCATAATTGTTGCGGATCTGGGTCACCTTGTCGCCGACGCGGAAGACCCGGCCGCCGAACCGCCGCTCCGCGACGTCCGGCCGGGCCGGGGTGATGGCCTGCTGCAACAGTCCGTTGAGCGTGCCCGCGCCCGCCGGACCGCGGTGCATCGGGGCGAGGACCTGCACGTCACGGCGGGGATCGAGGCCGAACTTCGCGGGGACGCGGCGGGCCGCGACATCCACCGTGAGCCGCCCGGCCTCCTCCGTGTCGTCCTCCACGAAGAGGAAGAAGTCCGACAGGCCCTGGGTGATCGGCGGGGTCCCGGAATTGATCCGGTGGGCGTTGGTGACCACCCCGGACTGCTGGGCCTGGCGGAAGATCCGGGTCAGCCGGACGGCGGGCACCGGGCTGCCGTCGGCCAGCAGATCGCGCAGCACTTCCCCGGCGCCGACGCTCGGCAGCTGGTCCACATCCCCCACGAACAGCAGATGGGCACCGGGCGGGACCGCCTTGACCAGCTTGTTGGCCAGCAGCAGGTCGAGCATCGAGGCCTCGTCGACGACCACCAGGTCGGCGTCGAGGGGGCGGTCCTTGTCGTACGCGGCGTCCCCGCCGGGCTTCAGCTCCAGCAGCCGGTGCACCGTGGACGCCTCGGCGCCGGTCAGCTCGGCGAGCCGCTTGGCGGCCCGGCCGGTGGGGGCCGCGAGCACCACCTTGGCCTTCTTGGCGCGGGCCAGCTCCACCACGGACCGCACGGTGAACGACTTGCCGCAGCCGGGGCCGCCGGTGAGCACCGCGACCTTCTCGGTGAGCGCGAGCCGCACCGCCTGGCTCTGCTCGGGGGCCAGATCGGCGCCGGTGCGCTGGGCGAGCCAGCTCAGCGCCGCGTCCCAGTCGACGCCCTGGAAGGCGGGCATCCGGTCCTCGTCTGTGCGCAGCAGCCGCCGCACCTGACCGGCGAGCGAGATCTCGGCGCGGTGGAAGGGCACCAGATAGACCGCCGAGACCGGCTCGCCGTCCTCAGGGCCCGGCACCGGCTCGCGGACCACACCCTCGTCCTCGGTGGCCAGCTCGCCCAGGCAGTCGATGACCAGCCCGGTGTCGACCTGGAGCAACTTCACGGCATCGCCGATCAGTTGCTCCTCGGGGAGATAGCAGTGGCCCTGGTCGGCAGACTGGGACAGCGCGTACTGCAGACCGGCCTTGACCCGGTCGGGGCTGTCGTGCGGGATGCCGACCGACTGGGCGATCTTGTCGGCGGTGAGGAAGCCGATGCCCCAGACGTCGGACGCCAGTCGATACGGCTCGTTCTTCACTATCGCGATCGACGCGTCGCCGTATTTCTTGTAGATCCGCACCGCGATGGAGGTGGAGACGCCGACGCCCTGGAGGAAGACCATGACCTCCTTGATGGCCTTCTGCTCCTCCCACGCGGCGGCGATCATCTTGGTCCGCTTGGGGCCCAGGCCCGGGACCTCGACCAGCCGCTTGGGCTGCTCTTCGATGACATCGAGGGTGTCGACGCCGAAGTGCTCGGTGATCCGGTCGGCGATGCGCGGGCCGATGCCCTTGATGAGCCCCGAGCCCAGATAGCGCCGGATGCCCTGCACGGTGGCGGGCAGGACGGTCTGGTAATTCTCGACGGTGAACTGTTTGCCATATTGCGGATGAGAACCCCAGCGGCCCTCCATCCGCAGCGACTCCCCCGGCTGCGCGCCCAGCAGCGAGCCGACGACGGTCAGCAGATCGCCCGAGCCACGGCCGGTGTCGACCCGGGCCACCGTGTACCCGTTCTCCTCATTGGCGTAGGTGATCCGCTCCAGAACCCCTTCGACCACCGCGAGTTTGAGCATGCGTCGACCGTACCGCCCGGGGCGGACACCGGTCCCGGGCGAATGCCGGGCCTGTGGATAACCGGGCGGCGGGCGCTCCGGGGCAGGGGGCAGGGCGGAACATCACAATCCAGTTTCGGCCGGTTCCGGCATCTTGCCCCGGCCCCGTGTAATCGATTCCAATCTCCTCGGCGTCATCGATGTAATCGATTCCACGAGGAGGTGGGGCGATGCCGGCCATCAAGGACGTGGCGCAGCGCGCCGGGGTCTCCGTCGCGACGGTCTCCCGGGTGCTCAACGACCACCCGGCCGTCCGTACGGACACCCGGGACAAGGTGCTCGCCGCCGTCGCCGACCTCGGCTACCGGCCCAACGCCGTCGCCCGCTCGCTGCGCACCCATCAGACCCGCGCCCTCGGGCTGGTCATCAGCGATGTGCTGAACCCTTTCTTCACCGAGCTGGCCCGCTCGGTCGAGGACGCGGCCAGGGACCGGGGCTACAGCGTCGTCATCGGCAACGCCGACGAGCGGCCCGACCTCCAGGACCACCACGTCCGCACCCTGGTGGACCGCCGTATCGACGGCCTGCTGGTCAGCCCCACCGACGGCGGCTCCCCGCTGATGCTGGACGCCGCCCGCGCCGGGACGCCCATGGTCTTCGTCGACCGCTGGATCGAGGGCGAGGGACTGGACGAGGTGCCCGTGGTGCGCACCGACGGCGGGGACGCGGTCCGCGATCTGGTCGCCCATCTGCACGCCCTCGGCCACCGCAGGCTCGCCATCATCGCGGGCCCGGCCGCCACCACCACCGGACGCGAGCGGGTGGACGCCTTCCGCTCCGCCCTGCGCGAGTTCGGCCTCGCCCTGCCCGCCGACTACATCGGCCAGGGCGACTTCCAGGCCGACAGCGGGCGGCGGGTGACCGCCCGCTTCCTCGATCTGCCCCAGCCCCCCGAAGCGGTCTTCGCCGCCGACAATCTGATGGCGCTCGGCGCGATGGACGAGATCCGCTCGCGCGGGCTGCGGGTGCCCGACGACGTGGCGCTCGCCGCGTTCGACGACATCCCGTGGTTCGTCCACACCGATCCGCCGATCACCGCCATCGCCCAGCCCACCGGAGACCTCGGCCACGCCGCCGTGCGCGCGCTGATCGACCGCGTCGAGGGGCGGCCCGCCGCATCGGTGACCCTCTCCGCCCGCCTGGTCCCCCGCCGCTCCTGCGGCGAGCCCGAAGGGAGCACGCCATGACCACGACGCCCAGCCCCGAACCGGAACCGGCGCCGCCCGCGCCCACGGACGGCCCCGCGGACCAGGGGGTGGAGATCCTGCGGATGGAGGGGGTCCGGAAGACGTTCCCGGGCGTGGTCGCGCTGGACGGCGTCGACTTCGACCTCCGCCGTGGCGAAGTGCACGTACTCCTCGGCGAGAACGGCGCGGGCAAGAGCACGCTGATCAAGATGCTCTCCGGTGCGCACCGCCCGGACGGCGGGCGCGTGCTGGTCGACGGCAGCCCGGTCCGTATCAACGGGGCGCAGGACGCCGAGCGGCTGGGCATCGCCACCATCTACCAGGAGTTCAACCTCGTCCCCGACCTCAGCGTCGCCGAGAACATCTTCCTGGGCCGCCAGCCGCGCCGCTTCGGGGTGGTCAACCGTACGAAGATGGACGAGCGGGCCGCCGAACTCCTCGCCCGCGTCGGCGTGGACGTCTCCCCCCGGACCCGCGTCCGCGACCTCGGGATCGCCCGGCTGCAGATGGTCGAGATCGCCAAGGCGCTCTCCCTGAACGCCCGCGTGCTCATCATGGACGAGCCGACCGCCGTGCTCACCACGGAGGAGGTCGACAAGCTCTTCCGTATCGTCCGCACGCTGCGCGCGGACGGCGTGGGCGTCGTCTTCATCACCCACCACCTGGAGGAGATCGCCGCCCTGGGCGACCGCGTGACCGTCCTGCGCGACGGCCGCAGCGTCACCCAGGTCCCGGCCGCCACCTACAGGGACGAACTGGTGCGCCTGATGGTCGGGCGGTCCATCGAGCAGCAGTACCCGAGGGAGCGTCCCGAGGCCGAAGGCGACGGCGTGCCGTTGCTGAAGGTCCGGGGGCTCGGCCGGGGCGGCAGCTTCCAGGACATCGGCTTCGAGGTGCGCGCCGGAGAGGTGGTCGGCCTCGCCGGACTCGTCGGGGCGGGCCGTACCGAGGTCGTACGGGCGCTCTTCGGCGCCGATCCGTACGACACCGGCACCGTCGAGGTCGCGGGCACCCCGCTGCCCCGCCATGACGTGGTGGCCGCGATGGACGCCGGGATCGGCCTCGTCCCCGAGGACCGCAAGGGCCAGGGGCTGGTCCTGGACGCGTCCGTGCAGGAGAACCTGGGCCTGGTCACGCTGCGCGGCGCCACCCGCGCCGGGCTCGTCGACCGGGCCGGGCAGCGCCGCGCGGCGGAGCGCGTCGCCGAACAGCTGGCGGTCCGGATGGCCGGGCTCGACCAGTCGGTACGCACCCTCTCCGGCGGCAATCAGCAGAAGATCGTCATCGGCAAGTGGCTGCTCGCCGACAGCAAGGTGCTCATCCTCGACGAGCCGACCCGCGGCATCGACGTGGGCGCCAAGGTCGAGATCTATCAGCTCATCAACGAACTCACGGCGTCCGGCCACGCCGTCCTGATGATTTCCAGCGACCTCCCCGAGGTGCTGGGCATGAGCGACCGCGTCCTGGTCATGGCCCAGGGCCGGATCGCCGGAGAGCTGACCGCGCGGGAAGCGACCCAGGACGCCGTCATGGCCCTGGCGGTGAAGGACGTCAAGGGCGTCGAAGGAAGCACAGACGGCGACGACGAAGGCGTCGGCGCCAACGAAAAGGAGGGCTCCCGTGGCCACTGACACGCTCGCGTCCACGAAGGACCCCGGGAGCCCGGCCGTGCTGCGCCGTGTGCTGCTCGACAACGGCGCGCTGAGCGCCCTGGTGCTGCTGGTGGCGGCCATGTCGCTGCTGTCCGGCGACTTCCTCACCACCGACAATCTCCTCAACGTCGGCGTCCAGGCGGCGGTCACCGCGATCCTCGCCTTCGGCGTCACCTTCGTCATCGTCTCCGCGGGCATCGATCTGTCGGTCGGCTCGGTGGCCGCGCTGTCCGCCACCGTGCTCGCCTGGTCGGCGAGTTCACAGGGGCTGCCGGTGTGGCTCGCGGCGCTGCTCGCCGTCGCCACGGGTGTCGCGTGCGGCCTGGTCAGCGGGGCCCTGGTGTCCTTCGGCAAACTGCCGCCGTTCATCGCCACGCTCGCGATGCTGTCGGTCGGCCGGGGCCTCGCCCTGGTCATCTCGCAGGGCAGCCCCATCTCCGTCCCGGACTCGGTGTCCGGCCTCGGTGACACGCTCGGCGGCTGGCTGCCGGTTCCGGTGCTCGTGATGATCGCGATGGGCCTGATCACCTCCGGGGTGCTGGGCCGTACGTACGCGGGCCGCGCGATGTACGCGATCGGCGGCAACGAGGAGGCGGCCCGGCTCTCCGGCATCCGGGTGGGCCGCCAGAAGCTGGTCATCTACGCCCTGTCCGGCGGCTTCGCCGCGATCGCGGGCATCGTCCTCGCCTCCCGGCTCTCCTCCGCGCAGCCGCAGGCGGCGGTCGGCTACGAACTGGACGCGATCGCCGCGGTCGTCATCGGCGGCGCGAGCCTGTCCGGCGGCGTCGGCAAGGCGTCCGGCACGCTCATCGGCGCGCTGATCCTGGCCGTGCTGCGCAACGGGCTCAACCTGCTGGAGGTCTCCGCCTTCTGGCAGCAGGTCGTCATCGGTGTCGTCATCGCGCTCGCGGTCCTGCTCGACACGGTGCGACGGCGCGCCGGGGCGCGGCCCGCGGCGCCGGGAGCGTCGGCCGGTGGACCGTCCGGTGGCGGCCGTAAGACGGCCATGAACGCCGGGAAGTTCGCGGTGGCCGCCGTGGTCGTCGCCGCGTTCGCCTTCGGCTCGTCGCTGTGGCACTCCGGTTCGGACAGCGGCGCGAAGACCAAGGTGGGGCTGTCGGTCTCGACCCTCAACAACCCCTTCTTCGTCCAGCTCAAGTCGGGCGCCCAGGCCGAAGCCAAGCGCGCCGGGATCAGCCTCACCGTCACCGACGCCCAGAACGACGCCTCCCAGCAGGCCAATCAGATACAGAACTTCACCAGCCAGAACATGAAGTCGATCATCATCAACCCGGTCGACTCGGACGCGGCGAGCCCGTCCGTGAAGACCGCCAACAAGGCCGGTATCCCGGTGCTCGCCGCCGACCGCACGGTCAACAAGGCGGACATCGCGTCCCTGGTGGCATCCGACAACATCGAGGGCGGCAAGCTCGCCGCCAGGACGCTGGCCGAACGGCTCGGCGGCAAGGGCAAGATCCTGGTCCTCCAGGGCGTCGCCGGTACATCGGCCTCGCGCGAGCGCGGCCAGGGCTTCGCGGAGGGGCTGAAGGAGTACCCGGGCATCGAGGTCGTCGGCAAGCAGCCCGCGGACTTCGACCGCACCAAGGCCCTGGACGTGACCACCAACCTGCTCCAGGCCCACTCCGGCGTCGACGGCGTCTTCGCCGAGAACGACGAGATGGCGCTCGGCGCGATCAAGGCGCTGGGCTCCAAGGCGGGCAAGTCCGTGAAGGTCGTCGGCTTCGACGGCGAACCGGACGGGCTCAAGGCGGTGAAGAACGGCACGATGACCGCGACCGTCGCCCAGCAGCCCGAGGAGCTGGGACGGCTGGTCGTACGGAACGCGATCAAGGCCGCGAAGGGTCAGAAGATCGCCGGGACGGTCAAGGTCCCGGTGAAGGTCGTCGCCGCGAAGTGACGTCTCCGGCGACAGCTGACAATGATCGGCTGACAGGTATCAGCTGACGCGTAACAGCTGACAGGTATCGGCTGACAGACATCGGCTGACACCTAACAGCTGACAGGTATCAGCTGACAGCTGACAATCTTGGCCGTCTGAAAGGACATACCGCATGCACGACTACGACCTCCTGGTCGTGGGGTCGGCCAACGCCGATCTGGTGGTCGGCGTCGACCGCCGCCCCGGGGCCGGGGAAACCGTCCTCGGCTCCGACCTGGCCGTCCACCCGGGCGGCAAGGGCGCCAACCAGGCCGTCGCCGCAGGCCGCCTCGGCGCCCGTACGGCCCTGCTGGCCCGGGTCGGCGACGACGGCCACGGCCGACTGCTGCTGGACTCGCAGCGCGACGCCGGGGTCGACACCACCGGCGTCCTGGTCGGCGGCGCGCCCACCGGGGTCGCGCTGATCACGGTGGACCCCTCGGGCGACAACAGCATCGTGGTCTCCCCCGGCGCCAACTCCCGGCTCACCCCCGAGGACGTACGCGGCGCCGAGAGCCTGCTGGCCGCCGCCCGCGTCGTCTCGCTCCAGCTGGAGATCCCGCTGGAGACGGTCGCCGAGGTCGTCCGCACGGCGGGCGCGGGCTTCGGCGACCGGCCCGGGCCGCGCGTGGTGCTCAACCCGTCCCCGCCCGCGCCCCTGCCCGCCGATGTGCTCGCCGCGTGCGATCCCCTCGTCGTCAACGAGCACGAGGCGCGCTATCTGCTGAGCGACGACCCGGCCGGGGACGCCACGGACCCCGAGGCGTGGGCGGCGGCGCTGCTGGCGCGCGGCCCGCGCTCGGTGGTGGTCACCCTGGGCGGCGAGGGCGCGCTCGTCGCCGAGCGCGACCGTACGGTCCGGGTGCCCAGCCTGCCGGTCGAGGCCGTGGACACCACGGGGGCCGGTGACGCCTTCACCGGTGCGCTCGCCTGGCGCCTGGGCGTCGGGGACGACCTGGAGACCGCCGTCCGGTACGCCGTACGCGTCGGCGCGGCCGCCGTGACCCGGGCCGGGGCGCAGGTGTCCTTCCCGACCGCCGACGAGGTGGCCGCCCTGTGAAGCGTGGGGGGATCCTCAACCGTCATCTGAGCGCGGGTCTTGCGCTGCTGGGCCACACCGACACGGTGATGGTGTGCGACGCGGGCCTGCCGATACCGTCCTCCGGCCCCCGCGTCGTCGACCTGGCCTTCACGGCCGGGGTGCCGTCCTTCGAGCAGGTGCTGGCCGGGCTGCTGGACGAGCTGGTGACCGAGGGGGCGGTCGCGGCGCAGGAAGTGAGCGAGTACAACCCGGCGGCGATGGCACTGCTGGACGCGTACTTCCCCTACCCCGCGCTGGACCTCGTGTCCCACGAGGAGCTGAAGTCCCGTACGGCCACGGCGAAACTGGTCGTACGGACCGGCGAGGCGCGGCCGTACGCGAACGTACTGCTGCGCTGCGGCGTGCCGTTCTGAATTCGTCCGGTGCGGTGTCGGCGAAATGCGTTTAACGGCAACGTGAATGACCGCATTCCGGCTGGCGGTTGACGAGGCTGGCGATTCGATCATCGAATACGGCCGCCCGTCAACCGCCCTCGGCGGCACTGCCGCCCTTCCGCCATAAGTGAGTTCTTTGTCACGCGGGACAACTCGCCAGTAGGAAATCGAGAGGTCGCGCCGAAATGACTGATCGCTACACTCCCTCCACATGTGTAAGGCCAGCCGGAACCGCAAGCGACAGAAAACCCGTCTCATAGCGAACGCTCACCGCGCCCTGGTGGTGATCACCGCGCCTGGCCCCGCGCCGGGCCGAAGACGGGTCGTCCGGGTCCTCCGCCGGGTGGCCCCGGGCGTCGGCGGATGAGCCGCAAGCCCAGACGTCGGCATGCCGCGGCCCGTGATCCGCGGGGACACTGGCTGTTTCTGATCATCGTCCTCCCTGTGATGTTCGCCATGCTGATGTTCCAGGGGTGGACCGACAACGAGATCGACGCCGCGAAGACGCGGCGCCCCTGCGCCACCCCCGTGCCCCGGGCCGTGGACAAGGGAGGCCCGGTCCTGCGCATCAAGGACGGCGAGGTGTCGTCGGCCTCGATGCCCGCGCGCACCGTGGCGCTCACGTTCGACGGCGGCCCCGACCCCGTATGGACGCCGCGCCTGCTCGACCTGCTGCGCGAGCACCACGCGCACGCCACCTTCTTCCTCTACGGCGCCAAGGCGGCCGAGCACCCGGACCTGGTGCGGCGGATCCGCGCCGCGGGCCATGAGATCGGGTCGAATACCTACACCGGCGCCGACCTGGGCACCTCGTCTTCCGCTCGCACCGGTCTCGAACTGTCGCTCACGCAGTCGGCGCTGGCGGGCTCCTCGGGCGTCCGCACCGGGCTGCTCCGGATGCCCCAGACGACCGCGATGGACACCCTGTGCGGCGCCGAGTGGAAGGCGGCGCAGCGCGTCGCCGCCGACGGATACACCCTGGTCACCGCCGATCAGTGGTACCGCGAGCCGTCGCAGGGCGTGGTCCGGCAGTTCAGCCAGAACGAGAGCGCGTACCAGGAGGCGAAGAGGCTGCTCGGCGACCGGCGGGTCGACCGGTTCACCACCGTGACCGCCGGGATCGGGGCGCCCTCGGGCGAGATCCCGGCGTCCCTGTGGGAGCGCGCGGAGGGCAAGGCGCTGCTCTGGGCCGGTGCCATCGGGCGGGCGTTCACCAGCGCCATGGCCTGGGTGCTCGCGATCGCCGGTGCGCTGGGCCTGCTGCGGCTGGTCACGCTCGTCTTCTTCGCCCGCGCCCATGTCCGGCGGCTGACCCGCTTCCGCCCCGGCTCCCCCTGGCTGCGCGAGGTCAACGACCCGGTGACGGTGATCGTCCCCGCGTACAACGAGGAGGCGGGCATCGAGGCCACCGTGCGTTCGCTGCTGGCCTCCACCCATCCGTATCTCCAGATCATCGTGGTCGACGACGGGTCGACGGACCGGACGGCGGACCTCGCCACCTGGATCGACGACCCCCGGGTGTCGGTGATCCGGCAGGTCAACTCCGGCAAGGCGACCGCCCTCAACACCGGTCTCGCGCACGCGGCGCACGACATCGTGGTCATGGTCGACGCCGACACCGTCTTCGAGGCCGATGCCGTCCACCAGCTCATCCAGCCGCTCGCCCACCCGGCCATCGGCGCGGTGAGCGGGAACACCAAGGTCGGCAACCGGCGCACCCTGCTGGGCCGGTGGCAGCACCTGGAGTACGTCTTCGGGTTCAACCTCGACCGCCGGATGTTCGAGGTGCTGGAGTGCATGCCGACCGTCCCGGGCGCCATCGGCGCCTTCCGGCGGGACGCGCTGATGGGCGTCGGCGGGGTCAGCGAGGACACCCTCGCCGAGGACACCGACCTCACCATGGCCCTGTGGCGGGCCGGTTGGCGCGTGGTGTACGAGGAGACGGCCGTCGCCTGGACCGAGGTGCCCACCTCGCTGCGCCAGCTGTGGCGGCAGCGCTACCGCTGGTGCTTCGGCACGCTCCAGTCCATGTGGAAGCACCGGAGGGCCGCCGTCGAACTGGGCCCGGCCGGGCGCTTCGGGCGCCGGGGGCTGTCGTACCTGGTCCTCTTCCAGGTGCTGCTGCCGTTGATCGCGCCGATCGTCGATCTGTTCGCCCTGTACGGCGCGCTCTTCCTCAGCCCCGTGCAGTCGGCCGGGATCTGGTGCGCGTTCCTCGCGGTCCAGCTCGTGTGCGCCGGATACGCGCTGCGGCTGGACGGGGAGCGGTTGCGGTCGCTGTGGTCGATGCCGTTCCAGCTCTTCGTCTACCGGCAGCTGATGTACCTGGTGGTCATCCAGTCCGTGGTCGCCGCGCTGCTCGGCGCCCGGCTGACGTGGCACCGCATGCACCGCTCGGGCACAGCCGCCCAGCAACTCCGATCTAACGATCATGAAGAACTGTCGTCCATTTGATGTAGGACTGGTGAACATGCAGACTGGCGCGCCATGAGCGAGTGGGTGGACAGGAACCAGAACGGTGGCGGGGCGGGCTTCGGCGGCGGCCCGGTCATCAGCGGCCCGGTCATCAGACGAAGACCGCCCCGGCAACCCGCCAGCAGGCGCCGCCGGATCGCGCGGGCGGTGGCCCTCCTGATCTCCGTACCGCTCGTGGCGTCCGCCGGTACCTACGTCTGGGCCGACAGCACGCTCGACCGCAAGGTCGACCTCGGCAAGGCCGCCGCGGACCGTCCGGCGCGCGGCAAGGGCACCAACTACCTGATCGTGGGCTCCGACAGCCGCACGGGACTGTCCGGCGCGGCCAAGAAGCAGCTGCACACCGGCTCCGCCGACGGCGGCCGCACCGACTCGATGATGGTGCTCCACACCGGTGCCCACGGCAGCACGTTGATGAGCCTCCCGCGTGACTCCTGGGTGACCATCCCCTCGTTCACCCGCCCCGAGACCGGCAAGCACTACCGCGCGGCCCGGAACAAGCTGAACGCGGCGTACTCCCTCGGCGGCCCCGATTTGCTCATCCGCACCATCGAGCGCAATACGGGTCTGCGCATCAACCACTACGCGGAAATAGGCTTCGCGGGATTCGTGGGCCTGGTGAACGCGGTCGGCGGCGTGGACATGTGCGTGAACAGGAATGTACGGGACGAGAAATCGGGCCTGAATCTGAAGAAGGGCTGCCATAACCTCGACGGATCCAAGGCACTCGCATTCGTCCGGCAGCGCCACCAAGAGGCCGAGGGCGATCTCGGACGGTCCAAGAATCAACAGAAATTCCTCGCCGCACTCGCCCACAAGGCCGCCACCCCGGGTGTCGCCCTCGACCCGTTCACGATGTATCCGACGATGCGCGCGGGGCTGGACACGCTCATTGTCGACAAGGGCATGGAGATGCCCGATCTCCTGTCGCTGTTCGAGGCGATGAAGGGCGTGACGGCCGGTGACGGGCAGCAGGTCAAGGTCCCGGTCTCCAGCCTGGGCTTCCGGACGTCGAAGGGCAGCGCCGTGCGGTGGGACACCGCACGCGCGAAGAAGCTCTTCGGCGAGCTGGCGCACGACCGGCCGGTGAGCCCCGACCTGCGCTAGGACGAGGCGCTGACGCGTTTCGAGGGGCCCGGTCCGTCGACCAGGCCCCTCGCTTCCCCCTCCGCAGGGCTCCCTCTGAATCCCCCCAGATCCCTCCCCAGGAAGCCCGATGCCAGGTACGACCGGCCAAGGCGGGGAAGGGTTGCACGATTTTCCGAAGTTATTGATCTGTTACTTCGGGCGGGTCTTGACCACCACGGTCAGACTCGGGACAGCACGTCCCTCGGGTTGATCCAAGATTTTCCGGGTGCCGCGACAACCTCGGGTGGGGCCGCACGTCTGGTGGGGTGAAGGCGGGTTCCGGGACGGGTCTTCCGGTTCCCGGCTCCGCCTGACTCATCAGCGTTTTCCCGATGTTCCTGGAGTCGTTGACCTATGCGGCACATCCGCGCCAAGAAGCTGAACCGCCCCCTGCGCACCTGGGTTCTGGGGTCGGCCGCCGGTATCGCCCTGCTCGTGGGGGGTGGCATGGCCGCCCAGGCCGCCACCGCCGACCACGCGCGGCCCACCGAGTCGAGCGCGCCCACCCCGGCCCCGGCCGAGCCCGAGCCGGTCCCGTCCGTACCGGAGGCGAACGAGCCCAAGCCGGTACCGTCCGCCCCTGCGGACCCCACCGAGCCCAAGCCCGTGCCGTCCGCCCCCGCGGACCCCACTGAGCCCAAGCCCGTGCCCTCCGTACCGGCTGACCCCACCGAGCCCAAGCCCGTACCGGCCGACCCCACCGAGCCCAAGCCGGTGCCCTCCGTACCGGCCTCGGCCCAGCCCAAGCCGGTTCCGGCCGAACGCTAGCCGTCAGCCCGTCAGCAACGGATGGGGCAGGGCCGGATCCGGAGTCGGCCCTGCCGCAGCACCGACGAGGTGAACGAGGACGATGCAGCTCACTCTTGTCCTGCCCTGGTGGGCCCGGCTGCTTCGCCGTGCCCGGACGACCGCCCCGGCACCGGGGGCGCGCCCCCGGCTGCTGAGGCCGGTGGACGCCCAGGACGACGAGGAGCCACCGCCCACACTGGCCGAGCTGTACCGGGCCCGGCGGCTCGACATGGTCCGGCTGGCCATCTTCCTGGTGGACGATCTGCACACCGCCGAGGACGTCGTCCAGGACGCGTTCGCCGCCGTCTGCCGCCGACACGGCGCACGGCTGGACGACGTCCAGGACGCCCACGCCTATCTGCACACCGCCGTGGTCAACGCCGCCCGCTCGGTGCTGCGCCGACGGCGTACGGCCCGGGCGTACACCCCGCCGCACCCGGGGCCCGGCGCGCCGGTGGACGAGCCGCTGCTGCTCGCCGAGGAACACCGGCAGGTGCTGGACGCGCTCGCGCACCTCACCGCGCGCCAGCGTGAGGTGCTGGTGCTGCGCTACTGGTCCGATCTGTCCGAGGCGCAGATCGCCGAGACCCTCGGCGTGTCCCGTGGCACGGTGAAGTCGACCGCGAGCCGTGCGCTCGGCACCCTGGAAAAGCTGCTGGAGGCGGACCGATGAGTGCCCACCCGCCGACCGAGGACCGGCTGCGCGCCGCGCTCGACGCCCGTGCGCGGCTCATCAGCGCCCACGATCTGTCCCCGGCCCGTCCCCCGACCGGCCGGGCGTGGGGGACCCGGCGGATACGGCGCGTCGTATCGGCCGTGGCGGTGGGCGCGGCGGCGGCCGCGGCCGCCCTCGCCTTCCTCCTCCCCTCCGGCTCCGACTCCCCCGAGCGCCCCCACCGCCCGGCCCCACCCGCCCACGACCCGCCCGCCACCAGCACCACACCGGCCCCGGTCCCGTCACCGACCGAGCCCCGATCGCGCCCTTTCCCCTCCCAGCCGCGCTGAGCTAGGTCAACGCGCCTGGTAGCGGGCCACGTTCTGATCAGGTTGGGTCTGGTCGGGCGATGTGCCATGGCGCCGGAAGCCGGACTTCTCCAGCACCCTGACGGAGGCCGGGTTCGACAGCTCCACGGTGGCGTGCACCGCGTGGACGCCCGGCGCGCCGAGCGCGAAGGCGGTGAGGGCGCGGGTGGCCTCGGGGGCGTAGCCACGGCCCCGGCGGGACGGCACGATGCCGTAGCCGATTTCGACGGCGCCGTCACTCGGCGGCCAGAACAGACCGATCGAGCCGACCACCAGACCGGTGGCCCGCTCGATGATCAGCCGGTGGCCGTACGGGCCCAGCCAGTCGGGGTGTTCGGCGAAGAGCCCGGCGATGACCTGATCGCCCTCGGCGGGGAAGTCACCGGCCCAGTACGGCGCCACGCGTCTCTCGCGCCGCGCATACCCTAGCCTGCTAGCTTCCGGAGACGTGAGCGACAGCGTGAATGACAGCGTGTACGTGGGCAACGCGGGCAAGGACGCGGCGTTGGACCGGGGGTGGATCCTCGGGCACTTCAAGGACGCCGACGATCCCCGCCACAGTGCGGACGTGGAGATCAAGTGGGGTGTCCATCCGCCCGGGGACGAGCGGGCGCGGTGGGTGAGGGGCGAGGAGCGGACGGCGCTGCTGGTGCTCATCAGCGGCCGCTTCCGCGTGGAGCTGCCCGGCCGCAGCGTTCTCCTGGAGCAGCAGGGGGATTACGTCGTGTGGGGGCACGGAGTCGACCACTCCTGGGTCGCGGAGGAGGAGTCGGTCGTACTGACGGTGCGGTGGCCTTCGGTGCCCGGATACGCGGTGCCGCCGCCGGAGGACGAGGCGAACGGGCGTCAGCTGCCGTAGAGCCAGCTCCCGATCTCCGCCTCGTCGATCAGGCCGTACAGCCCGAACGCGGCGGGCGCCAGGACCAGGGCCATGACGCCGAAGCGGACCATGGCCGGGGCCATGATCGAGATGCCCTCGTACTGGTTGGTGATCGAGCGGAAGTCGCGCCACCGGCGGATGTCGCCGCGGCAGCACGCCCAGAAGAAGAGGCCGAACACGAAGAACCCCCCGCCGAAGACGAGCGCGAAGCCGCCGACGACCGCGATGAATTCCTCCCGGTCGTGGTGGTCGCCGACGAACAGCATGGCGATCAACAGGACGACGATCAATGCCAGTCCGTGCAGCACACCGCGCAGCAGTACCTCA
Organism: Streptomyces sp. NPDC001700; assembly: GCF_053596435.1. Classification (NCBI taxonomy): domain Bacteria; kingdom Bacillati; phylum Actinomycetota; class Actinomycetes; order Kitasatosporales; family Streptomycetaceae; genus Streptomyces; species Streptomyces sp. NPDC001700. The sequence goes on from NZ_JBSFGE010000002.1 coordinate 622,350, forward strand.
CGCATCCGCAGCCGTGGCTCGATGATCCTCCGTGCCCCCGTGTTCATGGCCGCACCCTACCCGGGCCCGGTTACAGCACCAGCGCCCGGTAGCGGTCGGCCACTTCGGCCAGGACTTCGGCGCCGTCGCGGGCCCAGAGGTCCGGGTTGAAGATCTCGACCTCGATGGGGCCGTCGTAGCCGGTCGCGTCGACCTGTTCGCGGAACCAGCGGAAGTCGACCGCGCCGTCCCCGAGTTGCCCCCGGCCCAGCAGCACGCCCTCCGGCAGCGGCGTGATCCAGTCGGCGAGCTGGAAGGCGGCGATGCGGCCCTCGGCGCCCGCGCGGGCGATCTGGGCGGCCGCGGTGTCGTCCCACCACAGGTGGTAGGTGTCCACGACGACGCCGACCTGGTCGGCCGGGAAGCGGGTCGCCAGGTCGAGGGCCTGGGCGAGGGTGGAGACGACGCAGCGGTCGGACGCGTACATGGGGTGCAGCGGCTCGATGGCCAGGCGGACGCCGCGCTCGGCGGCGTACGGGCCCAGCTCCCCCAGCGCGTCGGCGATGCGCTCACGGGCGGCGAACAGGTCGCGGCTGCCGGGCGGGAGGCCGCCGGAGACCAGGACCAGGGTGTCCGTGCCGAGGGTGGCGGCCTCGTCGATGGCCGTGCGGTTGTCGGCCAGGGCGGCGGCGCGCTCATCGGGGTCGATCGCGGTGAAGAAGCCGCCGCGGCACAGCGACGTGACGGTCAGCCCCGCGTCCCGGATGAGCGCGGCGGCGGCCTCCACGCCGTACTTCTGGACCGGCTCGCGCCACAGGCCCACGCCCGTGACGCCCGCCTTGACGCAGCCCTCCGCCAGCTCCGGCAGCGACCACTGCTTGATCGTTTCCTGGTTGAGGCTCAGGCGGGGGACGGCGTTCATTGGGCGACTCCGTAGACGGACAGCAGGTGCTTCATACGGGACTCCGCCAGCGCCGGGTCCGGGAACAGGCCCAGCCCGTCGGCCAGTTCGTACGCCCGCGCCAGGTGCGGCAGCGAACGGGCCGACTGCAGGCCGCCCACCATCGTGAAGTGCGACTGGTGGCCCGCCAGCCAGGCCAGGAAGACGACGCCCGTCTTGTAGTAGCGGGTCGGGGTCTGGAAGAGGTGGCGGGAGAGTTCCACGGTGGGGTCGAGCAGGGCGCGGAAGCCCTCGGTGTCGCCGGTGTCCAGGCGGCGTACGGCCTCGGCGGCGAGCGGGCCCAGCGGGTCGAAGATGCCGAGCAGCGCGTGGCTGAAGCCGTGGTCGTCGCCCGCGATCAGCTCGGGGTAGTTGAAGTCGTCGCCGGTGTAGCAGCGCACCCCGTCCGGCAGGCGGCGCCGCAGGTCGACCTCGCGCTGGGCGTCGAGCAGGGAGACCTTGATGCCGTCGACCTTGTCGGGGTGGGCGGCGATCACGTCGAGGAAGGTGTCGGTGGCGGCGTCCAGGTCGGCGCTGCCCCAGTAGCCCTCCAGCGCCGGGTCGAACATCGGGCCCAGCCAGTGCAGGACGACAGGCTCGCGCGCCTGGCGCAGCAGGTGGCCGTAGACGTCGAGGTAGTCGTCCGGCCCCTTGGCGGCCGCGCACAGCGCGCGCGAGGCCATCAGGATCGCCTGGGCGCCGGACTCCTCGACGACGGCGAGCTGCTCCTCGTACGCCGCCCGCACCTCGGCCGCCGTGCGGTCGCCGGGGGCCAGCTGGTCGGTGCCGACGCCGCACGCGATGCGCCCGCCGACCGCCTTCGCCTCGGCCGCCGAGCGCCGGATGAGTTCGGCGGCGCCCGCCCAGTCGAGGCCCATGCCGCGCTGCGCGGTGTCCATGGCCTCGGCCACGCCGAGCCCGTGCGACCACAGGTGGCGGCGGAAGGCGAGGGTGGCGTCCCAGTCGACGGCGGCGGGGCTGTCGGGGCTGACGTCGGCGTACGGGTCGGCGACCACATGGGCGGCCGAGAACACGACACGGGACGTAAAAGCAGCCCCCGTGGTCAGGGACAGCGGCTCGGTGCGGGGCTCGTAGGGGCGGGTCGTGCCGTCCGGCCCGGGCAGGTGGAGGGTCACAGGCTCAGCTCCGGGACGTCGAAGCGGCGGCCCTCCGCGGAGGACGCGAGGCCCAGCTCGGCGAGCTGGACGCCGCGGGCGCCCGCGAGGAGGTCCCAGCGCCAGGGCTCGTCCAGGGCGACGTGGCGCAGGAACAGCTCCCACTGGGCCTTGAAGCCGTTGTCGAACTCGTCGTTGTCCGGGATCTCCTGCCACTGGTCGCGGAAGGACTCGGTGGCCGGGAGGTCCGGGTTCCAGACCGGCTTGGGGGTGGCCGAGCGGTGCTGGACGCGGCAGTTGCGCAGCCCCGCGACGGCGGAGCCCTCGGTGCCGTCGACCTGGAACTCGACCAGCTCGTCGCGGTTGACGCGGACCGCCCAGGACGAGTTGATCTGGGCGATGGCGCCGCCTTCGAGCTGGAAGATGCCGTACGCCGCGTCGTCGGCGGTGGCGTCGTACGGCTTGCCCTGCTCGTCCCAGCGGGTCGGGATGTGGGTGGTGGTCTGGGCCTGGACGGTGCGGACGGGGCCGAACAGCTCGTGCAGGACGTACTCCCAGTGCGGGAACATGTCGACGACGATGCCGCCGCCGTCCTCGGCGCGGTAGTTCCAGGAGGGGCGCTGGGCGCTCTGCCAGTCGCCCTCGAAGACCCAGTAGCCGAACTCGCCGCGGATCGAGAGGATCTCGCCGAAGAAGCCGCCGTCGATGAGCCGCTTCAGCTTCAGCAGCCCCGGCAGGAAGATCTTGTCCTGGACGACGCCGTGCTTGATGCCCGCGGCCCGGGCGAGCCGGGCCAGTTCGAGGGCGCCGTCGAGGTCGGTGGCGGTGGGCTTCTCGGTGTAGATGTGCTTGCCCGCCGCGATGGCTTTCTTGAGGGCGTCCTCGCGGGCGGCGGTGACCTGCGCGTCGAAGTAGATGTCGACGGTGTCGTCGGCGAGCACGGCGTCCAGGTCGGTGGAGACGTCGGCGACGGGGTCGAGGCCGTGGCGCTCGGCCATCGCCTTCAGGGCGTGCTCGCGGCGGCCGACGAGCAGCGGTTCGGGCCACAGCACGCTGCCGTCGCCGAGGTCGATGCCGCCCTGTTCGCGGATGGCGAGGAGCGACCGGACGAGGTGTTGGCGGTATCCCATCCGGCCGGTCACACCGTTCATGGCGATCCGCACGGTCTTGCGTGTCACGTGGCTTCTTCTCCTCACCAGGGTCACCGTAAGCGCTTGCAGTAAGCGCTTTCTAAAACCCAACGCTAGCCGCCCCGGCCACCCCTGTACAGAGCGGGCACAGGGGAGACACAGAGGCGGTCAGCGCTTCAGCGCAGAGTCATCGCAGCGTCAAGCGATAGTCGAGAGGCGAACGCCCGGTGATCAGCACGCGCAGCCCGGAGACCGGCAGATCGCCGCCCATCCAGGTGTAGCGCTCCCCCGGGTCCACGGTGGCGGGCTGGCGCGGGCCGCTGCCGTTGCCCGGGCCGAAGGTGATCACGTCATCGCCGGACGTGTACGTTCCGTACCCCTTGACCAGCTGGTACGTGTCCTTCTGGCCGGGCACGGGCTCGACGCCGGTGAGCTTTCCGCCGCTGCGGAAGCACAGTTCGAGGGCGAGCGGGACGTCGGACTCGCCGACCTCCACGTCCAGGTTCCAGCCGCCGTCCGCCTCGGCCGCCCGCACCTCGGTGTGGAGGGTGCGCCACTCCTTGGGGCGGTGCGGGAAGTCCATCGCGGACCAGAAGCGGCCGTCGTTCGTCAGCGGATAGCGGCCGTCGGGGCGGCGGTGCTGCGGGGGCAGCGGCAGGTGGTACCCGGCGCGTACGTCCGCCCACAGCCGCCAGCCGTCCGCCGTGCGCTCGATGTCCTCGGCGCGGAAGTGGCCGAGCGAGAAGAACTGCGGGGACAGCCGCAGCGAGTCCAGGATCGCCGCGCCCTTGCGCCACTTGAAGAAGGTCGGGTTGGTGGACAGGCCCGAGGAGATCGCGTGGACGTCGGGGAAGTCCGTACCGCCGAAGAGGGACGTACGGGTGGCGCCCCGGCCGATCCGCACCAGCCCGCTGTCCTTGTCGCGCCAGGTGAACTCGGAGGGCGCGGCGGTGGCCTTCGGCAGCGGCGCCGCCAGCTCCGGTTCGTCCAGCACCTCGGCGAGGAAGTCCCCGAGCGGGGTCTCGTCGAAGGTCTGGTCCGCGCCGCGCCGCTGGACGGTCTCGGCCATGGCCGCGAAGCGCCCGTCCTTCTCGCGCAGCGCCAGCGCCCGGTACTGGAGCCAGTACTCGGACAGATGCTTGACCGTCTTCTGGTCCTGGCGGCGCGAATGCACCGTCTCCACATCGCCGTTGGGCTCCACGAGGTGGAGCGTGGCCTCCAGGTTGCGGCGCACCGTGTCGTACAGCTTCGGGCGGTCGGTGAGCCGGGCGAGGGTCAGCAGCGCGGGGTTGGTGACGATCGGCGCGTACGTGGCGCTGCGCTCGCTGTACTGGCCCGACGCGTACTGGTCGATGCCCTCGGCCAGCCAGGCGTCGATGCGGCGGGTGTAGCGGGCGTCGGGCCAGAAGGAGTTGATCCGGGCGAGCGCGGCGCACACCTTCCAGCGGTGGTTGGGGGTGTGCAGCCCGCCGGTGGCGAGCCCCGAACCGGCCTTGCGGAGGATCGTCTTCAGGGTGGCCCGGACCTTCGCGGTGGACGCGTGGTCGTCATCGTCCAGCAGCCCGTAGAGCAGGCCCAGGTCCACGATCGAGAACGCGGTGTCCGGCGGGGAGTGCACCGCGCCCTGGTCGAAGAGACCGTCGTCGAACTGGGCGGCGGCCAGCGCGTCGGCGAGCCGGGTCATGGGCGCGATGAGCGCCGCGTCGTGGTGGTGCTCGGCGTCGGCCCACACATGGACGGAGGTGAGCAGCCGCAGGCTGCGGGCGGCGGGGCGGGCCTGGCCGAGGTTGTTCAGCTGGGCGAGGGTGGCGTCGAGCCCGTCCACCACCTCGGCCACCCGCTTGTCGGCGGCCTGGGTGAGCAGATCCAGGAACGGCTTGTCGGTACGGCCTCGGCCAGCGGCTGCGGCCTGGGGCGCACCCGCGGCGAGCAGTCCGCCGACGGCGGCGGTTCCGGCGAGGAAATGACGGCGAAGCAGGCTCATAGGTGGTGCTCCGTGGCTCTGGCCGCGATCGCGAGCGGGCCGGGGACGAGGAAGAGGAGGGGCGGGTAGGCCCAGGCACAGACCGCGGCGGTGGCCACGGCCAGCAGCAGAACGAGGCTCGCGCGGGGGGCGCGCACGCTGGCGTACGCGGCCGAGCGCAGCGCCGCGCGCCAGCTGGTCGCCGATTCGGGGCGGGCGCAGGCGCGCAGCAGGACGACGGTGAGCAGCCCGCCGACGACGAGCAGGGCGGGCCGGAAGACGGCCGCGCCGGGCAGGCCCGCCCCGGCCGCGAGCGCGTTGAACAGCAGCAGCGCACCGCCGAACAGCATCCCGGCCCCGGCCAGCAGGTCGCCGGTGCGCAGCCGGGTCCGCAGGGCGCGGAGGTAGCCGCCCGCGGTGGCGGGGGCGTCCTCCCGTACCCGCCGGTCGAGGACGGCGCAGGCCGTGGACATGGCGGCGGGGGCGGTGATCAGCGGGAGCGAGGCGGCGGCGGTGGCCAGCCCCACCGCCAGGACGTCGGCGAAGAGGGCGAAGCGCGGGCCGGTCAGCTCGCCCGGTTCACGGGTGGTCGCGGAGGACGGCATGGCGGCTCACCCCTTGATTCCGGAGTTGGCCATGCCCTCGACCAGGAACCGCTGGAAGGCGAGGAAGAAGAGCACGATGGGCAGCAGCGCGAAGACCGACATCGCGAACATCGGGCCGAACGCCGACTGGCTGGAGGCGTCCACGAAGGAGCGCAGGGCCAGGGTCAGGGTGAACTTCTCCGGCTCGAAGAGGTAGATGAGCTGGGTGAAGAAGTCGTTCCAGGTCCAGATGAAGGTGAAGATCGCGGTGGTGATCAGCGCGGGCCTGGTCAGCGGCAGGATGACGCTGAAGAAGGAGCGGAACGGCCCGCAGCCGTCGATCCGGGCCGCCTCCTCCAGCTCGCGCGGCAGGTTGCGCATGAACTGGACGATGAGGAAGACGAAGAAGGCGTCGGTGGCCAGGAACTTCGGCAGGATCATCGGCCAGTAGGTGTTCACCATGCCGAGCTGGTTGAAGATGATGTACTGCGGGATGAGGATCGCGTGGTGCGGCAGCATGATCGTCGCGATCATGAAGGCGAACAGCGGCCCGCGCATCCGGAACCGCAGCCGGGCGAAGGCGTACGCGGCGAGCGAGCAGCTGATGACGTTGCCGAGGACGGCGCCGCACGCGATGAGCAGCGAGTTCCACAGCAGCTGCCCGACGCTGACCTCGTTCACGCCCTCCATGGCGGTGGTGTAGTTGCTCCACTCCAGATGGCTGGGGAGCAGCTTGAGGCTGGCGATGACCTCGTCGGCCGGTTTGAACGAGGTGGCCAGCAGCCAGGCCAGCGGATACAGCATCACCAGCAGGATGGCGACCAGGCAGACGTGCAGCACGATCCGGCCGGTGGAACGCCCCTGGGCCACGGGCGCGCTGGTGGTGATCGGGGCGGTGGTCATCGGGCCCCCTCGTTGTTGTCGTTGGCGTAGAAGACCCAGGACCGGGAGGTCCGGAAGAGGATCGCGGTGACGACGCCGATGGCCAGCAGCAGCGCCCACGCCATGGCGGAGGCGTAGCCCATGTGGGAGGCGGTGAAGCCTCGGTCGTAGAGGTAGAGGGTGTAGACGAGGGTGGAGTCGGCGGGGCCGCCCTTGCCCGCGCTGACCGCGAAGGCCGGGGTGAAGACCTGGAACGCCTGGATCATCTGGAGCACCAGGTTGAAGAAGAGCACCGGGGACAGCATCGGGATGGTGATGGAGCGGAACTGCCGCCACCAGGACGCCCCGTCGACCGCCGCCGCCTCGTACAGCTCGGCGGGGATCTGCTGGAGCCCGGCGAGGAAGATCACCATGGGGGCGCCGAACTGCCAGATGGTCAGCAGCGCGACGGACAGGATGGCCCAGCCCGGCTTGTTGATCCAGCCGCCGATGTCGATGCCGACACCGGAGAGCAGGTTGTCGACGGTGCCGCCGTCGTTGAAGATCGCCCGCCAGACGAGGGCGATGGACATCGACGCGCCGAGCAGCGAGGGGGCGTAGAACGCGGAGCGGTAGAAGCCCTTGCCGCGCTTGACGGACTTCAGCGCGATGGCGACGGCGAGGGCCAGCACCAGCTGCAGCGGCACCGCGATCACGACGTACGTCAGCGTCGTGGTGACCGAACGCCAGTAGCGGGGGTCCTCCGTGAACATCTGGGTGTAGTTGCGGAGGCCGATCCACTGCGGGGCGTCGAACATGTCGTAGTCGGTGAACGACAGATACAGCGAGACGGCCATCGGCAGCAGCGTCAGCACGGTCGCGCCGATCACCCATGGGGACAGGAACACCCAGGCGGCGCCCTGCCTCTCGCGCTTCGGTGCCCGCTTGGCGCCCGCGGCGGGGGGCGCGGCGTCCTGGGGGCGGGTCGCGGTCGCGGTCATTGCCTCAGCTCCGCCTTCGCCTCGGTGATGTAGTTCTCCGCCGCTTGGCGCGGCGACAGGCGCTCGTACGACACCTGGTCGTAGTCGCGCGTGAAGGTGGACTGCAGCGAGGCGTCGCCCTTGGGCGGCGCGGCGGGCGGATCCGCGAGCTTGCCCTCGAACTGCTTCTGGTACGCGGAGACGACCTGGTCGAAGCCCTCCAGCTTGGGCAGCACCTTGTCCCGGATGGTGTCGTTGGCCGGGATGCCGCGGGTGGCACCGAGGATGGCCCCGGCCTTCTCGTCGTTGAGCAGGAAGTCGATGAACTGGGCGGCTTCCTTGGGGTGCTGGGTCTTGGCGGACGCCCCGAAGAACATCGACGGCTTGTAGTACAGGGCGGGCTTGCCGTCGTCACCGGCGGGCAGCGGGGCCAGCTTCAGCCCCTTCCCGACGATGGCCTCGTAGCCGCTGGACGGGGCGTCCCAGTTGAAGTCGGATACGGACTTCAGGCGGCCGAGCGGGGTGTTCTCCACCGAGCCGTCCATCTGCGTCGTCTGCTCGGCGGAGGACACCAGGCCCTCCTTGCGGAGCTTGGTGCAGAACTCCCAGTAGCGGGTCAGATCGTCGGCCGTGAAGCCCAGCCCGCCGCCCTCGGTGTAGAGGGACTTGCCCCGGCCGCGCAGCCAGATCTCGAAGACGTCCTCGCTCTGGCCCGGGTCGGTGGCGCCGACCTTGCCGCCGATGTCCTTCTTCGCCGCCTTCAGCTTGCGCATCGCGTCGGTCCAGTCGGCCCACGTCCAGTCGATCGTCGGCTCGGGGACGCCCGCCTTGCGCCACAGCGACGCGTCGTACGGTATGGCCTCGGCGCCACGGGCGACCGGCAGCGCGTACTGCTTGTCGTCCACGACGCCGGTGGCCAGCAGCCCCTTGTCGATGTCCTTCGTGCGCAGCTCGCGGTGTTTGCCGAGGTCGAGCAGGATGCCGGAGGTGGCGTACTGGTTGATCTGCCGGTAGTCCAGCTGCATCACATCGGGTGCGTCGCCGCCCGCGGCCTGGGTGGCGAGCTTCGCCTTGTACGTGTCGAAGCCCGCGAACGACGTGCTGATGTCGACGTTCGGATGGCTCTTCTCGAACAGCTTGACGGCCTCCTCGGTGCGGGCCGCCCGGTCGGGGTTGCCCCACCAGGTGAACCGCAGGGTGACCTTGCCGCCCGAGCCACCGCCCTCACCGCCGCCGCAGCCCGTGAGGGTTCCGCCGAGTGTGAGGACGAGAGCCAGGGCGCAGGACACCTTTGTCCTTTTCTTGCGCATGGCCGGACCGACCTCCCTCCTGTGATGTGCCGATGTGCCTGTTCGTGCGTGTTCCTGTGGGGGGATGCCGGTGCTTATTCGCCGTAGTACGGGAGCGTCGCGCCGGGCAGTTCGTACTCGTCCCGGCGGCCGCACATGCCGTAACCGCCCCGGCGGCTGGGCCCGGTCGCGGTGACGCGCGCGTCGGCGAGGTGGGCCGGGTCGCCCTCGGCGAGCGCGGTCAGCTGCTCACCGGTGCGCTGGGCGGCGGCGAGCGCGCCGTCCCGCCAGCGCGGCTCCCAGTCCTTGACCTTGGGCGCGACGATCCGCACCGCCGCCTCGTGGAAGGCGCGCAGCGGAGCGTCGTCGCCCTTCTCGGCGGCGGCGCGCAGGGTCAGATAGCCCTCGACCGCCAGGTCCCGGCGGCGCCGCGCGGCCGCGTCCGCCTCCGGGCCCTCCTTGGCGGGCAGCGCTGCGGCCGCCGCGTACCGCTCGGGGTCGGCCAGCACCTCGGGCGGGAACGTGAACACCGCGTCCCCGGCCTCGGGCAGCCCGCTGTTCTGCATCAGCACGGTCACCTTGAGACCGCCGCCCTGCACCATGCGGTGCACCGTGCCGGGGGTGAACCACACCACCGCGCCCGGCTCCAGCGGCGTCTCGGTGAAGCCGTCCGCGACGGTCAGCGTCTGGACGGCGCCGCGCCCGGCGGTCACCACGTACGCCTCGGTGCAGGCGAGGTGGAGGTGGGGGCTGCCGCCGCACACGCCGTCGGCCGCCTCCCAGTCGTACGCGCTGATGTGGGACATCCCCACGCCGCCCGGCAGGGGGGCGGGCATCGCTGCCATCTCGCTCACCTGGCTCACCACCCGTGGTTCTTGAGGTAGCTCTCGGCGCGCGCCCGGTCCCACGCGCCGTCCGCGACCACCACGCGGTAGCGGTAGCCGAAGGACTCCCCCGGCGGCAGCTCGAACTCCTCGAAGAACGCCCACGAGGGGGCGACCGAGGGGATCGGCTCGGAGCGCACGAACCAGTGCGAGGCGTGGATCGCGTCAGCGTTCTCCGGAGCGTGCGCGAACAGCAGCGTCGAGTGCGCGTCGATGCCGTCGTGCTCACCGGTGAACGCGACCCAGGGGGCGTCGGTGGCCGCGGTGCCCATCAGGTCCGAGGCGCCCGCCTCGCCCTCGCCGCCGCGCCCGTCCGGGCCGAAGGCGTCGCCGCCGGTGAAGTCGCGGGGGCCGCGCCAGTTGAGCCCGGTATACCCGGCCATCTCGCGGCCCGCGGTGGTCGGGGAGCCGAAGTGCAGCGCCTCGCCGCGGGTATTGGTGAGGCGGATGGACCAGTCCAGGGCCCAGGTGCCCTCGTCCGGCTCGACCGAGTGCAGCTCGATGGTGCGCAGCTCGCGCGCCCACTCCTCGCCCCCGTTCTCCACCCAGGTGAGCTGCTCGGTGAAGCGCAGCCGGTCGTCGGTGACCGTGAACTCCCGGAAGCCGTCGTGCCGCATGGAGCCGACCCGCTCCTCGACCCGCTGGTAGCCCTCGTCGGGGCCGAGGTAGGAGTTGCCGCCCCAGAAGTTCTGGCCGGACAGATGGCTGGAGGTCATCTGCAGGCCCTTGTGCCAGCGGTGGTCGTTCGGCCGGTAACCGGAGACCGGGCTTCCGGCGAGGGTGCGCAGCGGGTGGGCGTACGGCTTACGGGCCTCGAAGGCGTCCGGGTCGGGCGCGTAGACGTACGCCATCAGCTCGACGCCGCCGGAGGCTACCGAGATCCGCTCGCCGTGGGTGTGGGTGACGGTGATCTGCTGGGTCATGACGGCCTCAGCTCTCCTTCTTCGTGGCCTGCGCGGTCTTCGTGGCCTTCGGTGCCTTCGGTGCCCACTCGGGGTGGCTTCCGTGCATGGCGTCGTAGTACGGGTCACCGGGCGCGATCTCCCCCGCGTGCACAGGCTGCGCGGTGAAGGCCGCCTTGTAGAGCGCGGCGATGAATTCGAGGGTGCGGCGGGCGTCCGGACCGCTGCCCGGGGGCCGTACGCCGTCCCGCATCGCGTCCAGCAGCCCGGCCAGCTGGGCGGCGTGCGAGCTGGGCAGATCGGCGGCGGGGGTGCGCCAGCGCTCCTGCCGGGCGGGCTCGTCGCGGACGTGCGGGGCGGGGGTGTAGACCCAGTCGTCGTTGCGGTGCCCGTAGAGGTGGGTCAGCTCGACGGTGGCGTCCGCGCAGTCGATACGGATGCGGCTGACCTCGTCGGGCGAGAGCACGCTGTTGACGACGGTGGCCATGGCGCCGTTCTCGAACCGGACCAGCGCGGTGGACACGTCCTCGCTCTCCACGTCGTGGACCAGCCGCCCGGCCATGGCGCGGATCTCGGTCCAGTCGCCGAGGAGGTGCAGCAGCAGATCCATCTGGTGGATGCCGTGGCCCATGGAGGGCCCGCCGCCCTCGCTGTCCCAGCGGCCGCGCCAGGGCACGGCGTAGTACGCGGTGTCCCGGTGCCAGGTGGTCTGGCAGTGCGCCACCAGCGGGCGGCCCAGCGCCCCGGTGGCCAGCAGGTCCTGGGCGTGGACGGCGCCCGAGCCGTAGCGGTGCTGGAAGACCACGGACGCGTACGGCCCGCCGGTCTCCTTTTCCGCCTCCGCGATCTCGTCGTACTCGGCGAGCGTGAGGCACAGCGGCTTCTCGCACAGCACCCACGCACCCGCTTCGAGCGCGGCCACCGTCTGCTCGCGGTGGAGGGACGGCGGGGTGCCGATGAGCACCAGGTCGGGGCGCTCGGCCTTCAGCATCGCGGCCACATCGGTATAACCGGCCACGGTGAATCCGGCGCTGTCGGCGGCCGTCGTACGGAACGCGTCGAGCCGTTCCGCGTCCACGTCGACCGCGGCGACCAGCTCGACCCGGTCGGCGTGATCGCGCAGGGCGGGCAGATGACTGCCCGAGACGATGGCTCCGGTGCCGATGACCGCGGCACGGATGCGGGCGGGTGCTGCTGCGGCGGCGGACTGCGGTGTCGCCATGGAGTGAGGCTCCTCGCCAACGGGACGGAAAGCGCTTGCTGGGGGTCGACCCTAGGCACGGTCCGGATGTCAGGACAAGACCCCGGCGAGCAGATTCCCGCGCCCGTTCCCGGTTCGATATGCGATGGCCGTGACGGCGCTGACCAGTGAGACGATGGACCCGGCCCCACCAGCGCACGCGGTGTCCCACCCCTCGTCACCCAGGTGACCATCCGACGGAGGAAACATGGCAGTGACCCTGGCCGACGTGGCCGCACGGGCTCGGGTCTCGGCGGCGACCGTGTCGCGCGTCCTGAGCGGCAACTATCCGGTTGCCGAATCGACCCGGGCCCGGGTGCTGCGTGCCGTCGAGGATCTGGAGTACGTGGTCAACGGCCCGGCAAGCGCTCTCGCGGCCGCCACGTCGGATCTGGTCGGGGTGCTGGTCAACGACATCGCGGACCCCTTCTTCGGCATCATCGCGGGCGCCGTGCAGTCCGAGATGGGCGCGCCGGGTGCCGCTGGAGCTAACGGCTCCATCGGCTCCGGCGGCGAACAGGTGCGCGGCGCCGAGAAGCTGGCCGTCATCTGCAATACGGGCGGCTCGCCCGAGCGCGAGCTGAACTACCTCACCCTGCTCCAGCGGCAGCGCGCCGCCGCCGTCGTCCTCACCGGCGGCGCGGTCGAGCGCCCCGGCCACGCCGAGGCGGTCGCCGTCAAGGCGTCCCGGCTCGCCGCCTCCGGGACCCGGGTGGTGCTGTGCGGGCGGCCCCCGATCGAGGACGCGATCACCCTCACCTTCGACAACCGCGGCGGCGCCCGCCGCCTGACGGAGCATCTGCTGACCCTCGGCCACCGCCGCATCGGCTACGTCGCGGGCCCCGCCGAGCGCACCACCACCCGCCACCGGCTGGAGGGCCACCGCCAGGCCCTGGTCGCGGCCGACCTGGCGGGGGACGCGGAGCAGCTGACCGTCCACGGCCTCTACGACCGAGCCTCCGGCTACGACGCCACCCTCGAACTCCTGCGCCGTGACGCCGGTCTGACCGCCATCGTGGCCGCCAACGACACCATCGCCCTCGGCGTCTGCGCGGCCCTGCGCGACCAGGGCCTGCGGATCCCCGAGGACGTCTCGGTGGCGGGCTTCGACGACCTCCCCTTCAGCGCCGACGCCGTCCCCGCCCTGACCACGGTGCGGCTGCCGCTGCACGACGCCGGGGTACGCGCCGGGCGCCTCGCCCTCGGCCGCGAGCCGCAGCCGCCGGGCGGCGTGGCCATGATCCGCGCCGAACTGATGGCCCGCGCGTCGACGGCCCCGCCGAAGCGCTGACGCGCGCGTCTAACCCCAGGTGCGCGAGCACAGGACGAGACGGTAGCCGTCCGGGTCGGCGACGGTCACTCCATGCTCGTCCCAGTACGGGTTGTGCGCCGGAACCCTGGTCCCGCCGGTGGCCACCAGGCGGTCGACCAGGACCTCGTCCACGGGGCCGCCCAGGTAAACCACGAACAGGTCGTCCACGGTCGGGGTCGGCTCCAGCGGGCGCTCGGGGTCGCGCGTCAACTCGAAGTGCCAGGACGCCCCCTTGAGGCCGACCATCAGCAGATCGTGCTCGCCCGGGACGCGGCCGGTGGTCCGCCACAGCACGTCGAGTCCGAGCCCGTGCACGTAGAAGCGTTCGGCGGCGGCGAGGTCCCGCGAGGGGCGGGCCACCCGGACGTGCGTCGTGGAGCCGATCACGCGGAGCCCTCCAGGGCGGCACGCCACACCGGGCTGTCGACGTAGTGGTTGTCGAATCTCTCGGCTGACTCGGCGATCTCCTTCGGGTCGGCCTCCCCGCGCATCACTCGCCCGAGCAGCCGCAGATAGTCGAACCGGCCCATGCCCGGGGTGAACACGAACAGGACATCCGCCTCGGCGCCGGGCGCGGCGGCGAAGGCGTGCGGGGTGCGCGGCGGCACCGCGAGGAAGTCGCCCTCGTCAAGAACGGTGACCTCCTCGCCCACCAGCACGCGCAGGGACCCGCCGATCACGAAGAACAGCTCCGTCGCCTTGGTGTGGAAGTGGGCCGGTGCCCCCACGGCCCCCTTGGCGAAGGTGGACCGGTAGCTCGTGAAGCCGCCGGGCGTGCCGTCCGACTCGCCGAGCAGGGTCATCACACTGCTGGGGTCGGCACAGGTCTCGGCGTCCGCGCGGCGGGTCAGTACCGCCGTGTTCTCTGCAGTCATATGGCGACCGTACGGCCTGGAATGACCCGCTGCCCGGGTCATTCCAGCACCAAAATCACGGGTCAATTACATGGGTCACCCAGGAAAGATCACATCACTGCACGAGTAGAAGGTCTGGTCGAAGTGGCTGGCCTGCCAGACCATGAAGACCACATGGCGCCCGGTGCGCCTGGGGGCGTTGACCGGGATCGAGACCGTGACCCCGTTGAGGCTGGGGTCGGTGGAGGTCTCCCCCGCGCCCGGCGCGATCTTGCCGGTCTGGGCGACGAGTTCGAGGTTGCTCCAGCGCAGCGGCTGGGTGACCGGATCGTAGCCCTGCTTGGTCACATAGACGCGGTAGTAGTCCGCACCGTGCCGAGCCTGGTCGTGGTTCTTGAACGTGAAGCTGTTCCCGACCGAGGTGGCCTCCCACTTCCCGGGCACGTCCATCGCGTTGTACCGCCCGGACGAGGTACGCCCGGCGCTGCACAGCTGCCCATCGGGCAGCGCGGCCTGGTGATTGCCCGCGACGCCCTCGCGATAGAGCCCGTTCCAGTTCCACATGGCGTTGGTGTCGGCCTGCCACGCCTGCCAGCACATGGGGTCCTTGGTCTTCATCTCCGGATTCTGGAAGTCCCCGCCCCACCGCTTCCAGCACCCGTAGTTGCGCGACGCCGGGCCAATGGCCGACCCATGCGCGGCGGCGGTGTCCACCAGCGCCACGGTGGCCAGCAGCGTCGCGGCGGACGCGACAGCCGAGGCGCGAAGACCCCAGCAACGAACATGCCCATGACAATTCACTGCGCCTCCAGCTCCGCTTCGGGATGTGCGCGGGAGCGCTCCCATGCTAGGACGGGGATCATGAGTCGGCCAGACACATGACGATGCGCCATCCCGGCCGGGAGTAGGGTCCGCCCGCATGGCGCTGAACTACAACGACCACTACCACCCGCTCCTGCTGAAACAGATCCCGGCCGGGGCGCGCACGGCCCTGGACGTCGGCTGCGGCACGGGCCGCTTCGCCCGGCTGCTCGCCGCCCGGGGCCTGTCGGTCGACGGAATGGACCCCAACGCCGCCGTCATCGAGTCCGCCCGCGCCACCGGCGGCGGCCCCCGGTACCGCCAAGCCGACGTACGCGAGGCGCACCTGCCCGACGCCCACTACGACGTCATCTCGTGCATCGCCAGCCTCCACCACATGCCGTTCGACACGGTGCTGACGCTACGGAAGGCCCTCGCACCCGGCGGCATCCTGACGGTGCTCGGGCTCTACGAGATCAACTCACCCGCCGACTTCGTTTGGGCCTTCCCGGCGAAGTCCCTGCTCCACGCGCAACGCCTCCTCCCCAGGCGCCACCGCCCCACCCCGCCCGTACAGATCCCCCTCGTCTGGCCGCCCCCACTGACCTACGCCCAAACCCGCACCGAAACCACCCGCCTCCTCCCCGGCGCCACCCTGCGCCGCCTGCTCTTCTGGCGCTACCTGCTGGTGTACCGGGGCTAGCGCGCCGATGAGTTTCGTCTCCGGGTCCGGTCTACCTTCTGGATCAACGGTGATTGAAGGAGACGAGATGGGTCACGGCTCAACGCCTGGCGGTCGGCCGCAGCAAGTGTTCGCGTTCTTGTTCTGCTCCCTCGACGGCTATCACGAGGGCCCCGATGGAGAGTTGGACTGGGGCCTCACCGACGAGGAGTTCTTCGACTGGAACCTCCGCCAGGCCTACGAAGTGGGCGCCCTGCTGCTGGGCCGCCGCACCTACGAGCACTTCGCCGAGGTCTGGACGTCGGCCCCGGCCGCGGAGCGAATGCCGGAGATCGCGGCCTTCATGAACGCCGTGCCCAAGACGGTGGTGACGACCAGTGGCCAGGTCACCCCCTGGGAGGGCACCCGCGTCACCGACGGCCGCGACCTGACCGCCGAAGTCGCCCGGCTGCGGGCCGAATCCACCGGTGACATCGCGATCTTCGGGAGTTCAGGACTCACCGTGACGCTGCTGGAGCAGGGGTTGGTGGACGAGCTGCGGATCCTGCTCAACCCGGTGCTGCTGGGCCACGGCCGGAGCCTGTTCGCCGGTCTGCGGGACCGTATCGACCTGACCGCCGGGGCGGTGACCGTCTTCCGCTCGGGCAACGTCCTCCTGCGGTACCGGCCGCCGGGCCGTTCCGGTGCGTAACAATGCTCTCGACGCAGTCGCAGTCAAGGAGAATGCGGGGTTCTCATGGCCACGCCGGACGAGCTGACGGCCATGCGGCGAGCCATCGCCCTCTCCGCCCAAGGCCTCGGGACGACGAGCCCCAACCCGCCCGTAGGGTGCGTGATCCTCGACCGCGACGGTGTGCCGGTCGGCGAGGGGTACCACCTCCGCAAGGGAGACCACCACGCCGAGGTCAACGCGCTCGCGGTGGCGGGTGAGCGGGCCGAGGGCGGCACGGCCGTGGTGACGCTGGAGCCCTGCAACCACCACGGCCGGACCCCGCCATGCCGACAGGCGTTGATCGACGCGAAGGTGTCCCGCGTCCTGATGGCCGTCATGGACCCCACTTCGCGCGGGGAAGGTGGCGCGGTCGTGCTGGGGCGGGCGGGCATCGCGGTGGAGCGCGGCGTCCTGGAGCAGGAAGCGCTGCTCGTCCTCGGCCCATGGCTGCACTCGCTGCGTACGGAGCGGCCACACATCACCTGGGCGTACGGCGCCCGGGCCGCGAACGAGCTACGCCGCACCCACGACCTGGTGATCCGGCGGAACGGGACGATCGAGGAGGGCGCACCCGGCGGGCACGGGGAAGGCACCTTCCACGTCCCGCATCAGCTGGTTGGCGACGAGCCCGAGACCATCCCGCGCGCCTTGGCCGAGGCGGGGGCGCGCACGGTGCTGATCGAAGGCGCCGCGAACGACGCGGCACGGCTGCTCGCCGATGCCGTGGACCGCGTGATCATCGACGTGCCTCAGACGCCCCCGTCGTCGGAGAGCGGGAGCACGCTCCCCGAGGGGTTCCGTCTGGTCGCCGTACAGCCCGTGGGCCACTACGTGCGGCTCACGGCGGAACGGGCGACGTAGGTCGGTCGGCGCACTGGCCCTTGATCACGGCGGCGGCGGCCTTGCGGGCGTGGCGGCGGGTGGTGGTGCGGTGCCCCATGGCCTTCGTCAGTTTTTGCGGCGGCGCCCTTGCCCGTAGGGGCCGTTCCGGTCATGGGCCCGCCACTCCTCCTGATGAATGTCGCGGTCTTCGCTGTCCGCCGCCCTGCTTCCGGGAGTCTCGATGGTCTCCCCGCGCTCGATCTTGGCCTGCATCGTGACACTGCGGTCGACGTGTTCATCACTGAAGTTGCCGCTGTTGCGCTCGCGCGGTAGCCCCGGCGGGACCGGCTCGGTGGCGAGCTGCTTGACCTTGTTGCGCTGCGGCTCAGCCGTGGCGTTCGTACTGCTCATTGATGACCCCCCGGTCTCGCTGAAAATCCCCTTACAGCGTGTAGAGATCATTCCCCGAAAAGCCCACGTAGAAACGGGAGTTGACTTCTCGGACGGCTCCTTTTGGGCCTCCTGCCGGTGACACGAGCGACCCCCGTCCCGGAAACCGCTCGCGCCGAGGCGGCCGTACCGGAAGGATCGGTTCATGCGCACCACGGGTGCGCACCCCACAAGAGCAAAGGTGTACCCCCTGAGCACGCAGCAGGTCATCGAGTGGACCGAGGACGGCCAGCCCCAGGCCGCCGCATGGCGGTCCGAGAGCGGGGCGCCGCCGCCGCGGCGCGTCACGATCGCGGACGACCGGATGACGGCGGACGCCGCGTACCGCCTCGTCTGCGAGGGCACCGCGCTGCTCTGGCGCGGCGACTACCAGGGCGCCCGGCAGTTGCTCGCCGCGCTGGCGCGGCGGGTGGACCGGGGGCCGCGGCGGCCCCGGGGGCGGCGTGGCCCGGCGGAGGGCGCGGCGGAGGCGTTCCACCGGCACCGCCAGGAGCAGGGGCGGCGGGCCCGGCTGCTGGGGATGCTGCTGGTGCCGCTGGACGCCGACCTCGCCGTACCGCTGCGCCGGGCGCCGGACGTACGGGAGGCGTGCGCGCACGCGTACGGCCCGGCAAGCGGACCGGCCGTCGTCTCGCTGCGGGAATTACTCGGCCTCATCGGCGCACACGAGTGGCGCGAGAAGGGCGTCGAGATCCCGGCGCTCGGCGGCGACCGCATCCATCCGTACTACGGGGTCTTCTCACCGGTGCGCGGCGAGTACGTCGACCTGGTGGCCGAGGCCCCGCTGCCCGCCTCGTGCGCGGCCGCGTTCGACATCGGCACCGGGACGGGCGTACTGGCCGCCGTGCTCGCGCGGCGCGGCGTCGAGCACGTGGTGGCCACCGACCAGGACGCGCGGGCGCTGGCGTGCGCGCGGGAGAACGTGGCGCGGCTGGGGGTCGCCGAGCGGGTGGAGGTGGTCCGGGCGGACCTGTTCCCGCCGGGCCGCGCCCCGCTCGTGGTCTGCAACCCGCCCTGGGTCCCGGCGCGCCCCAGCTCGCCGGTCGAGTACGCGGTGTACGACCCGGGCAGCCGCATGCTGCACGGCTTCCTGAACGGGCTCGCGGACGCCCTCACCCCCGGCGGCGAGGGCTGGCTCATCCTCTCCGACCTCGCCGAACACCTGGGGCTGCGGACCCGCGAGGAGTTGCTGGGCGCCTTCGAGGCGGCGGGGCTGCGGGTCGTCGACCGGCTCGACACCCGCCCCGCCCACCGCCGCGCCACCGACCCCGGCGACCCGCTGCACGCGGCCCGGGCGGCGGAGGTGACGTCGCTGTGGCGGCTGACCACACAATGCGACGATGGGACGAGGTGACGGGGCGCCACATTCTCGTCGCCTTTTGTCTGTGACGAGAACGACCCGCTGAGGAGCGGCATGGATATCGGCGTCTTCATCCCCATCGGCAACAACGGCTGGCTCATCTCGAAGAGTTCTCCGCAGTACATGCCGACCTTCGAACTGAACAAGGCCATCGTGCAGAAGGCCGAGGAGCACGGGCTCGACTTCGCGCTGTCGATGATCAAGCTCAAGGGATTCGGCGGCGATACCGAGTTCTGGGACCACTGCCTGGAATCGTTCACCCTGATGGCGGGCCTGGCCGCGGTGACGGAGCGGATCAGGCTGTACGCCTCGACGCCGATCCTCGCCCTGCACCCGGCGATCACCGCGCGCATGGCGGCGACGGTCGACTCGATCGCCCCCGGCCGGTTCGGCGTCAACATCGTCACCGGCTGGGCGCCCGGCGAGTACTCCCAGATGGACCTGTGGCCCGGGGACGAGCACTTCGGCAACCGCTACGCCCGGGCCGCGGAGTACGTGACCGTCATGAAGGAGCTGTGGCAGGAGGGCGTCAGCGACTTCAAGGGCGAGTTCTACGCCATGGACGACTGCGTGCTGTCGCCGCGCCCGGCGAACGGGCACATCGACATCGTCGCCGCCGGGCAGAGCGCCACCGGCATGAAGTTCGCCGCCGAGCACGCCGAGTACAACTTCATCCTGGGCAGCGGTGTCAACACCCCGCTCGCGCTCTCGGACACCACGGGCGCGCTCGTGGACGCGGCGCGCGAGACCGGGCGCGATGTCGGGGCGCTCTCGCTGTTCATGGTCATCGCGGACGAGACCGACGAGGCCGCCCAGGCGAAGTGGAAGGACTACCACGACAACGCCGACCACGCGGCGCTGGCGTACATGGCCGGGGAGACGGCCACGGACACCACCTCCGAGGGCTCCTCCACCGCCCGGACCATCTCGCTGCCCGAGGGCGCGGTGAACTTCAACATGGGCACGCTCGTCGGCTCGTACGAGACGGTCGCGGCGATGCTCGACGAGGTCGCGGAGGTGGAGGGCACCAAGGGGATCATGCTGGTGTTCGACGACTTCCTCGAAGGCCTGGACAACTTCGGTACGCGCATCCAGCCGCTGATGAAGTCCCGGACGTGACGTAGAGCGCCGTCCTTCGGCACGGCGGGATTGACCGCGCCCCCGCCGCTGCCTAGCGTCCGGATTGAAGATCCGGAAGGAAGGTACCCGTCCTCCGGAAGCCACCTCCCGGAACCCTCCCGGAAGCCCCTCCGGAAGCCCCTCACCCCCACGGAGCCCGCCATGAAGCTCGCCTTCTCGACCCTCGGCGTCCCCGGTCTGCCCATGCCCGACGTCGCCCGGCTCGCCGCCGCGAACGGGTACCACGGTGTCGAGCTGCGCGGGCACCCCGAGGAGCCCGTGCACCCCGGGATCGCCCCGGACGAACGGGCCAGGGTGGCGGCGGAGTTCCGGGCCGCCGGGGTGGAGATCCTGACCGTCGCCGGGTACGTACGGGTCGCGGCGGAGGGCCCCGACGAGGAGGTCCTGACCGGGCTGCGGGACCTGGTCAGGCTCGCCCACGACCTGGGCGCGCGCAACGTCCGCGTCTTCCCGGGCGGCGGCGACCGGAGCGCCGCCGAGGCGGACGCGTCGGCCGCCGCCCGCTTGGGCGACGCCGCGCCGTACGCCACGGAGCTGGGCGTACGGATCCTGCTGGAGACCCACGACTCGCACCGCACCGGCGCCGACGCGGCCCGCGTCCTCGGGCCGGTCGGACACGGCAGCGTCGGCGCGATCTGGGACGTGATGCACCCCTGGCTGGGCGGCGAGGACCCCGCCACCAGCTACGCGGCCCTCTCCCCGCACCTGGGCTACGTCCAGGTCAAGGACATCGCCTCAGCCGATGACACCACCCCGCTGGCGCTGGGCGCGGGCGTGCTGCCGCTGACCGAGTGCGTGGAGCTGCTCAGCCGTGAGGGGTGGGACGGCTGGCTGTGCTGGGAGTACGAGAAGCGGTGGTACCCGGCGGCGCGGGAACTGCCGGAGTTGCTGGCCCCGGGCCGGGACCACCTGCTGCGGCTGCTCGCCGACGCGGCCTGAGCCCGGAGAGGCGTACGGACGGGAGCGATGTCAGCGCCACGCCGCCCACCAGCAGCGCCGCCGCCAGCCAGCGCAGCGGGCTGATCCCCTCGCCCAGCAGCAGCGCCGCCGAGGACATGCCGAAGACCGGCACCAGCAGGGAGAAGGGGGCCACCGCGGAGGCGTCGTACGTGCGCAGCAGGAAGCTCCAGATGCCGAAGCCGAGCACGGTGGCGCCCCAGGCGACGTAGACGATGGCGCCCGCCCCGGACCAGTCGAGCGCGGTCAGCGCGTGCATGCCAGGGTCCGCGCCCTCGAACATCAGCGACAACCCGAGCAGCGGCAGGACGGGCACCACGCTCACCCACACCATGAAGCTCAGCGGGTCGGGCGGGGCGGCCTTGCGGGTGAGGACGTTCGACACGCCCCAGAAGGCCGCCGCCGCGATGACGAGGACGAAGCCGAGCAGCGGGCCCGAGGTGCCCTCGTCGAGGGCGGCGACGCCGATACCGGTGAGCGCCACCGCCATGCCCAGCAGCCGTCGGCGGCCGGGGCGTTCGGCGAGGGCGACGGCCGCGAACAGCGCGGTGAACACCGCCTGGATCTGCAGCACCAGCGAGGACAGCCCGGCGGGCATCTCCTCCCGCATCCCGATGAACAGCAGCCCGAACTTCCCCACGCCCAGCGTCAGCCCGACCCCCGCGATCCACCGCCAGGAGACCTGCGGCAGGCCGACGAAGAAGATCGCGGGCACCGCCGCCACCAGGAAGCGGAGCGCGCAGAAGAGGAGCGGCGGGAAGTGGTCGAGGCCGATGTCGATGACCACGAAGTTGACGCCCCACAGGGCCGTGACAAGCACGGCGAGGCCGATGTGTGCAGGTCGCATAGGAAAGAGGATCGGGTGGCGGGACCTTTTAGCACCAGCGCGGATGACTTCATGGTTGGATGCAGCATCCGTAAAACGTGAGTGGGGGTCGGCTGCCTTGCTGGATCTGTCCCGGCTGCGGGCGCTGCACGCGGTGGCCGTGCACGGTTCGGTCAGCGCGGCCGCCATCGCGCTCGGCTACACCCCGTCCGCCATATCGCAGCAGATCGCCAAGTTGGAGCGGGAGACCCGGACCACGCTGCTGGAACGGCAGGGCCGGGGCGTCGTCCTCACCGACGCGGCCCAGCATCTGGCCGCCACCGCGCAGCAGCTCCTCGCGATCGTCGAACGGGCCGAGACCAGCCTGGAGGAGCGGCGCGGACAGCCGACCGGGCGGCTGGTGATCGGCGCCTTCGCGTCCGCCGCGCGGGGGTTGCTGCCCGCCGTACTGGCCCGGCTCGCCGCCGAGCACCCGACGCTGGACGCCCGGCTCGTCGAGGTCGACCCGCACCTGTCGGTGGACCTGGCGGCGCAGGGCGTCATCGACCTGGCCGTCGCCCACGACTGGGACATCGCCCCGCTGCCCGCCCCGGACGGGCTCCGGCGCGCGGTCATCGGGGACGACCTGTGCGATGTCCTCGTACCGGTGGGGCATCCCCTGGCGGGGCGCGACGTGCTGCGGCGGACGGATCTGCCGGGGCAGCGGTGGATCTGCCAGCCGCCGGGGTCGGTGTGCCACGACTGGCTCGTACGGACGCTACGGGCGTCCGGCAGCGAACCGGATCTGGCGTACCAGGCGGCGGAGAACCACACCCAGATCGCCCTGGTGGCGGCGGGCCTGGGCATCGCCCTGATGCCCCGCCTGGGGCGCGGGCCCCTGCCGGAGGGGGTCCGCGCGGTCCCCCTCGACCCGCTGCCGGTACGCCGCCTCTACGCCCTCTGGCGCGAGGGCGCCGCCCGCCGCCCCGCGATCACCGAAACGGTGGCGGCCCTGACCGAGGAGTGGCCCCGCCGAGCCGCCGCCGCGTAACGCCTCGGGCCGACATTCCCCCACCCGAACCGGAACGCTCCGAACCTCCGTTCGCAAGGCCCGACGGGGCGGTCGGTCAGCATGCTCCGGCTCCGAGACACTGCCGCAGAACGCTCCCGGTGCGCCCCGTGGGGATCGTACGATCGAGGCGAGGTGAGGGGGCTCATGGACATCTCCGCGTTACGCAATCCCTACGACTACCGGAACCCGGTGCGCGATGCCGCGTTCTTCGCCGGCCGGGGCAAGGAAGTCGCGATCATCAAGTACGAGCTCGATCAGGCGGCCGTGGACCGCCCGTCGGTCTGTGTCGTCCTCCACGGGCCACGAGCGGCCGGGAAGACGAGCCTGCTCAACGCCACCGAGTGGATGGCCAGGAAGAACGGGTTCGCCACCGTACGCGTGGAGCTGATCGAGGGCGACGGGGAGCCTGCGGTCTTCTTCCGGAAGGTGTACGAGGAGCTGGTCTCCGCGATCATCGCCGAGGGCACGGACGGGCTGAGCGTCCCCGAACCCGCCGCGGTGCGGCGGGTGATGGCCGGAGCGGCCGACGCCGCCTCGGTGGCACCACTGGAGTTCCCCGAAGCGGTGGCACTCGCCGGGCCGGAAGGGCGGGTGCCGGAGGCGGCCCTGCGGGCCGATCTCGCCCACTTCATACGGCTACTCGGGCATCCGATCGTCCTGCTGGTCGACGAAGCCCAGCTGATGGCCCACGATGCCCGTGCGCTGTCCGCGCTGCGGTTCCTCACCTCACGCGTGGACGGGCTGGTGCTGGTACTCGCGGGCACCTCCGGGCTCATCGATCGGATCACCGACGTTCACTCACCGATCCTGCGGCAGTTCAAGGAAATCCCACTCAGAGGATTCGTCGAGTGGGAGGACGTCTACGCGTGCATGGAGCGCCCGCTCGTGAGCGTTGGCATTCACGGCCTCACATCGACCAGTGTGGTGTCCGCCCTGAGACAGCTCACGGACGGAAATCCCTACGAGATCCAGCTGTACTGCCATGAGATGTTCGCCCGCTGGCAGCGTGGTGCGGCCAAAGGCATGAAGCTCACCACGGAAGTGCTGGAAGGCATCCGTTCCCGCATGGAGTCGGGGCGCGATGTCCTGGAGCGCCCGCTGATCCGCGCGGTGCGCGCGATGGAACGGCATGACCTCATCGCGTTCAACGTGCTGTCCTCGGCACTCGGGCACGCGACGGCGGAAGAAGCCTGGTTCGCCTACACCATGGCCGGATCACCGGAGATCACACAGGCGCAGTACGACCAATGTCGACAAGCACTGGTTGCGGACGGCATCCTCGCCGATGAGGACACCATGCGGTTCGCCGTGCACACCGAACTCTTCGACGAGATCTACGCGCGGCTGTGGACGGTCGGGACGGTCGGCTCCGCCCCCCACGCTCAGTACACCAGCCGGAACAGCCTCCACCAGCTGCTGGTCCAGCGTCTCAACCATCTCCTGTACGACTTCGCAGCCGGGCCGCTCCGGACGTTCCCCACCTGCTGCTCCGCCATGAACGGGAGTGATATCGAGGAGATCTTCGACGCTCTGGAGATGTTGCCCGAGCCGGGGCCGGACGCCGCCCCGCGGATCAATCTCCTGCATGACGCGATCCTGCGGGCGGGCGAGCCCTCCGCTCTCGACCTCACCACCGTGACCTGCACCTATGCCGGTCATACCGTGGAGCGCTGGCTGTACGCGGCGGACACGGACGACATCACCCTGGCCGACTCTTCCGACTTCAAGACGGCCGCCGAGCAGATCGCACAGCTCGGCGGCGAGCTCACTGCCGACCGGGTCCGCGTGCCGCTCCAGTCGTGGCCGGCGCGAAGCTGGTTCCAGAAGGCGACAGGGAGAGTGCGGACCGAACTCGCGGGCAACCACCTCACCGCGGCATACGCCACGTATAGGCAGGGTGACGTCCCGGCCTCGATCGACCATCTTCGAGCCTCGTTCGCGCTGGCCCCCGGCTGGGAGCAGGCCAACAACTTGACGTACCTGACCCTGGCCAACGGAGACACGGACGACGCGCTCACCTGGGCGGAACGCGCCCTGGCCCTGGCCGAAGAACCTCGGAACCGCTCCCTGATCCTCTACAACGCGGCCATGGCCCAACTCCGCGCAGGAGATTGGGCCGCGGCCGCCGACCACTTGGCAAACGCGGCCGAAGCGCTGGACAGCGTGGCGATGCCCTATTACACCCTGGAGTTTCTGCTCGTGCCGAACCCCGACGACCCAGCGACCCTGCACGAGGAGACCGTGGTCGACCTAGCTGACGCGGTGCGGCGCGCCCGTGCCCTGCTCGGCCCGGATCCCGCCACCAGCCCGGGAATTCCTCAGCAGCGGAACGGGGAGGACCCCGAGAAGGGCACGCCCCGGCCCCAAGGCGCCGACCATTCCGCGCCCGGCCGCCGAGCACCGGTCGTCCTGTCCGTGGCCACCGAGTGGGGGTCCTCCCACGGCGGGCTCAGCACCTTCAACCGCAATCTGTGCCGCGCTCTGGCCAACGCCGGAGCGCAGGTGTTCTGTGTGGTGCTCACCGCCGCATCCGAGGAGCTGGCGGCGGCGGCCGAGGCGGGCGTCACCCTGCTTCCGGCTCCCGACATGCCCGGAGCCTCCGAGGACATGCGGCTCACCAACCGACCGGTACTTCCCGCGGGGACACTGCCCGATCTGGTGCTGGGACACAGCCGGATCACCGGACCGGCGGCGAAGAAGATCACCGACGACTTCTTTCCCACGGCCCGCCGACTGCACTTCGTCCACATGGCCCCGGACGAGATCGAGTGGTACAAGCCGGACCGCAGGACGGACGCCGGGCTGCGGGCCGAGGAACGGACGGACATCGAGCGCGCGCTCGGCAGGAGCGCCCACCGCGTGGTCGCGGTCGGCCCCCGGCTGTACGAGCACTTCCTGGCCGAGTTCCCCGCTTCGGAGGCCCTTGCGCCGCTGCGGCTCGACCCGGGGTTCGACTCCGCCGCCTCCTCGGCACCCCGCGTACCGCCGGGCGGTTCGCCGTGGCGGGTGCTGCTGATCGGCCGTACCGAGGACGCCCCGCTGAAGGGGGTGGATCTCGCCGCTGCCGCGTGCGGCCGGGTCGCGACATGGCTGCACGAAGACGGGCTGCGCCGGCTCAGGCTGCTCGTCCGCGGGGCCCCGGAAGCCGCTGTGGACGAGCAGCGAGCGACAATCACGGAGTGGGCGGCCAATCCCCAACTCGAAGTCGTCGTCCGCGCGTACGCATCCGCCAAGGAGCGCGTCGCCAACGACCTGAACAGTGCCAGCCTGGTGATCGTGCCGTCACGGTCCGAGGGGTTCGGTCTGGTCGGCGTCGAAGCGATCGCCCAAGGCGTTCCCGTTCTCGTCAGTTCGGGGAGTGGTCTCGCGCAGCTGCTGCGCGAGACCCTCGGGCATGAGGCGGCCGATCCGTTTGTCGTGTCCATGTCCGGAGACGACGAACGGGACACGGAGAAGTGGGCGCGGGCCATCGACCGGAAGCTGCGGGATCGCGACGGCGCCTTCCGGCGGACGGCGGAGCTGCGCGCGCGGCTCGCGGAGCGAGTGCCGTGGAGCGAGGCCGCCGCCGTGGTGCTCGGCGCCATCGCGCCGCGGTGAGCCCTTATGCCGGTGCGAACGCGGCGGTGGAGACGTCGCGTTCGAGTACAGCCCGGTGGAACTCGTAGGTGACGATGTCGGAGATCTTGATCAGCAGGCAGTAGCGATCCTCCGAGGCGATCTCCCTGGCCACCCGCGCGTACTCGCGCCGGAGGAAGTGGATGGCGGCCTGGTTCGCCAGCGCGCTCTGCCCGCACACCAGGACCACGGGGCGGCTCGACTCCTCGGGGGTGAACTTCGCGACGAGGGCGTATTCCTCATTGTCCTGATCGAAGAGGTACTGTTCTCCGCCGACCGAGAAGGCCACCGCATCGCGCCGATCGCTGTACGGGTGGATGGTGACGCCCGGCAGATGCGCGGCGAGGTGCCCACCGGCGCGGACATTGGCCTCGCCGAGGGGGCCGCCGACGCAGAACTCGGTGCGGTCACCGTTGCTGCCGCGGAAGGAGCCGGAGGCCACCGAGACCTGACAGCCCAACTCGCCGGCGAGCATGGCCAGCTCCACCACGGCCCGCACGTCCCGGTGGTGAACCGCGCGGGGCGCGTTGTACTTGTTGGGCAGCACGACGAGGCAGGTCTCTCCGGGCCTGACACCGAAGAAGCCCGCCTTCCTGTTCAGCGTCCGGGTGCGCTTGCCGCGCTCCCACAGCCAGACGAGCCCACCGCCCAGAAGGCTGGTCACCAGCCCCAGCGCTATGTTCGCGAGCGCGGAAAGAATCGCTCCCCCTCCCCTTGCGGATCGATCTCGGGCCTCATTCTCCCCGGCGCGGGCGGAACCGGACCGCTCGGCGGGGCGTCCCATCGCCGTGCTGTTGGAGAGTCTCCGCACGGCGTCATCGGCCTCGCTGCTGGCTGCGTCGCTGACCACCCTCCTCGCCGCCTGCGGCCACCAGCACCCCGCCGCCGGCGCGCACCCCTCCCAGAGCGTCGGCGGCACGGGCCGCGTCACTTCGCCGCCCCTTGATGAACGAAGTCGTCTGGTCCTGGACGAAGTTGAACCGAATCACCGGTTCCCATTGACCGGGCCCCACCCGGCACACCAGCGTGTCATATGAACACCAGCCACCGTTCCTATTGACCGAGCGGGAGTGAGTCCTGGCACCAGAACTCGTGCTCAGCCGGGCACCCCGAACGGTTGTGGGCACCCTGGTCGCCCGCTTTCGCTCCGCACCCGGCGCCGACGGATCGTGTCCGTGGTCCGGGAAT